>JANQES010000107.1 GCA_028278205.1 Rhodothermales bacterium
CGCTGGTAGCGCGCTCGGCGTGGGTCATGAGTCACGGGTCATGAGTCATGGGTGTTTTTCTCATGACCCGTGACTCATGACCCATGACCGATGCCTTCGGTTGGTCAAGGTGCCATTACCGAAAAGACCTCAAAACACAGTCTGGCCTGCTTAAAACACCATAACACTTTAACACCCCGAAGTCACGGCATAATGAAGCGATCCGGGATAAAATGTTTTATGGATCAAGTTTCCCGAATGATCGCTTTGACCAGACGCTGCAACTGATCGCGCACGCGCCGGCCCACGACCAGCACGTCTTCGTGTGTCAGCGGCTCGGCGTTCAACCCGGCGGCGGGGTTGGTGATCGTCGAAAGGCCGAGCACATCCATCCCCAGATACCGGGCCTGTATGACTTCGGGCACGGTGCTCATACCGACGGCGTCGGCGCCGAGGCGGGCGAAGAACTTGATCTCGGCCTTGGTTTCGTAGCTCGGCCCCAGCGTCCACAGATAAACGCCGCGCCGGGTGGCGATGCCGTGGCGGAGGGCCACCGCCTCGGCCTGGTCGAGCCAGCCCGGCTCGTAGGGCGCCGACATATCGGGAAAGCGCGGCCCGCCGTCGGTGTTTGGGCCAGCCAGCGGGTTGGCAAACGACGCGTTGATGTGGTCGGTGATGAACATGAGCGTGCCGGGGGCAAAAGCCGGATTGATGCCGCCCGCTGCGTTGGTCACCAGCAGCCTGCGCGCGCCCAGAGCATGCACCAGCCGGATCGGAAAGGTGACGGTGCGCACCGGCAGGCCTTCGTAGCAATGCACCCGCCCCTGGATAAAAACCACGTCGCGCCCCTCCAGGCGCCCGAAAACCAGCCGTCCTTCGTGCCCCGCCACCGTCGAGCGCGGGTAGCCGGGCAGGTCGCGCGTCGCCAGCACGGCGGGGGCCTCGGCCAGATCGGCCAGACTGCCCAGCCCCGAACCGAGCACGAGCGCCACGTCGGGCACGCGGGTCTCCTGTGCTCGGATCAGCGCAACAGCTTCCTGTACGTCGGCGGCTAACGGCTCTGGGGTCATTTTGGATTTTAGATTTTGGATTTTGGATTGTTTTTCTGAGAGTCATTCAATAAACGAAGAAGCCACGCCCATTCCAACCGGCGCGGCTTATTCGATGGCTGTGAACGGATCGAGATTCACCCAATCCAAAATCCAAAATCTAAAATCCAAAATCGACTCAGGCCACGGCGTGTTGGCGGGCTGTCGAGGCTACGGCAGGGGTCGCGCGACGATCAAACTTGACCACGACCATCGTCATGTCGTCGTGACGCCCGGCGGATTCGACGAAATGATGCACGTCTTCGGCGACGGCGTGGAGGATCTCGGTAGCCGACCGCTGGCCGAGGTCGCTGACCTTGCGCGCCAGGCGGTCGTCGCCGTATTGATCTTTGGCCTGATTCATCGCTTCCGAGAAGCCGTCGGTGTAGAAAACCAGCACGTCGCCGATGCGGAGGTCGAGGGTTCGTTCTTCGATGGTGTCGTCGAAGCGCGCGCCGGTGACGAGGCCGATGGCAAGGCCTGTAGGCTGGACCATGTCCGGCTCCTGGCTCGGCGAGCGTTTCAGGATGACGGGGTTGTGTCCGGCGCGGGCAAACGTAAACGCGCGCGCCTCGACGTCGAAGACGCCGTAGATCATCGAGATGAAGGTGCCGCGTGTGACGTTTTCGCAGAAGAGCATGTTGAGGCGGCGCATCACCTCGGCAGGGCCGAGACCTTCCCGGCTGAGCGTCTGCACAAAGCCTTTGGTGAGCGTCATGTAGAAAGCCGCCTGCGTGCCCTTGCCGCTGACATCGCCTACGACCACGGCCAGTTTACCCGGCTCCAGTTTGATGAAATCGTAGTAATCGCCCCCGATTTCGTAGGCAGCCAGGCACATCGCGGCGATGTCGAGTCCGGCCACCTCCGGCATCGCGCGCGGCAAGAACGATTCCTGCACCTCCCGCGCCACGTCGAGTTCGCTCCGGAGGCGCTCCTGCTGTTTTAACTCGGTGATGTAGGCCGGCACGTATTCAACCGGGGCGCTGCGCGTCTTGCCGCTGGCCACTCCCCCCGCGCCCAGCGCCACCAGCCCCACGACAAACAGGCCCGCCAGCCCTACGTCGAACAGCACCGGCGAGGCCTCGACGAGCCAGCCTTCGTTGAGGCTCCAGAACAGGCTGGCCACAAAATACCCGGTGAAGCACGTCAAAAAGTCGAAGTGCCAGAAGGCCAGGCCCAGCGCCAATCCCCACAACCCCGATATCAGCCACGTGTAGACGACCGGCTCGAACTTCACCGGCGTGCCCTGCATCAAGGCCATCGTCACAGCGACAGCCCCGACGACGAGCCATGCCTTCGGGCGGAGCCGGTAGACCCAGGTGGCCACGCCCAGCAGGATCATCGTCACGATCAAATAAACGAACAGGCCGTTTCCTGATGCCTGCCAGGTCATCGGCAGCCATGTCAACTCATAGAGAAACTGGGAATTCTCGAAGTCGATGGCCGCGCCGGGGAAAACGAACAAGAAGCCGGCGGCTAACCCCAACAACACAAAGGCCACCCCCACCCCGCGCAACAACGCCGCCCCGACGAAGACGTTGCGAAACGCACCCAGCCGCACGAGGCTGGACGAACGAAGTTTTTTGGCCCAGACCACCCGCGCCACCGAGTCGGCGGCTCCGGAAAGGATCACGCCCACCAGACCGATGAGGCAGCCTACGAACAGCGAGAGCAACGCCCGAACCAGCAGCGACAGCCAGAACGAATCGATCCCCGGCGTAAATTCGGCGTCTTTGAGCAAGCCGATGAAGAGCGCCATCAGCACGGCGATCACCATCAGATCAAGCAAGACCGCCTTGCCGTCGATGAGCCGCGCGCCGAGGCGTTTGAAAAAGATCACCACAAACGCCAGCCCGATGACGACGATGAGCAGCCCCTGTACCGCGTCTGCGATGACGTTCAGGGTTTTGATCACGCCGCTTTGTTGGCCCTGAAAATCCACGCCGTCTCCGCCCGCCTCTGCGCCGAGCGTGAGCGACCCTTCGTCTCTTTCGAAGGATACGTCGAGGTTCAACAGCGCGCCGGCCACCGAGACGGTGGCATCGGCCTGGACCTGCTGGCCGTACAACGGCTCGACCCGCGACAAACGGATGCGCGCCAGCCGGTTGTCCTGATTGCGCGACAGCCACGTCGAATCGATGCGAAAATCGTCGGCCCTCCAGAGGGTACGGTCAAGGTGATAGCGAACCAGGGCGACGGCAAAAGCCGGCTCCAGCAACGTATTGAACGCCCCCCCCGGATCGGTTTGATATTGGGCCAGCACGCTGCGCACTTTGCCGCTATCGAAAAGCGGTATATCAGCCGGATCGCCCTGCCAGAGCGAAGCAGCGGGGTTGAAGCTGAACGACGAGGTGAGCAGCGAATCGCTGAGCGCACTGAAATCAACAGACGGTGGTTCGGCCACGTCGGTGGACGGGGCGTCAGCCTGCATCACGACCGTCTCGAAGGCTCTCCGATCGACGCGGCGACCGGCGTTGAGGCCATGGTCACCGGGTTCCCAGGAGCCTCTCCGCGCGAAGTCCCAGACCTCCCCCTCCGAGGTCAAACGAACGTCGAGGGAAGGCAGCGAGACGTCGCCGGCGTCTTCCGCCTTTCTGTATCGCAGCGACCAGCGAAAGACCGGGATCGACGTGCCGTCTTCGAGGAGCACCCGGCGCGCGGCGCGACGTCCGTGGCTTGCCTGAAGCGCATCCAACAGATCCGGATCCCGGCGGAGAAACGGCGGGGCGTCATAGCCATCCACGGTATAGCCGCCCTCGGCGAGAAAGGCGTCGGCGGCCTGGCGGGCAGCGGTCTCGCCCAGGGCATAGCTGGCGGCAACATCAGGATGTTCGCCCGGCAACAACACCACGTACAGCACACCACCGGCGATAGCCGCCGCCAGCAGCAGGAGGTCGATCCGGGTGATTCGCCTGAACATATGGGTTGGCTCAGCCGTCATCGCGTCGTCTGTAAAATTCGATAGTTACGAAGGCTCCAGAGGATCTGTTGAACCATTACGCGGACGATGGTCGTCAGCGGAATGGCCACGAGCATCCCCACGATGCCGCCGAGTTGCGCTCCGATGAGCACTACGAACAGGATCACAAGGGGATGCGCCCGGGCAGCGCGTGAAAAAATCAGCGGCTGAAACAGCAGGTTATCGGCCAGTTGCGTCAGCCCCATAGCAATCAACACACCCAATAGCAGCGAAAAATCGCCGGTCTGGGTGATGCCCACCAGGGCGCCGGCCAGCAAGCCCATCAGCGGTCCAAAATACGGAATCGTGTTGGCCAGCCCGGCGAAGATACCCACCGCGAAAGCCGATTTGAGCCCCACCACGCTCAAGAGCACCGTCGCGACGGTGGCAATCGAGAGGCTTTGCAAAAACAGCGCTTTGAAATACCGCCCGATGTTGGTTTCCACCTTCTCGTTGATCGCCAGGGTGATCTCAAAATACCGATTTGGCACCATACGGTAGATACTCTGGCGGATCTGCGCGCCGTCTTTAAGCACAAAGAAAGCCACGAAAGGAATGACGATGAGCGCATAGAAAATGTCGGTGAAAAAGCCCACCACCGAGCCCATCAACTGCGTCAGGCGGTCCGCCTTAAAGAGCGTCTCGAAGACGCCGGTGACGCCGTCGAGGATGACGCCTTCTTGCAAAGGCAACACTTTGCTGAGACTGTTTTCGAGGGAGGTGACGATGTCGGAAAACAGCACGGTGCGCACCCGGAGGCCAAGCGGATAGAGCGGCTGCCCTTCGACCGTCTCGACCGGGAGACCCTCCGGCGCCTCGGCAACGCCCTCCTGCTCGCCCACCTTGATGACGACGTCGCGGGTCCTGCCACCGACGTCCTGCACGTTCAACGTAATCGATTCGCCGACGGATTTCTCGCGGATGAGCGCCTGCATCTCATCGTATTCGCGCACTGTCCGTCCATCGATCGCAAGGATAAAATCGCCGGGTTGGAGCGCGGCGTGGCCTGCGGCGCTGCTGGGTACGAAGCCCGTCACCTGCATCGCTGCTTTGCGCGAGATCTGCTGCGTCAACTCGCTCACCTGCCGCGCCACGAACGGCACCAGAAACGTCAACAACACGCTGATGAGCACGATGATCAGCACAAAAGATGAAAAGATGGCCGGAATGCGCCCCAGGCCGATACCTTGAAAGCGATCGACGATGGGCCGCAACAGATAGGCCACGACCAATCCGAGGACCAGATACACGACGAGCCCGGAAAAATACCACAGCAACCACCCGACGATACCCGCCGCCCCGGCCATCAGCAAAAAACGGATGACGCGGTCGAGCGTGAAACGAAACGGCTTGGACGAAGAGCGCCTGTCGCTCCAGGGCGACGGCGTCTTCGGACGCGGGCGGTCGGGTTTAACTTGCATGCTGGTTTTCCAATTCGTCGATGACGCTGCGCACGATATCGAAAGAGAAGCCCCGGCGCACGAGATAGTCCGAGAGTTTCTTTCGGCGTTTGCGCGGGTCGGCTTCGGCGGCGAGGCGGGGCCAGCGTTTCTCCGCGTGGCGGCGAGCCGCTTCCAGGACATCGTCCTGCTCGATCATCTCGTCGAGCGCCGCGTCGATGAGCGCACTGGCGATGCCGCGCCGCATCAGGTCGCTGCGCAGGCGTCCGGGGCCGTAGCCTTTGTTTCGAAAACGCGCTTCGACGTAGCTGCGGGCATAGGCCGCATCGTCGAGATAGCCCAGCTCGCGCAGGCGCACAACGGTGTCTTCGGCCACAGCTTCGTCGAAATCGCTCCGGATCAGCTTTTGCCGGACTTCGCGTTCGGTGCGCGGGCTGTAGCCCAGGTAGGCCAGCGCCACCACGCGCGCCGCCCGCACCCGATCTGCCGCCACCATCTGCTCCTGCACCGTGACCGTCAACGCCTGCCCCTTGTGCATCCCGAACTCGACGATGAGATCGACGTGAACCCCGAAGGCAAACGCCTCGTCGATAAACACCGACACGCGGTTCGGGTTCTTCTGCTGCGCCACCAGCCGGGTTATCCTTCCGGGTCGCAGCGAGCGCTCTCGGCGTTCATCTGGTTTCATGCTAAATGTTCGGGGATTTAAGTGTTATAGTTTTATGGTGTTATAGTGTTTTAGTTCAACTCCGCAAACACAATAACACCATAACACTCAAACACTCAAGCCTATTCCACCTGCACCCGCAGTGAATCGAGCGAGAGGCCGGCGAAGATGCCGATGGCGCCCTCGACGTTCGAGGCCGGTTCGCGGCGTTCGGGATCGTCGCGGCCCGAGACGAAGCGGGCGTAGTCCTGGCCGCTGCGTATGATCGATACGCGGAGCGGGTGCGGCGGCAACGGCGTCTCGCGGGTTTCGACCGGGACGGCGTAGACGCCCGTCCATTTGCGGCGTCCCAGCGCATCGCGGGTGGTGTTGCGTTCGCGGAAGATCTGTTCGGGCCGCAGAAAAAAGTCGTCGAACGTCGGGCTCGTGGGTAGTTGCGGTCTGAGTTGTGTGCGAATCCAGTAAGCGCTGTCGGAGCCGACTTCCGGGTAATCGATGATCCACCAGAGCGTCACTTCGACGAGGTAGACCAGCCCTTCCTCGGCCCCGGTCCTGAGCGAATCGAACTGAAGCGAATCGACCAGGACGGGATCGATGAAGAGCGAGTCGAGGATGATGCCGTCGACGGGTTCGTCGGGTACGTTGACGCGGATGCTGTCGAGGCGGAGCGCCGGCGGCACGAGGCTCTGGGCGGTGATACGTTGCCCCTGCCAGGTCGCCTCGAAGGCCAGCGGCACCCGATCCGTCACCATCTGCGGGCGGTCCGGCCCATAGAACCCCGGCTGCGCATCGAGCGGCTGATACGCCACCTGCGCGCCGTCAAGCCCCACCCGCACCTCGGCGTCCGAAACTGCCGTGGAAGCATCGAACGGATAGGCCTGGCTGAGCGGGCGCGTCTGCCACAGCCGGATCGCCGGCAACGGCGCCCCGGCATCGACGAACGCCTCGACGACGAGCACGGCGCTCTCCTCCGGCGCCACCGTGTCGCACCGCGCCCAGCACGCCAGCGTCGCCACGAGCAACAGCCACGTTATTCCGATATGTCGCGCTTTACTCATGCGTTTTTAGTTGTGGGAGAGCGAATTTTGGATTTTGGATTTTGGATTGGTCTTTTGCCACACCCAATCCAAAATCCAAAATCGGAAATCCAAAATCCGAACCCTTCGCTACCCATCACAAAATCACCTGAATCTCCAACAGCGGCAGAAACGGCAGGCTGTGCCGGTCGCGGATCTCGACGACGTCTTCCGGCCTGGGGTCGTAGAGCCGGTCGATGACGTTGCGGCGGTTGGTGAAGTTGTAAAAGTGCAGTTGCGTCCGGAACCGCGCGCCGAGAACCCTGAACCGATAGCCCGCCACGAAGTCGAACCGCAGATACGGCGGCAGCCGGCCATTGTTGATGCGCGGGCGATACAGAAAGCGCGCCGGCTCCTCGTCGAGCGGATCGCCGACGGCGTAGCGCGCCACAGGCACCGTCACCGGCAGGCCGCTGCGCCAGTTCGTCGAAAACGCAAACGACCAGTGCTGCCCGTTTCGGCTGACGGCGCCCTGGAAAGCGCGCGGCACGTCGAAACGCGTAGGCCGGAAGCTCGTCTCGCCCAGTTCAGGCGCTTTGCTGAGCGAACGCCCTCCGGCATAGCTGATCCACACCTGCCACGGCCCCTCCTCATACCGCGCCGCCATTTCGACCCCGAAAGCGTGCGCCCGGCCCCGCGTGTACTGCCCCAGCAGCGTACCGATCTCGATGCCCGGCCCCTCCAGGCCGTCCTTCGCCTGAAACTCGTCTCTGGGCAAAAGAATCTTGTTCGAATACCGCCAGTACGTGTCCATCGCCAGCGTCAGGCCGGGCAGCGGATACGCCTCGGCGCCGGCTGAAAACTGCACGTTCGTCGAGGGCGGCACCGAGTTGCTCGTCGGGATCCACCGGCTCGAAACCATGTCGTAGAGCAGCGAAAAGCGGTCGCGGACGCGATGCAGGTATTGCACCTGGGCGCCGGCAGACCCGCGCAGCACCAGGCGCTCCGGATCGACGGCGTAGCGCACCCCCAGGCGCGGGCTCAGCCGCACGTACGAACCGCCGCTGAACAGGCTCGCCCGCAGGCCCGGCTGGATCTGCCACCGTGCCGAAGGCTGCCACGAATCCTGCACATAACCCACCAACTCCAGCGCTTCTAGCCGGCTCTCCTGATTGAGCACATCGACCGCGCCGGGCGAGCGCTGCACCCGCGCATCGAGTTCGCTGCGAAACCCCCGCTGAACCACCCGAAACCCCGCCCGCAATTGATGCGCCAGCGACGGGTAAAAATCGACGTCCACCTTCAACCCCAGGTCGCGCAACCGCACCCCGTAATCCGAGACGATAGACGACGCGTCCGTCGGGCGGATGAATACGCCCTCCCGCGCCCGGTAGCTGGATCGATACGCCGTGGCTGTCACGAAAAAACGACGCGAATAGAGATACTGATAACGCGCGCTGACGAGCCGGTTGCCCCACTTCGTATCGATCTCGAAAAACAAGTCAGCGGGCTTGAGCCAATCGTTAATGTTGGTCGTGATCTCGAAGGGCAGGCGCACGTCGAGCACGTCGCGGCCATTGTAATAGCTGAGCGAGACGCGATGCCGCGCACTGGGCCGCCACGTGGCTTTGCCGCTGAAATCGTAGAAAAAATACCCCGTGCGCAACGTGTCGCGGATGCCGTCTTCCTCCACCGGATGGTTCTTGCCGATAATCTGATCGAGATACGACCGGCGGCCTGAAAGCATGAATGAGAGCTTATCGGTGATCGGGCTTTCGGTGACGAAGCGCCCGCTGAGCACGCCGATGGCGGCCACCGTCCGGGGGGTGGTGCGGTTGCCGTCTTTCAACTCGGCATCGAGCACCGCAGAGAGCCGTCCGCCGTGCTCGGCTGGAAAGGATCCCTGGTAAAGTTTGATGTCTTTGAACGTCTCGGTCTGAAACGTCGAGATGAGGCTGAAGGCGTGCCAGGGGTGATAGACCGGCGCCCCGTCGAGCAGGTAGAGGTTCTGGTCGGGTTCGCCGCCTCGGACGATGAGGCCGCCGTTGAGTTCGCCCGCTTTCTGCACGCCCGGCAGCCATTGCAACGCCTGAAACAGGTCCGGCTCGCCGGGGAAAGACGGAAGGCGCTCCAACTCCTGCACCGGCACGTCCACCACGCCGGGCTCGACGGGAAAGCGCTCCTCGCGCGAGGCTTCGACGACCACCTCGCCGGTCTGCAGCGCCGCCGGATGCAGGCGGACGTCCGTCGTCGCGAAGCCGGCCATCAGCAGGGTGTCCTGGGGCTGGAAACCGAGGAACGAGAACCGCACCGTGTAGACCTGCACCGGCAAGGAGGGCAGCGCAAAATAGCCCGCCTCGTTGGTCGTCGTGCCCAAGCGCAGGTCGGGCAGGTAGACGTGCGCGCCCGGCAAGACCTCGCCCGTCGAGGCGTCGGCCACGAACCCTCGGAGCATGCCGCGTGGCAGCGGCGTTGGCACTGGCGTGCTCGCGGTTGCCGCAGGCGCAGCGGCGAGCACGTACTGGCGACGACGCACCCGCTCGGCGCGCAGCCCGTGACCGTAGAGCAGACACGCCAGCGCGTCTTCCACCGCATCACCTTCATACCGGCACGACGTCTGACGCCCCTCTACCTGCCGCTGGGAAAAAACCACGTCGATGCTCTCCTGCGCGCTGAACTGGACGAGGGCATCGCGGAGCGGAAAATCCTGCACGTCGATGCGGATTGCCTGCGCCTGCCCCGCGCGAGGCAGCACAGCCATCACCACCACCCACACTATGACGACGAACCCGATGCGCACGGGAGCACGACCTGTCTGGTCTGGATAAAAACTTATCAAAAATAACGAGTTGCCCTGATCATTCGCTCCATAAATCCGTCCCGTTCGTGCTTTCTCTCAACTCAGAAAAACCCAACGGATTGGCGTGCGTCGTGTTTCACAGCGAGCGGGTTAAAATTGGGACCGGCAGGGGATGGCTATTTGCTTTACGCCACGCCCGCCTGTGCGCGTAAGCTTGGAATTCAGTATGAAAGATGGGCTACGAAGGTACAAAGACACGAAGGGTGCCCGAACCGATCTTCGTGTCTTCGTGCCTTCGTGGCAAAAAGAGATAGTGCTCTTTAAAGTGCTGATGAGCTTTTTTTAAAGTCATTCCTGCGCAGGCAGGAACCCATCCAAGTCCCTGGGGATGCCGGCAGTCCTTGAAAACTGGATGGGTCCCTGCCTTCGCAGGGATGACTTACTTGAAGATGTGAAAAGGCCATCAGCACATCGATGAGCACCTCCAAAAAGAATGCCCCACCATACCCCTACGCGCGCTGCTAGCCGCCCTGCTCCTGCTGACGATGGGATGCGACACCAACGACAACAGCGGCGTCGACCTCAACCGCGCCGAACTGACCCGCGTGAACCTGCGCCCCGGCACCCACCGCGACAGCGTCTCGCTGGGCGATAACCAGATCTTGCGCTACACCCTGGCCGTGCCGACGCTCCGGCAGGGCGAGCGTGTGCCGTTCGTGATGGCGCTGCACTACGCCGGGCGCATCACCCCCCATTTCGCCGAGGCCTACCTCACAAACCTCGTCGAGCCGGCCTTGCGCGACCTCGGCGCCATCATCGTCGCGCCCGACGTGCCGGGGCAGGCGTGGATCGACCCCGTCAGCGTCGAAGCCGTCTTGCAGTTCATCGACGCGGCTAAAGACGCCTGGCCCATCGACCCGGAACGCGTGGTGATTACCGGCTACAGCATGGGCGGCATCGGCACGTGGTTCTTGCACGATCAGCATTCCGATACATTCAGCGCCGGCATCCCGATGGCTGCCGAGCCCGCCGGCACCGCGCAAGGCACCGGCCCCCTCTACGTCATCCACGGTCGCACCGACGAACTCTTCGACCTGGACCTCGTCGAGTTCGCCGTCGAAGACCTCCACGCCAACGGCGTCCCCGTCGAACTCATCGTCGTAGACCGGGGACACTACAACGCTTTTGCCTACGTAGACGCCCTGCGCGGCGCGGTAGGTTGGCTGGAAAATACAGTTTGGGCCATGCAATAACGGATTATTGCTTGCTTGCTTGGTTGCGTGGTTGCTGCATAGATTAGGGATGGAGGTGATGTTTAATGAACGTTATGAACGGCTGCTATGTCATCCGCTGAAAAAGGATATCAAAAAGCCTTAGAAAAGATCAAACAAGCCGAACACGAGGAGCATTCATCTCTCGAACTGGTGGCTGTTGGGCTCACAGCGCTGCCCCCGGAAATCGCCCAACTCGCCAATCTGACCACGCTCAATCTCAGAGATAACAAACTCACGGTGCTGCCTCCGGAAATCGCCCAACTCACCGACCTGACCACGCTCTACCTTGGCGATAATCAAAAAGTTGAAGAAAGAAATCGAAGAGGCAGAGCAGATCTACAAATCCTTCAAATCCAACGAAGATCTGGTCTTGCAGCTAAAACGTCAGTTGGCGTTGATTATTCCGGAGATGACGGCGTAGCTTAACGCCGCACTCAATACACCGACGCTATGCTACAGAGCCTCCTCTTTCAGGGTATCGGATCGGTCGGATTCTTTTCGGCGCGGGCGTTTATGCCGGCGTTTGTGACGGCGCTGGTGCTGACGTACGGGCCGGAAATGGGCTTTCTGGGCATCGACGACTCGCGATTTTTTGAGAATGTGGAGATCGCGGAGATCTGGTTTACGTCGGGCTTTGCCGTGACGCTGCTGGGGTTTCTGGCGATTCTCGAGTTTGTGGTGATGCACAACCCGGACCTGCGCGCCCTGGTGAGCGAGTTTGAGGTCTATGTCAAGCCGGTCATGGCGATCATCACCTTCCTCGGTTTCTTCGGCGCTATCGAGCCGGAGGCGCTGGTGGTTGCGATGCGGCAGGCGGCGGTCACGGACGTGCTGGCGGCGGGGGTGGTCGGGGCCGGGGTGTTCACGGTCAGCAGCAAGCGGCGCGATCTGATGGCGCTGTTCATGGAGGCCGACGAAGACGACGAGGTGGGCATCCAGAAACTCTTTAGCTGGGGCGAAGACCTGTGGGTGCTTTTCGGCCCGTGGTTTCTGCTGCTCTTCCCGCTGCTGACGGTCTTTCTCATCGGCATCGGCATCGGGCTGTTGTACCGGGCGCGCAAACGCGCCGAAGCCCGCGAAGAGCAATCCAAGATCCCCTGCGGCGCGTGCGGCGTGCCGATCTTCCGCAGCGCCCTCGCCTGCCCGTCGTGCAGCACCGAGACGGAAGCGCCACGCGCCGTCGGGTATCTGGGTCAGGCCAAAGCGAACCGGGCTGCCGACCCGGCCACGCATCCGTATCGCCTCGTCGAGAAAAAGCGGTGCCCGGTGTGCGCCACGCGATTCAAAAAGCGCAAACCCCGGCAGACTTGCACACCCTGCGGGCATCAACTGATGGCAGATGCGGCGTTTTCTAAAGCCTATGCGGCTCGCATCGGGCGGCGGGTGCCGTTGGTGCTGGTGGTGTCTTTTCTGCTGAGCCTGGTCCCCATCATCGGGCTGATCCCGGCGGTGATCTACTATCGGTTGGAGTTGGTGGCGCCGTTTCGGCGGTACGTGCCGCGCGGGCGGTCGCTGATGCTGCGGTGGGGAACGCGGGTATTTTATTTCGTGCTGATCGCCTTTCAGTGGGTGCCGTTGTTAGGCGGTTTTGTGGCGCCGATTATGGGTTTCACCAGTTACCAGATCTATCGTTCGTTTTATCTACGGCTGTTGCGCAAACCGCCTAAGGCGAAGAGTTAACCTAGAGAAAGATCACAGAAAACAGAGAATAAAACCTCTAATCAAGTCATCCCTGCGAAGGCAGGGACCCATCCAATTCTCAAGGACTGTCGGCATCCCCGAAGATTTGGATGGGTTCCCGCCTTCGCGGGAATGACTTGATTAGATACTATGATTAAGTATCAGAATCATCATTCGGGCCAGTCCACCAACGCCGCCTCTGTCAACTGCTGGAGTTCTTCGTCTTCCTCATAGAGTTGGGCGTAAAGTTCGGCTCTCTCTTCCAACCTCTTCTGTTCAAGATCTTGTTCGAGCGGATCCACAGCTTACACAATGGTCTTTTTGGTGGAGAAAACCTCGAAAGGTTCAAAAAGAGACCTGACAGGTTTGCCCACCCACCATGGCAATGTCCCCGTTGCGCGGTGTTGGGTGATGCGAAAAACCTGTCAGGTCTTACTCTTTCTACCGACTTTTCCTACCGCCCTGCCGGCTCAATCGTATAGCCGTCGGTGTCGTTGCCCTGGACGGCGGCGTTGAGCGTGGTGGCGAGGGTGGTCAGGATTTCTTGAAGCGATTGCTCGCGGGCGAACGTGCCGAAGACGCCCTCAGCTTCGAGATCGGGCACGACGGTGATGGTTATGTCGTAGCGTTCGCTCAGGCGGGCGGCGGCCTCGCCCAGCGGTGTGGCCTGGAAGATGAACAACCCCGTCCACTCCAACGCTTCCGATAGATCGACCGGCGTGGGCGTTGACGGCAAAGCGTTGCGGGCGACGCGGCTCATCTGTCCCGGCTGAAGCACCACGAGCCCCTCCGGCGACGCCTTCGAGGCTACCGAGATGCTGCCCGTCGCCAGGATGACCTCCATCGCGTCGTCGCCGGCCTGGATGCCGAAGCTGGTGCCGAGCACGGTGGTCAATGCCGTGGGTGTCTCGACGGTGAAGCCCTGCTGGTCGGGCGTGATGTCGAAGAAGGCGGATCCGGTGAGCGAGACGCGGCGGTTGAAGGCGGTGGCTTTGGCGGGATCGGCGTAGGTGAGCGTGGCGCCGCCGAGCAGCCGGACCGTCGAGCCGTCGGCCAGTTCGATGAGTTGCGCCTCGCCCTGGGCCACGGTGATCGTCGTCAGGCTGCGGTCGCGTTGGAGCAGCAGTGCCAGGACCGTGACGAAGGCGACGACCGCCACCGATGCGGCGATGCGCCAACTCCACCGCCCCATCCGGCGAACCGGTGCGTGCCGCCGCGCCGCGCGATCCGGCACGGCCCGGCGTACGGGCTTATCGGCTTCGTCAAAATGGTGCGCCCAGGCCTCCTCAAAATCAGCACACGCCGCCTCGACCTGCCCGGCGACGTCGGCCAGGGCGGGATGAGCCTGCACGGCTTCGTCGAGCATCGGACGCGCGGTGTCGAGTTCGCGGCGTTCTTCCTCCGAGAGCGCCTCGGCGCGGCCCGAGGCATCGAGGGCGTAGAGCACAAACAGGCGCCGGTCAGGCACGTGGGTGTTGAGGCTGCGACGGACGGCGGCGCGCACCTGCTGCCAGTGCGCGAGGGTTTCGGCCAGCGCGGGGTCTTCTTCACACGCCACGCGCAACGCCTCCTGCTGCGCCGGCGTCAGGTCGTCGTAGAAAAGTATGGCGTCGAGAGGGTCTTGCATGGACAGTACGGAAACCGGGTGATGAGGGCGTGGGGACGCCGCTCACGTCTTCGAGAGAGTGGGTGAGGTGCCAGAACGGAGTGCCTGGCAGTATGAAAGTCGCCTCATGTCCGTAAAAAGTAACATCGGCTGCCTGGGTTCTGGTTGTGCCATTATAATCCAAGAAGCACCCCGGCGATGAGCACGGCGGTGAGGACGTTGCGCATCTTCTCGAACGCCCGTTTCACCTGCATCTTGATGGCCGCCTCGCTGGTGCCGATCATCTCGGCGATTTCCTGGTAGCGATAGCCGTATTCGCGTAGTTCGAGGATGCGGCGGGCACGCGGCGTCAAGATCGAGAGCGCGCGTTCGAGATCGACGACGATGCCTGCCGGGGCGCCCGCGCGTTCGGCGCGTTCGGGGGGATGCTCCGGGTCGTAGAGGCTTTCTTTGGGACCGTAGCGCCCCCGGTAGAGATCGTGCAGTTCGAAGAGCGCCGCCTTCATGGCAAAGGCTTTGAGCCGCTGCGGATCTTTGAGCGCCTCCAGCCCGCCATGAACCCGCAACAACGTATTCTGAATCAGGTCGTCGACGGTGGGTTTGAGGCCGATGCGTTTGATGAAGAAGGCCCGCAGCATCGGTTCGAGCCGGCGGAGAAGCTGCTCGCGCGCGTGGTCGTCGCCGGCCTGCGCCCGTTCTACAAGGTCTATGTCAAAACCGTATTGGTAAGCCATACAGTGAAAACAGACTATTCAAAAGTCGGGTGAGATCAGGGCAACACACTGCGTTTCACGGCAAAAAACACACCGTCATGCCTCTCACCTACCCTCTCGTATACGGGCGGTTACGTCATACGAGTGGATTGTAAGGAGTTGCGCCGAAAATGTTTGAAATCTTTTCAATAAAAAGATTTGTCTTTCGAGCCGTCTCAGCCGTCTAGCTGCGTTGAAAAGTGGACAACGGGATGAGGTTCAAAGTTCAAGGTTGTTTTGACAGAAACTTTGAACCTTGAACTTTGAACTTTGAACCCGAAACGTTTCAACTATACCGCTCCTCCTGCCAGGGGTCGCCGTCGTTGTGGTAGCCGTTTTTTTCCCAGAAGCCGGGGCGGTCGTGGGGCATGAATTCGAGGGCGTTGACCCACTTGGCGCTCTTCCAGGCGTAGCGTTTGGGCACGACGAGGCGCAGCGGGGCGCCGTGCTCGCGGGTCAGCGGCTCGCCGTTGTGGCTGTGGGCCAGCAGCACATCGTCGTCGTCGAGGACGGCCAGGGGCAGGTTGGTGGTGTACTCGCCGTAGGCATGAACCATCACGAAGCGCGCCGCCGGTTTGGGGCGGATGCGGTCGAGGACGACGCGAAAGGGCACGCCCTGCCAGACGTTGTCGAGCTTGCTCCAGCGGGTGACGCAGTGCATGTCGGCCTGAACATCGACCTGCGGCAGGGCCATCACGTCGTCCCACGTAAAAACGGTGGGCTGCTCGACCAGGCCGAAGACGCGCAACCGCCAGGCGTCGAGGTCGATGTCGGGCGTGGGGCCGTAGGTGAGCACCGGCCATCGTTTAGCCAGCCGCTGATTCGGCGGAAGGCGCTTCTGGATCTCAGGCGCCAGTTGATCGCGTTTGGTGAAAAATTTCATGGGTTGCTAAAAAGGCCGGATACGATTTCCTGAACGTCTAACTCCGTACTCAGGTTGGCGTCGGTCATGGGTCACTGGTCATGGGTCACTGGTCATGGGTCACTGGTCACTGGTGAGGGTCTTTCTCAAGAACCAGTGACCAGTGACAGCGAGCGCAGCGAGCGTAATGACCAGTGACCAACGCCTTCGACTGCCCAAAGTGCCACCGTCGAACATCCCACAAAACGTAGATGGCCTGCTACCCTCTAATCCCCCATCTGCACGATGGCGCCGAAGGCCAGGGCTGTCATGCCGGTGAACATCACGGCTTTGAGCAACTGGCTGGCCCGTCCGGCGCGTTCTTCCGGCTGCGGCCCCAGGAAGATCCAGAGCGTGTGCAGCAACAGCGCGTCGGTGGCAAGCATCAACAGCAAAAAAAGCCCCCGATAGTCGAAAAGGAGGAATGGTAGCGGCGTCAGGAGCAGTGTCAGAAAGAGCACGCCGATGGTAGCCCGCAAGGCCGCACTGGCGCCATAGACCAGCGGCAGCGTCCGCGCTCCGACGACGGCATCGCCCGCCACGTCTTCGACGTCTTTGATCATCTCGCGGGCCAGCGTCGTCAGAAAAGCGAAGCCTGCGCCGAGCAAGGCGGGGCCGGGGGTGCCCACTACCCACCCGCCGTAGACGAGCGTCAGCCCGATCACCAACGCCACGATGACGTTGCCCATCAGCACCGTGCGTTTGAGAAAGGCGTTGTAGATCACCATCAGCCCCACCGCCGCCAGCGCCAGCGTCACGTGCATCAACGACAACATCACCGCCAGCATGATCCCGGCGCCGGTGCCCAGCCCCCACAACAGCTTCGCCGTCCCCACCGCCACCAGACCCGACGGCAAGGGACGATCCGGCCGGTTCACCCGGTCGATCTCCAGGTCGAGGGCATCGTTGAGGCTGTTGGCAGCCGCAGCGATCAGGGCCGCCGAGAGCGCCGCCTGCAAGAGCCGCGCCCCGCTGCTCGCCTGCAACGCATCCAGCCCACCCGAAAGCACGCCTCCGAGCGCCACACCGATCATAATCATCACGACGTTGACCGGACGCAGCAAACGCACCAACGCCCAGAAGCGACGCACCCAAATGGGTAAATTCCATGTAGCGGCAAGTTTCATAGCTTTTGAAATTTGAGGATCAAATTTCAAAAAAGAGACGCAGCGGGTCGTCGATCAACGCGCGCCAGTTGCCCCACGAATGGCCTTCGTTGACTTCGAGGTAGTGGAGCGGGTAGCCTTTTTGCTCGAACAAAACCTTCATCCGATGGGCGCCCGACTGGGTGTCGTAGAGCGTGCCGGTGCTCATGAAGATCGTCAACGGAAGCTTTTCGGCCTCGGCGTACATCTGGTAAACGCGATCCTGGTTGCGCCCGGTATCGTACGAAAAGGCGGGCGAATGAATGCCGATGCAGCGAAACACGTCGGGATGCGCCGCGCCGAGATACGCCGAAAAGATGCCGCCGAGCGACGTGCCCAGGATGGCGCGATGCTCCGGCGACGGATCGGTCCGGTACGTGCTGTCGATGGAGGGGACGAGTTCTTCGGCGAGGAAGGCCGCGAAAGGTTCGGGGTCGTCGGCGTACTGGCTCTGGCGGCGGTTGTTGCCCGCGTTGCCCGGCTCGCGCGGATCGACGAAGACGGCCAGCACCGGCGGGATGAGGCCGTCTGCGATGATGTTGTCGAGGACGACGATCATGCTGCCGAGCCGGTCGTCGGCGTATTCCTGCCCGTCGGTGACGTAGACGGTGGGCAAGCCCGCGAGCGTGTCGTAACCGGCGGGCGTGTAGACGCGGTAATGGACGTCGTAGCCCAGTCGCGCGCTGCTGAACCGGAGGGCGCCGGTGAACGCGCCGTGTGGGACGTCGGGCCGCCGGAGGGTCTCTTGCGGATACAAATAACCGGGCATGCGCAACTCGGAGTTCGGCCCGAAGCCGCTCCACTGCTCAAGCGGGTTGTCCGGATCGAGAATCCAGTCGCTGCCGTTGCGGACGATCTTGTAATCGATCCGCGCATCCGCCGGGAAGGTGTGTTCCAGGATCCACATGTCGGAGCCGCCCAGCCGCGTGCCCTCGGAGGCCACCTCCTGCACCCCACCCCACCCGTTGAAATCGCCATTCCAGGCCACCTGATTGGCTGCGCGGCGATATAAAAATGCCACCGAATCGCCGTGGGCAAAAGGAATCTGGTTGGCGTCTTTCAACACCTGCCAGAACGCATCGAGTGCAGCCGCCTCGCCCGACGCCACGACGGCCTCCAGCGAATCTCTGAACGCGCCATAATTGGCAAACAACGACGCTCGCTCACCGCCAGAATCCGGCTGCGCCTGCACCGGCAGACTCATCGACAGGCTAAACCAGAGCACGCAGAAAGCGTGGTGTTTCATGCGACACCGCATAAGCTATTCGGCTTTTTGTACGGATGGACTATCAAAATATGTGCAGGAGTCACGCCTTGTCCACAACACCCGAAAAGGAAAGGGTCGTTTTCACAGGAAATAAGCTGCTTCGTATCTTAAAGAGACACCCTGACCATGCTCTTCAAAATAGAAACCCTATTCCAGCGAGACCATGACGTTTCACAAGCGTTTTCAGGTACCTATCTCGAAAGAGGAAGCAGAAAAAAGATTTATCAGACGTATGTATAACCTCATCTTCGAGGCCTTTTACAAAACGCTAGATGGTAGCTTGCAAAAGGATATAAAATTCAACGTGGCAACGGCCTACGGACATTCATTTAATTCCACTTATTCCCTGGAACATCAATTAAAAAATAAAACACTAGTTGACCTCCTCCATGCCGTTGAGATTATCTATGAGCTTGTTGATTCCAAACAACAAATGGAACTCGAAAAGAAAATAGATGCTCTGTTTCGATTTAGTGAAATGGATCCTGGGTTTCGATGGGAAGAAGGAAAATTTTTTCAAACGGGCGCCGAATCCCTCGACGATGCCCTGATCAACGAAACCTTAAGGTGGCTGTCTGATGAGAAATACAGCACAGTCCTCGAACCGTATTCTAAGGGCCTGATGCATTTCTTGGAAGCGGACAAGAAGCCCAAAGTCCTCGCAGACGTGATCACGGATATGCACGAGGCCCTGGAGGCCATGACAAATATTGTAATCGGTCCAAAAAATAAAAGGAGTTTATCGGGCAATCGCGACTCCTTTATCAAAAAGCTTAACGTATCCGACAAATACAAGAAGTTGTTGAGTGTATACGCCGAATTTACAAATACCTTCCGGCATGCAGAAGATCCCGAAAAACCGAGACCGAAGATCACTAAAACAGAAGTGGAATCCCTCATTTATGTGACAGGAATTTTCTTGCGCCTCGGCATTGAGTCTCAAAGAACATCCCCTGAACCCGAAGGACCGTGAGAACCAGCACAAGGGTGGACCAGAAGCAACACACGAGACCCCCACGCTCTCTCTCCCTTTCGCCCAATCACATCCCCGGCGCCAGCATCACCGCGTTTTGCATCATCCGCGCCGGGCCGATCCAGAACATGCGGTACTGGGTGTTATCAAGCAGGAAAACGACCCTGCCCTCGCCCATCTCGCGCACGGCGGCGAAGGCGTTGCCGGCCAGCGTCCGGAGGTTTTTTTGGGATGCGTAGCCTGCCGTCAGGAGGGTGCTCACATCCCGGTCGTAGTAGCCGACGGTTTCCAGGTCGTCGCTCGGCAGCAGGGCGTCGGTGTCGAATTTGAGGCTGTAGAGGCGGTCGGGCAGGCCGAAGGCAATCGGGTGGGTCTGGTCGATCCACCCGCGCAAGGCCGAGCCGGGGATCCGGTCGAGGCCCGTCGAGTCGCCCCGCGCCGCGTAGGTGGTGTAGGCGGACGAAGGGATCTCATCAGTTGCCTCATCTTTTTGATCCGAAGCCAGTTCGACGTCGGTGAGGCCGAGGCGATTTTTGGTGAGCGCGCGCGCGCTGCCCTCGGTGGCGATGAGCGTGCCGCCAGCCTCCACCCACGCCTTCAACCGCTGCACCTGCACACTGTCGATCACCGCCGAGAGCGGCCCTCGGGTGCCGGGGATGATCATCACGTCGTACTCGCTCAGCTTCGTGTCGCCGAGTTCGCCCACGCGCAGGCGCGAGATGCCAAGGCCCGTCTCCTGGTCGAACAAATACCAGAGTTGCCCGGCGGTGTACGCGTTGAACGGCGCATCGACGAGCAGCGCCGTTTTCGGCTTTTTGACGGGCCGGCTGTCGCGCGAAGCCAGGTCGATCCCCGTCTCCATGCGCCCCGTATTCATCCCGATGATCACGACGCCGCCTTCCTGGGCGATGCGCTCCATGTCGGCCTGGGCGGGCTTCCCCTGGTTGCGGCCCAGCAAGACGATGAGCGTGCCGGGGGGAAAGTCGCGGGTGCCGTCGCCGAAGCCTTTGCGGGCGGCGCGAACGCGGTAGCCGGCTTCCCAGAGCTTCGCCAGGGCCTTCGGCGCGTTGCGCTGCCGCCAGTCGATCACGTAGGCATAGCCGGCATTTGGGTTGATGACGTTGGCGCGCGGGGCCGGCGCCCGATCGAGCGGCGTCGTTGCTACGCCGGGTTTGGAGGTCGTCCAAAACGCATCCAGATTATAGGCCAGCGGCGCCGACCACGTCGCCATGTCGTACATCACCGAGTCTTCGATAGCCATCTGCCGCTGGAGCACCGTGTTGATGAAGAGGTGGCGCGGCTGATCGGTGAAAACGAGGTAGGTGCCGGCCTCGAACGAGCGGCGACGCGGCGCATCGTCCCAGTAATCGCGGGCGTCGCTGACGGTGAAGGCAGCGTCGGCCCGTTCGACCCGCGCGCCGTGTTTCATCAGCATGTCGATCACATCGTAGAGATAGGCCGAGCGCTCCGGATCGTCGGGGAAGACGTAGGCGGCGGCATCGCCTTTGTTGGCGGCCTGCGAAAACGTGTTCCGGAAGTACCGCAGCAGCCCGTCGCGGTTGTCGGCAGCGGTCTTGATGGCCGCCAGCGACGTGATGTAATGGTCAAAGACGCGCTGCCGGAGCGTCAGCACGTAGCCGTCTTCGGTCTCGACGGCCCGCGCGCCCCGGCTGCCACCGCCCTGCTCGGTGAGCATCCCGATAGCGCCCATCGTGCTCGGATACGACGAGCCGTAGCCGGGATAGAAAAAGTCGAACGCCTCGCGGGTGAAGTAATTGATCTGGCGTTGATCGAACTCCGCGATGTTGCCGCGCCCGAACGCGTCGGACCAGCCCTCGTAGTCGTCGGGCAAGAGCAGGTTGCGCGGCGTTGTGCCCGGCATGGTGAAATAATTCGCATTGAACCCCTGCTCGTGATAATCGACGTGAACCTGCGGCAGCCACTGCTGATAGGCCGCAATCCGCCCCTGCGACTCCGGATGCACCAGCCACACCCAGTCGCGGTTGAGGTCGAACCAGTAATGGTTGGTGCGCCCGCCGGGCCAGGGTTCGTCGTGTTCGATGTCGTCCACGTTGAGGTTGAGCACGTGGCTCTGCATCGACCGGTACCAGTAGGCATAGCGGTCGCGCCCGTCGGGGTTGATGCACGGATCGAGGATGACGACGGATTGGCGGAGCAGCGCCGTCACGTCCGGGTCTTGCGCAGCGGCGAGATGATAAGCCACCTGCATCACCGCCTCGGTCGTAGACGCCTCGTTGCCGTGGACGTTGTAACTCAACCACGTGATGATGGGATGATCCGCGAGGAGCGTCTCGGCATCGCCGTCGGAGAGCGCCTGCGGATCAGCCAGGCGCAGGTTGTTCCGGCGGATCTCGTCGATGCGCGCGTGATGGTCGGGCAGCGTGACGACCAGATAATGCAGCGGGCGATCTTCGTGGGTGCGCCCGTACTCGTGCAGCGTCACGCGGTCCGAGGCCGCTGCCAGCGCTTTGATGTACGCCACCACGTCGGCGTAGAGCGTAAAGCGGGTCCCCAGTTCATACCCCAGAAAATCCGCCGGCGTCGGAATCGAGGCGTCGAACGAAGTCGTCGGCGCAAAGTCAAAACGCGGCGGCAGCAGTTGCGGCTGCGCCGCCAGAGGCGCCACCGTGAAAAGCAAGAAAAATCCAGAAACAGGAAGCAGATACCGTAACCGTGACATGGCGGGGCGAGACTGGTGGAAGTGCGTCGCGTCGGCCCCCAAGATAGTGTATTGAGTGTTTGAGTGTTATGGTGTTTTAGTGTTTTAGTTGGTTGAATTAAAAAGAACTAAAACACTCGAACACCAAAACACTATAACACTAAACCATCTCAAACCGATTCTGCTCGCGGTTTTTGCGGACGTGTTCGGGGTCGAAGATGCAGCCGTTCATGGCGAGGTAGACGCCCGGCGGAAGCGCCTGCACCGCGCCCAGGGCAAAGCCGATGTTGAACTCGGCGTCGGTGTGTTTAAAACGGGCCGGCGTCAGCGAGCCGACGAGCACAATGGTTTTGTCCGGGATGTCGCGCAGGCCCTGCGCGGTATGCACCATCGTGTCGGTGCCGTGGGTGATGAGCACGTGGCGGCACGGCGTCTGCCGCACCCGTTCGGCGATGAACGCGCGGTCGGCGTCGGTCAGGTCGAGGCTGTCTTTGCGGAAGAGCGTCTCGCAGCGGTAGTCTACCGCCGTATTAACCATTTTGAGGATCTCGACGATCTGCGGCTCGCCCACTTCGTAGTTGCTCCGGGCGTCGAAATATACCTTGTCGATGGTGCCGCCGGTGGTGAAGATCTGTATCTCCATAAAATGACTGCGTCATTTTATTGGGGGGGGCTTTTACAATTGGGCAAATGAGCAAACAGCAAATTTCAATCAGGATGTTCCTCCGTTATCTATTTGCCCATTTGCAATTTGCCTATTTCCTCACTACTCCGGCGGTTTGTCTTCGCCCATTGAGGGCGGTGTTTCCCCGGAGGGCGAAGGCGGCGTCTCCACCGCAGGCGGCGTCTCTACCGGCGGCGCGGCCAATACCGGCGGCGATTCAAGGGAAGCCGCCTGCTCCGGCGTCGGGGCGCCGTTGACCGTAGGGTCCGGCGTGGCTGCCTTCGTCTTGGCGGCAGCCTCGGCTTCCTCCATCAGTTGCAGGTGAAACTTCTTCTGAAACACCAGAATACCGATCACCCCGCAGACGATGGCGATGTCCGCCACGTTGAAAATGGGAAAAAGCGCCATGTACGTCCCGCCGATCAACGGCACGCCGTCGGGAACGAACCCGCTCCAGATGTTGATGTGGATGAAATCGACGACGCGGCCTTTAAAAAACTCGCCGTAGCCGAAGATCATCCCGTAGAAAAGCCGGTCGATGATGTTGCCGATGGCCCCTCCGAGGATGAACGCGAGGCTGGCCCGGTAGGGCGTATAGCCCTTGCGCACCCGGTACATGTACACGATGATGAGCATCGTGGCGATAATCGAAAAGCCCGTGACCATCCCCAACGGGCCGATGGTAATACCGAAGGCCATCCCTGGGTTTTCGGTGAACGTCAGCTTGAGCCAATCGCCCAACAGGGGAATGGACCGGTAGGGCGGCAACGCCATATTCAAGCGGACCGCGACCTTCGTGGCCTGGTCAATGACGAGCACCCCCGCTGCTATCCACAATAACCGCATAAAAGGACCCCCTATAAATTTTTGCGATGCAAAAATTTATTTTTTCTGCTTCAGCTTCGCTTCGATGGAGATCTCGGTGTGGGGCACGGCCTCCAGGCGTTCTTTGGCGATGGGCTTGCCGGTGACTTTGCAGATGCCGTAGGTCTTGTTTTCGATGCGCTCGAGGGCGCGATCGAGATAACCGACGAACTTTTGCTGCCGGGCCATCATCAGGTAGAGCTTTTCGCGTTCCATGGCGTCGGTGCCGGCATCGGCCATGTGGAAGCTGTAGGCCGAATCGTTCTCGGCCTGTTCCCGCGAGTCTTCGAGCTGGAGGTGCATCCGTTCGATGTCTTCGGTCGCGTTGTGGCGCTTGTCCAGGATGAGTTGCTTGAAGTGCTCCAGCTCCTTGTCCGAAAAGGGCGTGGTCGGCGCTTGCGCCGTGGCGCCACTGGCTTCGGAGGATGTTTTTTTCTTTGCCGCCATATCGCTAAGGCTTAACGGTTTTGTCAACTGATGAGAGCAGTGGTGGGGTTGTCTCGGCTGCACGACGTCGCGCTATCGGGTCACACGGCGGACGCCTACCGTCAACTCGTCCTCGCCGATCTGGAAAGTCTCGACGACTTCCCCGACGGGTTGTTCGGCTTCATCCAACTCCAAAGCTAACGTCTCGTTCCGAATCCAGCCGGCATGAAGCGCAATCGCTTTCGAGAGCCGCTCCGTAGCCTGAAACTGGACCTCGATCCGGTCGGTTACTTCAAAGTCGGCCTTCTTCCGCAGGCTCTGAAGCCGGTTGATCGACTCGCGGGCCAGCCCTTCGGCCAAAAGCGCCTCGGTCAACGTCGTGTCGAGCGCGACGGTGACGGCGCCTTCCTGACCTACGAGCCACCCTTCGATACCTTCGCTGACCACGTCGAGATCGTCCGGGCCGAGTTCGACCGCTTCGCCGTCTACCTCCACCGTGATCGACCCTGCTGCGAGATAGTGGGCCACGGCTGCGTCGTCGAAGGCGCGCACGGCCTGGTTGACGCCTTTCATCAACTTGCCCAGGCGTTTGCCCAGCCGTTTAAAGTTGGGCCTGGCCGTCCGTTTGACCACATCGCTGGATCCTTCGACGTACTCGATGTCTTTGACGTTGACTTCGCTCAGGATGATGGCCTTGACCCGTTCGATGGCCTCCTGCTCCACGCCTACGCCGATGACCACGAGGATGCGCGACAACGGCTGCCGCGTGTTGATGCTCGCCTGATTGCGCAGCCCCAGCGTGATCGACGCCACGGCCTGCGCCAGCGCCATCCGGTGTTCCAGATCCGCATCGATAGCCGCCTCTTCGACGTCGGGAAAATGCGCCAGATGCACCGACTCGAACGCCTCCTGCCCAGTGACGTCGTTGAGCTTTTGATAAAGCCATTCGCCGAAGAACGGCGCGATGGGCGCCATGAGCTTCGCCACCGCGACCAGGCATTCGTAGACCGTCTGGTAGGCCGCCCACTTGTCATGCACGTCGGCCTGAACCCCGTCGCCCGACGTCTTCGACGACCAGAAACGACGCCGGGACCGGCGGATGTACCAGTTCGAGAGTTCATCGACGAACTGCTCGACGGGCCGCGCCGCGCGGGTCGGATGATAAGCCTTGTAGGCCGCATCGACCCGCCCGATGGTCGTGTTGAGCCGGCTGATGATCCAGCGGTCGAGTTCGGGCCGCTCGGCCACGGGGATGCGCTCGTTTTCGTAGCGGAAGCCGTCGATGTTGGCGTAGGTGGCGAAGAAGTTGTAGACGTTTTCGAGCGTGCTGAAAAACTTACGCTGCACTTCGACGATGCCGCGTGTGGAGAATTTGACGTCTTCCCACGGCGGCGAGTTGCTCATCATGTACCACCGCACGCGGTCGGCCCCGTACTGCCGGATGACCTCGTAGGGATCGACGGTGTTGCCCTTCTTCTTGGACATCTTCTCGCCCTTCTCGTCGAGAATCAGCCCGTTGACGACGCAGTTTTTGAAGGCCACGTCGTCCATCACCAGCGTGGCGATGGCGTGGAGCGTGTAGAACCACCCACGCGTCTGATCGACCCCCTCGGCGATGAAATCGGCAGGGAAGCTGCGTTCGAAGGCTTCTTTGTTTTCGAACGGATAATGCCACTGCGCAAACGGCATCGCGCCCGAATCGAACCAGACGTCGATGGTCTCGGGGACGCGCCGCATGGTGCCGCCGCCGGGCGCGGGCCACGTCAAATCATCGACGAAAGGACGGTGCAGGTCCAGATCGTCGTCGCTTTCGGGCAGTTGATCGCCGCATTTGGCGCGCAACTCTGCAATCGACCCGATGACTTCGACGTAATCGGGATCGGCGTCTGATTGCCAGACGGGCAGCGGCGTGCCCCAGAAGCGGCGGCGGCTGAGCGCCCAGTCTACGTTGTTTTCGAGCCACTCGCCGAAACGCCCCTTCCCGATAGCCGCCGGTTGCCAGTTGATCGTTTTGTTGAGTTCGATGAGCCGGTCTTTGAGGGCCGTCGTGCGGATGAACCAGCTATCGACGGGGTAGCTCATCAGCGGCGTGTCTTTGCGCCAGTCGTGCGGGTAGTTGTGCAGATACGTCTCGTGCCGGTAGAGCAATCCGCGATCTTTCAGATCGCGGATAATTTTTTTATCGGCATCCTTAAACCAATCGCCTGCTACAAGCGGGGTTTTATCGTTAAAATGACCATCGGGTTTGATGGGATTAAGAACCAACAGCCCATTTTGACGACCGACATCGTAGTCCTCAGCGCCAAAGGCCGGTGCTATATGTACGATGCCCGTACCATCCTCGGTCGAGACAAAATCAGCTTCAATGACGCGCCAGAGGACATTTTCACGAAGATGGCGTTCGACCGCTTCATCTTTCGATAGGCCGTGGCCATTCGGAAGCCCTAGATTCTTTCGAACAAAATCATCAAGTCCATGAAGTCTGATAGATAGATATGCCCCCAAAACAGCACCGCCCGGTTGCCTTCCCGGTTGGCTGGTAAGATCCGGGAAGTCAAACAGCGGCTCGTACCTCATCCCAAGCAAATCGCGACCTTCATAAATCTCGACGATCTTATACTCCTCCTTGATCACCTCCAGCCGCTTCGAGGCCAGGATCAAATATTGATTGTCAAAATCAGCCACGCTGATTTTGACATATTGGATACCAGGCCCGACGGCGAGGGCGGCGTTGGAGATGAGCGTCCAGGGCGTGGTGGTCCAGGCCAGGAAGTAGGTGTCGTCCGCGCCGTGAACTTTGAAGCGGATGTAGACGCTCGGATCCTGCACCTCTTTATAGCCCAGGCTGACTTCGTGCGAGGAAAGCACGGTGCCGGAGCCGGGGCTATACCACTGGATTTTATGGCCTTTGTAGAGCAGCCCTTTGTCGAAGATCTGCTTGAGCAGCCACCAGACGCTCTCGATGTACGAGTTCTGGAAGGTGATGTAGGGGTGATCGAGATCGACCCAGTAGCCCATGCGGCGGGTCAGCTCGTCCCAGACTTCTTTGTATTCGAGGACGCTGCGGCGGCACTCGGCGTTGTACTTCGCCATGCCGTACTCCAGCACCTGCTCGCGGCTCTCCAACCCCAGGCGTTTTTCCACCTCGATCTCGACGGGCAGGCCGTGCGTATCCCAGCCGCCTTTGCGCTCGACGCAAAAGCCCTTCATGGTGTGATACCGGCAGAAGACATCCTTGATGGTCCGCGCAATGACGTGGTGGATGCCGGGGCGTCCGTTGGCCGTCGGCGGGCCTTCGTAAAAAGTGTAGGGCGGCGCCCCCTCGCGTTGCGAGATGCTCTTGTTGAAGATCTCGTGCGCCTCCCACCAGGCGAGCACCTGCCTCTCTAACTCTGGATGATCGAACTGCTTAACCTCGTCGAATCGCGTCATGTAAATCGAAACGGTACAGGTTGGGTGGAAAAATCGAAGACTTAAAATACGATTTTCGCTTCTAGTTGTTCGAGCTTAGTTTTTTGTTCTTAGTTCTCGGCAGGTTGCTCTTGAATAGCACCTCGTTTATGCCAGGTACAACGTACGAACCACCAAGAACAAAAAACTAAATCAATCAATCCCCAGATCGAAGCGTTCGCGGAGGTCCTGGACGTAGAGGGCGATGGCGTTGCGGACTTCGTAGGCCTGTTCGTAGAGGCGGCGATAGGTGGGTGCGTCCATGTAGGCGGCGCTTTTCATGCGGGCCAGCAGGGCGAGGGCGGCGTTGGCGTCGGCGAGGCCGCGCTTGGCGCAGGCGATGTTGCCGCCGAGGGTGTCGCGTTCGTGCCCGATGCCGTAGCCGCGGGCGAGATGGGCCGGCGCCTGCGCCACGTGCGAGCAGAAATGAATCAGCCGGTTGTCTTTGACGGCGCTAGAGAGCGCGTGCGCCCAGTCGAGCACCTCGGCGGAGAAATCGCAGGCGCGCTGGTAGACGGGCAGGCGTTCGAGCGCTTCGAAAGTATCCGCGGCGTCGAAGGCGTCGTCGAAGGGCGTCGGGCCGTCGATGAAGGAGAACGCCTCTTTGTCGTCGTCGTGTTCGTCTTCGGCCTGTTCTTCGCCAAACCAGAAGAACGACAGCATCACGTCGCCGTGGCGCCAGCCTTTGTCGCGCAGCCAGGCCCGCAGCGCGGCCTTCCAGGACGCAAACGCCTCGGTTTCTTCGGGGTCGGGTTGGGGGTGTTTGCGCATGAAGCGAAACATCAACTCCATGTAGCGATCAACCTGTTTGTCGTGATCGCGCAGAAACGCCTCCCAGCGCTCTTCGTCCCAGTTTTCGTTATCGGAAAAAAAGGCGGACATTTGATTGCTCACTTCGTTCGCGTCATTCGGTCGCTTCGCTCCCTGTCAAGTGCGCCTTCGGCGCGTCAATTGCTCGCTACGCTCGCGGTCATTTATTGTTTTGTTCTTGACGACAAATGACAGCGAGCAGAGCGAGCCAAATGACGTGAGCGAAGCGAACAATTAACGCAGGCGAAGCCTGCAAATGACACGGGCAAAGCCCGTAAATGACGCACGCGAAGCGTGCCGCTCAGGCGAGCGTTTTCTCGCCGAGCGCTTCGACGACGGCAGCCATGATGGCCGTCAGCTTCGGTTCGGCTTCGGCGGCGGCCTCCAGCACGTGTTCGAGCGTCACCGGCTCGAGCGCGTCGGGGAAGCATTCGTCGGTGATGACCGAGATGGCCATGGCGCGCAGGTTCATGTGGCGGGCCACGGTCACTTCGGGCACGGTGCTCATACCCACCACGTCGGCGCCGATGGCGCGTAAGAACCGATACTCGGCTTTCGTCTCCAGGTTCGGCCCCGTCACGGCCACATAGACGCCCTGCTGAAGCTTGATGCCCAGATCAAGGGCTTTTTGTTCGGCGAGACGGCGCAATTCGACGTCGTAGGGCTCGCTCATGTCTGGAAAGCGCGGCCCCCAGGCGGCCACGTTCGGCCCGACGAGCGGGTTGACGCCTTGCAGGTTGATATGGTCGGTGATGAGCATCAGGTCGCCCCGGCGGTAGTTCGGGTTCATGCCGCCGCAGGCGTTGGAGATCAGCACGGTCTCGACGCCGAGCGCCGCGAAGACCCGCACGGGAAAGGTCACTTGCTGCGGCGTATAGCCTTCGTAGAGATGAAACCGGCCCTGCATGGCCACGACCGAGACGCCGCGCAAGAGCCCAAAGATCAACCGCCCGTGGTGCGACTCCACCGTCGAGATCGGAAAGTGGGGCAGGTCGTCGTACGGAATATCGGCCTGGACGTCGATCTCTTCGGCGAGTTTGCCCAGCCCGGTGCCCAGGATAATGCCCAGACGCGGTCTCTCATCGGTGACGGCACGCACCGCCTCGACGGCGGCTTCGACCTGCGCCTGCTGCGTGGCCGCATCTAACAATCCCGAAACCAGGGTTCCCATAAAGTCAGTCTTTTGATGACGTTGAATGTAAATCGAGAACGGACGCCTCCTACCCTCCACCCGCCCCCGCAGTTTCAACATTCATTTTTTTAATTGCAACAAAAAACCCCCGGTAGCTCTTTACCGGGGGTTTTTTGTTGCAATTAAAAATGCTAATCCAGATCACTCAGGATGCGGCGGATTTTGTCGATCTCGTCCGACGGGCTCGTGGGGCCGCTGTCGGTGGCTTCGGTGGGCTTGGCCGACGAGACGACGGGCCGGACGATCCAGGTGCTGTCTGCCGGGGCGCGGTCTTCGGACCGGGGCATGCGGCCATTCTTGCGGGGTGCATCTGCCGGAACCGGCGCAAACTGCGTCGTTTCTTCGTTTTCATCCAGGAATTTGGCGGGGTCGCCTTCCTCGTCGTTCGCTTCGAAGAAACGGAACGAGAGCGGCTCTTCATCGTCGGCGAAGTGCGCCGGGACGTCCTCCTGAAAGAAAGAAGGCGAGGGTTCGTCTTCCACCGGGGCGGCTGCTTTTTTGTTTTTGCGGCCTTTGGATTTTTTCGGGGGCTTCTTTTCTTCGATCACCTCCACCTCGATCTCCGGCGTTGCGTCGATGACTTCGATTTCGATCTCAGCCACGGCGGGTTCTTCGGCGGCGACCTCTTCGAGCACCTCTTCGCGTTCTTCGGTATCCAGGGGCTCGTCGGCGGAGGCGTCGTCGGTGGGCGCCTCAGCCTCCGGGGTAGGGTCCAGGGCTTCCTCCGCTTCGGCGGGCGCCATGGCGGCGACCGGGGCAGGCTCGTGGGCAGCCTCCTCGCGGCGCGGGGGGACGCCGATGGCGGCGTTGCGGTCTTCGTAGCGTTCGAGCATCTCGGTCTCGGCCTGCAAGAAGGCCCGGAGCCGGGCGACGATCTCGTCGCGGCGGCGGATGAGTTCGTCGGCTTCGAGTTGGAGTTCGTCGCGGCGGCGGAGGGCGTCGCGGCCTACGTCTTCGGCGTCAGCTTCGGCTTTTTGAAGGATGAGGGCGGCTTCCTGGCGGGCGTTTTCGAGGGTCTGCTGAGAACTTTCGCGCGCCGTGCGGAGGGCTTCCTGAAGGGCCTCTTCGACTTTCTCGTAATGCTCCATCTTGGCTTTGAGCTCACGCACTTTATCTTCGGTGCGTCGCTGCTCGGCCAGCAAATCTTCCCACTGGCTGGCGAGCATGTCGATAAAGGCATGCACTTCATCCGGATCATAGCCGCGACGGATGGTCCGGGAGAATTCCTGTTTCTTGATGTCGAGCGGAGAGAGTCTCATTTTCTTTTTTAAGGGATTGACGGTCAGGATCCTGCCTGGCTTTGAGCCTTCAGCATCGGGGGAAGCAGGCGGCCCACCTCAAGGTTATGTTTAAAACGTTACGTGGGGTAAGGATGTCGAGGGCGAGTTTATGCGGGGCGTGGTCCGAAGAGGAGCGTGCCCAGACGCACGTGGGTGGCGCCCTCTTCGATGGCTACGTCGAAGTCGCCGCTCATGCCCATCGAAAGCGACGTCATCGGCGCAACGTCGCTGCACGTCTCGAAGAGCGTACGCATCCGCCGAAACTGGGGCCGGACGTCTTCGGGGTCGGCAGCAGGACTCGCCAGGGTCATTAAGCCAACGACGCGCAGATGCTCATACTCGGTCAGGCGGCGCACCACGTCGTGGGCTTCGCCGGGGTCGAGGCCGAACTTGCTGGCCTCGCCGGAGACGTTGACCTGCACGAAGCAGGGCAGCACCCGACCGGCCTCGGCGGCACGCTGCTCTAGCGCATTGGCCAGGCGCAGGCTGTCGAGGGCGTGAAACACGTCGGCACAGGCGACGACGTCTCTGGCTTTGTTGCGTTGCAAGTGGCCGATCATATGCCAGCGGATCGTTCCGCCCTGGAGGGCGCCCGGCAGGGCTTTCGCCTTGCTGATCAGTTCTTGCGCGCGGTTCTCGCCAAAGTCGTGTAGCCCGGCTTCACGAGCCGCCGTCACCATGTCCACCGGAAACTTTTTGGTCACCCCGACGACGGTTATTTCGCCGGCGCGGCGACCGCTTCGCTGGCAGGCCCGGACGACGCGTTCTCGCACGTCTTCGAGGCGTTCGGCAATGGCGCGGGCCTGGCTCTGCACGTCGATCATCATGTCAGCCTTGAGTTTCGGCATTTTGGTGCCACAGCTTAAGTTTAGATCTTGGTTCTTTGTACTTGGTTCTTGGTTTCTTTTTTCCAGAGCAATTTACTAATCAACAAAGTACCAAGAACAAAGAACAAAAAACGATTAGCCCTCCTCCCTATCCGCTTCAAAAACAATAATTTCTTCGTCGTCCACAGCGTAATGAATCAGGATAGGCCGGCAGCACACCTCGCAATCTTCGACGTAGCGCTGCTCATCGACAGACAGGTCCAGGAGCACCGAGATAGGCTGCCAGCAGTACGGGCAGGTGAAGAAGTGCTCTTCAAGCATGGTGTGATTTTGTTGAGCCGGAGAGCCGGAGAGTCGGGGATTCTTTGAGTCGGAGAATCGGAGCGTTTGAGAATCGGGGAGTCGTGGAGGATGAATGGGATAGCGGATGGCGGTTGCGCCGAGAGGATGTCTGAACACGGTACCATCCGATGAGCCCCGTAGGGGCGATCTGTTTGTAGTACCAGCGGCCTTTCTTACAAAATAGCCCCGTAGGGGCGGCCTGTTCAAAGAGGCTTCGTCCGATTCTTCTGAACAGGCCGCTCCTACGGAGCTTGTTGTTTTTTCAAGCTTTGTGCTACTACAAACAGGCCGCCCCTACGGGGCTTCTTGGAAAGCGTCGTTTGCAGCCATCCATGAATTCAACCCCTCCCCGGCTCTCCGACTCCCCGATTCTCCAGCTCAAAAAACTCAAACTTCCGCGCGGAGCACCTCTAGCGGCGGGCGGGCGTAGATGCCCCGGCTGTTGAACAGGCCGATGCCCATCGTCAGGCCGGTGACGACGAAGAGCGCGGCCAGCAGCGGCAACGGCGCCGCGATGAACGGCGTATCGAAGACGAAGGCCGCCAGCGCCCAACTGCCGCCGTAGGCCAGCACCAGCCCCGTGGCTGTCGCCAGCACGCCCAGGAACAGGTATTCGATCAGCATAATCTTGAAGACCTGCTTCTTCGAGGCGCCGAGCGTCTTGAGAAGCACACTCTCTTCGATGCGCTGGTAGCGGCTGACCATGACGGCGCCGGCCAGCACAAACAGGCCCGTGAGCACGCTGAAGAATGCCATAAAACGGATGATGAAATTGATCCGCCCGAAGAGATCGTCGAAGACCGAGAGGATGAGCGAAAGGCTGATGGCCGAAACGTTGGGATACGCCTGAACGACGGCGGATTGCAACTGCGCGAGCGCCTCGTCGGTCTCGGTGCGCGTCATCACCACGTGGATCTGCGGCGCGTCTTCGAGCACCCCGGCGGGGAAAAGGAAAAAGAAATTCGTCTGCATCCGTTGCCAGTCTACCTCGCGGATGCTGCCGATGACCGTCGGCACGAGCACGCCCTGGACGTCGAAGACGACGGTGTCGCCGATGGTGACGTACAACTCCTGTTCGGCCAGTTCTTTTTCGATGGAGACGGGCGGCAGACCGGCATCGCCGGGGTCGAAGCCCTGGGCTTGTCCGTAGGCGCCTACCCAGGTTCCCTCAACCACCTTCTCTGCATCGGTCAGATAATCGCGATACGAAGAGCGGTATTCACGGCCATGCGCCCAGCCAACGCGCTTCGTGGTATCGGCCCGCATCGATTCGATGGTGACGCCTTTGACCGAATGCAGCCGCATCGTCACGATGGGCGATTGCCCGACGACGGGAAGCCCCTGATCGCTCACAAGCTGCGTGACGCCTTCGACCTGGTTGGGCTGGATGTCGAAGAGGATGAGATCGGGGCGCCCCTCGCCGCCGGCAAGCTGAATCTGCGAGACCAGCGTGCGCTCGACGAGCACCAGCGTCATGATCAGAAACGTGCCCAGCCCCAGGGCCAGCATCAACAAAAGTGTCTGGTTGTTGGGCCGGTAGAGATTGGCCAGCCCCTGCCGCCACGGATAGCTCCACGACGAGGGGAAATACTTGCGCGCCAGCACGATCAGCGCTTTCGCCACGAGCGCCAGCAACCCAAAGACGACGGCGATACCACCGGCGTACGACAACCCGATGAGCACGTCCTGCGCCTGCACCACGGCGAAAGCCACGAGCCCGGCGGCAATCAACCCGTAGACCAGCCATCGGGCCGGATCGCGCCCTTCCTTTTTCTCGTCGAAAGCCGACCGCAACGCCCGCAGCGGCGAGACTTTGCGCACCGTCAACAGCGGCAGCAGCGCAAACAGCAACGTCACCCCCACCCCGACGCCGAAGCCGATGATCATCGCCGTCCACGAAAGTCCAAAATCCACGTCCACGGGCAAAAAGTCGGCGACGATGCGGGGCAGGATCAGTTGCACGCCGAGGCCGAGCACGCAGCCGGCCACACCGCCGACGACGCCCATCACCGCCGCCTGCACGAGGTAGATCCAGAACGTGCGTTTCGATTGCGCGCCCACGCACCGCAGCACCGCCACGGTCTCAAGCCGCTGCTTGACGTAAACGTGGACGGCGCTGCCCACGCCCAGCCCGCCGAGCAACAACGCGATGAAGCCGACCAGACTCAAAAATCGATACAGATTACCCAGCCCCTCGCCCCAGTTTTCTTGCTCCTCACTCACGGTATCCATGCCGATATCGTACTCTTCTCGATGGGCGTCCAACTCATCGCGCAGCGCATCCGGATCGACGTTGCGTTCCGGTTCAAATTTGAAAAAAATCTCGAACTCGGCGCGGCTGCCGAAGCTGACCAGACTGGTGTCGAGATGCGCCAGCGGGATGTAGATGCGCGGGCTGAAGAGCATGATGGCCGCCGACTCGCGCGGCGTCTTGAGCAACTCGCCCGTGATGCGATAGCTCGCATTGCCGATCTGCACCGAATCGCCGACGACGACGCCGAACTCTTTCATGAGCGAGCCGTCTACGAGCGCGTTGCGGCCTTCCAGGTACGATTTCGCGGCTTCCGGCGGACTCGTCTCGATGGCGCCGTAAAAAGGATAGTCGCCCTCATGAGCCCGCACCGTAGCCAGACGCGTCTGGGCGGATTTCGGGAAAAAGGCCATCGACGCAAACGAGACGCGCCGCGCCTGCTCGCCGCCGAGCGAGTCGATGATGGCCTCGGTTTCAGGAGCGAACGGTTCGTCGCGCTCCAGGCTCATGTCGGCCCCCAGCAGCGTCTTAGCCTGCTCGTCGATGGCGCGTTCGAGGTTGTCGCCGAACGAGTTGATAGCCACGAGCGCCGCCACGCCGATAACCATCGACGAGAGGAACAGCAGCAGGCGCTTGCGGCTGCCCCGGCTGTCTCGCCAGGCCATTTTCCAGATCCAGTTGTCGAGCATCGTTGAGACGGGTTGCTAGAACGAAAGGGTGTGCTTTTGAGGATTGTTGGCGTTGGTCACTGGTCATTACGCTCGCTGGCGCTCGCTGTCACTGGTCACTAGTGGCTCTATCCTCCACCAGTGACCAATGACCAGTGACCAATTCAAGACCCCACCGCCCGGTAGCTTGGCGGCACAGCGTCCGAGGCGGCACCAGGAGCAGCGTCTGAGACGATTTCGCCGCCGCGCAGGCGCAGGATGCGTTCGGTCTGGTTGGCCAGCGTCAGGTCGTGCGTGACGATGACGAGCGTGGTGTCGGCACTGCGGTTGAGATCGAAGATCAGGCGTTGGATGGTCTCGCCGGTTTCGGTGTCGAGGTTGCCCGTGGGTTCGTCGGCGAAGAGGATCTTCGGGCTGTTGGTGAAGGCGCGCGCCAGCGCCACCCGCTGCTGTTCGCCGCCGGAGAGCTGCGTCGGGTAGTGATGGAGGCGATCACCGAGGCCCACCTGATCGAGCAGTTCTTTGGCGCGGGCGCCGGCTTTGCGGTTGCCGCGCAGTTCGGCAGGCACCATCACGTTTTCGAGGGCCGTCAACGTCGGGATGAGTTGAAACGTCTGGAAGACGAAGCCCACGTGCTGGTTGCGCACGGCGGCGCGTTCGTCCTCCGAGAGCGGCCCGATGTCGATGCCGTTGAGGCGGACGGCGCCGGAGGTCGGCGCGTCGAGGCCGGCGCACAGGCCCAGCAGCGTCGTCTTGCCACTGCCCGAGGGCCCGACGATGGCGAGCGTCTCGCCTTCGTGGACCGAAAAAGAAACATCATGCAGCACCGTCAACGTGCGGGACCCACTGGCGTACGTTTTCGTTAGCTGCTCTACGTCGAGAATGACCGAGTCAGTCATGGAGTGTCAAAGGATGGTAAAGCTGATGAAAACCCGCACGCTATACCCCGCTGTAGGGCTTTGTGTTCTGTTGCTGGCCGGATGCGGCGGGCAATCGGGTGAAGAATCCGTTACACCTGCGCCGTCTCCGGTGGAAACAGGTACGCCGGCGGCTCAACAAAACACCGACACGGCCCCGCCCGAAGAGACGGCCCCGGCAATGCGGATCGTCTTTCTGGGCAACAGCCTCGCCGCCGGCTACGGCCTCGATCCTGACCAGGCGTTCCCGGCGCTAGTTCAGGACAAGATAGACGCGCTGGGCTGGAACGCCACCGTCGTCAACGCAGGCGTCAGCGGCGAGACGACTGCCGGTGGCCTCAGCCGTATCGACTGGCTGCTGCGCGAACGCGTCGATGTGCTGGTACTCGAACTCGGGGGCAATGACGGGCTACGCGGCATCGCCACGGAGGTTACAAAACAGAACCTCCAGAACATCATCGACAAGACGCAGTCGAAATATCCGGAGGCGCGCATCGTGCTGGCCGGCATGCAGGTGCCCACCAACCTCGGCCCTGTCTACACCGCCCGCTTCCGCGACCTCTACCCCGAACTGGCCGAGCAGAACGACGTCGCGCTGATCCCCTTCCTGCTCGAAGGCGTCGGCGGCATCCCCGACCTCAACCTCCCCGACGGCATCCACCCCACCGCCGAAGGCCATAAGATCGTCGCGGAGACCGTGTGGAAGACGCTGAAGCCGGTGCTCGAATCGATGCAGCAGGGAGCGTAGAAACACTTTCAAAAAGCTCGACCGGGTCAATAACTTTTTATTTTTTCGGATAAAAAAGGATCAAAAACCTACGGATCCACCCGCCAGCCCAGCGCCTCCAGGTCGCCGCGTGCGCGCATCTCGGCGGGGATGTCGGCCAGGGTCATCGCGGCTTCGGTGGCGAGCGTGCCGTCGGGCAGGAGGATCTCGCCGACGGCCTGGCCCAACCGCCCCCGCAACTTCACCAGCCGCCCGACGAATCGCAGCGGCGTCTCGGTCGGCACGGGGTGGCGATACTTGACTTCGAGCTTGACGGACATCATGAAGTGGTGGTGATCCTCGATCATCGCCACGCGCCCGACGATCTCGTCGAGGATGGCCGCCTGCACACCGCCGTGGACGATGCCCGGATAACCCTGATAATCTTCAGAAATGACGTGCTCGGCGTAGACTTCGTCGCGCCCGTTATCATAAAACGTCATATACAGCCCACGCGGATTCTTCCGCCCGCAGACGAAGCAGTAGTTAGAGTTGGGCTGCTTGTTCATACTGATTCGAAAGGGAGAAAGGGAGAGAGGGAGAAAGGGTGAGGAAAAGAATGCTCCCTCTCCCCTTCTCCCTCTCCCCCTTTCGATCCTAAAGCTCCTTCACCTCCGTGATGAGCGACGTGACGGAGTCTTTGGCGTCGCCGAAGAGCATCCGGGTATTGGGCGAGAAGAAGAGTTCGTTCTGGACGCCGGAGTAGCCGGGCCGCAGGCTGCGTTTGAGGAAGATGACCGTCCGCGAATGATCGACGTTGAGGATGGGCATGCCGTAGATGGGGCTGGTCTTGTCGTGCCGCGCCGCCGGGTTGACCACGTCGTTGGCTCCGATGACCAGCGACACATCCGTCGTGTCGAACTCGTGGTTGACTTCGTCCATCTCGAAGAGTTGATCGTAGGGGACGTTGGCTTCGGCCAGCAGCACGTTCATGTGGCCCGGCATGCGGCCCGCCACGGGATGAATCGCATATTTGACTTCGACGCCGCGTTCTTGAAGCAGATCGGCCAGTTCGCGCACCTGGTGCTGGGCTTGCGCCACGGCCAACCCGTAGCCCGGCACGATGATCACTTTCTCGGCGTAGCTGAGCAGGATGGCCGTATCGTCCGGCGTCGTGGCCGTCACCGGCTTGCCCTCGACGGCGCCGGCCACGGGCGCGGCCTCGTCGGCTTCCTGGCCGAAGCCGCCCAAAAGCACGTTGAGCAGCGAGCGGTTCATGGCCACGCACATGATGTTGGTCAGAATCAACCCCGAAGCGCCCACGAGCGCGCCGCTGACGATGAGGGCGGTGTTGCTGAGCACGAACCCGGTAGCGGCGGCGGCCAGCCCCGAATACGAGTTGAGCAGCGCCACCACCACCGGCATATCCGCCCCGCCGATGGGAATGACCAGCAAAATGCCCAGGATCAACGCCAGCGCGCTCAGGCCGACCACGCTCCAGACCACCGGATCTGTGACGGCAGGAAAATCGGGGGCGCCCATGACGGCCCAGACCATGGCCGCGAGGCTGCCGACGGTGAGCAACAACGTCAGAACGCGCATGCCGGGGAAGTCAATAGGGTTGCCGGAGATCTTGCCGCTGAGCTTGCCGAAGGCCACAAAACTGCCGGAAAACGTGACCATGCCGATCAGCACACTGATCATGATTGTCAACGTCGTCGTAAAGTCGAGCGGGGTCGATTCGGTGATGTAGCGCGCCACCTCCGCCGAGGCCACCAGCGCCGAGGCCAATCCGCCGAAACCGTTAAACGCCGCCACCAGCTCCGGCATCGAGGTCATCTGCACGCGTTTGGCCAGTATGACGCCGATCAAGCCGCCGACGGCCAACCCCGCGATCATCTCGACGGGTGTGAGGATCTTCTGCAAAAACAACGTCGCCACCACGGCGATCAGCATCCCGAGGGCGGCAAGCTGGTTGCCCCCCCTGGCTGTGGCCGGCGACTGCAACCGCTTCAGGCCGAAGATGAACAGCGCAGCGGCGAGAAGGTAGGCGAGGTTGATGATGGTCGTTGCCATTCGATCAGGTTTTCAATCGAAAAAAGGATTTGTAATGCGTACTTCGTATTGCGTACTGCGTTGAAAAAAGCTCCAATACGCAGTAAGCAGTACGCAATACTATTCACGTTTCACGCCCGCTTTCTCCACCGCTTGCCCGTCGATACGCTCGCCGCTTTTCGCAGCTTCGAGAGCAGGTTTCTCCTTCTTCTTGAACATCTGGAGCATCCGGTCGGTGACCATGAAGCCGCCGACGACGTTGATCGTCGCGGCAATCAGCGCGGCGAAGCCGATCCATTTAGCCCAGAGGCCGCCCACCATCCCGGCAGCCACCAGCGCCCCGACGATGGTGATGCCGCTGATAGCGTTCGAGCCGGACATCAGCGGCGTGTGCAGCGTCTGCGGCACCTTGCTGATCACCTCCCGCCCCACAAACATCGCCAGCACGAAGTAGGTTAGATTTTCTAGCATAGCGTTCTTTTCTGGTAGAAACGATGGTTTTTCCGCCCGTAGAGACGTTACATGTAACGTCTCTACATCAACGTCAAGGTACACCCTACGCCGTCAGCAGGCCCTTGACGCGTTCGTGAACCACCTCGCCGCCGTGGGTGACGCAGGCACCTTTGAAGATCTCGTCTTCGAAATTGATCGAAAACCCGTCTTCGCCGGCAAACTCCTGAATCATGGCGGTGATGGTGCGGGCGTAGAGCTGGCTGGCATGCACGGGCATCGTAGCCGGCAGGTTGGTCGGCCCGATGATCTGCACGCCGTTGTGGACGACCGTCTCGCCCGGCTTCGTGAGCACGCAGTTGCCGCCGTTGGGCGCCGCCATGTCGATGATGACCGAACCCGCTGCCATCGCCTCGACGGCTTCCTGCGTGATGAGCGTCGGCGCTTTGCGGCCCGGGATCAAGGCGGTGGTGATGACCACGTCGGCCTTGCCGATGTGGGGCACAAGCAACTCGGTCTGGCGACGCGCTTTCTCTTCGAAGAGCGCCCTGGCGTAGCCGCCCGCGTCCTGCATGTCGTCGATCTCCAGTTCAAGCTCGACGAACTGCGCGCCCAGGCTTTGCACCTCTTCGCGGACGACGTCGCGGATGTCGTAGCCCCAGACACGCGCGCCCAGCCGCCGCGCCGTGGCGATGGCCTGCAAGCCCGCCACGCCCGCGCCCAGAATCAGCACGTTGGCCGGGCGGATGGTGCCTGCCGCCGTCGTCAGCAGCGGGAAGAACTTGGGCAGTTCGGCAGCGGCCACCAGCACGGCTTTGTAGCCGCCCAGCGACGACATGGCCGAGAGCGCGTCCATCTTCTGCGCCCGCGAGATACGCGGCACCAGTTCCATCGACAGCGCCGTGACGCCTTGCGGGGCCAGCTTTTCGGCCACCTCCGGCGTATCGAGCGGCGCCAGGAAGCTGATGAGCACCCCGCCCTGCTTCAGCAGCGCGATCTCGTCGTCCGAGGGCGGCTGCACCTTGACCACCACGCCGGCCTGATAGGCTTCGGCCCGGTCTACGATTTGCGCGCCTTTCTCCTGGTAGCTCGCATCGGCGTGGAAGGCCGATTCTCCGGCGCCGGCTTCGACGATCACGTCGATGCCATCCTTGGCAAGCCGGCCAATCACCTCGGGCACCAGCGCCACCCGGCGCTCGCCTGCCGCCGTCTCTTTAACAACTCCAACTGTCATAAAATGACTGCGTCATTTTAAAGGGTATGACGGGGTCAGCCTCTCGCTTTGAAGAAGCTGAGATCCCATCAAGCGATTTTCACGCGGCCAATATACGACAACGTGTGGACGTTTGGCGGTATAGATGTGTGGACGATTTTTGGGGGTGTTTAAGTGTTATAGTATTTGAGTGTTTTAGCAGGGTGATTTCCCGCAAACTCAAACACTATAACACCATAATACTATAACACTCCTCTCGTCCTTACATCTCACACAGCCTGATCTCCACCCGTAAATCAGCCGTTTTTCTGTTCGAAGGCGTCCATGAACGCGATGAGCGCGTCGACGGCTTCAGGGGGGCAGGCGTTGTAGATCGACGCGCGGATGCCGCCGACGGAGCGGTGGCCTTTGAGCGCGACGAGCCCGCGCGTCTTCGCCTCGGCCACGAACTGCGCTTCCAACTCCTCCGCCGGCAGGCGGAACGTGACGTTCATCTTCGAGCGCGAGTCTACTTTGGCCGTGCCCCGGTAGAAATCCGTCCGGTCGATGCGTCCGTAGAGCCGGGCTGCTTTCTCATCGTTGATGCGCTGGATGGCCGGGATGCCGCCAAGACCATCTAACCACTTGAGCACCTTATTGACCATGTAGACGGCAAAGACGGGCGGCGTGTTGAACAGCTTGGCCGTGTGCGTGCCGTAGTCGAGCATCGTCGGCAGCGGCTGGTTGCGCTGTTGCAGGAAGCTATCTTTGACCAGGATCACCGTCACGCCCGCCGGGCCGATGTTTTTCTGCGCCCCGGCATAGATCAGCCCGTACCGATCCAGGTCGATGGGCCGGCTCAGGAAATCGCTGGAGGCATCACAGACCAGCGGCACACCGACGTTGGGCTCGTAGTGAACCTGCGTGCCGTAGACCGTGTTGTTCGACGTAAAGTGGAAGTAGGCGGCGTTGGGGTCGAGGTCCCACGCGGCCGGGTCGGGAATGTAGGTAAAGTTCTCGTCTTCGCTGGAAGCAGCTTTGCGGGCATTTCCCAGAAAAGCACCCTCTTTGAAGGCCTTCTTGGCCCACGTGCCCGTGACGAGGTAATCCGCCGAACCGTCTTTGGGCAGGAAGTTGACGGGCACCTGATGGAACTGCAACGACGCCCCGCCTCCGAGGAAGAGGATGTGCCAGTCTTCCGAGAGGCCGAGAATCTTACGAAGCATCGCCCGCGCCGACGCCTCGATGGCAGTGTATTCCGGCGAACGGTGGCTGATTTCCATCACCGACGAGCCGACGGTGCCGTAGAGGGGCAGTTCGTCGCGCACTTCGAGGAGTACCGCTTCGGGCAGCGTGCCCGGCCCCGCCGAGAAGTTGTACAGCCGCGTCTGCGGCGCAACCTCGGTCCTTTCTTTGAGTTCGGCTGTTTCCATGATTAAAAGTGTTTTGGTGTTTCAGTGTTCTAGTGTTTTGGTGTTTTAGCTAAAACACCAAAACACTAACTCAGAGCGGTATCAGCGTTGCGGCCAGTACGTGTTGTTGATGGTTGATCCGGGCGAGCGTTACCACGTTGGGCTCGCCGCTGAACCAGATGCGGGCGCAGGCCGCCGCGTCGTCGCTGGCGAAGACGAGGTTTTCCATCTCCTGCACATTCCAGTGGGCTTTGCGCACCTCGTCGAGCACCGCAGCCAGCACCCCCACCCGATCCCGATGACGCACGGTCAGCAGGTGCGTGGCGGCAGTCCGCATGGCGACGTTGACGCAGTTGGGCACCCGGCCTGTTTCCGAATAGACGGTGATCACGCGCACGGCTTCGAGGGCCGTAGCATCCTGTGCCTGCTGCGTCGAGGCGCCGATATGGTGGGTGAGGTAGACGTTGGGGTGACCGGCCAGCGACCAGTCCAGCGCGCCTTCTTTGTAGGGCGGTTCGCCGTCGAACACGTCGAGGCCGGCGCAGATGCCTTTCTCGTCTATCGCCCACAAGAGCGCCTCCTCATCGACGACGGGGCCGCGCGTGGTGTTGATGAAAAAAGCGCCGGGCTTCATCGCTTCGAAAAAAGCCCGATTCGCCAGATGACGCGTTGCCGGCACCGAGGCCACATGCAGCGAGACCACGTCTGCCGCCGCCGCCACCGCCAGCGGCGAGGCCGCATACGTCACCCCCAGTTCCGCTGCTTCCTCCTCGGTCAACGACCGGCTCCAGGCCACCACGCGCATCTCCAACGCCTTCGCCCGCCGGATCACCGCCTTGCCGATGTTGCCCAGACCGACGACGCCGAGCGTCTTGCCTTTGATGCCCTGCGCCTTCGAATACCGCGCCTTGTTCCAGCGCCCGGCCCGCGCATCGTCTACGTTGTCGGGAATGCGGCGGTCGAGAGCCAGCATCAGGCCGATGGTCAGTTCGGCGACGGCGGTGGCGTTTTTGCCCGGACAGTTGGCGACAAAGACACCGCGCTGCGAAGCGCTCGCCACGTCGATGGTGTCGTAGCCGGCGCCGGCCCGGACGATCAACTCCATCTTGGGATTGGCCTCCATCATCGCGCTGTTGACTTTGGTCGAACGCACGACGAGGGCTTGCGGCTGCTCGGCGCGAAGCGCTTCCAGCAACGTCTCGCCGCTGGCCTTGGGCTCGAAGACGACGGCGTGGCCGGCGTCTTTGAGCGCTTGTACGCCGCGCTCGGGCAGCGTATCGGCAATCAGAACTTTCATAGACGGGGGCTAGGCGTGTTAACAGTCAGCCTCCGGCGGCATGCCTTTTCGCGTGCCTTCCGAAGAACCGTTTTATCCAGCTTTTATGCTGACAGGGAAACTGTGTATTTCGGGTAAGGGGAAACCCTACACTAATCAAACAAATGCACCAACAAACCGCTGCGTAGTTTCGGCTCGAACCACGTCGATTTGGGGGGCATCAGCAGGCCCGCGTCGGAGACGGCCACGAGTTCTTCGATGCTGGTAGCATACATCGAAAAGGCCAGCTCCGCCTCGTCGCCATCGACCCGTTTTTCGAGTTCTCCGGTACCCCGGATGCCGCCGACAAAGTCGATGTTCGGATCGGTGCGCGGATCCTCGATGTCGAGGATAGGCTCCAGGATGAATTCGCTCAACCGGGCCACATCCAGCCCATCGGCGACGGTCGCGCGGCGCGTATGGGGCAGTTCGATGCGATGCCAGTGATGTTGCATGTACAGGCACACCTCGCCCGCGAGATTGGGTGTCGGATCGGCCACGCCTGTTTCGAGATGACACACGCGGGCGAGTTCGTTCAGCAAATCTTCGGGCGCGATGGGCAGGCGTTTGACGATGCGGTTGTAGGGCATGATGTGCATCTGGCTCATCGGGAAGAGCACCGCCGGGAAAAACGCAAACTCCGGCGCCTCGCCGTCGGAGGAGGTGGCGTCCAGCGCCTCGGCAGCCCGGCTGGCCGCCTTGCAGCGATGATGCCCGTCGGCCACGTACAGCGTCTCGACGTCCTTGAACAACTCGACCAGCGCCTGGGTGACATCGGTATCCAGGAGAACCTGCTCATCGCCCTCGTCCACCCTGGTCACTTCGACGTGCGACTGGGGGATGTCGGCTTTCCAGATCGTATGGCGGACGCCGTCTTCGGCGGTAAAGTCGTAGAGCGGCGCTCTTTCCTTGACCGCCTCGATGAGTTGGTTGATGCTGTCGTTGTCGCGATAGGTGAGCATCACCGGCTCGGCGTGGGCGCGCTGCGTCAGGATGTGGCGCGTGCGGTCGTCTTCTTTGACCGGGCGTGTGTTTTCGTGTTTGAGGATGGTGTCGTCGTCATATTCAGCCACAGACACGCAGCCGAAGAGCCCGGTCTGCTCCCGCCCGAACATTACCAGACGATAGACATAGAGCGCGGGGGCGTCCTCTTGCAGGCTGAGACTGCTCCGGGCATAGCGCCGTAGGTTCTCAGCGCCCTTCTCATAGACGGCGGCGTCGTGCTCGTCGGTGCCCACCGGCAGGTCAATCTCCGGGCGGATGACGTGGAGGAAGCTATCGGGTTTGCCGCGCGCCAGCGCGCGGGCCTCCTCCGTATTGATGACATCGTACGGGACCGACGCAATAGCCTCGGCTTTCTCAGGAACAGGACGCAATGCGCGGAAAGGATGTATCGTCGCCATAATGACATCGGGATCGAACGTGAAAGGACTCGCTCAATTCTCTAAAGTACGCACAAATCCCGACATCCCGATACCGTCCTGGCCGCCCCCACAATAACTTAACGCAAGCCCCATCGGAACTTAACAAAACGCCGCGCCTCCCGCCACTCCGGCCAGACACTTCAACGAAGCTTCAACGCGCAGCGGGATCCGAAAGGCTTGAATCCGAGTTGCAGAAACCGTACATTAAGTACTTTACATCGCGGGGTGGAGCAGCAGGTAGCTCATCGGGCTCAATCCGCGAAACTTGTTCTTTGTGGTTTTGACCACCAAACTCAAAGGAGACATAGCAGAGCAAGCAGCCGCTTTGCACGCGTTGCGGCAAGGTTGGGGCGTTCTTCAACCCATTGGAGATCGCCTGCCTTACGACCTTGCCTTCGACGTGCAGGGAGCACTTGTGAGAATTCAGGTCAAAGCGGCCTGGTTTGATGTACGGACCGGCAACTATGTTGTCGACAATCGCCGCACTAAAACCAACCGTCGCCACATGCTTCGTAGTCCGTACGAAGCAACTGATTTCGACTTTGCGCTCGTCTACCTGGAAGACTTAGATCTTTTCTATGTCTTCCCTGTCAAGGTCTTCATCGACTACGGCAGTGAGATACACATGGTGGAAGCCCAAAGGCGTCAGCGAAAACCACGATCCGCCGACTATCGCGACGCCTGGAACTTGATTTCGCAATGGGCTGCACGTGGGGAAACCTGCGTGTGATCACCTGTCAAATTCGGGGAAGCCTCTGGCGGGGTAATCCCGAGCCAAGCTCCGGCTTTTGCCGGAGAAGGTGTAGAGACTTGACGGCAGGCACCCTAACGGTTTGGCCGAGGGTGAAGAGAAAGTCCAGACCACAAACGGTCCGATCAGGGCCGGCAGTGAAAACTGTAGCTGGTACGCATAACCCGAAGGTCGCGGGTTCGAATCCCGCCCCCGCTACTTCCTGAGACGCCGGACTCTCCCAGGGGTCCGGCGTCTTGCATTTTCTGCGTTTCTCTGCGAAAAAGCGCGATTAGCTCACTCTCTTCCGGGGTTCGACAGCGTCCACCGACAATCTCCAATCCCGCGGGCCAGATCGAACCCACCAGCGCATCGCGGGCCTCCAGGCTCGCCTCACGCCACACCTGACCCAATTGCCCCAGCACGTCTTGAGAATAGGGCCATTCCCCATATCGCTTCAATAAGCGATTGATTAACTTTATTGTTCGAGGGCCAGGTTATGAGGTCAGGAGCCCTATCTTTCACTCTGATCTGACCGATGCATCTTCTCTCTGCACGCCCCTATGGACTCCACGTACAAATCGATCTTCCACAACGCCCCGGTCGGCACGCTGGTCATCGAACGAAAAGGCCCCGAGGAGTTTATTGTGCTTGACGTGAACCCGGCAGCCATTGAGGTGGGAGGCTGGAAATACGCAGCCCCGGAAGATCTCATCGGGAGGAACGTCCTGGAGATTTTTAAAGGCCTTCGAGAATACGGGCTGCTCGCGCTCTGTCATCGCGTGCTCGATACCGGGGAACCTGCGCATCTCGGCGATTTTGAGTACGAAAAGCAGGGCGTTCTCTACGGCATCTATGACATCGATTGGATTCCCCTCTCGAAAGATCGTCTGGTTATCTTCTTTCGCAACATTACGGGCAAGACGCAGGCCGAGCGCGCGCTACGCCTGCAAAAGGACTTCAACGACCTGATCATCCAAACCAGCCCCAACCTGATCTTCGTCAAAGACAAGAACGGCACGTTTCTGCTAGTCAACCAGGCCATGGCCGACAGTTTCGGGATGAGCCAGCAGGAACTCTTACAAAAAAGCAATGCGGAGATGCATAACCACGCGGACGAAGTGGAAGCCTACGCGAGAGTAGACCGGGAGGTCATCGAACAGGGCAAGACGCGGATCGTGGAGGAGACGTTCACCACTCCCGCTGGCGAGACGCGCTGGTATCACACGATCAAGACGCCACTGGTCCAGCCCGACCGCACGGTGTGTGTGCTGGGTATTTCGACCGACATCACCGCACTCAAACACGCGCAGCGAGAAGCCGATCACAAAGCAGAACTGGAGCGGCTGGTGAATCAACTCGAAGCGAAAAACGCCGAGTTAGAGCGTTTCACCTACACCGTCTCGCACGACCTGAAGAGTCCCCTGATCACTATTAAAGGCTTCCTCGACCTGCTCGAACAAGACATCGGCCAGGGCCGCGCCGATCGCATGCAGACTGACATCGCCCAGATCCGCAGCGCCGCCGACAAGATGGGCCGCCTGCTCGGCGAACTCCTGGAACTCAGCCGCATCGGTCACCTGATGAATCGACCCGAAGCAGTCCGGCTGACCGAGCTCGCTTCGGAGGCGGTCGGTCTCGTGGCTGGCCCCATCGCCGCGCGGGGTGTGGCCGTGGAGATCAAGCAAGCGATGCCGATGGTCTACGGCGACCGTTTGCGCCTCTTGGCCGTGTTTCAGAACCTGCTTGAGAATGCCATCAAGTTTATGGGCGAGGAACCCGAGCCGCGTGTGGAGATCGGAGCCCGAGCGGATGACGTAGAAGTGATCTGCTTTGTCCGGGATAATGGCATAGGGATCGATCCCCGTTATCACGAGAAAGTCTTCGGCCTGTTCGACCAGTTGAGCCCCAACGGCGAGGGCACGGGGATCGGGTTGGCGTTGGTGCGTCGGATCGTCGAGGTGCATGGCGGGCGCATCTGGGTCGAGTCCGAGGGGCAGGGCCGCGGCAGTACGTTTTATTTCACGTGCCCGGCCGGGAGCGTGGCGAGGGAGAACGCAGGTTGAGCGAGAACCGACCGGTTGCCGGATCCCCAACGCATACCGCGTGTCCCGGTCGTGCCGTGAGCCTCTTGCAGCGTTTTTTCTGTAAAGGAAATATGGCCCCCGGCTCAATCTGTGAACCGGCGGGCGAAGGTAGTCTTTATTCTTTGGCAAGCAGCTTCCAGCCATGCGCATTCTCTATGACCACGTGCCTGAGATCAGTCTGACCGTTCAGATCTACCCCTTCGACAATGACACGACGCGCTTTGTCGAGGTTGCACTCCTTGTCTACTATGTCGGCGCAAAAAAGCACTGGCTGCCGCCGCAGGTGAGGCACTACGACATGGCCCCCCACCGCGCCGACGAGGCAGAGGTGATCGAGCAGGCTACCAGCCAGGCGGCGCTGATCGCCGGGCATCTTTGCCTTGCCGCTGATCCCGAACACGCCTTTGAGGCGATGCCATGGTGCCAGCCCCGAGGCTTTTAGCTTCTCTGTGAGAGCGAGGCGGTCTCTCCGGCAGGAGGATGTTTTTGCGGAGGATAGTTCCACCCCAGCCAGTAGGTAACGAGCGCCTCGCTCATGCCAGCGAATTGCGCCGCGCCGAGCGGTTTGACGAGGTAGCCGTTGGCGTGCAGGCTGTAGGCTGCCATTACATCTGCTTCGTCCTCCGACGTCGAGAGTATCACCACCGGGATGTCTCTCAGTTCGCACGATGCCTTGATCTGTCGAAGCACCTCCAGCCCGTCGAATTTGGGAAGGCGTAGATCCAGCAGCACCAGGGCTGGAAGCGACGAGGCGTTTTCGTAAGGGCCACGCCTGAAGAGATAGTCCAGGGCTTCTTCTCCGTCGGCGACGCGGTCGATACGGTCAACCAGAGGCTGTTCTTGGAGAAAGGTCAGGATCAGGTATGCGTGGGCGTCATTGTCTTCGACGAGCAAAATCGGTGGTGCACACTGCGTTTGCATGAGCGATGACCGTGGGATAGGTCCCCCCGGTGCCACGTTGTCCTGAGTGCATGCAAGGCTACACCCAGGCCTGCCAGCACGAAGCCGAACTGCCGTTGCCGAACTGCTGTTCGGTAGAGTGGGGATAAGAGCAGGCGAAATGGTGGAGAAGCGCAAGTTACGAACAGGCTGTTACTTCACGCAAATGAAAGGGCCTTGAAAAGATGTTCCAGATTGTCCCGACTGTCTGGGCCCACGCCCTGAGCGGGGGCCTTTCCAACTGCATATGCGGGAGAGGAAATGGAAGGGGCTGCCGATTGATCTCGGTTGCCACGGCGTGTTTGCACATCCAAACCCACCCCAAAGATCAACCGACGCCCCATATTCTCTGTATTCTCGTTATAAATATTAAGCGGACGGAGAAGTCAGGACCGGTATACGTAAATGCCTTCGACAGGGGTGGTCTGGTGATGTTTCAAGAGCCGAAAAAGCTGTATTTCACTAATCTTGGTTTCTCGGGGAAGCACCAGCGTACCCTGGATGTTATGCACGTTTTTGGAGAGAACCATGCCGGGTTGCAGGTCTCTTATATCCACTTCGATGTCGAACTCCTCTTGTTTGGGCTCGTGGTCTTCCTCACATAGAATCGTAACGAGCACAGCAACGACCTCCGGGTCAAGTTCTCGCGGCGCGCAGTCCTGGACATACTGACGCGCTTTGGCGGGGGTAGCATGGCTAAAAGTGATCCGGTTGTTGAGCGCATTGTCATAGACGTTCACCGCCGCGATAATCCGGGCACCGAGCGGAATCTTTCGCCCAAAAAGCCTATCCGGAAATCCTTTGCCCTCGAAGCGCTCGTGATGGTGCCGGATGAAGAGCGCCGCCTCTCCGAGATTCGGTATCATCCGTACGAGCGCTGCTCCGGTAACAGCATGCGTTACCAGGATGGCTCTTTCTTCGGCGCTGAGTACGGAATAGTGCTTGCGAAAGAGGCCCGGCTTCATACCAATCTTCCCGATATCGTGCAACATGGCAGCCACTCCCAGTTGGTAGAGTTCCTCATCTGAAAACCCCATTTGTTTACCGACCTCTATGGAGAGCCTGGCTACGCGTTGAGCATGGTTGCCCAATACGGGACTGTGTATTTCGGCCATTCTGGCCAGTACTCGCATCGTCTCACGAAGCGTGTTCGATAGCTCCTCGTTGAGTTGCGTGACCTGCCTGGTTCGCTCGACGACCTTGGCTTGCATGCTCCGGTTGAATGCTTTGAGCTTCTCGTTTTGCGCCTCTGTCAGGCCGTAGAGGCGCTTGTTTTCTTGGACGAGGACAAAGTGATCAACTGCCCGGCAGAGCGTGGCCAGCAGGTCGGCATCGTTCCAGGGCTTCTGCAGGAAACGATAAACATTGCCCCGGTTGATAGCGTCCATGGCGGCGTTGATGTCGGCATAGCCTGTCAGGATAATCCGCACGGTGTCCGGGGAAACTTCGCGGGCTTTTGCCATCAGTTCCGTGCCTTCCATGGTGGGCATACGCTGATCGGAGAGCAGAATAGCGTATTCCTCCTCAGCCAGATGCTGGAGGGCTTCTTCGGGGAGCGTCGTGGTCGTAATCTCGAACTGCTTTCGCAGCAGGCGCCTGAGCGAGCGCAGGATGTCACCCTCGTCGTCTACGAGCAGAATCTTGGGGAGGTCTACAGCACACGCTGTGCGTTCCGTGTAACCTGGGGTATCCATGTCTGAAGGCGTTGAATGTTTATAGAGAAACCGGAACCATGAGCCCTGCCTCCTTGCCAGGAGGAAAGATTTAGCAGCGGCAGGCCTTGCTGAGCGAGGTGTCCTTCCAAAGCGGCAGGCACCGTGCCGTCAGTAACGACCCCGATGAGACCCGCGTCTTCGGACAGGAGCTCTTCGACAGACGCCGCGCTGCATCCATGCTCGCGCAGCACCAGGGTAACCATGTCACGCGCTTCGGGGCGTTTGAGGTAGAGCCCTACCGGAAACAGCGAATTCTCCTGCGAACTCGGCGCAGAAGCCTCTGCCGATCCGCCATCGAAGAAAGCAGCTTCGATGGCCTGCACCTTCGCCGGAAGTACGTCGAGCACCTCACGCCAGGATCCTTGAAACGCGCGCGCGCGGCTGCCATCAAGCGAATCAAGCGCGACGTACGGATTGCCACTCGATCCGATCTGCGCGATCTTGGCCGTGGCATTGGCCATGCGGACGGTGTCGATCAAGGGATCCTCCGAAGGAGCCGTCGCCTCAACACCCTCCTGGCTGTGATGAGCCGCTACGACGCGGGTTAGAAGCGTCGGGATCTGCCAGTACTCACAAAGCACGCGCCCTGCGGCCTCGTGTGTGATGCCGAAGACCACTTGCTCACGGACATGCAGGGGAGCCGTGCTGCCTTCGGCCTGTTCGAGTAAGCCGACGTAGCGTTCGCCGAGCACCTCCACCAATACGATCTTGCCCAGATCGTGCAACAGGCCAGCGACAAAGGCCACTTCGGGATCCGCAAGCCGCAGGCGCTTCGCTAAGAGTTGAGCGGCACAGGCTACAGCCAGGGCATGTTTCCACAAGGCCTCCTGGTGAGGCTGGTGCTGCCCATCGGTCCGTCGTTTGAGCCCGAGCACAGCCACCCGGAGCGCGATATTGCGCAGCGTGTGGAAGCCAAGTACGACGACGGCCTTCGAGATGGTCTCCACACGCCGGGAGAGGCCGTAGAAAGACGAGTTGGCCACACGCAGAATGTGTGCCGTCAAAGCCTGGTCTTTCTCGATGATCTGGGTCAGTTCGCTGATGTTTACGTCCGGATCATCAGCCACGGCGAGCAGCCGCTGCACGGCGATAGGCAACGGCGGCAACGACTGTATGTGGCGCAGTACGTCTTGGGTAACTTGAGCGTTCATCTATTGGACCTCCATTAAGAGTATGCATCCGCGTACGGTATGCCTGTGACTAAGGGGTATGATTTCAGAGCAAATCGTGTGTCCGTTTAAGGGAAAGGTCAGCTTGTCGCAGCCAGGGCGTTTGCCGTTGAGCCTCAGGGTTACCGCCTCGGCCACGCCGGCGGGCAGAAACACGTCCAGGTCGGCGCCAAGGAAAAAAGACGTCGAGGATAAGAGGTGCCGGGCGGTCTCGTTGGCCAAAGCCGCGAACCCCTCACGGCTGATGCCGAGTACGGGATACGGCAGTTTTTCCACGATGTCCTGGGCAAACCGAAGCGACTGCGTCCGTTCCTCAACGAGTTGCTCCAGGGTCTCATTCAAGCATTGGAGCGTCTCATTTTTCTTCTGGATCTGTTCAATCAGTTCACGATTCTGCCGGATCAGGTCGTATCGATCAAAGCATTGCCGCAGCGTTACCTTCAGTTCTTCTTCGTTCCAGGGCTTGGGCAGAAATCGGTAGATCTCGCCCTGGTTGATCGAGGCAAGAATCGCGTGCACCTCAGCGTAACCTGATAGCATGACCCGAACCGTATCGGGGTAGTGCTCTTTGACCTGCTGGAGGAATGCCGTCCCCACCATGTCGGGCATACGCTGATCGGAGAGCACGACCTGGACGGGATGCGTTTCGAGCAAAGCCAGCCCCTCGGCGCCCCTCGACGCCGTAACGATCTGATAGGCCTCCTTGCGGAGGCAGCGCTTCAACGACCGAAGCACGCTGACTTCGTCATCGACACAAAGGAGCACCCGATCACGCATGATTCTCCTCCTGGATGGGCAAGTAAATCGTAAACGTCGTGCCGCGTCCCACCTCGCTGTCCACTTCGATGCGGCCGCCGTGTTTCTGGATGATGCCGTAGGAGATCGAAAGCCCTAGCCCGGTGCCCTCGCCCACGGGTTTGGTCGTAAAGAACGGGTTGAAAAGCTCCGACAGGTGCTCCTTCGGAATCCCCACACCGGTGTCCGAGATCCGAATGATGACCTCGCTATCGGTCGTTTCGGTTTCGATAGTGATCTCACCGCGCTCCTCCATGGCGTGGGCAGCGTTGACGAGCAGGTTCATGAAAACCTGATTGAGTTGCCCCGGATAACAGCGGATCTGCGGCAGCGGACTGAGCTTCGTGTGGACCTCGCACTTGTACTTGAGCTCGTTCCAGACCACCTTGAGCGTCGCTTCGATGCCCTCGTTGACATCGGCAATCTGCATCTCGGCCTCGTCAACGCGGGCAAAGCTCTTGAGCCCCTGGACGATCTCTTTGACGCGAAACATGCCGTTGAGCGATTCGGCCAACAGGGCATCGATATCCTCACGGATGAAATCCAGATCCTCTTCCTCGCGTATCTCTGCGATGTCGTGCAAGACGGCCTGGCCGGCGGCGCTCTGATCCGGCGATACGTGACCGGTCAGGGTCTCGTAGGCGTCGAGCAGGCGGGTGAAAACCACGGTGTATTCGGCGAGCGTGCCGAGGTTGCTGGTGACGAAGCCGACGGGGTTGTTGATCTCGTGGGCGACGCCGGCAGCCAACTGGCCCAGCGAGGCCATTTTCTCGGAGTGTACCAACTGGGTCTGATTCTCTTTCAACTGCTCGTTGGCCCGTTGCAACCGCTCGTAGGCACAGGTGAGCTGCTGCTCGGCCTCTTTACGTTTGGCAATTTCGACCAGACGCGCTTCGGCAATCGTAAGGCGAATGTTGAAAAGCTTCCGGTCTACGGGCTTGGGCACGTAGTCGTCGAAACCCGCCTCTAGCACGGCTCGGAGATCGTCCGCTTCGGTGCGGCCCGTGACAGCCATGAACACGCTGCTGTCGCCATGGGGGAGCGCCCGAAGCCGGCGGCAGAGTTCGAGGCCGTTCATATCCTTCAGGACCCAGTCGAGGAGGAGCAACGGGTACTGTTCACGTTGGCACAGCACCAGAGCCGACTCGGCATCTCCGCAAACGGTCACGTCATGACCCCGTGAGGCGGTCATCTTTTTCAGAACAAGCTGAACGACCGGGTCGTCGTCTACAATGAGCACTTTCATCGGTTTACAGGCTCTCCTGCTCTATCTGTCGTCCAGGCAAGGATAGTTTTCTTCACAAATCAGTTCGATGCCTCACAGATTAGCTCGGCTCCGGCGGGCTCGGCTCGGCCTGGTTCGCCTCCGGCCCGACCGGCTCGGCCTCGTCCGGATCGTCCGACGATTTTTCGTCTACCAGGCTCTTCAGCTTTGCCTCCAGCATCTCTTGCCGCACCGGCTTAAGCAGATAGTCGTCTGCTCCTGCTTCAAGGGCTTCCATCACCTCGTCATACGCATCATTGCCTGTGGCCATAAGAATGGGGACGTGTTGATAGAGCGCCATGGAACGGAGCCACCTGACGAACTCCACCCCGCTGGCACCGGGCAACACCCAGTCTACGATGAACAGGTCGAACTGCTGTATCTTGAGATGCTTCACGGCCTCTTCCGTGCTGCCGACCAGACAAACATCACGGTAGCCTAAATTCGCTAGATTCTTCTTGAGCATCAGGGCCATAAGCCGGAAATCTTCCACGACGAGAATCTTCATGACGAGGACAGCTTTTATACATAGTAAGGCACAGATTAGTAATCGGTAGGCGGGTACGCGCGGTGAATACGCAACCCTGCGTATTTTGCCATGCTCAACTACGTATTTATCAGGACGAATCAGTTCAACCAGCGTGCTTGTATTTCACGTCGCACCTCGCTAAAGGCCGCTTTCGCTTGCGCCGCCGTGGCCGCAGCCTCGCCGAGATTCCCTTCCTTGCCCATCTGCTCCAACTCCCGGCACAGCCGCGCTAAACGCATAGCCCCGAAGGCTGCTCCGGTCGATTTGAGCGTGTGCGCCGCCCGCTGAAGCGCAGCCCGGTCGCCCGTCTCGGCGGCCCGGCTCGTCTTCTCAAGGAGATCGGAGGCATCCTCAAGGAAGAGGGTAAACAAGTCATTCAAGGAGGCCGAGTCTTCCTCGCCCAGCGTGTTGTGCAAGGCCTGCAACACCGCCGCGTCGATGGCCGGCTGCGCCTGCTGATTCTCGTTTAGCGCCCCGTTTACCGCGTCGGCTGTCTTGGATGGCAAGCAGCCGCGGAGAGCCGTGCCGAGCGCTTCCAGGCGGACGGGTTTGCTCAGGTAGTCGTCCATGCCGGCGTCGAGGCAGCGCTCGCGGTCGCCTTCCATGGCGTTGGCCGTCACGGCGATAATGCGCGGGCGTTGGGCGGCCCCGTAGCGCGCGCAGATCTGCCGGGTCGCTTCCAGGCCGTTCATCACGGGCATTTGAATGTCCATCAGGATGAGGTCGTAGGGGGCGCGTTCGAGCGCCTCTAGCACCTTCTGGCCGTCCCCGACGACGTCGGCGGTGTGGCCGAGGCGTTCGATCAAGCGCAGCAGCACTTTCTGGTTGATCGGGTTGTCTTCCGCCATCAAAATCCGCAGCGGCGCGTGCCGGGTGGGTTGCCCAACAGGGGCCGACGCCGTGGCGACGGGTTGCTCCGGCTGCTCGATGGGGTCCTCCACTTGCGCAGCAGAGGATACACGGGGGAACGAGAGCCTGAACCGGCTGCCGTGCCCTTTCATGCTTTGCACCGTGATCGTTCCCTCCATCGACTCCACCAGCCGCTTCACGATCGCCAGGCCCAGCCCCGACCCCTCGTGGTCACGGCTGAGCCCCGTAGATTCTTGCTTAAACTCATCAAACAGATGCGGTATGAACGCCTCGTCGATGCCGATGCCGGTATCCTCGACCTCGACGTGTACGGACGCTTCGTCCGTGTAGGCCTGGACGGCGACCCAGCCCGCCTCGGTAAACTTGATGGCATTCGAGAGCAGGTTGCCCAGGATGCGTTCGAACCCGGCCTGGTCGGCTTCGATAAAGACGGGCGCGTCAGGCAGGTCGAGGCGCAGGTCAAGGGCTTTTTTCTGGGCCAGGCTGCTGAACAATCCGGCGGCTTTGCGGAGGGAGACGCCTACATCGACCGGTTCGAGGACGAGTTCGAAGCTGTTGGCTTCGAGGTGGGCGAGGTCGAGGACGGCGTTGAGGGTTTCGAGCAAGCGATCCCCGCCGTCTTTCATGAACTGGACCGCCTCGCGCTGGTCCTCGGGGACCTCGTCGGCGAGCAGGTCGGCAAAGCCGATGATGGCGGTGAGCGGCGTGCGGATCTCGTGGCTCATATTGGTGAGGAAAGCATCCTTCAAGCGCGTCATTTCCTCCGCCTTTTCTTTGGCCGACACCAACTCTCGTTCGTAGCGCTCGCGCTCGGTTATATCTCTGGCCACACAGACGAGGCCGAGTTCCTGCCCATTGCGGTCATGAAGCAACGTACCTGAAAGCGAGATGGGCATGGTCGCGCCCTGGCGGGTCCGGAAGTGCGTCTCCAGCCGGCCCGCAAAGCCACCCTGTTCAAGCTTTTCCACGAGGGTATCGACGTGCTCATAGGGGTCCGCAAAAAGAAACGCCACGGACTGCCCCAGAATGTCCTCTTCGCGATAGCCCAACAGGTCCAGGGTCGCCTGGTTGACGCGCTGGATCGCGCGATTCATGTCTGTCACCAGGAGCGGATCGGCCATCGACGCGATGATGTTGTCTACTTCTTCGGCCTGTTTGCGCGCGGTGATGTCTCTGGAAATCGTAGAAAGGTAGCGCACCTTTCCATCATCCGACCGATGCGCCAGCACCACCATCGACATGGGAATCTCGTGGCCGTCCCGGTGCAAAAAGGCTGATTCACCGCTCCAGATCCCCTTCTTCATGGCGGCGGGAATGATTTCTTCGGCAATCTGGGGAGCGATCTGCGCCGAGTGAAAATCCTCCGCCCGCATCGTGGTGACGTCGGCGTCTTTTGCAAGGCCGCATATAGCCCGACCGGCTTGATTGATATACTGGATCCGGCCGTCGAGCGTGATAATTCCGATGAAGTCCGTCGTTGATTCCATAATGGCGAGTTGGCGCGCCTGGAGTTCTTCGGCAGTGTTGATGGCGTGCAGCATCCGCTTCATCGTCGCCAGCAACAGGCCCGCTTCATCCTGCGACGTTACCTCGATGGGGACGTTCCGGTCGCCGGCGGTTATCCTGTCCGCTACGTCGGTGGCTTTTTTCAGCGGCCCGGTGATGCTTCGCGTGATGAAGAATCCGAGGATGAAGGCCACCAGGACAGCCAGCACCGAGATCAACCCAATCTGCCAGCCGACGTAGTCTACGTACGCCTGCACCTGCTCCACTCGTTCCCCGAACTCTTCGTGCGCATCTTCCTGGTACTGGTCGATGAGGGGAAGAAGCCTATCGTGGAAATGCGGTTCCAGGACTGTTTCCAGGTACGCGACGGCGGCGTCCCCGTCCTGCTCCATCAGCCGGATAAACTCCTCGGTGGAGGCGCGGTACTCGTAAAAGGCCTCGTCGAGGTCGGCCAGCCACGTCAACTCTTCTTCCTCACCCTCGACCTCGTCGTCCTCTCCGCGCTGGGCAGCCTTCGTTTTGCCGGTCTCGGTCGCCTCCCGGCTCTCCGCCAAATAGTGCTCGAACTGGAAAAATATTTCCTGAAGGGTGCGCCGCGTCCTTCCGATTCCTAATCCGGCTTCCGAGGCAGCGGCCGGGTCTTGCACGGCCTGGTAGTGTTCTTCAAGCAACTCTCGAAGGGCGATCTGGCTGGCGTGGAGCACCTGGGCCATGTGCCCGGCGTTCTCGATTTCCAGAATCGCGCTCTCTTTGAGTTGAACGACCTCGTAGCCGGTCGAATCGTGAAACAGGTACGAGAAATACCCGACGATGCCGACGAGGAGCGCCACGCCGGTAAACGATAGTAACAACTTGTGATACAACTTCATCACTGGGCACCTTGTTTTAGTTTTAATTCGGGTAAAACAGTCCTGGACGGCCGGCATCGGCGAAGGGCCTCGTCGAGGGCTTCCAGGCGAACGGGTTTGCTGAGGTAGTCGTCCATGCCGGCGTCGAGGCAGCGCTCGCGGCCGCCGGCCATCACGTCGGCCGTCATGGCGATGATGCGCGGGCGCTCCGAGGCCTCGTAGCGCGCAGCGATCTGCCGGGTTGCCTCCAACCCGTCCATCTCCGGCATCTGTACGTCCATCAAAATGACGTCGTAGGCGTCGCGTTCGAGGGCCTGGAGAACCTCGTAGCCGTTGGCGGCCACGTCGGCGCGGTAGCCCAGGCGTTCGAGCAGCCGGAGGGCGACCTTCTGGTTGACCCGGTTGTCCTCAGCCAGCAGGATTCGTTGCGACGAGCACCGGGCCGGGCGGGCGGGCTGGGCGGACGAGGTGACGGGTTGCACACGCCGCTCATCGAGCACGCCGATCAAGACATCACAGAGCTTCGATCCCTTGACCGGCTTGGTCAGGCTCGCCGCAAACGGAGACCCTTCCGTTTCGATGCGGTCCCCGAGCGAATTCAGCAGCACCAACGGCAGCGCCTGCCCGGCAGGCGCTTCGCGCAGGCGCCGGGCCAACGTCAAGCCGTCCATCTCGGGCATGTGCATGTCCAGAAGGCCCAGGTCAAAACGTTTGCCGGCGGCGAGTACCGCCAGCGCCTCAGGTCCTGAAGAGACCGCCTGCGGCAGCATCCCCCACTGCTCGGCCTGCCGCGTGAGGATTTGCCGGTTCGCCGCGTTGTCGTCGACGATCAACACCTGCTTGCCCGCGAGCCGTTTCTCGTCACAGCGCGAAACCGGGCCCTGGCTCGGGGCCGTCGGCGCCTCCAGCGTCAAGTGAAACGTCGAGCCCTCGCCCACCCGGCTTTCGGCCCACAGCGCCCCCCCCATGAGCTCCGCCAGCCGCTTGCTGATGGTCAGCCCCAGCCCCGTGCCGCCGTACTTGCGCGTGGTCGAGGCATCGGCCTGCGTGAACGACTCGAAGATCTGGCCGAGCCGGTCTTCGGCAATGCCGATGCCCGTGTCGCGCACGGCAACGTGCAGCCGAGACCGAGCCGCATCGACGGGTTCGGCTTCGAGCGTGACGACGATCTCGCCTTCGCGCGTGAACTTGACGGCGTTCGAGAGGAGGTTGACGAGGATCTGCCGGAGACGGGTCACATCGCCGACGACGGCCTGCGGGACATCTGAATCGATGAAATAGACCAGTTCGAGGTCTTTCTCGACGGCTCTGGGCGCGAGCAGGTCGAGGACGTCTTCGATGCAGGTCCGTAGCGCGAAGGGGTGTTCTTCGAGGTCGAGGTGGCCGGCTTCGATTTTGGAGAAGTCGAGGATGTCGTTGATGATCGTAAGGAGCGTCTCGCCGCTGGTTCGGATGGTCTCGACGTATTCGCGGCGCTCGTCGTCGAGGGGCGTGTCGAGCAGGAGGCTCGTCATGCCGATGACGCCGTTGAGGGGCGTGCGGATTTCGTGGCTCATCGTAGCGAGGAATTCGCTCTTGGCGCGGGCGCCGGCCTCGGCGGCTTCTTTGGCGCGTTTGAGGTCTTCTTCGGCCTGTTTGCGCTCGGTGATGTCGTAGATGACGCCTACGATGTAGCGTTCTCCCGAAAGGGAGTCGGTAAAGGTGGTTTTGCTGGTGGTAATGGTGCGGAGCTCATCCTGCCAGGTGATCGCTTCCTCATTGACATCCGGCTCCCCCGTCCGCAGCACATGATTGTCCCGCTCCCAGAAGACGTCGGCCTGCTCTCTCGGATACAGATCGTAATCGGACTTGCCAAGGAGTTCCGCTAAGGGATGGCCCATCATCTCGCAAGCGGCATCATTCAAGACGACCCATCGGTGCGCTTCATCTTTGACAAAGATCGGGTGGGGAATCGCCTGGATGATGTGGTCGAGGAACTCCCGGGATTGTTTCAATCCGTCCTCGGCTTCGCTGACAGCCTGCAGCATCTGCTTCATCGTCGCCAGCAGGAGGCCGGCTTCGCCCTGCGCTGCCACCTCGATGGAAATGTTCCTGCCGCCGGCGGTTATTTTCTCCGCTACGTCGGTGGCTTTCTTCAGCGGCGCCGTGATGCGTCGTGTGGTGAAGAACCCGAGGACGAGGGCGACCAGGACAGCCAGCATCGCGGTCAGGGCAATCTGCCAGCCGGCATATTCGGCATGCGCCCGCACGTGCTCGGCGCGTTCCTCGAACTCTGCGCGGGCACCCTCCCGGTACTGGTCGATCAGAGGAAGGAGCATCTCGTGGAAATACGGTTTCAGAACCGATTCCATGTACGCATTCGCCGGCCCTACGTCTTGCTGCTCGGTCAACGCGATAAACGTCGTGGTCAGGCCACGGTATCGTTCAAAGGCCTCTCTCAGGTCGGCCAGCCACCTCAACTCTTCTTCCTCGCCCTCGGCCTCGTCGTCCTGCCCGCGGTGCGTCGCGTGTACCTTGCCGGTCTGCGTTGCCTGCTGGCTCTCCGACAAAAAGCGCTCGAACTGGGCCAGGCCTTCTGCAAGGCTCTGCCGTGCGCGTTCGGCTTCCAGGGTGGCCCTGGCAGCGCCGGCGGGATCGAGCAGGGTCTGCAAGTGTTCCTCAAGCAATTCCTGCGCGGCCATCTGGCTGGCTTGCAGCGCCTGCGCCATGCGCCCGGCGTATTCGATTTCCAGAATCGCGCTCTCCTTGAGTTGAACGACCTCGTAGCCCGTTGAATCGTGGAACCGGTACGAGAAATACCCGACGACGCCGACGAGGAGCGCCGCGCCGACAAAGGCCAGTAATAACTTGTGGTGAAGCTTCATTCCTTGAGGACGTGCATTTACTTCAGATAAAGAAAGAGGGAATCGCGGTAAGGTGTCTTGCTTGCTCAATCGTCGTCGCCGAAGAAGGAAAATTCGTAGGTCAGCATGCCGACGACGCGGAACGCATCGGCGCTGGACGTTACCCCTACAGGGATTCCAATTCCGATCTCCCAACCGCCCGGCAAGGACCGGACGAGGCCCGGCGTCACATAGGCCCGATCCACCGTGCCGGTGCGCTCCCAGTTGAGTTCTGCCGTCAGGGTAACCGGTCTGAGCGGCAGAAAGGCGCCTGTGTTCAAGGTCCACGCCGCCCCGTCCGCTTCAAGAGCGTCGGGCGTCTCTTCTTCCGGGCCCAGTTCAAACCCCGCAGCGGCATGGAGAAAGACCTGAAGCCCGGAGAGACGCGGGAGGTCTCTGGCGAGAATAACAAAGGGCTCCAGTTCCACCCCTTCCTCGTCGGCCTGGTCAACAGGCAGTTCTACTTCCAGGCCGACGGCGGCGTGCGTATGGTTTCCCAATAGGTTCATGAAGCTGTACTTGCTGCCGATCTCCAGGTCGCCCACGCCATGCGAGGGGCCGTACGTATAGCCGCCCCACTCCAGTTCGACCTGCCAGGCATCGGTCAGGCCGTATTCGAGCGTAAGCGGCACCTGCCCCGTACGCTCCGACGCGGCCCCGGACAGGTGAGGCGACAGGGTCAGTTGCACTTCTCCTTGCTCCTGCGGGTAAACCAGTTCGGTCTGAAAGACTTCTTCCGGCGGGGATGGAGGGGCTGTCTCCTGAGCCCGCGCGGAGGACGAGGCCCCCAGGCTGCCTGCCACCAGGGCAAGGAGCACAGGGACGATCTGGTAGGGCACGTTACTGCGTAGCCAGGGTACTATTCTCATGACGATTTGCTCTCAGTTTGGTAGGTGGTTTAGGAAAGACTGTTTTCAAGAAGAAGCCCGGCGGCGGCGAGGCAGGTTTTCTTGGTGAGGGTCCTTCGGGGGACGCCCACAAACGGGTATACTCAGGCGTTTCCCCCTCCTCAAAGAAGGGTTCCGCCGTGCCCCGTTGGCCGAAGGAGCGGCTCCGAGCGGCAAGCACTGCCGGAGGGCCGCGCCGAGTTCCTCCAGGCGGACGGGTTTGCTGAGGTAGTCGTCCATGCCGGCGTCGAGGCAGCGCTCGCGGTCGCCTTCCATGGCGTTGGCTGTCACGGCGATGATGCGCGGGCGTTGGGCGGCCCCGTAGCGCGCGCAGATCTGCCGGGTCGCTTCCAGCCCGTCCATCTCCGGCATCTGCACATCCATCAGGATGACGTCGTAGGCGGCGCGCTCAAGGGCCTGAAGGGCTTCGCGGCCGTTGGCGACGACGGCGGCGGTACAACCGAGACGTTCGAGCAGGCGGAGCACGACTTTCTGGTTAACAAGATTGTCTTCGGCCACTAATATCCGTAGCGGCAAGCGCCGGGTCGGAGGAGTGGCCGTCGTAGGCGTCAGGAGGGCTTGTCCTCGCGGCTCGACGTGCCCATCCGCTTGCAGCGGAGGCGGTACACGCGGGAAACAGAGCGTGAATCGGGCGCCGTGCCCCTTTTTGCTCTGCACCGTGATCTGCCCTCCCATCGCCTCTACGAGCCGCTTCGCGATGGCCATGCCGAGTCCTGTTCCCTCATGATCCCGGGTGAGCCCCGTGGATTCTTGTATGAACGCGTCGAAAAGATGCGGCAAGAACGCCTCCTCCATCCCAATCCCCGTGTCTTCCACGACGATATACCCCGACGCCTCATCGGCATAGACCCGCACAGCGACCCACCCTGCTTCCGTAAACTTGAAGGCATTCAAGAGCAGGTTATTCAAGATGCGTTCGAGCCCGGCGCGGTTGGCCGGGACAAAAACGGGTGCCGGCGGCAGGTCCATCTTGAAGCCCAGGGCTTTTTTCTCAGCGAGGGGCCTGAACAATCCGGCGACCTGGCCGAGCACAGGCCGTACGTCGACCGGTTCGACGGTGAGTTCAGCGCCGCCGGCTTCCAGGCAAGCGAGGTCGAGGACGGCATTGAGGGTTTCGAGCAGGCGTCGGCCTCCTTCCTGGATGAACGTCACCGCCTCGCGCTGGGCGCCGGGGACCTCGTCGACGAGCAGGTCGGCAAAGCCGAGGATGGCAGTGAGCGGCGTGCGGATCTCGTGGCTCATATTGGTGAGGAAAGCATCCGTCAAGCGCGTCATTCCCTCGGCCTTTTCCCTGGCCGCCACGAGCTGCTCTTCATGGCGCTTGCGTTCCGTGATATCGCGCACAATGCTGATCGAAGCCGGACGCCCCTGGTAGTCGAACTCGTTAGAAAGAACCTCCACATCGATCCGACGTCCCTGCCTGGTAAGATGGGTGTAGGTGAAGGGCTGATCAATATTTCTGATGTTGATGGTGCGCGCCACCTTATCCTGCTCTTCCGGTGGGTGCAGATCGAACGGCGTCATCGACCGCAGTTCGTCCAGGGAATAGCCGTAAATCCTGAAAACGGCTTCGTTGGCATCGAGAAAACGATGGGATTGCTTATCGAAGATGAAAACCGGATCCGGGATATAGTTGAACAAGGCTCGGTATTGGGCTTCACGCTCGAAGAGGGTGGCCTCGGCCCGCCTCCTCTCCTCCTGAACCTGCCGCTGCGCTACCGCGTGCCGCACTGCTGGCCCTAACCGCGCCAGACGGTCTTTCAGCAAATAGTCTGACGCGCCCTGCTTCATGCATTCGACCGCGACCTCCTCACTGACCGAGCCCGTCACGACGATGAAGGGGATATCGAGGCCTCGTTCCCTCAACAGGCGCAAGGCACGCAGGGCATCGAACTGCGGCAGGGTGTAGTCGGCCAGGATGACCTGCCAGGCGGAGGCGCGTTGACCGAGGGCATCGCAGTAGTCGGTTTCGGTTTCGACGCGTTGCCAGACGGGGTCTAAGCCGACCTGGCGTAGTTGATGAAACATCAACTCGGCGTCGTCGGGCATGTCTTCGAGAATCAATACGCGGAGGGGAGTAGCCATAATGAACTCCTTTAATCACTGGGCAGCTCAACCATCAGACGGTGACGTCGATGCCTCTGCGCCAACGCGGCGCGGGCGCAGACACGCTTACCCCCTCGTCTCTTGCGCGGGCACTTGTGCTGGAAGGCACACGCGGGGGAGGCCTGTTTATCTCGACCTCCCCGGCGCGCTGGAGACCCTCGTCTCCTGCCCTACCCAAGGCCGTGATCTCATTATGCCAGCGATGTGCCGGTACGAACATGCGCCAATAATAGGCCCGTTCATATACATCAAGAATCGATATCATGGACTCTCCTCTCCACTGGATTCGTCGTTGCTCACGCTTTAGTAATCGATCTCAGGGCAAGGGCCGTAAATACGCAAGGTTATGTATTTTGACGGGCTGAACTACGTATTTATCATCTTAGAAAAGTACCTTAAATATAACCTCGGAGGCGCTGTTTTCTTTGAGGATCGGCTGTTTTCTTTTAAAATCGATGCGTTCGACGGGTAAACCATCTCTTTAGCCCCGATCCTGGCCGGCTGTCCGGGGCGGTGTTATACCGATTCTTTGTACTCATTTGGAACACCGCGCGGCACGCTGTTGGGGGGGCAGGCAGCCCGTACTCCGCTTGCCGGGTTGGTTGTCTTGAACGGCAAGCAGTGGCGGAGGGCCTGATCAAGATCCTCCAGGCGCACGGGCTTGCTCAGATAGTCGTCCATGCCCGCTTCGAGACAGCGCTCCCGGTCTCCCTGCATCGCGTTGGCTGTCATCGCGATGATGCGCGGCTGACGCGCCTCCGGCAACTCCGCACGCACCCGACGCGTGGCCATCAACCCGTCCATCTCCGGCATCTGCACGTCCATCAAGATCACATCATACCGCACCCGATCCAGCGCCTCCAACACCTCCAGACC
>JANQES010000137.1 GCA_028278205.1 Rhodothermales bacterium
TGCAAATGGCAAATGATGCAAATGGCAAATGATGCAAATGGCAAATGATGCAAATGGCAAATGATGCAAATGGCAAATGATGCAAATGGCAAATCGTAAAAAAGACTTGATTGCCCTTTTGCCTATTTGCCCTTTTGCCTATTTGACAACGGTAATCTGCCCTGAACCGGCGCGATCGACCGTGCCGATGCGCGCTGCCTCTTGCACGCCGCGAGCGCGGAGGGTACCGAGCAAGGCATCGGCGCGGGCGGCGGGGAGGCTGATGAGCAAGCCGCCGGATGTCTGCGCATCGGCCAGGACGAGTTGGCCGGCCTGGGGGATTTCCGGGGCGAAACGGACGTACGGCGCGACGTGGGCGAGGTTGTTGACCGTGCCGCCGGGCGCGATGCCGGAAGCGGCGAAGCGCCGGGCGGCTTCGAGGACGGGCACGGCGCGGGCGGAGAGCGTCACATCGACGCCGCTGCCGGTGGCCATCTCGCGCAGGTGCCCCAACAATCCAAAGCCCGAAACGTCGGTGCAGGCGTGCGCGCCGGTCTCCAGCATAGCCCCCGCAGCCTCGTGGTTGAGTGTTGCCATCAGCGCGGCGGCGGCGCAGGCTGCGGCGTCGTCGGCCAGGCCGCGTTTGACGGCGGTGGCGATGAGGCCGGTGCCCAGCGGCTTCGTCAGCACCAGCACATCGCCGGGACGGGCCGTGTCGTTGCGGACGATCCGGTCCGGATGCGCCACGCCGCTGGCAGCCAGGCCGAACACCGGCTCCGGGCTGTCGAAGGTGTGACCGCCGGCAAGGCTGAGGCCGGCTTCGGCGGCTTTGTCGGAGGCGCCTCGGAGGATTTCTTTGAGAACGTCAAGCGACAAACGCCGCGCCGGGAAACCGGCGATGTTGAGGCCGAAGCGCGGCTCAGCGCCCATCGCGTAAAGATCGCTGAGTGCATTGGCCGCCGCGATAGCGCCGAACTGGTACGGATCGTCCACGACAGGCGTGATGACATCGACGGTCTGGACGAGAGCGAGGTCGTCATCGAGGCGATAGACCGCCGCATCGTCCGCCGTGGCCGCGGCGACGAGCACCTCCGGATCGGTGGGCGCGGGCAGGTGCGCCAGGACGGTTTCGAGATCCTGCGGGCGCAACTTGCAGGCGCAGCCGAGGCCATGGGTGAAATGCGTGAGCCGGATCGCATCGCCATCATCCGCCGCCGGCCTCGACGCGGTCTCCGGCGTGGGCTGAAGCCGCCGCGCGGCTTCGGCGACGACATCAACGGCTCGATCTACCTCGTCCGCTGTCGTGCCACGCCCGACCGAGAAGCGCACCGTGCCCATCGCCCATTCCATCGGAATCTGCAACGCCTGAAGCACCGCCGAGACGTCCACCTCGCCGGCGTGGCAGGCCGCGCCCGCCGAGGCCGCCACCTCGCCCGCGATCTCCGCCAGCAGCGTGTTGGCCTCGACGCCGCGAAAGCTGAGACTGAGGGTGTTGGGCAGGCACTTTTCGGGATGCCCGTTGCGCTGCACCGCCGCCGCACCGAGCGCCTGCGTGAGCCCGTCGAAGAGCCGGTCGCGCATCGCCGCGAAATGGGCCATGTTTTGATCGAGATCGCGCCCGCATATTTCGCAAGCGCGGCCCAGACCGACGGCCAGCAGGACGTTCTCGGTACCGGGCCGCCGCCCGCCTTCCTGCCCCGCCCCGTGAATCAGCAAATCCAACACCACGCCGCTGCGGACGTACAGCGCGCCGATGCCTTTGGGCGCGTAAAGCTTGTGCCCGGCCACCGTCAGCAGATCCACCCCCAGCGCGTCTACGTCCACCGGAATCTTGCCGATCGATTGCGCTGCATCGGTGTGCATCAGCGCGCCGTGGCGATGGGCGATGGCGGCCAACTCGGCAATCGGCTGGATCGTGCCGACTTCGTTGTTGGCATGCATCACCGTCACCAGCAGCGTCTCCGGCGTGACGGCGCGTTCCAGATCCGCCGGATCGACGAGGCCGCGCCCATCGACCCGCAGCACCGTGATCCGAAACCCCTGCCCCTCTAACCACCGGCACACCTCGACGACCGCCGGATGCTCCACCGCCGATGTAATAATGTGATTGCCCCGATCTCGCCCTGCCAGCACCGCGCCTTTGATCGCATAATTATTGCTCTCGGTGCCGCCGCTGGTGAAGATGACCTCCGCCGGATCACACCCCAACACCCCTGCCACCTGCGCCCGCGCATGCTCCACGGCCTGCTTCGTCACCGCGCCGTACGCGTACGGGCTCGACGGGTTGCCGAAGTGCTCGTAGAGATACGGCGCCATCGCATCGGCCACGTCGCGGGCTATCGGGGTGGTGGCGTTGTTGTCGAGGTAGATGGGGGGCATCGTTGCGGTGATGGGAACGTCGTGAACGGGGAGGGCGAGGGGCGCGCTGTTGAGAGAAAGTAAGGCGTGAGACGTAAAACGTGAAACGTGAGGGTGCCGTGATCAAAGGTTAGAGCGAGTCCTTCAGGTTGTTGCAGGACTGTTCATATCACTGGCGATGACCATCACATCCTTTACGCCTGTATCCTTTGTCCTCTCACGCGTTATTCTCCGACTCCTGCGAACCTTCTTCAAAAAGCCGGGCCAACTTATGATACTCGTTTACCTGATTCGGCGTAAGCCAGGTCTTGCTGGCCGCAATGTGTTCAGTGCGGAACTCAAACTCAGAATCGCGGCTGGCATCAGTGTTGAGAAGACAGATTGGATACATACCTTCCCAGAGAAAATACAGTGGAAACTCCGCCTTCCGGCCTGCAAAGTCGAAAAGGCCTTTGGCTCGCCATCCTGGCACCCAATCTCGAAAAGAGGCCGATTTCATCTCTCTGTTCGGGGTGAGATAGGTCACTTTACGCCCGCGTAGTTCTACCACTTCCAGGTTGGTTACTTTGAGCAACGTGCTCGTGGGCAGCGCACGCCGTACGGCTGTGGCTACCAATTCGTTTTTCTTCTGGGTCGGAGCATCCGAATGCAGGGCAGCCATCTCGTCAATGGTCAGGAAGGCTAGATCCTCAGGATTGCGAGCCCGATGCAACCAATCGCGCCGCGACTGCTTCTTACGCTCGTCTGGTGCTGGCTCTATGACGGGCGCCTCCGGAGCCGATTCAGACATCCGCAACGCCCGTCGCAGCAGGTCGTAGAAAGCCTTCGGCGGCATCCGGCCGCTGGTCACATCGGCGTGTTGTGTAGTGATCAGAAGAGAATGACCTTTCCCGCGCAGCAACAGGGGAAGGATGGGCTTCCTTTCGCGCTGCGCCAACAGGATCTCGCGCTCCACCCACTCCGATTCCTCCGATTCGGGCGTCATCACCACGACGAAGGCGGCACAGCCCCGAATGGCTTTGACAATCGTCCGCCACCAGCGGTTGCCGAAATCGATGCGGTCGTCGAGCCACGGCTCCACGTCATGTTCGCGCAAGTCGTCGGCGAGCTTGCGAGCGTATTCCTGGTCTCGACGGCTGTAGGAAATGAAAACGTGACCCATCGTGCGGCGGCGTCTCTCGGATCCAATCAGATCAATCGATGCAGAAAGATACATCTGCGCTCCGAAAGAAACGCCGCGCAGCCCTTCACGATATGCGCTTCAACACGAACAATTCAAAGAACCTTTCCGCCTGAAAATGATTAAGTCCACTGATATGCCCCCCATTATGAATTTTGACGCGCCACCGCTGAGAGAAACGATGCATGTTGGAATGGCTCATGCCTCACCCAATGCGATGGTCAAAATTCATTTTCCCAACACTTCCCCGACAGCGACCCATGAACGTTCGCCGCACACTCGCGCTTTTCACAGAAACCCACCGCCACCAACTACTACGGCAGCCAGGCCGTCGGCGATTTCCTGCGCGAGATCCTCACCCCCGGCGCCACGGGCGACTGGCGGACGCTGCTGCGCGAGACCACCGGCGAAGACCTCAGCGCCAAACCGATGCTCGACTATTTCGAACCGCTGATGCAGTATCTCCAGCAACAAAACCAGGGCCGCACCTACACGCTGCCTGCGCCGGAAGAGGTTTGATGCGGGTTTCGGGATACGAGATGCGGGTTTCGGGATGCGGGATACTGGTTTCTGGATCAAAAGAGGCCATCCCGCATCTCGAATCTCGCATCCCGGATCCCGTGGTTATGTTCAACACGCCTTGTGACGATACACCCCAGGCAACGAGCACGACGACGCGTGCTGAAAACCATCACCAAAAAACAATCGATGTACCGTGAAGTGGAGTTATGAAGGAGCCACCGGCCCCGACCATTGGGCCGACCTCGACCCGTGTTATGCCGCCTGCCGAGGCACATGGCAATCGCCCATCGACCTGACCGGGGCCACCGTGCGGGATCTGGACCGCCTCGAACCCGGCTATCAGACCGCGCCGGGAGAGGTCGTGAACACCGGGGCCAACATTCGGGTCAACATTCTGGGCGGCACGTTGGGTATCGGCGAGGACCGGTACGCCCTCGTTCAGTTTCATTATCACACGCCCAGCGAGCACGTGGTTGACGGCGTGGCCTGCGAGGCAGAGATCCACCTCGTTCATGGTGGTGAGCGCACCGCCGTCCTGGGGCTGTTCGTGGAGGTGGGGGACGAAAACGCCTTCATCAACACGCTGACGCCGCATCTGCCCGGCCACGAGCGAGCCGGTGAACCGGTAACCCTCGACCTCACCGACCTGCTGCCCGACAACCTCGACTATTTCACCTACGACGGCTCGCTGACGACGCCGCCGTGCGACGAGGGCCTGCGCTGGATCATGCTCAAGACGCCGGTGACGGTCTCGGACGAACAGCTTGCGCTCCTGAAAAGCTTCTTCCCCGACGGCAACGCCCGCCCCCCGCAACCCCTCAACGGACGGGCTATCTACGTATCGAAAGGCGGCGCGTAATGCATTTGATCTCGCTAATTGCTACGTTCCGGATCAATCAGACGTAACTCCATGCACCGGAATAGGTAAAGGGAAAGGGAACGTGGGAGCAAGAGGGAGAGGGTGATTCTAATTGTCAATAGTGAATGGCGAATTGTGAACGGTTCACAAGGAGCCTCATTCACCATCAGACGCGCCCTATCCCCCTTGCTCCCTCTCCCCCTCTCTCTCATCCCCATCGCCAGGACGTATGCCTTTTATCGACGACCTCCCGACCCCGTGCCTGCTGATCGAACGGGCACGGCTCGATACCAACCTGGAGCAGATGCAGGCCCGCGCTACGGCCAACCGCGTGGTGCTGCGCCCGCATACGAAAACGCACAAGACCATCGCCATCGCCCGGCATCAGCGGGGTGTCGGCGCGCTGGGGCTCACCGTGGCCAAGGTGGGCGAAGCCGAGGTGTTCGTCGACGCCGGTTTCGACGACGTGCGCCTGGCCTACGCCGTCGTCGGGCGCGACAAGCACGACCGGATCGCAGCATTGCTCGATCGGGCGCGGCTCTCGTTTTGTGTCGATACGATGGAGGCGGCGCGGCAGGCGTCGGCCATCTACGCCGCGCGCAACAAACAGGCCGACGTGCTCGTCGAGATCGACGCGGGCTACGGGCGATGCGGCCTGCGCTGGGACGATTCCCATCTGCCCGAATTCGCTAAAAAAATCGCGGCGTTGCCGGGGTTGAACCTCGTGGGCATCCTCACGCACGAGGGCAACGCCTATCACGGCCCTGACGAAGGCGAGACCAAAGAGGCCGCGCTACGACGCGTGATGGCCGAAACCCGCGACCGCATGCTCGAAACCGCCGCTCGTCTCCACACGGCAGGCGTGCCCGGCGCCACGCCCGGAAACTTTGAAATCAGCATCGGTTCCACCCCCTCCATGACCGTTTTCGAAAATCGCGAGCATCATGATTTTCGCATTACCGAAATCCGCCCCGGCAACTACGTCTTCCACGACATGATTCAGGTAGGCCTCGGCGTGACGACGCTGCACCACTGCGCGCTGACGGTGCTCACGACGGTCATCAGCAAACACCGCGACCGCGCCGGGCGCGAACGCCTCTTCCTCGACGCCGGCAAGAAAGTCTTCACCTCAGACGCCAGCGCCTTCACCGACGGCTACGGCGCCATCCTCTACAACGCCGCCGAGATGGTGCCCCATCCGCACGCGCGCCTGACGGGCCTCTCCGAAGAGCACGGCTGGGTGCAGGTGCGCGGCGGCGCCACCTACAGCGTCGGCGACCGCCTCCGCGTCGTGCCCAACCACGCCTGCGTCGTCGTCAACACCCAGAACGCCACCTACCTCGTCGATGGCGAAGAGACCGTCCACGAATGGCCCGTCGATGCGCGGGGGCGGGTGCAGTGAGGCATTAGGCTCGCCTGTGGCTCGCTGTCATTTGCTCGCTGGCGCTCGCGTCATTGATGGTCATTTACTCGCTGCGCTCGTGTCATTTGTTGTCAAGTTCAACCAATGACAATCAATGACGCGCCGAAGGCGCACATGACGCACCCGCAGGGTGCCAATGACAACGAGCCGAAGGCGAGCGTAATGACCTCTGCCCAACCTCGGAAACACAACAAAACCGGTTGCTGATGTCTGCTCCCTCTCAGATCCCTGATGCGCTACGGGCCAGCGTTCAGGCGTTGCCCGTCCTGCCCACCGCCGTCACCCGTCTGCTTACGATTACGCAACAGCCCGAAGTAAGCGTCGGCGAGATTGCGCGGGTCATCGAATCGGATCCGACGCTGATGGCGAGGACGCTTCGCGTGGCGAACTCGCCGCTCTACAGCACCGGGCGCGCGATCAAAACCGCGCAACAGGCCACCGTCTTGCTGGGCATCGAGGCCGTCGTCAACCTGGCGTTGGGCGTATCGGTGGCGAGCGTTCAGGAGCAGTTGCACGAACAATTGCCCATCGATGCCGAGGCGTTTGGGCGGCACAGCATAGCCGTGGCGCTGGCTTCTCGGAAGCTCGCGCGGCACGTCAAGCTGCCGCATCCCGGCGAGGCGTTCGTGGCCGGCTTGCTGCACGACATCGGCAAGCTGGTGCTTTTGATGCATCACGGCGAGGCCTATGCCGATGTGATGCGACGCGCGCAGCAGGGCGAAGAAGCCCTCGACGCGCTCGAAAAAGAGACCTTCGACCTCGATCATGCCGCAGCAGGCCACGCCCTCTGCCTTCATTGGAACGTGCCCGCCTCAATGGCTGAAGCCGTGGCGGCTCATCACGCCGAGCCGGGCACGCATCCGGTGGGTGACGTCGTCCGCAAAGCCAACAACCTCGTCAAGACGATCCAGATCGGCTTTAGCGGCAACCGGTTCATCTCCGCCGCGCCGGGGCAGCCGGGCGATCTGACGGCGCAAGGCTGGCTCCGCGCATTGATCCTGAACCTCTCCGAAGAAATCGAGCAGGCCGAAGAGGCGCTGGGCTACACCTCCGGTTCGAGCCCTTACGCCGCGAAGAAAAAAGCCGCCCGCCCGCTCGTGCAGCTTCAGATCGACAACCCCGGCGAGCAGGCCGTGCTGATGAGCATGCTGCTGGCCCTCGACTTCGAACCGACCACCCTGGCCGACTCGTCCATTTTCGACGGCCCCGCCCGCCCCATCGCCCTCGTCACCGACAGCGCCCCGTCTGACCGCCAGCAGCAAGCCTACGAGCAACTCGGCGTAGCCGTCTTCGACTACGCCGCCTTCCGGCAAACGCACCATATCGCCCCCGGCCAGCCCCTCGACGTATACCTGCTCTGGACGTGGCTCTCCGGGCTCTGATCGAAAAAAGCACGATCTAGCAAGGGTCGCGTGCAATTCCTCCACTCCCACACAATCAAGACCTATTCCTCCATCGCAAAATTCCACTTCTCAATGTCCGAAACCGAGCGGCTGTCCATGACGGCTTTGATTTGCACGACGATGTCGGGGTGATCGGCGGCGACGTTGTTTTGCTCGCCGAGGTCGGTGGCGAGGTTGTAGAGTTCGATGGGAGCATTGGCGTCGTCGTGGCCGCCGAGGCGAACGCCTTTCCAATCGCCGATACGGACGGCCTGCGCGCCCTTCCAGCCGCGTCCGTGATATTCCCAGTAGAGTTCTGACGGCGGCGCTTGCTCGCCCTCGCCCAGAAGCGTGGGCAGGAACGAGACGCCGTTGACGTCGTCGGGCGTGGCGGCGCCGGTGAGGGCGGCGAGCATCGGCACGACGTCCCAGAACGCTGAGACGTGGTCGGTGACGGTGCCCGCTGCGATGCGGCCCGGCCAGCGCGCGATCATCGGCACGCGGATGCCGCCTTCGTAGACCTCGCCCTTGCCGCCCCGAAGCGGCCCGGCGCTTTCGAAAAACTCGGTATCGACGCGGCTGACGTAGGTGGGGCCGTTGTCGCTGGAAAACATCACGAGCGTGTTTTCGGCCAGACCGAGTTCGTCGAGCACGTCGAGGAGGCGGCCTACGTGGCCGTCCATCCGGGTGATCATCGCCGCGTAGGCCGATTTCGGGCGGATGTGGGGCAGATAGCCTCTGTCGCCGAGGTACGGCTCTTCGTCGAACATCCCATCGTATTGGGCAAGTTCGTCGTCGGGCACTTGCAGCGCCAGATGCGGCGCGGTGTGCGGCATGTAGAGGAAGAACGGCCGGTCTGCGTTATCGCGGATGAACTGCACGGCTTCGTCGGCCATCAGATCGGCAGAATAATCGACGCCTTTGTAGCGGTCGTAGGCTTCCGGGTCGTTGGGATCGTCGCCCTCGAATTTCTGATGGGGATGGAAGTACGCATTGCGGAGGGTATCCCACTCGGTGTTGCGCCAGAGGTGCGTCGGGTAAAAATTGTGGGCCTGCTTCTGATCGAGGTATCCGTAGAAAAAGTCGAAGCCTTGCTCGTTGGGGATGCCGGTGGATCCGGGACCGCCGAGGCCCCATTTGCCGACGGCGGCGGTGGCATAGCCCACGTCCTGAAGCATCCGTCCGAGGGTGAACGAGCCGGGTTCGAGCGGTCGTTGCCCGCGTTCTTCGTCGTCAGCAAAACCGCCGAGTTCGTAGTTGTCGCGGACGTGGCAGTGGCCGGTGTGCTTTCCGGTGAGCAACGTGCATCGCGACGGAGCGCAGACCGGGCTGCCGCTGTAATGTTGCGTAAAACGAAGGCCCTCGGCAGCCAGCCGGTCCAGGTGCGGCGTCTTGATTTTCGTCTGCCCGTACGAGCCCAGTTCGCCGTAGCCGAGGTCATCGGCCAGGATGTAGATGATGTTGGGCGCCACCGTCAGTGATTCCTGGGGAGGGGTCTCGCAGCCAAAGACCAGGAGCACCAAAAGGGCTGCACAGCCAAAGCGTCGATGCATCGTCTCGATTCAGGCTTGTTGAAAGAAGGATCAACATAGCCCGAACGAGCGGCTGCGTCAAGCGTGGCAACCGCAGATGGATGGGAATGGATGTCGATAACGCCGCCTTCTGCGCTGATCATCTGCGTCCATCTGCGTTCATCGGCGGTTGCAAGGATGAACACAGATGGCCGCAGATGGGGAAGGCAAGGGATGGGGAAATGATGGAAACGAGCAAATGGCAAATCGGCAACAAATCACTTTTTGCCATTTGCTCTTTTGCAATTTGCCCTGTGCCTCAGGCGGCCTTTTTGGGCGGATCGACTAGCTCATCCACGTCCGTCAACGGGATGATGGTGCCGGCGATATCGGTCTGCCGCCGGAACCGCAGCAGCCGGCGTCCACGCCCTAGCTCTCGGTTGTGATGACTGAGCTTGCGACGCGCTCTATGCCTGCGTTGTGATCTTTTCCGTTTCATACTACCGTTGGTTTACTTCATCCTACAATGAAAGGGACGTCCCGGTTAGTACCGGCTAAACGCTCCCTATGTTAACAACGTCCTTCTCCTATAAAAGCGTATTTCAATAACTTACGCCCTCATAAAACAACACGGACGTTATGGGGAGATAACCTCCCGATTAGCTTAGTTTTACGAAAACCGCGTTCGTTTCTTTGCACTTTTAAGCTTGATAAAGACCTTCGGTACCGGCGCTCCCGAAAAGTCCCCCTTCAAAGGGGGAATTGCGCAGCCGGGAACATCCCTCAACCTTAATTGACCGCCTCTGCACCGGCAGCCTTGGCGCGGCGGGCGGCTTCGGCGCGGGTGTACTCCAGATGTTCGATCATGCCGATGATCAGCGGCGGAGCCAGGTCGTTGCGGTGATAGGTGGCGGAGGTTCGAGATTCCTGCATGTAGAGGAAGCTGCTGAGCGTGCGGCCCGGCACGAAGCGCCCGGCCTCCTCGGTGCCTTCCCATTCACCCACGATGCAGAGCAACATCTCGCTGCGCGGGTCGTCCGGCTCGCGCTCTTGCAGCGTCCCGGTTTTAAAGACGATACGATAGCGCGCGGGGTTGATGCCGCGTTGCCGGAGCCCGGCCTGAACGCGGGCGAGGATGACCTGCGCCGTGCCCTGGCCGAGGCCGGTGATACGCCCGGCGTCTTGCATCGGCGAGAGGATGCGCGTGTTGCGCCACGTGGAATCGCGCAGCGGCAGCGGCATGTCGTCGAAGTCGGGATCGTCGGTGCGGCGTTCGAGGCGGGCTTCGATGCGACGGCCCGTAGCGAGGCGCGCGCCAGCCTCGGCCATGGCGACGTTGCTCCACAGGTTGATGCCGCCGCCGAGGAAGAACGAGACGAGATCCTCGCGCAAGTAGCCGTCCCAGAGCCGGGGGTCGAGGACCATCGGGTCGGGCATGGCTTCGTTTAAAAAGCGGTTTTGCGTCGAGGCCCGGCCCTGGTTGAAGATCGGCAAGAACCGCTCGACCGTCCGGGTGAGCACAGAGTCTCTGAGCGCTTCGCGCGAGGCGCCCACGTCGACGCCGCTGATGAGCACGTCGTAGTTATCGCGCAGCCCCTGCCAGAGCAACGTGTTGCGCACCCGGAGGTTGAGAATGCGCGGGGCGCGGGGCAGATCTTCGATGGTGAAAGGCGTCTCGCTCGGCGGCAGCCGTTTCATGTCGAGCCGGCGCCATTGCCCGTCGTAGAGCACGTCGCGGTAGGGCCAGGCCGACGAGGACGATGAAGCCCACGAAGCCGACGAAGCCGACGAGACTGGCGACAGCACATCGGTGAAGTAGCGCCGGTCCGGGATCATCCCGATCATCCCGACGATGCCCATGTAATAGTTGAGCGATTGGTAGATGAACGAGCGCTGGTCGATGACCTGTTCATTGTTGTTGCGGTCCGAATCCCAGGGCGAGCCCAGCGGCAGGCTGCCGAGCGAGTCGTGCGCCAGCTTCATCGATTTGCCCTGCACCACGCGGCCCGGCTCGCCGCGCGCCCGCACCGACATCGTCGCCAGGTCCACAGGTTCGGCGGCCTCTTCATCCCACAACTCAGCCGCTATCGACGTAAACAAGACGGGCTTGGTCGTCGAGCCGATGACGTGGCGCCGGAAGTTGTGATTCTGCAACAGCCGCAGTTGGCGCACGGGCGAAGCGGTGCGCAAGAGTTCGTCGAACTCCGGCGCGTTGGGATCAGGCAGCGGCCAGGCCGGCAACGCCAGCACCTCGCCGGTAAAGGCATCGAGGACGGTGAAGGCCAGGCGGTTGGTGCGCAGCGGATCGCCCGCGCGATAGGTCGGGTTTTGCCGCGTATAGGTTGCCATGGCCGTCTGGAGGTCGCGATGCAGGCGGACGTCGAGGCTGAGGTTGAGCGTGTCTTCGGGGGCGTCCACCTCATCGGCAGCGGCGAGGAGATGGGCCTGGCGCCCGGCCTCCATCAGGGTATAGACCGACGGAAACTCCTTGCCGCCCGGATAGACGTATTGCCAGCGCCCGTTGCGCCACTCCGTCGCGCCCAGGATGGGCGGCTGCATCCCCAGATACAAAAACGCCTGCTGCTGGCCTTCGTCGCCCGTGACGGCGATGATATCGTGCTTGGCCAGCCGCACCCGCCCCTCGATAGGCGCGCCGTTGCGGAAGACGGACCAGTTTTTTCCGGCATCTTCGAGGATGATGTCGTTGCCGTCGCGTTCGAGTTCGAAGATGCTCTGGCGGCGGCGGTCTACGAGCTTGAGGGCGCTGCCGGCCACCTTGTCGTCGGGCGTCTGCGCAAAGCGGATCGTGGCCGGCAGGCCGAGCGTGTCGAGCCGCACCTGAAACTCGGTGCCGAGGGTGCTCAGCGTCGGCAGGGCTTCGTCGCCCCGGGCCAGCACCGTGCCGCGCCACAAGGCCCGGTCTTTAAACGGCGAGACGAGCGTGAACAAGAAACGGTTAACCCGCACCTCGTAGTCTACCACCCGCCCGCGATCTTCGATGGGGATGACGTAATACAGGCCGCCGTTCTCGGCGGTTTTGTCGAGGCGGTTGTTGAATTGCTGGCGATAGATCTCCTCGATACGCCGCAGCGGCCCCAGGTTATCATTCTCCACCGCCACCATGATGCGACCCGTCTCTTCGTCGTAGACCCAGTCGCGGTCGCTGACGACGCGGAAGAGGTCGTTGCTGAAATTGTGATTTTTCAGATAGCGCTCCGGCAACGTCCACATCCGCACGAGCAGCAGCAGCACGAGCACGCCCAGCACGCGCACGAACCACCGCTGCGCCGTCTCCATCCCCCGATGCTCGGCCATCGTCATCTCGACACTCGCGTTGCCTTCGTGCTCGATGTCTTTGTGCAACAACACCGTCACGACGACGAGCAAGACCATCGCTTGCAGCACGTCGGCGCCCGAATACAGGCCCAGAAGCGGGATGTTTTGGCCGGTGAAGAAGACCAGTCCCAGGTTGGCCGCCGCCATGTAAAGCGCATTGCAGGCAAAGTAGGCGCCGATCAAAAACAAGATGAGTGTGCGCGCCAGGTCTTTCTGCGCCAGCAGCCACCCGCCGTAGATGCAGCCAAAACACAGCCCCAGATACAACAGCAAAAACAGGACGCTCACCAACGCGCCGTGTTCGGACAACAGATAGACCGAGTAGGCGGTATCGGTGATCGACGTCGGGTAGGTCATGCCGGCGTCTGAGAGCACCGCGCCGCCGTAACCGTGCGGGCGGATGGATCCCTCGGTGGCATAGAGCATCATCTGCCAGTTCTGATACGAGTTGCGCAACAACTGCACCGGGCTGTACTCGCGCTCGTCGCCCGTGCCCAGCAGCACCGCTTCTTCGGTGTCGTTATAACTGGTGATGCGATAAAAAACATTGCCCTGCGGATCGATCTCGCCCACAAAATCGGCGAGGCCGCCCAGACGCGGGACGATGGAAATGGCCAGCGGAATCACGATGATTAGCGCCAGCACGCCCCAGGTGCGCGTCATCCGGAGGCGCCCGAACTCATCCCGCGTGCCGAGGGTGTAGTTGCGCAGGGCGAACATCAAAAAGCATCCGACGAACGAGAAGAGATAGATGAAAAAGCCGTAATCCTTGATCACGAACATGCACCCCAGGATGGCCACGCTCGCCAGGACGAACGCGAGCCAGGCTTCACGCGGCCTGTCGTCTCGGATGATTTTGGTGAAGCTGAAAAACAGACCAATCACCAGTAGCAGATGCAGCCCGATGCTGATGCGGATGCCGAAGAGCGATTCGTTGGCGCCGAAGACCAGCCCCAGGCCGATCCACAGCCAGGGCGGCAACCAGAGCATCCAATGACGTCCCAGCGCCGCCAGCGGCCCCGGCAGGCGCCCGCCCAGCGAGGCCGCAGTCTCTTTGAATTTGTCGGTCAGCCCGCCCAGCGGCTTCGTCAGGCGGTCGATCAGGTTCCAGCGGGCCATGAACAGAAGCCGCGCCGCCAGCAGGCTCAGCGGCAGCACCGCCAGCGCCCAGAAACTCGCCACGAAACTCTTATGAAAGACAAAGGTGATCTCGCCCGCCGTCGCATTCTCCGGCGGCAACAACGCGATGCGATAGGACAGAATGAGCCGGACGACCAGGATCGTCAGCACCATTGCCCAGATGAGCACGAAGGCCAGATCTAGCTTGAAACGCTGGCACCAGCCAGCTTCGAGCCGGAGCAACACATGGAAACCGGCGGTGCTGAGGATGAGGAAAAAGATGGCCCAGAAGCCCACGTGCGCCGTCAGCGGGATGCCGAGCACGCGCGGCTTCGGCGCCTGCGCGGGCCGGTAGGCCAGCAGCGCTCCATGCGCTCGCCCCCCCAACGAGACGATCTCGTCGAGGCCCACGAGCGTGTTGCGGCGTCCGTCGTTGACGTGCAAGACATCGGCCTCATCAGCATCGGGCACGCTCACTTTGACGTAGAAGGGAAACGACGCCCCGACGGTGTTGATGACGTAAGACGGCAGCTCGGTGTAGGCGCTGCTGGAGGTGACGATGAAGGGGCTTTTGAGTTGCCACACGTCGCCGTCTTTTTCGTGGGGCAGCGCCCAGTTTTGTTTGCGTTTGAACGAAAGCGGGACGACGTAGCTGTTGCGCTTGTCGAGCATCAACGAATCCGGCAGCGGGTCGAGCGCCAGGAGGTTGCGGTAGCCGGTGAAACCGTACGTGATCTGCGTGCCCGCCGTGACGGTGGTGTCGCTGACGCCGGAGGTGCGGGCGTAGGTCAGGGCCGTGCCGTGGAGTTCGGCTACGTAGCGACGCGGGCGGCCTTCGTCATCCTCATAAAAACGGCGTGTGACCAACACACCCATCGGCGAGCCGGCGTCGCCGAGTTTCTGGCGCACCAGCGTGATGCCCTGCGCCATCTCCAGCCACCGCGGATCGACGCGCACCTGCGAGGTGAACGCCGCCGGCGCGCGGCGCAGCATCGTCGCCAGCTCGCGCGATTCTCTGTAGACCCGGTCAGTCAGCAACACGCCGTCGTAGACCGTCGAATCCTGCCCGCTGGGCAGCCGATAGCCGGAGGAGAAAAAGTAGGCGTTGGTGCGCGCGCCCAACCAAGTCGTATCCTCCTCCCATCGGATCGACAAAAACGGCGCCGGCTCTCGCGTCTCATCGACAATCGTAAGCACGCTGCCCGAACGCATCCAGGCCGCCGCCGGCAGGTTGACGCAGTGGCCGTCAAAGCGCAGCGGCAACGACGTGGCGTTGGTGGCCATGGTCCAGGTGCGCAAGCCGGCCTCGCCGGGACGCTGGTCCGGTCGTTCGACGTGGGGCGTTAGCGTGAGGAATTCGTCCGGGCCGAAGGCATCGTGTTGAAAGCCTTCGCCAGTGGCCGTTCCCGAAAACCGGAAGGCGCCGTCGGCGCCTACGTAATAGCCGTGATGCACCAGGCGGCGCTCCTTGAGATCGTCGATGGCGGGGCTGCCGAAGGTGTTGAACACGCCCAGATGCCACGCCACCCCCAGCCCCGCCAGCAGCACACACACCACCCAGGCATAGGCGATGAAATACACCCGGGTCCGCCCATCGTTATAACCCAGTACACCCTGATTGACTATGATGAACCGGTACAGGCCGGCAGAGAGGAGAAACACAAGCAATAACAATGCGAGGAGCATCATGCCGTTACCATCTATGGTTAAATTCGACTTTAAATTCGATAGGTCGAATTTAAATGTTTGTCGTTGGCATAGAACCTGTTTGGTAAGTAGGCCGGCAGGCGAGCACGAGGGATTTTGCGCTCAGTGACGCACGACTTTTGAGGTGCGTAGCAGCGCTACGGACCGACACGAGCCGAAGGCGACTGACGCCAGTAAAAAGCGGGGGGCGCTGAGTGCAAAAGACCCGTGCGCAGCCCCGGTATACTTACCAAACAGGTTCTAAACGAATGACCCGCACCTCAACGTAACGATTCGCCCAATCAACATCACACGTCGAGACAAAGTTCTACGCCGGTCTTATACTGAAGAAAGGCCAACTTGTGACAGAGCAGCACGATGGAACATGTTAAAAATGTTGACCCTATGAAAAAAGAAGGCTACAATTCTTTACAGGAATTAACATGAGCCATCCCGGTTTTTCAGCCCCGTAGGGGCGTCCTGTTTGTAGCGCAAAGCTAAAAAAAAACAAATAGCTCCGTAGGAGCGGCCTGTTCAAAAGCATTGTCCCGGACAAAAGGGTCAAAGTGCGCACCGTCACGCTGAGCGAACTGGCCCTGACACTCAATCCCCGCGCCAAGGCCGAATCCAACGAACGCCGCCTGCGCCGCTTCCTGGCCTGTTTCGAATTCGACCAGGAAGTAATCGCCCGCCTGATCGTGGCGCTGATTCCGCAAAAAGATAACCTTGTCATCTCGATTGATCGGACAAACTGGCAATTCGGCAAGACGAAGATCAACATCCTCATGGCCGCTGTGGCCTACAAAGGCATTGCCATCCCGGTCGCCTGGAGCCTGCTCGACAAGCAGGATAACTCCTCGACTAAAGAGCGGATCGACCTCATGGATCGGCTCTTGAAGGTGATTCCATCGGCGAAAATCAAGGCCGTCGTGGCCGACCGCGAATTCATTGGAAACAAGTGGTTTAGCTATCTGCTTGGCGCGCAACTTCGCTTTGTCATCCGCATCAAGCGCGATGCCCAGGTGGGTTCGAAGACGTGGTCGCCTGCTGCTTGGCAGTGTTTCGAATCGCTCAAGGTGGGACAAGAACGTCGTTTGCGTAAACGACGGTTGGTCTACGGCCATCGGTTGTATGTCGTGGGCAAGCGTCTGGCCAAGCCGGGCTCGAAGGAAGACGAGTTTGTGATCGTCGTGACGAGCGAGCGGCCCGCGCAGGCCCTCTCGACCTACCGTGAGCGGTGGGAGATCGAGACGCTCTTCGGCGCGCTGAAATCGCGGGGCTTTGATTTGGAAGCGACGCATCTTGGTGATCGAGACCGAATTGGGCGCTTGGTAGCGATGTTGGCGTTGGCTTTTGTCTGGGCGTATTTGATGGGGATCTGGTTGCATGAGCAAGTAGCCCAGATCAAGGTGAAGCGGCACGGCCGTCGGGCGCGAAGTCTGTTTCGCTATGGGTTGGATTATCTACGGGAAATCTTGTTGAACCCCAACAGTGCGCGCTTGCGCCAGCGATGGCCCACCTGTTTGCAAGTTTTGTCCGGTACATAGGGGGCTCCTAACCATGCGCTGCAAGCGACAATGGGCGTGCCGGTCTTGCTTCATTCAGCCGTTTGTGTTTCATTGCCTTGTGGAATCGTCGTGCCGTAAGCCCATTGCGCTTGAGCTTGACCGTTATACCGCCCAAGAAAACGCTTCGCGAGTAGTCGTCGTGTTCGGCACATCTGTTCGGATTCGAACACCCTGTGTATCAGAGACGGACACTGGATTCATGGAGAGCATGTCCGCCTGTTAGCATTAATTAGTGCTAATGCGAAGTAAGAGTTGAAAAAGCGGCGAAGTCGGCTCAAAATCGGCTACTTTTCGGAAGCTCCGAAATAGCAGCCTGCGTTTTTCGCTTATTTTCGCCATTTTTCGATCTCAACCCATAATTCGCATTGCTACCGTTACGTATGCATACAATGGCACAGAATTGGAAGTCACTATACCAGACCCTTTTCCTTGAAGCCCATCCAACCATGCTGAAGAACTATCTCAAGATCGCCCTACGCAACCTGCGGCGGCACAAAGGCTACGAGTCGATCAACATCGTCGGGCTCTCCATCGGGTTTGCCTGCTTCACGCTAATCGCGGCTTTTGTACAGCACGAGGCTACCTACGATGCATTTCACGAGCGTGCTGATCGGATCTACAGAGTGAACGCCATTCACGCGGAGCCGCAGGAGCACATCATCACGGCTGCCACGCCGCAACCGCTAAGGGATGTACTTCGGAACGACTACCCTCAACTGGTGGATGTTACCAGTGTGACCACGCGCGAGTACTGGATCCGCATCGGCAACCGGACAGCC
>JANQES010000010.1 GCA_028278205.1 Rhodothermales bacterium
CCGGGATCGATCTGCTGGCGGTGAGCATCTAGTCAAAGAACACCCTGGGACCGGTATGGTCCATGGAAAGTCACGCTTTATCGCGCAACAGGTCTAATGAAGATGTAACCTGAATATTTTCGAGGATGGCTGCGCGTGTTTCGTCAGGTGTACGCAGCGGGAGCGTGTTAGTGCCCGGTTTGCAACGCGCCTATCTCTTCCCCAACGATAGCCAAAGCCTCCTCCATCGCCCCGATTGTTTCGTCGATGTCGGCTTGTTGATGGGCGTAGGAGAGCAGGAACGGGCGCGCGGCGAAGATGCCCCGGCGGTAGAGTTCGCGGAAGAAGACGTGATGCGCCGCCTCGTTGATCTCGGCGTCATCAGAAAAATGAAACTGGACGGCGGGCGGCAGGCCGGTGGCGCGCGCCGCCAGCCCGAGGCGCTGCGCCGCTGCATCGAAGCCCTGCTGAAGACGCGCGCCCATCGACCAGATGTGCTCGATCACTGGCTCGTCGCGCAGGATCTCCAGGGTGGCTTTGGCCGCTGCCAGCGAGAGCGTCTCGCCCGCGTAGCTCGTCGTGATGAGGACGTCGTAGAGTTTTTGCATCACGTCGCGCCGCCCGCCGAAGGCCGAGAGGGGATAGCCGTTGGCGAGGGCTTTGGCGTAGGTGCTCAGATCGGGCGTGACGCCGAAATATTCTCGCCCGCCGCCCAGGGCCAGGCGGAAGCCGGTGAGGATCTCGTCGAAGATCAACAGCACGCCGTGTGCTGACGTCAGCGCGCGCATGCGGTGGACGAAGCTGGCGTCGGCCACGCCGCACCAGTCGGCAGGCACCATCAGCATCGCGGCGATCTCATGGCCCCGGCGGGCGAAGAGGGCTTCGGCAGCAGCGGTGTCTCCGTAATCGATGCGCGTCACGAGTGCGTCGAGGGCGATGGGCACGCCGTTGCCTTCGCGGGTGTACCACGTGGGGCCGTCGCCTTCGCCGCAGGCAAACCAGTCGCTGTAGCCGTGATAGCTGCACGTGACGAGGTGGTCGCGCCCCGTAAAAGCGCGGGCCAGGCGGACGGCGGCGCTGTTGGCGTCGTTGCCGGTTTTCATGAACCGCACCTGCTCCAGGCCCGGCACGAGCGAGGTCAACACCTCGGCCACCTCCACCTCCAGCGGCGAGGCCATGCTGAAGAGGATGCCTTTATCCATCTGCGCCCGTACCGCCGCCTCGACCGCCGGATGCCGGTAGCCCAGGATGATCGGCCCGAGCGCGGCGCGGTAGTCGAGATACCAGCGCCCCTCGACGTCCTGAATCCGGCAGCCGTCGGCGCGTTCGATGAAAAACGGCATGAGGCCGGCGAGCCGTTCATCGGGGCGCTTGGCGTTGGTCTGCGTGCCCCACGGCATCAGGCGCCGGGCGCGTTCGTAGAGTTGCTCCGAGGTGGTCATCCGGGGGAGAGTTTTGGATTTTAGATTTTGGATTTTGGATTGGTCTGAGACAGCACCGTCATCTCAATCGAAAAAGTTAAAACGGTTTTGACCGTTGCGGCATTTCCGGTTGTTGGATTGCTTGGCGCTAAACAATCCAAAATCTAAAATCCAAAATCCAAAATTTCTTTCGCTTTGTCCCGCAAGATCTCCAGGGCCAGGTCGATGTCGTCGCGGTGGGTGCGGAAGCAGCTTACGGCCATGCGGAGCACGAAGGTGTTGTTGAAACGGGTGGAACTGATGAAGATCCGTCCGTCTTGCTGGATGCTTTTGACCAGGCGTTCGTTAAAGGCATCGGCATTGCCTCGGGGCGGCACGTAGCGGTAGGTGACCACCGAGAGGTCGGGATACGGCCCCACCTCAAACCCGTCGAGGCGTTGGATCTGTTCGTAGAAATAGCGCGCCAGCTGGATCTTCTCCGACAGGGCCGCGCGGAAGGGCGCCACGCCCAACACCTTCAACGGCAACCACATCCGCAAACCCCGGAAATGTTTGGTCAACTCCGGCGAGAGGAAGGCCGACGAGACTTCTTCGACGGCATCGAAGGCGTCCTGCATGTAGTCGGCTTTTCCGCGATGCGCCGCGTAGAGTTTCTGGCGATCTTTGACCAGCAGCGCTCCCGTGCCGTAGGGCAAAAAGAGCGTTTTGTGGGGATCGAGCACGAGCGAATCGGACGTGTTCATGCCGTCGAGGATAGCGCGTCCTTCCGGGCACAGGACGAAGAAAGCGCCATAGGCTCCTTCTACGTGATACCACAGCCCGTGCCCGCGCGCGATCTCGCCAAGCGCCCTCATGGGATCCACTGATCCGGTGTTGGTGGTGCCCGCCGAGGCTACGACGAGCCACGGACGAAGCCCCGTCTTCGCATCGGTGGCGATGGCTTGGTCCAGGGCCTCCGGCACCATCCGGTAGTGGTCATCGACGCGCACCATGCGCTGGATGCAGCGGCCCAGGCCGGCCACGCGCAACGCTTTGTCGACGCAGTGATGCGTGTGCTCGGTCTGATAAACCACCGCCTTTTCGACCGCCGCGCCCGCCACGTCGAAGGCATCGCGGGCCGTCACGATGGCCGACAGGTTGGCGATGCTTCCGCCCGAAGCCAGAAAGCCCGCAGAGTCTTCCGGATAGCCGGCGATGGAGGCCATCCACCGCGTCAACATATTCTCCATGCGGACGGCCCCCGGCCCGGCGTAGAAGATGCTGGCATAGCGATTCGACAGCGCGGCCAGCAAATCGCCCAGCGCTGAATAGACCAGGCCGCCGCCGGGGATGTATCCCAGAAAACGCCCCGACGCCGCGTTGATGCCGGCGGTATCGACGTTGTCACGCAGGAGCGCGAGCGCCTCTTCCAGATGGGTGCCTTCTTCGCTTATTGGCGAATCGAGGAGCGCGCGTCCGTTATCGTCTCGCCCTACGTAGGCCGGCGCTTCGGCGAGGTCGTCGAGATGGCGGTGCGCGTAATCGATGACCTGCTTAAACAGCGTCTCGCGTTCGGCAGCGTCGGGTTCGAGCCGCCGCGCCGTGTTTTCTAACCGCTCGATGTCGTCGAGCAAAGTGGGTTCGGGAATCATCAGAGATACAACGTGAGGTTAAATTCATCGGCTCCTCCGCCAAAAATAGCGTCGATTCCTTAGTTTGCAACCCTCACGCCGAACCTTAACAGGGATCTCATACCCAATCCAGGGCAAATGTATGGCTCGAACGCAGATCACGCAGCAACTTATCGAGGCGGGCGCCGTCGCTGTGATTCGAATGCAAGACAAAGACCGGCTGCTCCATGTGGCCGAGGCGGTGCTGGCGGGCGGCGTGTCTGCTATCGAAGTGACGATGACGGTGCCGGGCGCGCTCGGCATGATCGAGGCCGTCGCCGAGCGGTTCGGCGAGGCGGTGCTCCTGGGCGTCGGCTCGGTGTTAGATGCCGAGACGACGCACCGGGCTATCGACGCGGGCGCGCGGTATGTGATCAGTCCGATTTTGAAAGCTGAGATCATCGAGGCGGCGCATCAACGCGACGCCCCGGCGATGCCGGGCGCGTTCTCGCCTACCGAAGTGCAGCACGCCTACGAACTGGGCGCCGACATCATCAAGGTCTTCCCGGCGGGTGTGCTGGGGATGGGTTATTTCAAGGCGCTCCTGGCCCCGCTGCCGCACCTCAAACTGATGCCCACCGGCGGCGTGACGCTCGATAACGCAGGCGACTGGCTCCGGGCCGGCGCGTGCGCCGTCGCCGTAGGCAGCGCGTTGCTGGATAAAAAAGCCATCGCCGAGGGCAACTACGCCGTCCTCACCGAAAACGCCCGAACCCTCCGCCGCAGCATCGAGCAAATGGGCAAATAGGCAAATGGGCAAATGGGCAAATTGCAAATGAGCAAATGAGCAAATAAAGGAAGCCACCGTTGCCATTTGCCGATTTGCCATTTGCCGATTTGCCATTTGCCATTTTGCTCTCTGAAAAAACACCCTGGCCTAAGATTATCTCAACCCCCACAACGGACTCCAACCTATGAAAGTCTGCACGTTCGGAGAACTCATGCTGCGGTTGACGCCGCCGGGGCATCAGCGGTTTACGCAGACCGCGTCGTTCAACGTGTCGTTTGGCGGCGGCGAGGCTAACGTGGCGGTGTCGCTGGCGCACTACGGCCTCGACAGCTATTTCATCACCCGGCTGCCGAAGCATGCCATCGGGCAGGCGGCGGTCAACAGCCTGCGGCGCTACGGCGTCCGCGACGACTACATCGTGCGCGGCAGCGACCGCATCGGGACGTATTTCCTCGAAGTGGGTGCCAGCCAACGGCCTTCGCAAGTCATCTACGACCGGGCCGGGTCGGCGGTGAGTTTGATGGAGCCGGATATGGTGGATTGGGCGGCGGTCTTCGACGGGGCGCAGTGGTTTCACTGGACGGGCATCACCCCGGCGCTGGGCAAGAAGGCGCGGGCCTGCGTGCTGGCGGCCTGCCGCGCCGCTCGCGCTGCCGGCGTCACGGTCAGTTGCGATCTCAATTATCGAAAAAAACTCTGGACCACGGACGAAGCGCAGCAGACCATGATTCCGTTGATGGAATACGTGGACGTGTGCATCGCCAACGAGGAAGACGCCGAGCGCAGCCTCGGCCTGCGCGCCGGCAAGTCCGACGTCGAAAGTGGTCAACTGGAGGAGGCAGCCTACGCGCAGGTGGCCCGCACCCTGAAACGCACCCATGACTTCAAAGCCGTCGCCATCACGCTGCGCGAGAGTTTCTCGGCCTCGCATAACGGATGGAGCGCCCTGATGCTCGACGACCGCGACTGCGTCGCCTCCTATCGATCCCGCCGCTACGACATCCATATCGTCGACCGCGTCGGCGGGGGCGACTCGTTCGCCGCCGGCCTCATCTACGGCCTCTTGACGAAATCGGACACGCAGCAGGCGCTGGAGTTTGCCGTGGCTGCCTCCTGCCTCAAACATTCCATCCCCGAAGACTTCAACCTTTCGACCGCCGAAGAGGTGGAAAAACTGGCCCAGGGCAGCGGCTCAGGACGGGTGGAACGGTAGGTTGAGGGTGTTGAAGTGTTTTTGTGTTATAGTGTTTAAGTTTTTTAGAATCAGAGAACTATAACACTCAAACACTATAACACTCAAAGAGCTTCCGCAGCCAGCGCCATCGATCCCAGCACCCCGGCGCGGTCGCCGAGGACGGGGGGGACGATGTAGCCATCGATGGCGTCGAGGATCTGGGGCCGCTGGACGTAGCCGTTCAGGCGGCGTTGCACGGTCTCGCGGATCATCGGGAAGAGGTGCGTCTGGTGCATGACGCCGCCGCCGAGGATGATGCGCTCCGGCGAGAGCGTGAGGATGAAGTTGATCACTGCCATCGCCAGATAATGCGCTTCGATGACCCAGGCTTCGTGGTCTGCGGGTAGCTCGTGGCCGGGGCGGCCCCAGCGCGCAGCGAGCGCCGGGCCGGTGGCAAGGCCTTCGAGGCAGTCGCCGTGGAACGGGCAGACGCCCGCAAAGTCATCGCCGGGGGCGCGGGGCACGAAGATGTGGCCCATCTCTGGATGCAACAGCCCGTGCAGGCGGCGCCCTTCGACCATCCCGCCGCCGCCGAAGCCAGTGCCGACGGTGATGTAGATGAACGTATCGACGGCCTGAGCGGCGCCCCAGCGATGCTCGCCGAGCGCGGCGGCGTTGACATCGGTGTCGAAGGCGACGGGCACGCCGAGGGCGCGACGGACGGCCCCGGCGACGTCGGTGTGCGGCCAGCCGGCTTTGGGGGTGCTGGTGATGTAGCCGTAGGTGGGCGAGGCCGGGTTCGGATCGACCGGGCCGAACGAGCCGATGCCAACAGCCACGGGCGGTTCGGGCTGGGCGCGGAAAAAAGCGATGGTTTCGGCCAGCGTCTCGTCGGGCGTTCGGGTGGAGAAGCGCGTCAGGGCGCGCACGTCGTCCGGCCCGGTGCCCAGGGCGCAGACAAACTTGGTGCCGCCGGCTTCGATGCCGCCGTACAGGGGTTTAGCATCCATCATTCGGGGATAATACGTGGGAGAAGGTGCTTCCTAAATTTCAAAAAAAGAGCGTCAAATCAAAGAAGAAAGAAGAAGGATATTATCAGCTTTTTCAGGGTATTCGGCCATGGCTTGGATCGATGAAAGGCATACCGTAGACTTATTAGCGATGTTGTTTTTCGCGCACAGATGGTTTCTTACTGATGAAACTCTTCTGCCAGGCCTTGCTCGTCGTGTACTGCGTTGCGGCGCCGGATGTCTTTGCGCAGCGGGTGCTCTTCGTCGATGCCGACGCCGTCGGGGCTAGCGACGGCAGCACGTGGGCCGATGCCTTCACCGACTTGCAAGACGCTCTCGCCGCCGCCGTGCCCGGCGATGACATCTGGGTGGCCGAAGGCACCTACAAACCCGTCGTGCCGTTCGACTCTTCAGACGTCACCGATACGGAGCGCGGCACCCGGTTTCAGCTTAAAAACGGCGTCGGGCTCTACGGCGGCTTTGCCGGCGACGAGTCTGAGCGCGACGAGCGCGACATCCAGGCCCATCCCACCATCCTTTCGGGCGATCTCCTCGGCAACGACAACGGCAACGTCGATCCGGAAGAGGTGACGCGGGCGGAAAATAGCTGGCACGTCGTCGTAGCCGGCGACGTCGATCTCGGCCCTGTCGATGCGACCGCTGTGCTCGACGGCTTTACCATCACCGGCGGCAACCCCAACGAGTTTGCGCCGAACCCCAACGATGCAGGCGGCGGCCTGTTTATTGTCGGCAGCCAGAATGCCTTTTCCTCACCCACCCTTCGCAACATCAATTTCATCGCCAACTCAGCCCGGTTCGGCGGTGGGATCACGTGCATCTTTTCCAGCCCGACGCTCTCCCGCGTCACCTTCATCGACAACGTCGTCACCGAAAACGGAGGCGGGATGCAGAGTATTTTCTGCGCCGCGACGCTCACCAACGTCTTTTTTCGCAACAACCGGAGCGGCGCCTTCGGCGGCGGGCTGATGAACAACCGGGGCGCCACGCTCATGAACGGCGTTACCTTCATCGACAACACGGCGAGCCGGGGGGGCGCGATGTATAATTTGCTCGGAACCGACGTGGTGGTCAACGCCGCCTTTTTCAGCAATGTGGCTGATGTCTCCGGCGGCGCCATGTACAACGACGAAAGCCCCACCGCCGTCATGAACGCTATCTTTTCGAACAACCGAACCCTCGACGCCTCGCAGCGCGGCGGCGGCGCCATCGGCAATTTTCGCGAAGAGCCGTTTCTGACCAACGCTGTCTTCTACGGCAACACCTCGGCCCGCGACGGCGGCGCCATCTTCAACATCAACAGCGACCCCTTCGTCTTCAACAGTATTTTCTGGAACAATCAGGCTGACGGCGCGGGAAACGATTTCTTCAACGGCGGCGTGCTCGGCAGCAACCCCGTCGTGGTTTCTACCATCGTCAAAGGCAGCAGCTTCGACGCCGATCCCCTCTTCGTCGATCCCGACGGCCCCGACGACATCCCTGGTACGCTCGATGATAACTTCCGCCTGATGGCCGGCTCACCCGCTATCGACGCCGGCAGCAACCAGGGACTGCTCTTCGACGTGCTCGACCTCGACGGCGACGGCGACACGAGGGATCAGGTCTCAATCGATCTCGACGGCAACCTGCGCATTCACGATGCGGGCGGCGGCCCCTTCGTCGATCTGGGCGCCTATGAATTCAACGCGCCGGGCGTGCTCACGGCTGCCGAAGACGCCGAGGCCGAGTTGCCGGATGCGCCGCTCTTCATCGCCGCCTATCCGAACCCGTTCCGGGGGCAGGCTACGCTGCGCTACGCCCTCCCGGCCTCAGGCCGCGTCACGATGAAAGTCTACGACATGCTCGGTCGCGAAGTCGCCACGCTCGTCGATGGCGTGCTGCCGGCGGGCATGCATGAGGTGCGTTTCGAAGCGCCGCATCTTGCCAGCGGCGTCTATCTCTACCACCTCGAAGCCGCCGGGCGCACCGCTACGCGCAAGATGCTTTTGGTGCGGTGATTTTTTGAAATTCGTGTACGAATTTCAAAATGTCCTTGATTTATTACGATAGGTATAGTATTATAGCCATCGTATAACTTAAACTCTGCGATGGCCGTATGAAAAAATCCTCGTTAGGCCCGCTGGGCGAAGCCGAGATGGAGGTGTTGCAACACGTCTGGGCCAGCGGCGGCGGCGTCACCGTCGCCGAGATCCACGAGCAAGTCTCCCGGCAGCGCAAGGTGGCGTATACCACCATCATGACCATCATGCGCAAGCTCGCCGACAAGGGCTACCTCCGCTACGAGAAACACGGCAGCGCCTACCTCTACGAAGCCGCCCGCTCGCCCGGCGAAGTCAAACACAGCCTGCTGACGGGCATCCTGGGCAAAGTCTTCGGCGGCTCGCCGGTAGACCTCGTCGAGTCGCTCGTGAAGTATGAGGCGCTGTCTGAGAAAGAGCGGGCCGAGATCAAAAAAATGCTTGACCAGATGGAGGACGACGATGTTAGCTGATTGGCTCCAAACCCTCGGCGCGGCGGGCCTGGACGGGTTCTGGCGTCCGGTGTTGGCCTGGACGCTGGTGTGCCTGCCGCTCTATGCCGGTCTTCGGCTGTGGCGCAGCGCCCCGCCGCTGGTGCAGTACCACGCGTATCTGGCGTTGCTGCTGGCGTTGCCGTTGAGCCTGGCGCTGGCCCCGTTCGTGTCGTGGCCGGCCCTCGCGCCCGACGTAGCCGTGTTCGCGGACGACGTGCCCGCGCCGCTGCCGCTCGTCGAGGCGGTGCCGGCCCCTACCGATGCCGCGCCTGTCGTGGCGACGGCGCCGCCGCCGGTCGCGACGTGGGGCATGGCGCACTGGATCGGGCTGTTGACGCTGCTTGCAGCCGGCACAGCGGCCTGGCTGCTGCTACGGACGGCGTACCTTGCCTACGGCCTGCGGCGCTTCCGGCGACGTCTGGTTCCGGTCGAGGATGAATGGGCGCATCGGTTGTTCGGCACACTGGCCGGGCAGGTGGGTGTGCGCGAGGCCGTGGCGCTCTACCGCGCGCCCGACGAGACGACGCCCATGACCTTCGGCTGGCGCCGCCCGGTAATCGTCGTGCCCACCACCATGCTCGACGACGAACCCGCCCTGCGCCTGACACTGCGCCACGAGTTGATCCACGTGCGCCGCCGGGATTATGCCGTGAGTTGGGTCGTCCGGCTCGTCGGCGCGCTGGCGGCCATCCATCCGGGCGTCTGGTTGCTGCGCCGCCGCATCGACCAGTATCGCGAAATCTCGTGTGATGCCGAGACGCTGGCCGGCGCACCGGGTCTGGCGCGTCGCTATGCGCGCCTGCTGCTACACTTCTCGCCACTAACCGACCTGGCCGGGCCTGCCGCCCTGCGCATGGTCGAACTCGATTCTACGCTAAAAAAACGGATAAACGCCATGCAAAAAGCTGTTCGATTTCCCGTGTCTGCGCGTCTGCGCCGGTGGAGCCTGCCGCTGGCCGCCGCGCTGTTGTTGATCCCGGCGCTGCTGGCCGCCTGCGCCACCGAAAATAAATCCGAAACCGTCATCGTCACGGCAGAGAACGAAGAGGCGAATGAGTTCATCGCTCAAGAAGAACAACTCCGAGAAGCCGAGTTTCGGTATCGGGAAGTGCTAGAAGAATACATGGAGCTGGAAGCGCCGGGCGACGTCGCGCAGGAGGAGTTGGCTGAACAGGAAAGAGCCCTCGCGCGTCAGAAGATAGAATTGGAAAAACTGGCGCGTGAGCAATATCTCATGGTCCAGGCCCAGGAAAAGGCGCTCCAGGAGGCGTACGAAGGCCAAAAGCTCAAGCGGCTTGAGTTGCAGATGACGTATCTTCAGGGCAAGATCAAGGAGGTTGCAAAGCAACTGGATAAGCTGGAACAGGGGGCGAATGGCAATAGACCTGTTGCGCGATAAAGCGTGACTTTCCATGGACCATACCGGTCCCAGGGTGTTCTTTGACTAGATGCTCACCGCCAGCAGATCGATCCCGG
>JANQES010000006.1 GCA_028278205.1 Rhodothermales bacterium
CGGCGCGTTTCGGGAGGATCTCTACTACCGTTTGTTCCAGTTCCCGATTCAGCTTCCGCCGCTGCGCGAGCGCGGCCAGGACATCCTGCTGCTGGCTAATCATTTCCGCGAGACGTATCTCGAAAAGCATCCGGATCTGGAGCAGCGTCCGTTCTCGGCGGCGGCCCGCCGCGTGATGATGCAACACCGCTGGCCGGGCAACGTCCGCGAACTCAGCAATGCCGTCGAACGCGCGCTTTTGATCTCGGATACGCCGGAGATCTTGCCGGAAGACCTGATGTTGTCTGAGTTGCGCGCGCGGCGCCCCGCACCCGAGCCGGTCGAACAGCCCCCCGCCACCGCGATGGCCGCTGAGACGGCCGGCTACGCGTTCTTCCCGACCACCCCCGACGAGATCATCCCCCTCGAAGACGTCAAGCACCAGGCCGTCTTGCACGCCTACCACCTTTGCGAGGGCAACATCGAGAAAACCGCCAAAAAACTGGACGTTTCGCGTTCGACAGTCTATCGCATCCTGAAAAAGATCGAAGAACCGGTCACGGATTTATGATTTTGGATTGCTGAAAAACTCTGCGAACTCAGCGCGCTCTGCGGTAATTCCTTCATCAATACACTACAGGAAGACTACCTACCCGCTGGGCCGTGTAAAGACGTTACATGTAACGTCTCTACGGCACGCGGGAAAATTTGAAACTCGCTTCGCTAGGCGAAGCTCAAACAGCAAATTTTCCTTTTTCGCGTGCCTCTGCTCTGTTTACTTCGTGACACGAACGAAGTGACTGAGCGAAGCTAATCTTCGATTTCGAGACGATCCACCGGCTAACGTCGCGTTTTCTTTTCCCTCTTGGCTCTTCCCCACTGGCTCTTCCCTATTCGCCCTTCCCTAAAAAAAGCGGCGGCCCTCCTCTTCGCCATCGTCTTGTCTGCCGACCATCCCCCCACGGATGGTCGATAGCCGCTGATGATGACGGTTCGAGAAGGACCGCCTGCTCAGCTCTCCTCGGCCCTCCCCCCCAAATACGTTCGGGAACGCAGGGCTTCGGAGAAGTGATGCGTCCGCGCCGGGTGCGCAGTCGCAAAGGGCGCCGCCGGCAGGGCAAAATCACCAGACGCTCTTCCTCGCCCAGCCCGGTGATCCAGCCCCCACCGCCGGCATGATGATCAAGCTTGCGCTTTGAGAAGGTCGCGGATTTCTCCGAGCAGCATTTCTTCGTTCGACGGCTCCGGCTCGGGTTCCGCTGCAGCCTCTTCCTCTCGCTTCACCTGACGACAAACTCTTTGAACTCTTCACAGGTGAGCCTATGCAGAATGTCTTCGTCCGAGGTATTCCCAAAGAGCGTTCCACTTTGCTAAAAACGGGCAATACGGGCTCATAAGAGGGATTTGGGACACAGTTTGACCTATTTCGCTACAGCATCCTTAGGGGTGTGTTTTAAAATTGAACAATGACGCCGAGATACGCTGTGTGATGTGGCAATAATGGATTTGATGGACGTGACCGGCCTCTAATGCTGAAGTACTTATTGGTCAAACAGCATCCGTTTCGCCGTGGATCGTGACGACGAGGCGGCGGGGGCCACCGTAGTCGCGATGTTCGCACAGATAGATGCCCTGCCACGTCCCCAGCAGCAGCCTGCCATCGGCCACCGGAATCGAGAGGGCAGCGCCCAGGAGCGAAGCTTTCAAGTGCGCCGGCATGTCGTCCGGGCCTTCGAGCGTGTGCCGGTAATACGGCGCGTTTTCGGGCACCATGCGGTTGAAGTGCTGCTCGAAGTCGCTGCGCACATCCGGGCTGGCATTTTCATTGATCGTGAGCGAGGCCGAGGTATGCAGCATGAAAACATGCGCCACGCCGACCGAGAAGGTTCTCAACTCGGGCACCTGCCGGATGATCTCGTCCGTCACCAGATGAAACCCCCGAGGCCGCGCCGCCAGGGTAAGTCGCCGTTGAATCCAGGAAGTCATGAAGGTTTTTGATTTCTTATTACGTTGTAAAAAATCCTGTTCGGTTTTCTCTATCAGGACCGTCATGGGTCATGGGTCATGAGCGAGAATCCCATGACCCATGACTCACGACCCTCCCACAAACCGAGCAAGACGTATTTCGGCTAAATTAGAAACCCGAAACGTCCACGTCGATCCAGACGGGGAAGTGGTCGCTGACGGGGATGCCGGTGGTGTCGGCGCCGAGGGGTCGGAGGATGCCGCTGCCGAGAACGCGCAGGGTGGTTGAGGGCAGCACGTAATCGACGCGGAGGCCCCAGCCGGCGGTGTCGTCCGGATCGAGGCGTGGGTAGGCGGTAACGGCTTCGGCAGAGGCTACCGGCACAATATCGCCGTTGATGCGCGGGTGGTTCAAGAGCCACGTGCCGATGGGGTTGTCGAGGGCATTGCCTTCGTCCGGGTCGGCGTTGAGGTCGCCGAGGATGACGAAGTGGGCGTTGGGATCGAGGCCGCCCGCGCGGCTGGAATCATCGACGATGTAATCGGCGCCGTTGAGATAGTCGGCCCAGAAGCGGATCTCGTCGTGGTTTCGGCGGACGTTGCGCTGCTCGTCGCCGTCGAAGGCCGGCGGCGTGGGGTGGCTGGCGAGCACGTGCAGCCGCCCGCCGTCGGGCAGGCGCACCGGCACATCCCAGTGGCTCTTCGAACTCAGCCGGAAGCGTTCGGCCTCTTCGCCGTCGTACCAGGGCCGTCCGGTGGCAGGATCGACGGGCATCAGCGCATCGGGCATCCGGCTCCAGGGCAACAGGCGGAACGTCCGCGCCTCGTCCGCGAGGATCGTCAGGTCTTCGCGGGTGAAGAGGGCCATGGCGTACTGGCCGGGAAACGTGCCGAATCCCCACGTATCGCCGCCGTAGGCGCGCTCTTCGGCCGTCTGCCGGGCCGGGCTGCCGTCGGCGTTGGGCGGCGCCGGGTCGGGGAATTCGGTGACGATACGCCCGTTGTTGTCAAGATCGAAGCCGCTGGCGAGGCCAGTGTTCGAGGGAGCCGTGAACGCGCGGTAGCGGATCGGTTCGAGCCTGTCGCCCTGCGATACAGCCAGGAAGGTCTCGACGAACCGCCGGGCGTTGTGGCCTTCGCCGGCCTCGGCGTCGTAGCCGGGCACGCCTGCCTGGTCGTAGGTCATCTCATTGACGAGCAGGATGTCGGGCCGCAGGCGCTGGATCGTAGCGGCGGCTTTCTTCAAACGCGGGTGGTCCGGATTGAGCAGATCGACCGCGCGCACGTCCTCGATGTTGTAGGTGGCGATACGCAGCGTGACGGCCTCGGCGGCGGACGGGCTCTGAGGCGCCGGGGCGTCCTGATTGCAGCCCACCAACAAGCATACAAGCAGCAGGCTTACGATTGGATTTAGGAGGTTGAAAGTAGTTTCCCCTCCTGGTTCCCGCCTGCGCGGGAATGACCGGGAGGGGAATAAGGGGGGGTCGATCTCAACCCTCGAAAAAACACCCCAACGCAGCGATTTTCCGCGACCTGGGCGATCACCCTCCCCTGTCCCCTCCCGGTCATTCCCGCGCAGGCGCATTGGCGTCAAGGAAATGGAAAAAACACGCTTTTTCATGCAAAAACGCCGCCTTCCAAAGCACGACACCCCAACCCTGTCATCCTGAACGCAGGGAAGGATCTGTCTAAAACGCGCCGTTTGAGGCAGAAGAACCGTTTCAATAAATGACAGATCCTTCGTCGCTGCGCTCCTCAGGATGACAAGGGGGGTCGTTTTGAGCATATTTCGACGGTTCGCTGATTTCCTTGACGCCAATGCGCGAAGGCGGGAACCAGGAGGGGAACTTGAAACGCTACGCCGAGCAAAATTTAACAGCATGACACGATTCCGATTGATAAGCCTGAAAAACGATCTGGAGACGACAAACGCACAGCACGCAGGATGATACGAAGGGTGTACGACAAATTGCATCGCAAGCCAGAGCAATATAGTCTGAGGAGCAATAACTTGTAGGTCTCCCTGTCACCAAGCCCCTCGCTGCCATGACTGA
>JANQES010000014.1 GCA_028278205.1 Rhodothermales bacterium
CACTGTTACGCTCGGCGTCGCTGGCGAAGAGGCGTCCGTCCGGGCCGAAGAGCACCGTGCGCGGGTAGGCCATCGCCTGCCCCTCCGGCCCGGCCATCCGGCGAACCAGGCGCAGCGTATCGGGCGTAATCTGCGCGGCGATCTGCCGCGAGAGCGAATCCGCCGCCGTGACCGCCCGCGACTCGATGCGCTGGCACGACGACGGCAAGCACCCGGCGAGCACCAGCATCAGAAGCAAGAAGAGCGTATTTTGGATTTTGGATTTTAGATTTTGGATTCGTCCTCTGTACACGACAAAAAATAGGCTTGTCATTCCGACCGAGCGCAGCGAGCGGAGGAATCTCACCGGTTGAGCCCATTTCAACGGGTGAGATCCCTCGGCTTCGCTCGGGATGACAGAAATAAAACGTTTTGTCGTCTACAGAGGGATCAAGCCAAAAGGACCAAAAGATCAAGACTCTAGCCGCTGGGCCTCTGCTGCGCTCCGGCACGCGCTCAACTTTGAAACGCGCTCCTTCGTCGCTCAGACAGCAAATTTTCCTCGTCGCGTGCCTGCGCTCCGTTCCGGGCGGCCCACCGGCTAAGGTCGCTTTTTCTTTTTTCTCTCTTCTCCCTCTCCCCCTTTCTCCCTCTCTCCCATTCTCCCTCTCACCCTTACCCCAAAACCCCCACTGGCCACATCCCACTGGCCATTCCCCACAACCCCCACTCACCCAAGATCAGGTCCGGCGATGGCGTAGAGAGAGGTCGTTGGCAGGGCAGACGGGGTTGCGGCTTTTGCCATGCGAACGAAGCCGCGTTGTCTCGTAAAACCTGCGTCGATTAAGGACTGCGTGAGTTCGGTTTGTGCATCCGGCACGTCGATGTAGACCGGGCCGGCGATTTTGGCGAGGGCGTGCTGTATCAAAAGCCTGGCCGTGGCGGTCTCGTTGGCGATGAGGGGGCCGAGTTGCATGGCGCAGCGTCCGGGGCGGCCCAGGATATAGCCGATCTGGTTTCCGCCGGCCTCCTCGGCGACGTGGGCAAGGTGAGGGGCTGACTGCCGGCAATACCGGAGCACCGGCGCGCGGTGTAGGCCGGTGTGCGCGTGGTCCCAGGTGGCGAGGTCGTCGAGGTCTGATGCCGGGAGAGGGTGGATCGTGGTGTTTGCTTCGGGGAGGAGGCCGGCTCCCGCCGAGGCCGCGCCTTCCCACCGGCTGATCGTGTATAGATCGGCGAAGCCCAGCCGCGCGTAGACCGCCTGCCCGGCCTCGGTGGCGTCGAGCATCGCGGTCAGGCCGGCTTCTTCGCAGTAGGCGAGGCAGTGCTGCAGGAGTTTCGTCGCCAGCCCCTGGCGACGGCGCGCGGGTGTCACCAGCACCATGCTGATCCAGGCCACGCGTTCGTCGAGCAGAAAGACCAGCGCCGTGGCCGCCAGCGTGCCGTCTTCTTCAAACAACCCGACGGCATACCCGTGCATAGTCATCAACAGCCAATCCTGCGCGGTTTGATTCCAGGCTGCCTCTTCCGAAAGCCGGCACGCCGCTGCGACGTGATTGCGCGTTAAAGGCTTAAGGTTCAGCATTTTGGATTTTAGATTGGGTGTTTTCCGATCCATCTTCAGCAATCGAACAAGCCTCGCCGTTTCCGACCGGCGAGGCTTATTCGATTATTGAAGTCAACGCGGGCTGAACCCAATCCAAAATCTAAAATCCAAAATCATCTGACCAGTAGCATTTTCTGCGTTGCGGTGAAAGAGCCGGCTTCGAGACGGTAGAAATAGACGCCGCTGGGCAGGCCCGTCGCGTCGAAATGGACGAGGTGGGTGCCGCGTCCGTAGGGGCGGTCTACGAGGGTTTTGACGCGTTGGCCCAGCATGTTATAGACCGCCAGCGTCACGTCGGTCAGCCGGGGCACGCGGAAGATGATGGCCGTCGAGGGATTGAACGGATTGGGGTAATTCTGCGAAAGCGCGAAGCCGTCGGGGATGCCAGATGGGCCTTCGATAGCCGTCGGCATCAGTTCGATGAGGCCTTTGGGTGTGAGGTCTTTGCCGTCGAAGGCGGGATAGCTGGCCGGGTAGCGATAGGCCCGAAAGACGCTGTTGGCCAGCCACTCCGGGCGCGACGTCGGGCTGGGCGGAATCGAATCGCCCTGCGCCAGCGGCCCGTCGTCGGTGACAGGGTTGACGTACTGCCAGACGATCTCGCCGCCGGTGGTCACTTCGAAGATACGCCCGCTCTGGGCTTCGGCGATGAGGGTGTTGCCGTTGGGCAACCGGTGCTGGCCCGAAGCAAAGCCGGAAAAGAACGTATCGGGTTGGGCATACTGCCAGACCATGTCGCCGGGGTCGAAGGCGCCGTTGGCGGTCATGCGGTAGGAGCCGTCTTCGTTGAGCGGCGGCACGATTTCGAAGATCGACGAGTTGCTGCTGTCGGACCGGACGAGGCCGTTGTTGAAAACCAGAATGTTGCCTTCGCCCGGCAGGCCCGGCTCTACCCACTGCGCGTCGTGGGCGAAGAAAATGTGTCGATCTTTGCCGGTTCCTTTGCGATAGCTGGCCGGGTTGCCCCATCGATAGAGGAGGTCGCCGCCTTTGCCGGAGCGCCCGCCGACGTGGCCGGCGGCTTCCTCGGTCGTCGTGCTGTGATCGATGATCCAGATCTCGTCGAAGCCCGGCGAGCTGATCATGATCTGATCGAGGCCTTCGTTATAGTTGACCGAGTTAAAATGCAGCCAATCCGCCGTAGGCGCCGGTCCCCAGTTGATGTCGATCAATTCCGGATGATTTTCGACGACGCCGAAGTTGGCCTTCGTCGAGTCGCGATCCTGGATGAGGTGATCCCAGACGCGCCATTGCCAGACGATCTCGCCGCTGTCGGGCGGGATGGGGCGGACTTCGATGATCTGTTCGGGCCAGATAGCGCCCGTGGGCATCGGATGCAAGGTGAGGTCTCGGCCCGCCGCGACGGCCTCCTCTTCACTCCGATATTCGTAAGCAATCATCAAAACGTTGCCGTTGGGCAGCCCGGCTACGTCGTGATGCAGCGCATGCAGGCTATCGGAATAGTCAAACTCCCAGACGACCTCGCCATCCCACGAAATTTCCCGCATGACGCCCCCGCGCCCGCCGAACCCGAAGTGGTTGGTGATTCGGGCGGTGCGCAGGAGGTTGCCGTTGGGCAGCAGGTACACGGCGCTGCCGGGTAAGAACCGATGCTCCCACGTATGCACTACCTGCCCCTCATTGTCGATCAGGTACGTGCTGGGGTGGAACATCGGCGCGAGCAGGGTATAGCCCTGGGCGGCGCGCTCATCATGCACAAACAGCCCGACGGTTTGCGATTGCGCCCGCACCGGCGCCCCACCGGCAACCATCAACAGGCCGGCTACGAGCAGACAGCTTTTTTTGACTTTCATGATGATCGTACTGACAGATGGTTCGCAACTCACCGTCGATACGAGATACGGGATGCGAGATTCGGGATACGTGATGGAAGCCGCCTTCATCTCGCATCCCAGATCCCGCATCCCGCATCCCAAATCACTGAATCAACAGCATCTTCCTCGTCGCGATAAAACCCTCAGCTTCGAGGCGGTAGAAATACACCCCGCTGGGCAGACCCGTCGCGTCGAAACGGACGGTGTGCGTGCCCTGGGCAAACCGTCCCTGCGCCACGGTGCGCACGTGCTGCCCCAGCAGGTTGTAGACCGTCAGCGTCACGGGGCCGGGCCGGGGCACGCTGAAGGCAAACGTCGTCGTAGGGTTGAACGGGTTGGGATAGTTCTGGGCCAGGGCGAATTTGGTCGGGATGCCCGGTGAGCTTTCGATAGCCGTCGGCGTCAGTTCGATGAGGCCTTTGGGCGTGAGATCTTTGCCCTGGAGACCGGGGTAGTCCGGCGCGTAGCGATAGGCCCGGAAAAGCGTATTCTGCTGCCGCTCGTTGCCCGGCGAGAACGGCGGAATCGAATCGCCCTGCGCCAGCGGTCCTGAGCGGACGACGGGGTTGACGTACTCCCAGACGGTCTCGCCTGCCGGCGTGACTTCGAAGACCCGGCCTTTCATGCCTTCATCGATGAGCGTGTGGCCGTTGGGAAGCCGCTGCTGGCCGGAGATAAAGTTGGAATAGAACCCGCCGGGATCCGAATAACTCCAGACGATTTCGGGCGGCGTGAAGGAGCGGTCGGCCTCTTGCATGTAGATGGCAGATCCGTCGTAATCCTCGAAGTATGGCAGGGTCAGTTCATAGACCGTCGAGAACTGGGGATCGGGCAGGTCGCGGCCATTGTCGAAGACCAGGAGGTTGCCGGCGCCCGGCAGGCTCGAATCGATCCACGCCGTCGAGTGGTTGAAGAAGAGCGTTCGGTCTTCGGGGCCGCCGGCTTTGTACATCTGCGGGTTGCCCCATCGATAGAGGATGTCCCCGCCTTTGCCCATCCGCCCGCCGACGTGGCCGGCGGCCTGCTCGGTCGTCGTGCTGTGGTCGATCACCCAGAATTCGCTGAAGAACGAAATACTCATCACGATGTGATCGAGCACCGGGTTATAGCCGATGCCGTTGATGTGCAGCCAGTCGCCGCCGTCGCCGGTGTTGATATCGACCAGTTGCGGGTTTTCGCTGACGACGCCGAAGTTGGCTTTGGTGTCGTCGAAATCCTGAATCATGTGATCCCAGGCATCCCACTGCCAGACGATCTCGGCGCTGTCGGGCAGGATGGGCCGGAACTCGATGATCTTCTCGGTCCAGTAGAGACTATCGGTGAGCGTGGCCGGGTCGTGGCCGTTTTCGACGAGATCGTCGAAGCTGCGGAGTTCCCAGACCGTCGTGAGCACGTTGCCGTTGGACATGGGGACGATGTCGTGATGCAAGGTGTAGAGGCTATCGACATAATCGAACTGCCAGACGACCTCGCCGTCCCACGTGATCTCTTCGATACGCCCGCCGCGCCCGCCGCCGGTGGTCCAGCCATTGGGCGCGCGGGAGGCCCGGAGGAGGTTGCCGTTTTCGAGCAGCAGGGTGGTCGAGCCGACATTGAACTCATGCTGCCACGAATTCACCATCTGCCCGTCCATGTCGATCAGATAGGTGCTGGGATGCTGATGCGGCGCGATGAGGGTATAGCCCTGAAAGGCCCGCTCATCATTCAGGAACAAGCCGACGGTTTGCTCCTGCGCTTGGGCCGTCGTCCAACCGGCGGCCATCAACAACCATGCAGCCAGCAACCAGTAGCTTCTTTTCATCTTCATTCTCGGTGGATTGTCGGAGTACGCTTTTCGGGGCTGTGTTTGAGAGGGGTTCCTCCATAATATCCCGATTCCGATCAGTGGGGCAAGGGGGAAAAAGGGGGTGAAGGAGAAAAAGCAGCAAAAAGGAGGCAAGGGGGCAAATGGGCAAATGGCAATCGTTGCAAGTTGCCCTTTTGCCGAGATGTCGATTTCCGATGCCAAAACATGTGCCAACGTCGTTCGGCATCTGATTTGGCTAAAGAAATGTCTTTTCAGGCAAAAAACGAGGAATCCAGATTGATCTTCACGCCTGGTCATGAAACCAATGCGCAAATCATTCACACCGCTGCGCACGACAGATACATGTGATCAGGGTGTGTCTGCCAAGTCCCCCCTGCCTGCGCAGGGGCAGGTTCCGACGACCTGTTTGTAGAATTCGCAGATCCAAAAAGAAAAGAACCCCGTAGGGGTGACCTGTTCAAAAAGGGATGCGGCAGATTCTCGTGAACAGGCCGCTCCGGAGCCTGCCCCCGCGAAGGCGGGGGGATCTTTTTGTTTTTTAACGCTTTGAGCTACAAAAAGGACGCCCCTACGGGGCTTCTTCGTTGGCCCGATTTGCAATCACACCCTTGTGTATCGCGTACTTCGTCTGAGTCCCTTTTTCAACGCAGTACGCAATCACACCTCGCCGACAGCAACCTCTTCGTGCTGCCTCAACGCCGGGATGGCAACGCCGAGTTTGACGATGGCCGCTGCCCACGTCAGCCCGGCGCCGAAGGCTACCATGGCCAGCGTGTCGCCGGCTTTGATGCGGCCCTGGTCGAAGGCTTCGCAGAGCGCCAGCGGCACCGACGCCGCCGACGTGTTGCCGTAGCGGTCTACGTTGACCATCACCTTCTCGCGCGGGATGCCGGCCTCTTTGGCAGCGTAATCGATGATGCGGAGATTGGCCTGATGGGGAATGAACAGGTCGATGTCGTCGGCGGTGAGGCCGGCTTTGTCGAGGGCTTCTTTGACGGCCCGGCCCATGACGCGGGTGGCGAATTTGAAGACCTCGCGCCCGTTCATGTGGATGGCCACCTGATCGACGGTCTCGTGGGTGGGGATCATGGCGGTGCCGCCGGCAGGCACGATGATGTGCTCGGCGCCGGAGCCGTCCGAGCCGAGGACGTGCCCGAGGACGCCGCACGGCTCGTCGGTGGCCTGCATGACGACGGCGCCGGCCCCGTCGCCGAAGAGCACGTAAGTCGAGCGGTCTTCGGGTTTGAGCCAGCGGCTGATGAGTTCGGCGCCGATGACCAGCACCGTATCGCAGGCACCGGTGGCGATGAACTGCTGCGCCGTCACGAGGCTGTAGACAAACCCGGTACAGCCGACGACGATCTGCATCGCGCCGACGTTGCGCGCGCCGAGGGCTTCCTGTACCTGGCTCGATATCGGCGGCGTCAGGTGGTCCGGGCTGGACGTGGCGACGAGGATCAGGTCGAGGTCGCCAGCGGTCAGGCCGGCCTTGTCGAGCGCTGCCCGCGCTGCTGCGACGGACATCGTGGATGTCGTCTCGTCGTCGCTGACGAAGCGGCGTTCGCGGATGCCGCTGCGCGTGCGAATCCATTCGTCGGAGGTATCGACGTACTGGGCGATGTCGTCGTTGGTGACGACGTTGTCGGGGGCGTAATGGCCCCATCCGATGATGCTGGCGTGGCGTAAGGTCATGGGGGCCTCATTCTTGGTTTTTTCTATTGCAATATACGGAAGCGCTTCCGATTTTCTGAAACCGTGTCACGATTTCAGAAAGGGAAAAGCCATGTCTACGATTCTGCGCCATGCTGTCGCGAGCGTGTTGGCGCTCGCCGTCCTCTTTGTCCTCGCCGCCGGGCCGGTCCTGGCGCAGGAGACCTACCAGATGCCGCCCGACGACCTCTCCAAACTCGTCGATGCGCCCATCACGCCGGGGGTGAGCCTCAGCCCCGACCAGCGGCTCATGCTGCTAATGCACCAGCCGAGCCTGAAATCCATCGCCGAGTTGGCCGAGCCGGAGTTGCGCCTGGCCGGCATCCGCATCAACCCGCGCAACAACGGCCCGAGCCGGTCGAGCGGCTACGTCAAGCTGACCTTTAAGTCGCTCGACGGCGGCGGCGAACGCCCGGTGACGGGGCTGCCCGATGACGCGCGCATCCGCAACGTGCGCTGGGCGCCCGACGGGCAGCACGTCGCCTTCACCGTCGATCTTACCGAGCGCATCGACCTGTACGTGGCCGACGTGGCGACGGCGCGGGCGCGGCGGCTGATGGATACGCCGGTCAACAATGCGTTCTGGGGTGCGCCCTACGAATGGGTCTCCGACAGCAAGACGCTTATCGTGCGCGGCATCTGGCCGAGCCGGAACGTAGCGCCGGAGAAACCGCTGGCGCCCGCCGGTCCCATCATCCAGGAAAACCTCGGCGAGAAAGCCCCGGCGCGGACGTATCAGGATCTGCTCAAGAATCCGTACGACGAGGAGATCTTTGCGTATTACATGACGGCGCAGGTGATGCGCGTCTCGCTCGACGGCGCGGTGAAGCCACTGGGCGAGCCGGGCATGGTCATGAGCGCCGACCCCTCGCCCAACGGCCAGTACGTGCTCGTCGAGACGATCCACAGGCCGTTCTCGTACCTCGTGCCGGCCTATCGCTTCCCGAACCGGATCGAGGTGTTTGACCTCGACGGCAACCTCGTCAAAGAGATTGCCGACCTGCCGCTAGCCGAGGGCGTGCCGACGGCGTTCGGCTCGGTGCCCACGGGCATCCGCTCGATCTCGTGGCGGGCCGACGCCGAGGCCACGCTCTACTGGGCCGAAGCCCTCGACGGCGGCGACGCCCGCGCCGAAGCCGAATACCGCGATCAGATCTACATGCTCAAGGCGCCCTTCGACGCCGCGCCGACGCCGCTGGTCAAGCTGCCGCTGCGCTATGCCGGCATGACGTGGGGCGACGACGACCTGGCACTGGTCAACGAGTCGTGGTGGTCTACGCGCAAGCGCCGCACGTACGTCGTCGATCCGAGCAAGCCGGGGGCCGAGCCGCGCGTGCTCTTCGACCTGTCTTTTGAGGATCGCTACAACGATCCGGGCTATCCGATGACGCGCATCAACGATCACGGTGCGTATGTGCTGCGGACGGCGGACGGCGGAGGGTCGATCTACATGACGGGCACCGGCGCCTCGCCCGAAGGCAACCGGCCTTTCTTGCGCAAGCTCGACCTGGAGACGGGCAACACCGAAGAACTCTTCCGCTCGCAGGCGCCCTACTACGAACGCCCCATCACGCTCGTCGACGACAGCGGGATGAAGCTGATGACCATCCGCGAGACCAACACCGAGCCGCCCAACTTCTTCCTGCGCGACCTCGGCAGCGACACCCCGATGGCCGTCACCGATTTCCCGCATCCGTATCCCGAACTGGCCGCCATCCACAAAGAGTCGATCCAGTACCAGCGCGACGACGGCGTGCCGCTGAGCGCTACACTCTACCTGCCCGCCGGCTACGACGCCGAACGCGACGGGCCGCTGCCGGCGTTCGTCTGGGCCTACCCGCGCGAGTTCAAAAGCGCCGACGCCGCCGGCCAACGCCGCGACTCGCCCCATCAGTTCAAACGCGTCAGCTACTGGGGCGCCGTGCCCTACGTCACGCAGGGCTACGCTGTTATCGACAACGCCTCGATGCCCATCATCGGCGAGGGCGACGCCGAGCCCAACGACACCTTCCGCGAGCAACTCGTGCTCAACGCCAAAGGCGCCATCGACGAAGGCGTCCGGCGCGGCGTGGTCGATCCCGAACGCGTGGCTATCGGCGGGCACTCCTACGGCGCGTTCATGACGGCGAATCTGCTGGCGCATTCGGATCTGTTCCGTGCCGGCATCGCCCGCAGCGGCGCCTACAACCGCACGCTGACGCCCTTCGGCTTCCAGGCCGAAGAACGGCTTTTCTGGGAAGCCCCGGAGATCTACTACTACATGTCGCCGTTCATGCACGTAGACAAGGTCAACGAGCCGATCCTCTTGATCCACGGCGAGGCCGACAACAACTCGGGCACGTTCCCGCTGCAGAGCCGGCGCTATTACAACGCGCTCAAAGGCCTCGGCAAGACGGCCCGCCTGGTGATGCTGCCGCACGAGAGCCACGGCTACCGCGCCCGCGAGTCGATCATGCACATGCTCTGGGAAACCAACCGCTGGCTGGAGACCTACGTCAAAAACGCCCCACCGCGCGAAGACATGAAGGTCGAAGGACCGACGGGTGATGAGTGAGCGTGGATGGTGAGCGAGAGGTCGCGTGTGGATCTCTCGCTCACCATCAGCCGCTTGAGGAAGCTCTCACCGCCGGACGATGGTTTCGATGGCTTCCGAATTCTGAGGACATCCGCCGTAGCCCTCGCCCCAGAAGAGCGCGATGGCAAAATGCTATGCAAATCGTGTTGCCAGCTTCTCCACGATGTGCAGCCCTACGTTGAGCGAAGCCGTAGCCGCCGGCGAGGCGGCGTTGACGACGTTGACCACGCGCTCGGTTTCGGTGATGAGAAAATCGTGAACCAGCTCGCCGTCGGGCGTGAGCGCCTGCGCCCGGACACCCGACGGCGACGGCTCCAGATCGTCGATTTTGATGCTGGGGATGAGACGCTGAAGCGATTTGTGATACCGTTTTTTGCTGAGCGAGCGCCGCATCTCGGCCAGGCCTGTCTTCCAGTGCTTGCGGCCCAGGCGCACGAAGCCGCGATAGGCCAGCGTCTCGGCCAGGTCGCGCAGATGCACCGTGCCGAAGGTGTAGCCCTCGCGGGCGAACGCCAGCACAGCGTTGGGGCCGCACTCGACGCGCCCGTCGATCATCCGGGTGAAATGCACGCCCAGAAACGGAAAGGCCGGGTCGGGCACGGGATAGATGAGGTGGCGGCACAAATGCCGGGCTTCCGGCTTGAGTTCGTAATATTCTCCGCGAAACGGGACGATCTTTACCGACGGCTCCTGCCCGCTCATCCGGGCAACACGGTCGGCGAAGAGCCCGGCGCAGTTGACCACGTAGCGCGCCTCGACGGCGCCCTGCGCGGTTTCGAGCGTGACGCGACCGTTGTGTTGCGCCATGCCGTGTACCTTCGCCTGCGTGAGGACCGTGCCGCCGCGCTCCTGCACGATCTCGGCCATCCGCCTACCCACGCCCACGTAATCGACGATGCCGGCTTCGGGGACGTAGAGGGCTTCGACACCGGCGGCGCGCGGCTCGCGCTCGCGCAAAGCCTCCGGCCCGATCCGCTCGCAGGCGATCTCGTTCTGCCGCCCTCGCTCTTCGATGGCGTGCAGCCGGGGCCGCTCGTCTTCATCGACGGCCACGATCACCTTGCCGCATACGTCGTAGGCCACGCCTTCGCGTTCACAAAACGCGACGAGCCGCCGCCGGCCCTCGCGGCAGTTGATAGCCTTGAGCGAGCCGGGCTTGTAGTAAATGCCGCTGTGGATGACGCCCGAATTGCGCCCCGTCTGATGCGCCACGAGACGATCTTCTTTCTCCAACACCGCCACCGACATCCCGCGATACTGCTCGCTAAGCTGATAGGCCGTCGCCAGCCCCACGATGCCGCCGCCGATGATGGCTACGTCGTATTGCATGGGGGGTTCTTGTTTTTGGTTTCTAGTTTTGGTTTCTAGTTGTTGTGCTCTTCAATCCAGAAACTAGAAACTCGAAACCAGAAACCAAAAACGACGATGGCTGAGCCTTATAACGACGCCAGCGACTACCGGGGTATGCGCGCCGAAGAAGAGGCTTTCCGCAATCGCGGCGACGGCGTATGGGAAAGCCGAACACCGGGCCGCCGTTTCGTGCCTATCGATGAGCGCAGGGCCGAGAGTGCCTTGCCCGCCCGCGCCGTCCAGGGCATCGCCCGGGGTAAGTTCTATTTCAGTTGGAAGGGCATCCGCGCGTTGAAAGATCCGCTGGACCTGGCGCTCTACAGTAACCTCTTGTGGGAGTTGAAACCCCGCACGATTATCGAGTTCGGCAGCTATTCCGGCGGCAGCGCCGTCTGGCTGGCCGATACCCTGCGGAGCTTCGGCCTCGATGGCCGGGTCTATTCCATAGACAACGATCCGGCGCTGCTCGACCCTCGCGCCCGCGCCCACCCGGACGTGTCTTTCCTGCACGGCGACTGCGCCCGTGTTGCCTCGGTTTTACCGCCGGCGCTGCTGGCAGAACTGCCGCATCCCTGGCTGGTGATCGAAGATGCGCATGTGAATCTGACCGGGTTGCTCGGCTACCTGCACGACACCGGCTTGCAGCCCGGCGACTATCTGATCGTCGAAGATACCAACCCGGAGATCCCCGCTGCCACCGGCGCCGCCGGCCTGCCCGACGCGTATGAACCCTTCGGCACGGCCAAACTTGAAGAACTCACCCGCTTTCTCCAAACCCACCGCCACGCCTACGCCGTCGATACCTATTACACCGATTTCTTCGGCTACAACGCCACCTGGAACTGGAACAGCTACCTCCGCCGCATGTCCGATGAATAGAGCATTGGGGGAATGGAACGCGGATGACGCGACACGAGCGTAGCGACTGACGAAGTAATTGGGCGGATTATCGTCTCCATGCCATCATGAAGCGCGCTCTAACAGAACGCTCTTGCCGACAAAGTCGATCTGTAGCCGATAATCTTGCAACAAGTGAGTTCCGACGAGAATCTGAGAACCCGGAACAAAGGTGACTTCTGCGAGCAACGTCCGGCCATCAAACGGGAATACGACCAGATAAATATTCTCCTTTACGAAGATAAGAATCCGAGCCGATCCGCTCGAAGAATAAGGGCGAATCGAGACCTTCGGCGTCTCGTTGCAAGACGACATCTCGGATTGAATCACCGAGCCAGATACGCTCACTGTGCGGATCGATCCCAGCCGTCTTCCCGGTGCAATCCGAGAGGTCGTGCTCTTGCTGGTAGGCCGTCCAGATTTGCTTGGCCCTGGCAGAATCTGCCTCTGTCCACTCGATATGCGCCATCCTTGTTGCCTTTGTGATGCCGTGTCATTTTTGCGACAGGTGGCTGGGAGGCATGTTCCACTTTAGTGGATAGCAGGTACACGATCCCATTCGCCATTTGCGATCAGCCATCGGCCATCTCTTCCGGCAAACCATCCCGAATCACCACCTCCATCGCATCGACGAAGCGGTCGAGTTCTTCGAGCGTGGTGAAGACGTTGGCCGTCACGCGCAGGCCCTGGAACTCTTTGTGGATGATAGGCACGACGATGATGCGGTGCGCTTTCCAGAGATGCTGCGCCAGTTTCGCCGTATCGACGCCCTCGATCTGCACGTTGCCGATGCAGCAGGAGAATTCAGGCTTGAGGCTGGTGTTGAGGCGGACGCGGTCGTGCTGGAGCAGGCGTTTGGCCCAGTAGTCGCGCAGGTAGCGCAGGCGTTCTTCTTTGCGTTTCGGGCCGATGCCCTGATGGAACGTCAGCGCCTCGGCGATGGCGATGTAGTTGGCCGCCGGATGCGTGCCGATCTCCTCGAATTTGCGGATGTTGTCGTCCATCGTCTCCGGCGCAGCCATCATCGGCCAGAGGTCTTTGATCTTGTCTTTGCGGACGTAGAGCAGGCCCGTGCCGTGGGGCGCCAGCAGCCACTTGTGCAGGCTCGATGCGTAGTAGTCGCAGTCGAGGTCGGCGTGCGTGAAGTCGAAGTGGGCGAAGGTGTGGGCGCCGTCGACGATGACGGGGATGCCGCGGGCGCGGGCCATCTGCACGACGCCTTTGACCGGCAAGATCTGCCCGGTGATGTTGATCATGTGGCACATCAGAATCACGCGCGTCTTCGGCGTGATGTGCTCTTCGAACAGGCGGACGATCTCATCGTCATCTTCGGCGGGGATGGGGATGGGGAACTGCACGAGCTTGATGCCGTCGCGCCGCTCGCGTTGTTTGAACGTGGTGATCATGCGCCCGTAGTCCTGCGTCGTCGTCAGCACCTCGTCGCCCGGTTTGAGGTCGAAGCCGAGCTGGCAGATCTGCAAGCCTTCCGAGGCGTTGCGCGTCAGGGCGATCTCTTCGGTGTCGCAGCCGAAGGCGCGGGCCAGGCGCTGGCGCACGCCCTCGCGTTGCGGCTCCAGGATCTGCCACATCGTGTAGACCGGCGCCTCGTTCGAGTAGTCGAGGTGGCGCTTCATCGCGGCCTGCACGATCTCGGGCGAAGGGCTGACGCCGCCGCTGTTGAGGTTGATCAGGCTGCGATCTACCGTGAAGGCCTGCTGTACCTCCAGCCAGAACGACTCATCGCGGGCGATCTCTTGCGGCGTGCCGTCTTTGCCGGCCAGGCGTTCGAGCACACGCGGCAGTGCGGTGGGGTTGAGCGTAGCCGCCATCATCGTGGCCGCCGCAGGACGACCGATGGCGCCGAAGAATTGACGACGGGAGTACATGACGTTGGGGATTTGAGAGTCGGGGAGTCGGAGAGCCGGGGAGCCGGAGAATGACGGAATCGGGGCGTCGGAGAAAAAATCCCCGACTCTCCGATTCTCCGGCTCTCCGACTCAATAAATCTATAATCTAAACTTTTTTACCACCCAGGCAAACCCGACGTGCAACCTTGCTGTGTTTTCGGGAGTAGTTGGTCTAATCTTCAATCACCCTGGCCCCCATCTGTAATGATTCAGCCCCCGATGTTGAAAATCGCTCCACTTCCCGGCACGGCGTTGCTCGTTTCGCTGGGCGCCCTGCTGGCGTTGGTGATGGTGGGCGCGTGCGCCGAGGCCGGCGGCCAGACGCAGCCGCCGCCCGAACTCAAGATCCAGTCCATCACGCTCGATGCCCGGCGCGCGCCGGCGCCGTCGGTGATGGTGGGGCTGCGCGATATGGGCGTGACGCACGTGACGCTGGTGCAGTTCGGCTTTCAGCCCGGCCACGACGTGCCGCAGGTCCGGATGCACACCGACGCCGACTGGTTCAGCGAAAACGACCGGGGCATCCGCGCGCTGGCCCGGCAGGCCGACTCGCTGGGCCTCGGCATCATCCTCAAACCGCACATCTGGGTCCGCCGCCAGAGAGGCAGTGACCAGTGGCGAGACGACATCGGCTTCGAAACCGAGGAGGACTGGCAGGCCTGGGAGGCGGACTACCGCGCGTTCATGATGCACTACGCCCACCTGGCCGAAGAGATCGACGCGGCCATGCTGGTGATTGGGACGGAACTGGCAAATGCGGTACGCACGCGCCCGGCCTTCTGGCGCAGCCTCATCGCCGGCGTACGCGCGGTCTACGACGGGCCGCTGACCTACGCCGCCAACTGGTGGGAAGAATATGAAGACGTGACGTTCTGGGACGCGCTCGACTACATCGGCGTGCAGGCCTATTTCGAGTTGAGCAAAGAAGACAACCCGACCGCGTCGATGCTGCACGAAGGCTGGAAACCCTACAAAGAAACCCTCAAGCAACTCTCCGAGCACACCGGGCGGCCTGTGCTGTTCACCGAGATCGGCTACCGCAACGTGCCTTTTGCCGCCGCCCAACCCTGGCGTTGGCCCTCGCGCGACGACCTCGACAACGTCGCGCCGGACGACTCGCTGCAAGCGCGCCTCTATCAGGTCTTCTTCGAGAGCCTCTGGCACGAATCCTGGTTCTCCGGGGCCATCCTCTGGAAGTGGAAACCCGGAGCGGGCCGTCGCCGGAGCAACCTCGACTTTTCGCCGCAGAACAAACCCGCCGAGCAGGTCATCGCCCACTGGTTCACCCGCAGCCACCCCGATCTGCCGATGACCTCGCCGAGGTAGGGTTGGGGGATGGTTCATGGTTCTTAAAGGGCAGCACCGAAAAGTCCCCCTTCGAAGGGGGTGCCCCGACGCAGGAGGGGTGGGGGATGTTCGCGCGGCCTTTTGAAAACCTCTTATCAGGCCGCGCGAACATCCCCCTGCGCCCGGCTGCACATGCGTTTGCCGGTCGCTGTCCCCCTTCGAAGGGGGAATCGCGCGGTTTGCGCCAACTTCGAAAACCCGGCGTTGCACCTCGGTGGCGGGGTGGTTAGCTTGTGGGTGTGAGGATCCGGGTGTTGCCTCATCAGCTTGCATCAGCGTTATGCCGCGCGTCCTTTTCGTCATCGTGTGTTGCCTGTTCTGGTTGGGTGTGCCGAAGGCTTTCGGGCAGTTCGGCGCGATGCCTATCAACACCTTCGGCTATTTCCAGGTCTCTTTTCAAAATCAGATCGACACCAACGGCGACGACGATGAAAATGGCTTCAGCGTCCAGCAACTCAACCTGATTCTGGAATCGAACCTGTCGCGGCAGTGGCGGGCATTTATCGATTTTGAGGTGCTCAACAACTTTTCGTCGAGCCGGCGGTGGGGCTCGTTCGATCTCAACGAAGCCTGGATCAGCTATCGAGCCAGCGGGCAGTTGACGATCAAAGCCGGGTTGCACGTGCCGGTCTTCAATCATCTCAACGACATCAAAAACCGGACGCCGCTGCTGCCCTATGTCATCCGGCCCCACGTCTACGAAGAGTCGTTTGGTGAAGTCCTTAACATCGAGGAATATGTGCCCGAACGCGCGTTTGCGCAGGTTCGGGGCTTCTTGCCTGTGGGAAGCGCCAAGATCGACTATGCGGCGTACCTGGGCAACAGCCCCAACATCCGCAGCCAGTTCGACAACGAGCGCGACGGCGACGACGAGCAAACCGGCATCGATACCACCACGACGTTCCTCGTGGGCGGGCGCCTGGGGCTGCGTTACAGAGAACTGACACTCGGCGGCTCAGTCACGCGGGAGACCGTCAATTTCTTCCGCGATATTGAACGGGTGGTCGGTGCGCCTGCCCAGAGTCTGAACAACGTGCCCAAGACGCGGCTGGGCGCCGATGTCTCGTTTCACCTGGACAAGCTCTCATTCGAGGGCGAGGTCATCGCCGTGCGCTACGATGTCGATCCGCCCACCGGGCTGCGGCCCCGGCCCGGCGAGCGGCGTCCGCGCCTCGATCTTGATCGGCTGTTTTATTACGGCACGCTGGGCTATCACCTCAACGAAAACCTGTTTGCTTACGCGAGCTACTGGTTTTCCGACGAGGGGTTTGATTTACGAGCAGGGGAGGCGGATCTTCTGGATGAACTGGATATCGAGGTGGTCACCGCCGGCCTCCGCTACACGCTGATGCGGAACGAAGTGGGCTTCGATCAGGTGACGCTCAAAGCCCAGTACGCCTACGTGCTCATCGGGGTGTCGACGCGAGGGATCGATCCGATCGGGGGAGAGCCGGTCAACCTCAGCGAGAACCCCAGGCTTCATCTTTTGGGCGTTGGAGTTTCGGTGCTTTTTTAGCAAGGGCGTTGTTAAACGCGCGCGATGCGTATTCGAAAAAACATAGTGCTCTTGATGCTGGCGCTGGCTGCCGGGGCTACGACGGCCTCGGCGCAGGTGGCCGTCATCGCCCACAAGGGCGTCCCGGTCGATAGTCTCAGCAAAACCGAATTGCTGGACTTCTACACCGGCGACGCGCAGTCGTGGCGCGGCGAGATGGCGGTGGTCGTGTTCGACTTGAAGTCGCGCGGGCCGGTGCGGGATGCGTTTTACGAATACCTGGGCAAGACCTCGTCGCGCATGCGGTCTATCTGGTTGAAGCGCAAGCTTTCGGGCGAGGGCGACCCGCCGGAGAGCTTTGAGACCGAAGTCGAAGTGCTCCAACGCGTGGCCTCAACGCCGGGCGCCCTCGGCTTCGTGCAACAAGCCACCGTCAGCGGCGACGACGTCAAAATCCTCGTCGTCATCGAGATCGATGAAGGTTGACGGATTTTAGATTTTGGATTTTGGATTTTGGATTGGTCTGATACGATCCGTTTTCTCAATCGAAAAAGTCGAAACGGTTCTGACCGTCGCGGCTTATTCGTTTGTTAAAGACGGATCGACGATTTCCCAATCCAAAATCCAAAATCTAAAATCCAAAATCGACTCCCATACCATCTACCCTATGCCATACCGCCGCGTCATACTGCTGTGTTGCCTGCTCGGCCTGAGCCAGGGCGAGGTGGCCGGGCAGTTCAACACGTTCGGCTATTTTCAGACGTCGTTTCAGCACCGTACGTCTTTTCCCGACGAGCCGGCACAGAATTTTTTTAGCCTTCAACAACTCAACCTGTTTTTTCAAACCAACATCTCGCGGCGCTGGGGGGCTTTTGTCAACTTTGAGGTGTTGAACAACTTTTCGTCGAGCCGGCGCTGGGGCAGTTTTAACCTGGAGGAAGCCTGGCTCCGGTACCGGCACGACGCCCGGTTCAACCTGAAGGCGGGGTTGCAAATTCCGGTCTTTAACCACCTCAACGAGATCAAGAACCGGTCGCCGCTGTTGCCCTATATCGTCCGGCCTCTGGTCTACGAGACCTCGTTCAACGAATTCATCGCAGTGGAGGCGTTTACGCCGACGCAGGCTTTTTTGCAGGCCTACGGGTTTCTGTCTGTGGGCGAGACGAAGCTCGACTACGCGGCCTACCTGGGCAACAGCCCCAACATCCGCAGCCAGTTCGATAACCTGCGCGACGGCGGCGACGGGCAAACCGGCGTCGATACCACCAAGACCCTCCTCGTGGGCGGGCGCCTGGGGCTGCGGCAGGGCAATGCCAAAGCCGGCGCCTCGGCCACGTACGACGTCACGAATGCGTTTCAAGGAGCGGAAGCCCTCTTCGGAGGGCCGGCCACGCGGTTTGAGGGCGTCCCCCGCATTCGTGTGGGCGGCGACTTCTCGGTTCATGTCGGGCGTTTTTCTTTCGAAGGCGAACTCATCCTGGTCTCCCACGACGAAGACGAACCCGAACTCAACGTCGATAATGAGTTCTTCTACGGCACGCTGGGGGCGCAAGCGAACGAGCGCCTGTTCGTCTACGCCTCGTACTGGAATACGGTGCAACGCGAGGTGGCCTTCGACATTCGCACGTCCGACGGCATCATCCCGGTTTTCCCGATCATCGTCGACATCGAGTCGATCCAGGTCGGCGTGGCCTTTTCGCCCAACGAAAGGATCACCCTGAAAGCCCAGGGCGGCCCCGTCGAGGTCGTGCAACGGGCTACCGTGATTCCCTTCGGAGACATCACGAGCCGGCAGTGGGATTTCAGCATTTACGGCGTCGCCGCGTCGGTGCTGTTCTAGCAAATGGCAAAAAAGCAAATGGCAAATGATCGATGGCGGATTGGTTCTCTTCGATCAATCCAAAATCTAAAATCCAAAATCCCCGATGGCGTTACGCGATTTAAAAATAGGGACCAAGCAAGGCATCGGCTTCGGGGTGATCCTGGTGGTGATGGCAGGCGTGAGCATCTTTGCCATCACGCAGATGGCAGCGTTGCGCCGCGAGATCGATGACATCAACGAGGTCTGGCTCAAGCGCGCCCTGCTCACCTCGCGTATTAACCTCCACGCCTCGGGCTTGCGCGCGACGCAATTGCAGCACGCCTACGAATCGCGGACGAATCTCCGAGAAGCCTACGTCGATACGATGTTGGTGCTGATCGATAGCGTGGACGCCAACGGCGAGGCCTATACGCTGCTGCTGGAGGAGTCGGAGCAGCGCAATCTGGTCTCGGAGGAGCAGAGCCGGCTGACCGCCGGGCTTGATTCGTTGTGGGATATTTACCTGGCGCACTCGATGGACTATCTCGACCTCAGAGGCCGGGATGCCGTGGCGGTGCTCAGCGGAGAAGCGGGCCGCATCTTCAGTATCTTCAGCACCGACCTGGCCGAGCTGGCCCGGCTCAACGAAGCCAGTGCTGCCGAGGCCGCCCGCCGCACCGAAATCACCTACCGGAAGACCCGCAACCAGATTATCCTCTTGCTGGTGGTGACGGTCTTGCTCTCGGCGGTGATCGCCTCGCGGCTGGTGCGCTTCGTCACGATCCCGGTACGCCGGCTGGTCAACGCAGCGCGCAAGGTGGCCGACGGCGACTTCGAGGTATACGTCGAGAGCCTGTCGAAGGATGAGATGGGTAAGATGGCGCAATCGTTCAACTGGATGACGCAGTCGCTCAAAGCCCAGCAAGAGGACTTGCGCGCGGCCAACACCGAGCTTCAGGATCAAAAGAACGAACTCGAACAGACGCTCCACCAGCTCGAAGACGCGCAGGAACAACTCGTGCTCAAGGAGAAGATGGCCTCGCTGGGGCAACTCACCGCCGGCATCGCCCACGAAATCAAAAACCCGCTCAACTTCGTCAATAATTTCGCCCAGCTCTCGGTAGAACTCACCGACGAACTCGCCGACGAACTCGAAGCCAACAAAGAGGCGCCCGTGGCCGAGGTGCTCGGCGAGGTCGAGGAATTGTTGGACGACCTGCGGTTCAACGCCAACAAGATCCACGAACACGGTCTCCGCGCCGACAACATCGTCCACGGGATGCTGGAGCATTCGCGCGGCAAGGCCGGCGAACGGCGCATCGTGGCCGTCAACACGTTCTTCGACGAATACGTCAACCTGGCCTATCACGGCGTGCGCGCCCGCCAGCCGGATTTCAACGTGACCATCGACCGCGATTTTGACGAGGCTGCCGGAGAGGTGACCGTGACGCCGCAGGAGATGGGCCGGGTGCTGTTGAACCTGCTCAACAACGCCTTCTACGCCGTCCACGAAAAGCGCAGGGCCGGCGACGCCGCCTACGAGCCGCGTGTATGCGTCGGCACGCGCGCGCGAGACGGGCACGTGGAGATCCGCGTCCAGGACAACGGCCCCGGCATCCCCGCCGCCGTCGGCGCGCGCATCTTCGAACCGTTTTTCACGACGAAGCCGACGGGGTCGGGCAACACGGGGTTGGGTCTTTCGCTCAGCTACGAGATCGTCACGCAAGGCCACGGCGGTACGCTCTCGGTCGAAAGCGAGGAGGGGCGGGGCGCCACGTTCATCGTTACGCTGCCTGTTTGAGAAACTGTTTGGTAAGTATTCTGGGGCTGCGCACGGTTCTTTTCGGCCCAGAAGCGCCCGCTTTTTCGGCCCATAGCGCTGCTATGCGCCTCAAAAGTCGTTCACTTCTGGGCCGAAAAGCCCTCGTGCTCGCCTGCCAGCCTACTTACCAAACAGTTTCTGAGGGTTTCTGGTTTCTTGTTAGGAACCCTTGGCGATAGACTGATCAACCAAAAACCAGAAACCAAAAACATCCCATGAGCAACTTCAGACGATATAAACGCGTCAAGAAATCCGAACAGGATTCCGGCAAGCCGTTGACGCCGGGCGCGTATATGCTCGCCGGCAAGAAGATCCATTGCCCGCATTGCGAGGCTGTCGAGTTCATCGAAGGCTCGGCCCAGGTCAACACGACGATCACGTCGGCGCTGCTGGGGATCGATTACAAGAAAGTCTACACGCTCATTTGCACCGAATGCGGCTACCTCCAATGGGCCATGCAACCTCCCAAGCGGATGCTCGACGAATCGTTGTTTTCCTGACGCTGGCGTTGCTCGTTGGAGCCTGCACGGCGTCGGCCCAGCAGCAGGCCGATACCACGTTTCAGCCGGTGGTGACGAACCCGACGTTTGCGCCGGGCGCCGGGCCGGTGGTGCTCGTCGATGAGGCCCACCACAACTTCCACACCGCTGCCGGGCGCTATCTGGGCTTCGCCAGGGTGTTGCGGGCCGACGGCTACGTCGTCCGGCCTTCGACGCGCCGGTTTGCCACAGACGCGCTCGACGAGGCCGACGTGCTGGTCATCTCGAACGCCATCCACGAGAGCAACCTCCAGGCGTGGCAACTCCCGACACCGTCGGCTTTTACCGACGACGAGATCGCGCACGTGCAAGCCTGGGTCGAGCAAGGCGGCGCGCTGCTGTTGATTGCCGATCACATGCCGTTTCCGGGCGCCGAGCAAAACCAACAATTCCTGCTCAACGTGATGCACTGGCTCTCTGGGGAATTCTGATTTTGGATTTTGATTTTGAAAAAATCAAAGGTGACACAACGCTGTCCGTCGCTGCCTCGATTCTGGCTGAGAACCCAATTACCCTCGATTCATGAACGTAGAAGACCTCAAAAACATCGGCGCGACGTCGGCGCAGTGGCTTCACGACGCCGGCATCCACACCAGAGCCGATCTCGAAGAAGTGGGCGCGGTGATGGCGTACAAAATGATCCAGCATCAGCGCCCGCAAAAGGTCAACGTGCTGCTGCTCTACGCGCTTCAGGGGGCGTTGATGGATATGCACTGGAACGCGCTGCCGCCCTCGCTCAAAGAACAACTCAAACGCGATGCGAAGGAGCCGTTGACGGTGTTATAGTGTTATGGTGTTATAGTGTTTTAGTTGGATGAGGTAAAGAAACTAAAACACTGTAACACTAAAACACCATAACACCCAAACACCATAACACCCCATGACCCCCGCCCCGATCAAAGAAACTATTCCGTTCGACGTACTCGACCGGATCGACGTCCGTGTCGGGACGATTGCGCGGGTCGAAGGCGTGCCGGGTTCGGAGAAGCTGGTGCGGCTGATCGTCGATTTTGGCGATCACACGAGGAACGTTCTGGCGGGCTTGAAGCAAGAGCGCGCCGATCCTCGTGAGATCGAGGGCCGGCAGGCGCTCTTCGTGGTCAACCTCCCGCCGAAGAAGATGATGGGCGAGGTGTCTGAGGCCATGCTTTTCGACATCGGCTATGCCGACGGCTTCGTGCCGGTGCTGGCCGTGCCCGAAGCCCCCATCCCCAACGGCGCCCGCGCGGGGTGAGTTTTACTTCGTCAGTCGCTACGCTCGTGTCGCAGTACGCAGTAAGCAATACGTCATGAGCCTACCATGCTTGAAGAGATCGAACGCCTCGTCGAAGCGGCTTGCGCTGCCGAGAGCAACATCTTCGGCTACGGCATCTGGACGCATCACATCACGCAGGTGGCGCATAACGGCAAACGCCTGGCGCCGCTGTTCGAAGCCGACGCTGAGATTGTGGAAATCGCAGCGTTGTTGCACGACTATGCCAGCGTCAAAGACGAAGCGCTCTACGCCGAGCATCACATCCACGGACCCATCGAGGCGGAGAAGATTCTCACGCGGCTGGGCTATCCGCCGGAACGCATCGAGGCCGTCAAGCACGCCATCGCTGCGCACCGCGCCAGCGTCCGCGTCGAACGCCGCAGCCCCGAAGCCGTCTGCCTCGCCAACGCCGACGCGATGACCCACATCGAGCAGGTGCCCTCGCTGATGCATCTGGTCTTCGTCCAACACGGCATGGGCATCGACGAAGGGGCCGCCTGGGTCCGCGCCAAACTCCAACGAAGCTGGGCCAAACTCCATCCGGACGTGCAGGCGCTGGTTCGGGATAAATACGAGGCCGCGCTGAAGACGCTGACGATGTTGTGATTTTGGATTTTAGATTTTGGATTTTGGATTGGTAGTTTACTTTCACCGATTTCAACAAACGAAGAAGTTGCAACGGTTGGACTCGCTGCGACTGTATTTATTGAGATGACGGTGGTATCTCAGACCAATCCAAAATCTAAAATCCAAAATTTGCCTTCCCCTAACCTCCACCGACATAATCAACCTCACCAGATGGACCTCGAAGCCACCTACACCTACCTGACGCAGAAGAAAGGCGCGGTCGAAGAATTCCCGTTTGGGCCGCAGGCGCTGGTTTTCAAAGTGATGGGCAAGATGTTCGCCCTCGTCGGCGTGGACAATATTCCGCCCAGGATCTCGCTCAAGTGCGATCCGGAGCAGGCCATCCTCTGGCGCGAGCGCTACGAAGCCGTCCAGCCCGGCTATCACATGAACAAAAAACACTGGAACACCGTCGCGCTCGACGGCAGCATCCCCTCCGACGAGATCGCTGAGATGATCGACATGTCGTACAACCTCGTCGTCAAAGGGCTGAAGAAGGCGGATCGGGAGAAGTTGGAGGCAGCGGAATGATTCGCATCGTCTTACTCGCCGTGCTCTGCGGGGCCGCGTGCGGCAGCCCATCCACCCAGCCAGCAACCCAACAGGGGCTTCCGGCGGCAACGACGCACACCACACCGGCAGCGCCTGCCGACACGCTCCGCGTTCTGTTCATCGGCAACAGCTACACGTACGTCAATGCCTTGCCCTGGCTGACGCAGCGGTTGGCGGCGGCGCAGGCGAAGCCCATGACTGTGGCGATGATAACGCCCGGCGGCGCAACGCTGGAGCGTCACTGGAACGACGGCCCTGCCCGCCGGATGATCGAACAAGAAAGCTGGACCCACGTGGTGCTTCAGGAACAAAGCCTGCGTCCGATTCAGGATCGAGAGAAGCTCTTCACCTACGCCCGACTTTTCGATGCAGCCATCAAACAAGCGGGCGCCACCACTGTGTTCTACCTGACATGGGCACGTGAAAACCGGCCTGAGACGCAGGCGGCGCTGACGGATGCCTTTCTGGATCTGGCCGAAGAACTCGACGCCGCTGTAGCGCCCGTCGGCATGGCCTGGCAAGACGCTCGCCGTGAAGCGCCGGACCTTGCTCTGTACTCCCGCGACGGCAGTCATCCCGGCCCCACAGGCACCTATCTGGCTGCCTGCGTTTTCTATGCCACGCTCTTCGATCAATCGCCGGAAGGGCTAAGCCGGGTCCGCTTCAGCACGCGCTTCGGCACGCCGCAGGAAGGCGAACCGGAAGAGATAGAGCCGCTTTCGGAAGCGGAGGCAGCGTTCTTGCAACGCATCGCCGGAGAAGCCGTCGCCCGCGTCGGGCCGATGCCTGCCGGTCGTTGATTTCACCGTCGTCGCTTGCACGAGGACGTCCACCAGGGTAAGACCTGGCCAGCGGCGAGGATGTCCATCTTCCACTCGAAGCCATCGTCTCGGACTTCGGGGAAGCTCAGGCGGGCGGTAAACGGGCCTTGCGGGCTCTCGCCGTCCTGGCTGACGACCAGCACGCCGTCTTCCATGCCGTCTTTCCAGACGCCAGGTTCGGTGCCGGAGCTGGAGAAATACGTCACGATCCACTGGCCGTTCAAAGCTTCACCTTCGTCAATTCGGCCTCCGAGATCGTCGTCCAGGTCGCGCCGCCGTCGGTCGAAGACTCGCGTTTCCAGAGGACGGCTTCTCGCGAACTCGGTAGCCACGACTCGCGGATGATCGGCTTGCCTTCCTCGGCCTGGGTCAGCAGCGACACCGAGCCTTCGATGAAGACGCCTTCGGCGCGTTCGAAGACCGGGTTCTGGTTGTCGATGGCATACTGCACCCAGATCTCGCGGTTGGCGTCGTAGGCGCGCACGCGGAATCGTTTGTAGGGCCGGGGCTCGGCTTCGATCTCCGTGAAGTCGATCATCGCGCATCCGTTGAGGATGGGATAGGCCTTCACCGTGACGGCAGCCTCGCCCTGCGTGCCCGTCCATTCGCCCGCAAACGGATCGAAAGTGCGCGCCTTGGGATCCGTACACCAATCATACGAGAGCGTCGGTCCGTTGAAGAGCGGGAGGTCGAGCAGGGAATCGCGGCGCGTGAATTCCATGATCCAGCCCGGCTTCCAGGTGATGCGGCTGTCGGTCGAGGTGGCGGCGTCCCAGCGGAAGCCATCGGGCGAGATATCGGAGAAGCTGTATCGGTTTTCGACCTGCTGACCCTGGGCGTTGGTGTAGGTATTGAAGAATTCGCCGCGTCCATGCTGGAAGATGCCCTCCAGCGTCCCAAACACGCCGCCGTTGGCTTGAGGCCAGTACAAGACGAGCACCCATTGATCCTTCTCCGGATCGTAGGCCCGGACGCTGAAACCGTGGACCGTCGCATACGAGAGGCGCCCCATCCAGTGCTCAACGATGGCGCACCCGTCGAGGATGGCATAGACGCGGTTGGTGGCCACGCCGGTGTCGTACCACGTGGCGTCGTTGGGCAACTGCGGGTTGCGCTGCCAGTTCTGGACGTTCCATTCTCCGATCCAGAAATCGAACTGCCGGGCCTCCGGCGCCGTGCAGGCCGGGGTCTTGTCTTTCCTGGGTTGGGCCGTCGCCGGGAAGATCCACAAACACAACATCAGACCGGCGAACAACGCGGTGGGCGTGAGGCGTTTCAGCATCTTTTTTTGAATTGGAGAGTCGGGGAGTCGGAGAGCCGAAGATAAAATTCCCTTATGAATTTTGGCAGGGAAAATCGTTGCCAGCGCTCGGCGGTCAGGATCCACTAACACAGCATTCCCAAACCGAGACGCCAAAATTCACCACCAGCGTGTCTCGCGCCAGTGGTCCGGGTTGAAGAGCATCGTGTCGAGGTCGACGCCCGCGCGGATGTCGCGATAGGTTTCGTCGAGCACGCGTTGGCCGTCGAAGTCGAAAATGACTTCCGGCGCCACCCAGCCGCCGCCGTGCCGTTCGTAGTTGTTGAACTGAACCTCCTGCACGTTGTCGCCCTCCGGGCCGACGTAGCGGACCATCCGCATAAAATAGAGATGCTCTTTGTCGATCCAGAAAGCCGACGCCTCCTCGTCTTCATGCGCCGCGCCGATGACGTAGGCGGGCCGGTCTTGCCACGTCGTCTGATACATCTTCGTCAGGTCGAAGCCGAGGGTATCGAGCCGCCAGATGGTTTCTTCGGGCGGCAGATGATAGACGTCGAAGCCGAGCAGCAGCAGCGGGTGGATCGAGGGGCCGGAGTTTGCCACCTCGCCGTTCTGGATGTTGTAGCGCCTGTCATCGGCAAAGAGGATCCCGTTGCCGTTCTCCAACGGCGCGATGTCGATGCGCAGCTTGCCCGGCGCGGCGTAGGCTTCGTACCACGTCGAGGTGTCGGCCACGCCTTCCGCATTGTACTGGATCGTCTCCTGCACGAAGGTCAGCGTTTCGTACCATTGCCCGTCATAGCGGTCATGCATGGCCGCAATCAGCGCGGCGGGCGAGTCGAAGGCGGGTTCATCGGTCGAAGCCGTCCCGGCAGCGGGTTCGTCCTGCCGGCCACAAGCCAGCGAGACGAACAGCAACAGCATAAGGATCCAGCGCATGGGTTGATGATTTTGGATTTTGGATTTGCGATTTTGGATTGGTGTCCTTACGAGGATCAGCAAACGAAAGATGCCACGCCGTCCGAGCCGCTTCCGTTTTTTCATCAGGCAGATCGCGCTGGGCTGAGTCAATCCAAAATCCCAAATCCAAAATCCAAAATTCGCACCTACAACCCGAACGTGTGCGTGTATTTCAAAAGGATCGTTCGGGTGTCGGTGAAGGGGAGGAAAGGCGTTTCGCGATGACGGTTGGCGTTGAGGCCTTCGTTGTAGACGATCCACAAATCGTTGCCTTCGCGGAAGTTGTAGCGGAAGCGCGCGTTGGCCGAGATGACGTCGGCGGCGCTGTTGTATTGGATGAAAAAATTCGTCGAGAGCTTTGTGTTGAGCGCGGCCTGCGTGCGCAGCCGCACCAGGTGTACGTCGAAGCGCTGGTCGCGGTCGGGGAAGCGGACGAAGTTGCCCAGGTATTCGGCGCTCAGTTCGAGGTGGCGCGAGGCGTTCCACGTCGGCGCGAAGCTTATTTCCAGGCGGCGCCCGTCGTAGAACGTGCCGGCCTCGGCGCTGGCGTTGGCGCGGAGCAGGCGGCCATCGTGCATAAAGTAAAAGACGCGGAAGGTCGAAAACGTATAACGCCCCGCCGGGACCGTCGCCGCGTCCGGAAGGTCGAGGGGTTCGACGAGATCCTCGACCACAACCTCCGGACCGACGAAGAGGTTGTCGCCGGATTTGAATTCCAACTGCCAGTCATGCCCGATTGACGCTGATTCGATAGCCCGGTTGAGGCCGTCGCCGAGGAGGTCGTTACGGAAAAAGACGCTGGCTTCGAGGCTGGGCGTCACCTGGCGGAAACGCGACGTTTCGCCTGGGAACCAGCCGTACGCCGTCCACCCGCCCAGCCGCGTGAACCCGTTGCGCCTGATAAATCCGACGCCGGGGTTATAATCCGATCCGGAGCGCGTCAACGAGATGTTGTAGTTGAAGCCTTCCTGCCGCCGCCGCGTCCAGGTAGCGCGCAGGAGCGCCGTTTCGGCCAGGTCGAACGCGTCGTTTTCGATCACGTCGTCGTCGAACGTCTGCGCCCATTGCACCGTCAGATATTCGTCGCCGGTAACGCGGAAGATACCGTCGAGGCCGGTGGCGATGTTGTAGCTGCCGTCGGCGCCGAGGCGGCTGGTGACGATGCCGCCGGCGTAGGAGTTTTCGTTGAAAACATTACGCCGCAGCCGCAGCACGCCGAAGTTCTCCGCCGGCTGATCTTCGACTTTAGCCGTCTGCATGTCGAGCAGCCCGACGTCCCAGTTGCCGAGGCGGCCCACGAGGCGGGTGCCGCCGTAGATCCGCACGGGGTTGCCGTCGTCGTCGAGACCGATGCGGCGGCTGTGAAAGAGCCGGCTGGAGCCGCCGGTGCTAAACTCGAAGATGCCGGCGCGCTGCTGGAAGAACTGCCGTTTTTCAGGGAAAAAGAGCGAAAATCGCGTCAGGTTGACCTGCTGATCATCGGCCTCGGCCTGGGCAAAATCGGTGTTGGCCGTCAGGTCGAGCGTGAGGTTGCTCGTCAGGTTGTATTTGATGTCGAATCCGGCTTCGGTCGTGGTGTCGTTGAGGCGGTCGTAGGCGGTCTCGGCGTTGTTGAGTTGGGCGCTATGGCCGGCGCCGCCGAGCACGTAGGGCGTCACGTAGAGCGGCTTCTGGCTGTAGACGCCTTCGAGCACGATAGGCTGCGCCTGCGACGGCTTGCCGAAGGCCATGCTCCAGTTGGGCGGGATGGCGGGGTAGATGTGGCGTTCGTTCTTGCGCGAGATCAGCCGATAGGCGATCACGCCCATCTCTACGCGCCCGGCGTCGTCCTGAAAGCCGAGGCTGGAAAAGGGGATGCGCATCTCGGCGAACCAGCCCTCGTCGGTTCGTACCGTCGCCACATCCCAGAACGTGTTCCAACTGTTGTTGACGACGCCGCCGAAAGGGCTGCCGCCGCCGGTAAAGTTGGCATCGTTCGAAACGGCCATGTCGAAGCGGACGCCGTTGGGGTTGGTGAAAAACCAGAGGGCGTTCTCGTTGTCGTCGAACGTGTCGAGGAGGATCGAGAAGACGTCGTCGCCGCTGTAGCGGTCGCGATAGAGCGAGTTGCCGCGCAGGCCCGCTGGATCGCTGTCGTAGAGCCGACCGGCCACATAGACGTAGTGATCGTCGTAGGCGATGCGGATCTCGGTGCGTTCGGTCTTTTGCCCGCCGAAGAGCGGCTCGAACATGGTCATCGGCAACGGGGCGATGGCCTCCCAGGCCGCTTCGTCGCTCGGCCCGTCGAGCACGATGGGCGCGATGAGGCGCGGCAAGACGAAGGCCGTCTCCCGGTCTTCGGGCGCCCTCGTGCTTTCGAGCGGCGGTCCGTTCGTCGTCTCCTGCGCGCGTGCCGTCGCCGTCATTAACAAAACGCCGAGGAGGACGAGCCGGACGCGGGGGCTATGAAAACAAGATCGCCGCATCGGGTAGGATTGATCAACAAGAAACACCGTGTAAAATAGGAGAGCCCGCTCATAATAACATGGCGAACCCGTTCATCTGCGGTTGCACTAGCGCACCAGCACCATCTGCCGGCTCGCCGCCACAGTGCCCGCCACGAGGAGGCGTAAAAAATAAACACCGCCTGCCGAGCGCATCCCCTCGTCGGTGCGGCCGTCCCAGCGGAGGGCGTGCTCGCCGGCTGGCCGCATCCCCGTCGTCAGGGTGCGCACGCGGCGGCCTTGCGCGTCGTAGACGGCGAGCTCGACCGGGGCGGTGCGGCTGAGGGCGTAGGTGATCGTCGTGGCGGCGCGGAACGGGTTGGGATGGTTGGCGAGGAGCCGCGCCGGCGCCTCCGGCACGCCGTCCTCAGCGATGGCCGTGGTCGTCGGGATGAAACGGTAGATCCGCCCGTTGAAAGCGCAGATGTAGAGTTCGCCTTGTTCATCGACGCCGAACGAGGCGATGTTGAGGTTGGTGTCGAGAAGCAGGGTGTTTTGCACGACCTGCTGGCCGTCGTAGTCGAGCGCCCAGATCCGCCCGTCGATATAGTCGGCGTAGACGTACTGGCCGATCAGTTCGGGCACGCCGGGGCCGCGATAGACGTAGCCGCCGGTGACGGATTTGGCCTGGCCGCTATGGGCATACTCGTGGACGGGCAGCGCGAGACCCGTCTGATCACAAAGCGGCCTGAAACATTGAAAGCCTTCCATTTCGTTCCAGCCGTAATTGCCGCCGTTTTCGATGATATCGACCTCTTCGAATTGGTTTTGCCCGACGTCGGCGGTCCAGAGCAAGCCGGTGACGGGGTCGAAGCTGAAGCGCCAGGGATTGCGCAGGCCGTAGGCGTAGATCTCTTCCCGAAACCCCGATGTGTTTCCGGCGAACGGGTTGTCGCCGGGGATGCTGTAGTTGCGCCCGGCGTCGGGGTTGTCTACGTCGAGGCGCAGGATCGCTCCGAGCAGCGTCGTCCGGTTCTGGCCGTTGCCGAACTGATCGTTGGCGCCGCCGCCGTCGCCGAGGGCGATGTAGAGCAAGCCGTCCGGCCCGAAGGCGATCTGCCCGCCGTTGTGGTTGCCGGCAGGCTGCGCCGCTTCGATAATGACCACCTCGCTGTTCGGGTCGCCCCGGTTCGGATCGCCGGCTTCGATGCTGTAGCGCGCCACGACCGAGCGGCGCGGGTTCGAGGCGGTATAGGAAACGAAAAAGAAGCCGTTGTTAGCAAAATCCGGGTGGAAGGCCAGGCCCAGCAATCCCTCTTCATTATTCTGATCCCGCACCCGGTCGTTGATGTCGAGAAAGATCGTCGACATCGCTACCGCCGGGTCGTTGGCGAAGACCTGAATCACGCCGGCCTGCTCGACGACGAAGAGCCGCCCGCTGCCGTCGCCGGCATGCTGAAGATCCACGGGGCGATCAAAAAAGAGGTTTTCGAAAGCCACTTCGACTTCGAACTGCGCCTGCACGACGCTCTCGGCACTACAACCGCTCGCCCACAACGCGGCAAGCACGCACATCAAAACCTGGAATCGCATCCGTCTTTTGTTTGGGTGTTATAGTGTTTTGGTGTTTACTTCGTCAGTCGCTTCGCTCGTGTCAGTGTTATAGTGTTTCAGTGTTTGAGGCCGGAGATCAACTCACTAAAACACTATAACACCATAACACTACAACACTTTAACACCAAAACACCCTCACCCACAATGGCATTATCCGGGGACGGGGTGCCCTTTTACGGCATCGTCACGGATGTGGGGATGGCGTGATTACGTTGGTTTTTTTTATCTTTGTCGCTTTCGTGCCCGCTCGTCGTCTCGTTTGATGGATCCCATGACCCACGTTTTTCCTGGAAAAATCCTCGTTTTGAGCCTTTTCGTGCTCGGTTTGATGATTGCCGGAGCCACAGCCGGCGGAGACACCCCGTCGTTGCCGGAAGCGCCTGCTGCCTCGCCCGATGCGTTCGAATCAGATAAAGCAGGCTTTAGCGTCAAGGTCAAAGATGTCGTCAATCCGTACCGGGTGCAGAGCTTTTTTGTGATGCCGGGCGAGACGCTCGACCTCGAAACGGTGGGCATGACGCGTCCGGAAGCGAGCCGCCTCGACGCCCCACGCAGCCTCGCCGCTCGCGTGACCGAGACGACATGGAGATGGACGGCGCCGGGGCGTCCGGGCCACTACCGGCTCACACTCACCGACACCGGCACGGGCGAAGCCGTCACGCTCAACGCCTTTGTCCTGACGCCGTTCGATCATCAAGACGCCTGGCTCAACGGCTACCGCATCGGCGCGTATCAGCAGGAGCCGTTGAAGGGTAATCCTATCTACAACCGCCCGCAAGGCTTCGTCGAAGTCACGCCGGCCAACCGGGACGTTCGGGTCTCGCCGCATTTCACGCTGGGGCAGTTTCTTTGCAAGCAGGACGGCGGCTATCCCAAATATCTGATCTTGCGCGAGCCGCTGGTGCTCAAGCTGGAGATGATTCTGGAGGAGGTCAACAAGCTCGGCGTGGGAGCGCGCACCCTGCACGTGATGAGCGCCTTCCGCACGCCGCACTACAACCGATCTATCGGCAACCGGACCATCTACAGCCGCCACCTCTACGGCGACGCCGCCGACATCTTCGTCGATACCGACGGCGACGGCCAGATGGACGACCTCAACGGCGACGGCCAGGTGACGACCGACGACGCACAGGTGCTCGCCCGCATCGTAGACCGCCACGCCGCACAGGCGCCCCATCACCCTTTCACCGGCGGCATGGGCATCTACGGCCCCAAACCCCACCGAGGCCCCTTCGTCCACGTCGACGTACGCGGGCAACGGGTGCGGTGGTAGAAGGATGGTCATGGGTCACGAGCCATGAGTCATGGGTGGAGGAACATACACTCATGACCCATGACAGCGAATCCGACGAAGTCGGAATCGCGTAAGGACTCATGACAACGAAGCAAAGCAAGCAAACCCATGTTCCAGAAAGATTACATCATGCGTCTGGTGCAGCAGTTGTCGCAGGCGCTGACGCGGATCCTTTTTCAGAAAGACAGCAAGCAGTATCAGCAGGCGCTCGAAGAGATCCAGAAATCCGGCCAGCTTTTCCTCGGCCTCGACCTCAACGCCATCGGCGCTTTTAGCTACGAAGACCTGCACGACGCGCTGCGGATCAGAAACGCGCAGGACGCCGAGCACGTCTCGCTCGTGGCCGAGTTGCTGCGCCATCAGGGCGATTGCTTCGCCTTCGAAGGCCAGCCCGAAGCCGCCCACCAGAGCTATGCCCTCGCCCTGACGCTCTACCTCGACCTCGGCACCGCCGCCAACCCCGGCCCCCAACTCGCCGACTTGCCCGCCCGCATCGATCTGCTCCTCTACAGCCTCGACCCGCTCGCCCTCGACGCCGCCGTCCGCCTGAAATTGTTTCGATATTTTGATGCCGCCGGGCGCTACGCCGAGGCCGAAGACCTCCTCTTCCACCTGGCCGACGAACAGCCCTCGCCCGCGCTCTACGACGAAGGCCTCGCCTTTTTCGACCGCCTGCTGCACACCTCCTATCGCCACCTGAAGGCCGGCAACCTGCCGTATGAAGAAGTCAAAGAAGGGCTGGCGGCGTTTCGGGAGAAGATTCGTGAAGCGTAAATACACCCGAATTAGCATACCGATAAGAAGGTATCGAGGAGGTATGGATACCCGTTCATTGTGTGCCGTTGTTGTGGTGTACAAGAAGCAATCTGAAAAAAGTCTTCGTGGGTTTGGGGGAGACCATCAACTTACGGGTAGTACGGGTGCTTTTAACGAAAAGACTGACACCAACTCCTTCTTCGTCGCCCATGCGTCGGTTCCTATCCCTTATCGTATTGTTCATAGCAACTACCCTGGCCGCTGTGTCTGCGGCTCAGGCGCAGAAACCGTCGGAGAACGCCCGGTATTCCTTTGAGAGCCGGGGGATGCCTCTGCAAGAGGCCCTCGAAGCGTTCATTGCCAAGACCCGCATCGGGGTCATCTACAACTCGGCGCTGGTGGCGGAAAAAAACACGTCGTGTGTCATCGAGCAGGCACCGGCCGACGATCTGCTCCGCTGTATTCTTGCGGGAAGCGATCTCTCCTTCGAGAAACTGCCCGGCGGGACCTATGCCCTCAAACAGAAAGAGGCGGGGGCCTCTTCTGCCACAGCTCCTGCCACGCGACGCAACCGCTATACCCTCAGCGGGTACGTCCGCGACGCGACGACTGGCGAGGCGCTCTTCAACGCCACGTTGTATGATCAGCTGCGCAAGACGGGGACGACGACCAACGCGTACGGCTTCTTCAGTCTCACCTTGCCGGCAGGAGAGATCAACCTCATCATCTCGTATCTCGGCTACGAAAAAGCCCGCTACGCCGCCTCGCTCAATCGCGATCAAACCCTCCATGTCGATCTTCAGCCCGCGTCCATCGGTCTGGACACACTGGTCGTCGAGGCGACTCAGGCCGAAGCGCTGGAGCGGCAAACCCAGATGAGCGCGATCACGCTGCCGGTCAAGCAGATTCAGGAGTTGCCGGCGTTGTTGGGTGAGCCCGATGTGCTTCGGGCGCTTCAACTCCTGCCCGGCGTCCAGTCGGGTAACGAGGGAACCACCGGCCTCTACGTGCGGGGCGGCGGGGTGGATCAAAATCTGGTCTTGCTCGACGGCGCGCCGGTCTACAACCCGTCCCACCTGTTTGGCTTCCTTTCCATCTTCCACGCCCGCATCCTCAACGACATCACCCTGATCAAAGGGGGATTCCCGGCGCGCTACGGCGGGCGGCTCTCGTCGGTCCTCGACATCAGTATGAAAGAGGGCAATATCAAGCGGATGACGGGCGAAGCCTCGCTGGGCCTGGCCGCCAGCAGCCTTACGCTCGAAGGACCGCTGCGTACAGACCGTACCGCCTTCATCCTGTCGGGCCGGCGCTCGTTCATCGACCTGGCCGCCCGCCCCTTCACCAACGCCAACGACTTCCCGGCCTATACGCTGTTCGACTTCAACGCCAAGATCAACCATCGCTTCTCCGACAAAGACCGGATCTACCTCAGCTTTTACGGCGGCAACGACAGCTACCTCCAGCGCAACGTCGTCGATGCCATAGACAACACCGGAGTTGCCGGCGCGGACGAGATCCGCAACGAGTTCGGCATTGCCTGGGGCAACCTCATCTCGACCCTGCGCTGGAACCATCTCTTCTCCGATAAACTCTTCGGCAACACCCTGCTTTTTCACAGCCGCTACCGGCTCAAGACTTCTGAAGAAGACCTCCAGTACACCCGGACCGAAGCGGGCATCAAACAGGAGTTGTATCGCCTCCGGTATGACTCCGGCGTGAGCGACTGGGGTTTTAAGGCTGATTTTGACTTCCTCCCCACACCCGGCCATTACATCCGTTTCGGCGTCCACGCCACCCATCACACGTTTAAAACCGGGACCATCCAGACCCGGGAGGACATCGCCGACGCGCCGCTGCAGGATGCCGTGCTGGCCCCCGTGGCAGACACCCGGACCCGCGAAGGCGCGTTCTACCTCGAAGACGACATCAAGCTCGGCAGGCGGTTCGGCGTGAACCTCGGCGTCCATGCCTCGGCCTACCGCGTCGAGGGGACGACGTATTCGTCGGTCCAGCCGAGGGTCTCGGCGCGGTATCTGCTGCCGTCCAACTGGGCCGTCAAGCTGTCGTATGCCCAGATGACACAGTACCTCCACCTGCTCGTCAACAGCGGTCTGGGGCTCCCGACCGACCTCTGGCTGCCAGCTACGAAGGCCATAAAACCGCAGCAGTCTCGGCAGATTGCCGCCGGGTTGGCGCACACCTTTGGCAACAAGGTTGAGGTCAGTGTGGAGGGCTATTACAAGACGATGGACGGCGTCATCGAGTACAAGGAGGGGGCCAACTTCCTCGATGCCAGCCGAGACTGGCAGGATAATGTCGAAGTGGGCGACGGCGAGTCGTACGGCGTCGAGGTTTTCGTGCAGAAGCGGGCGGGCCGCACGACGGGCTGGCTGGGCTACACCCTCTCGTGGACGGATCGGCAGTTCGAGACGCTCAACGACGGAGAATCCTTCCCCTTCCGCTATGACCGCCGCCACGACGTATCGCTGAACCTCATCCATCGCGTGAACGACTGGCTGACGCTGTCGGGATCCTGGGTTTATGGCACGGGCAATGCCGTGACGATTGCTGATGCGCGCTTCAGCCCCGGCATCTTCTCCGACGCAAGCGGCCCGCGCGCCATCTATGCCTCGAACTTCGAAGTCCAACGTCTCGGCGCCCGCAACGGCTTTCGGATGCCGGCCTACCACCGGCTCGACTTCGGCGCGCAGATCGAGTGGCGCAACCGCTGGGGCACCCACCTCTTCACCCTGGGCACCTACAACACCTACAGCCGCAAGAACCCCTACTTCCTCTTCGCCGAAGAAGAGCCCGTCCTTGAGGGCGGGTATCTGGTGGACAAAGAGACGGTCGTCAAACAGGCCAGCCTCTTCCCGCTCCTGCCCTCGTTCAGCTATAGCTTTCGTTTCTGACCCGACATGAGACCCGTTCCTCTTTATATGAAACGCGCCCCTTTCAGCATCCTGATGCTGGTGGTCTTCCTGGCGGCCTGCCAGCAAGACCTCATCATCGATGCCGACATCCCGGAGCCCGATGCCGAGTTGGTCGTCAGCGGCCTGTTTCGCCCGGATAGCCTCTGGGAGGTTTATATCAACACCACGACGCCGCTCCTCGGAACCACAAAGCCGACAGCCGTTACCGACGCCACGGTGGAGATCCTTGAAGGCGATCAGGTTATCGACGTGCTACCCTATGAGGGCTCCGTCTTTTCCCAATCGCTGCCCCATGTGTTTTTCGATCCCGATGAAAACCGGGCAAGCATGGGGCGCTATCGGTCTCGGGGAAAGCAGCCCCGCGTAGGAACAGAATATCGGATTCGCGTAACGGCTCCCGGCTTTGACGCCGTCACCGGCACGGGGCACATTCCCCGGCAGGTAGCCCTCCTCGAAGGAGCCTACCGAGAAAACGTCGCCGCCGATGTCGTCGGGGCGCTCGATGAAGTCAGGCTGACCTTCGAAGATCCGACGGGCGAGACGAACTACTACAACCTCCGCGTTCATCATCAGGGCGTAGACACGACCTCCGGGTTCGTCGGGGCGGTCTCGTACGGGTTCTCGGTGATCTCGGATCTACAGGACGACTTCTTCGGGGCCAATCCGGACGACTTCCTCGGCGACCGGGATCTCTTCGAAGTCAAAGAAGACGGCGTGACGTTCAACGACGCTTTTTTCGACGGGCAGCGGAAGGAGATCGTGTTGCAGGTGCGCGGAAGGGCGGCGCGTGGTTGCTCAAGCGGCGGGGCCTTTGTGTGCCGGACCATCGTCGAACTCTCTACCGTCACCGAGGCGTTCTACCGGTATCACCGGACGTTGCAGCTTCAGAGCGAATCGACCGAGAACCCGTTCGCCGAACCGGTTTCCATCTTTAGCAACATGGACAACGGCCTGGGGGTCTTCGCCGGCTATAATACCGCCGTCTGGATTCATCAAAGCCCTTAACGAATCCATCCTTTTTGACTACGCTGGAGCAAACATCCTCGACAGAGACGTTAGCCGCGCTTGATGAAGCGGGGTTCGTGGCGCTATACACGGCGTACTATCCGGAGCTGCTGCGCTATGCGGAACGCTTCCTCGGCGAGGATACGCGGGCGCACGATGCCGTCCAGGAAGCGTTCCTTCGGCTATGGAAACGAAAAGCGACCATCGACCCCGGACGCTCTGTGCGCGCCTTGCTTTACAAGGCCGTTCGCAACCTGGTGTTCAATCACAAGCGCGACACTCAACGCCATCAATACCTGCTCGATACGATGGATCATACGAGATCGAACCCCGATCCGGAGGCGCTGGCCGGCACCACCCTGATCGGCGAAAAGATCAAGGGATGGGTGCAGGAGCTGCCGGATCGGCGGCGAGAAGCCTTCGAACTGAGCCGCTTCGACGGACTCCGGCACGACGAGATTGCCACGATCATGGGCGTGGCGACGAAAACCGTCGAAAACCACATCCTGCTGGCCTTGAAATTCCTACGCGACAAACTCAACGCCTTTGACCCACAGCTACTACAGCCATGACCCCACCACGCCCATCATCGTCGTCGGACGCCGCCGCGGCCCTGGCAGAGTTGCAAGCGCTGCTTCGCCGCGAGGCGGCCGACGAGCAGGAGGAACTCGAACGCGCCTGGCACCTGGCCGGGCACGCGCAGACGCCGCCCCTCGAAGCACCTGAGCTTGCCGAGGCGGTGGCGGCTTTTGAAAAAGCGCTTCAAACGACGCCGGAGCAGCGTCCCAGGGCCTCCCGCAGCCCGGTCCGTCGCCGCCGGTCTTTCAAAGGACGATGGATGGCGCTCGCTACCCTGGCGGCTCTGGGAAGTCTCCTCGCGTGGTTCCTGTTTACCCCCGTCCGCCTGACAGCGCCTGCCGGCGCGACGACGGTCGCGACACTGACCGACGGATCGAGTGTGACGCTTAATCACGGCGCGACGCTTCAGTATCGCCGGGGGCTCTGGGGACGGACCCGCACCGTAATGTTGACCGGCGAAGCGTATTTCGACGTGAAGCCAGACTCCCGACCTTTTATCATAGAGACCTTCAACGCCACGGTGGAAGTCCTGGGCACCACCTTCAGCGTGCGCGCCTGGCCCGAAGGCGATAGGCCCGAGACATCGCTGATGGTCACCTCAGGGCAGGTGCGGTTTGCGCCGCGTCTTGCCCAGGCGAAGACCGTCACGTTGACCTCGGGACAGATGAGTCGTGTCCTTGAGGCAGCGACGGCTCCTTCCTCTCCCGAACCCTTCAATGCAGATCTGGCGATGCTCTGGCTCGACGGCGGCCTTGCCTTTATCGAGCGCCCGCTCTCCGCCTTGTTCGTCGAACTGGAACGCCGCTTCGGCATCGCCATTGAGGTGGATTCCTCAATGTCTACCTCGGATACCTTGACGTGGATACAACCCCGCCTCCAAAGTGCCGAGGCCGCCCTCATCGATGTATGCAGCCACTCGGGGTGCCGGTATGAACAAACACCTACCGGTTTTCGCATCGTCGGCGCGTCGGAGTGATGGTCGAACAAGGAGGCTATAAAAATCACCCGTAACGCTGTCAACTCGGAATCACTGGCGGCAGATGCACCGTAAGATCCTCAAGAGCCATTCAAAACGGGCTCATCCAGCGAGGACGTCATGTCGGTGCAAACCAAACCGTTTATCACCCCGGAAGAATACCTGGAACGCGAGCGCGCCGCCGAGTTCAAGAGCGAGTACTACAACGGCGAGGTCTTTGCGATGTCCGGCGGCAGCCGCAATCATGTAAAGTTTGAGTTTTATCGATCCATCGCGTCGTTGCGAGAGTACGTGCTCGTGGCGCAGGATCGGCGGAGCGTCGAGGGATTCCGCAAGAACGAGGAGGGTCACTGGGTGCTTTATGAAGCAGATACCGAACAAGGCACCATCGAAATGGCCTTGATAGGCTGCACGCTCAAGCTGGACGACCTCTACGCCAACGTCACATTCGACGCAGCTTCGACGACGTAAATTCGCATTCCATCCTTTTCACATCTCATCTGCTCCATCTGCGCCCATCAGCGTTCATCAGCGGTTGCAATTAATCCGCCGTTGCAATACCTATATGGACACGACGCCCCTGCTTCCTCAGGCCACCCATCCCCCATTGCTATGAAACGCTGTGTGCTCACCCTCGTGCTGATGAGCTTCGCCGCCGTGCTCTATGCACAGACGCCGGAGATACTCTCGCTGGACCTCTACTTCGAAATGGAGTCGGTCTCTAACCCCCGCATCGCGCCCGACGGCAGCGAGATCGTTTACACGCGCGGGTGGATCGACAAGATGAACGACCGCCGCGAATCGAGCCTGTGGATCATGAATGCCGACGGTTCGAAAAACCGCTTCCTCGTCGATGGAAGCAATGCCCGGTGGAGCCCCGACGGCTCGCGCATCGCCTTCACGGCCAAAGGTGAGCCCGAAGGCACGCAACTGTTCGTGCTCTACCGAGACACGCCCGGCCCTGCCACGCAGATCACCCGCCTCGAACACAGCCCGTCGAACATCCAATGGTCGCCCGACGGCGAGTGGATTGCTTTTACGATGTTCGTGCCGGCACAGCACGGCTGGACGATCGACATGCCGAAAAAACCGAAGGGCGCTAAATGGACCCAGACGCCCCGGATTGTCGAAAATCTGGTCTACCGGCGTGACCGGATCGGATTCTACGAGGAAGGCCACACGCACGTCTTCGTGGCGCCGGCCTCCGGCGGCACGCCCCGGCAGCTTACGTCGGGCGATTGGCATCACGGACGCAGCGGCATCTCGTGGACACCCGACGGCCAGGAGATCGTCCTGGGCAGCCTCCGCATCGAAGACTCGGAATATGCCTGGCGCGAGTCAGAGATCTACGCCGTCAACGTCGAATCGGGCGATATCCGCCAGTTGACCACGCGCAAAGGCCCCGACACCGGCCCCGTCGTCTCGCCCGATGGACGCTACGTGGCCTACACCGGCTACGATTTTTCGGACGACACGTTCATCGCCCGGAGTCTTTACGTGATGAACATCGACGGCACGGGCGCCCGCGAGCTTTCCGGCAACCTCGACCGCTCGCCGGGCGGGCTGAAGTGGGCCGAGGACAACACGGGCATCTATTTCACGGCCAACGATCACGGCACGCGCAACCTCTACTTCGCCCCGTTGCGCGGCACGGTGCAGCCCATCACCACCGGCAATCACATGCTCACCGTCACCGACATCAACGACGGGCGGGCCGTCGGGGTGATGTCGGATTATCACAACTATTCGGTGATGGTCGGCTTCGACGTGGATAATCCTTCGACGGCGACGCTGGTGAACGTCAACGAGGATGTGCTGGGCCGGGTCGATCTGGGCGAAGTCGAAGAAATCCGCTACAATTCGGTGGACGATCTGGAGATTCAGGGCTGGGTCATCAAGCCGCCGGATTTCGATGCGAGCCAGAAATACCCGCTGATCCTGGTGATCCACGGCGGGCCGCACGGGATGTATAACGTGGGGTTCAACTATGCCTGGCAATATCACGCGGCCAAGGGCTACGTGGTGCTCTACACCAACCCGCGCGGCTCGTCGGGCTACGGCAGCGCCTTCGGCAACGCCATCAAAAGAGCCTACCCCGGCAAGGACTACAACGACCTGATGAACGGCGTCGATCAGGTCATCGCGCAGGGGTATATCGACGAGAATAATATGTTCGTCTACGGATGCAGCGGCGGCGGTGTGCTCACGTCGTGGATCGTCGGGCATACGAACCGGTTCGCGGCGGCTTCGGCCAACTGCCCGGTGACCAACTGGCTCTCGTTCGTCGGCACCACCGACGGCGCGACGTGGTATTACAACTTCGACAAGCTGCCCTGGGAAGACCCGTCAGAACACCTGCGTCGCTCGCCGCTGATGTACGTCGGCAACGTGACGACGCCGACGATGCTGATGACGGGCGTCAAAGACCTGCGCACGCCGATTTCGCAGACCGAAGAATTCTACCAGGCGCTCAAACTGCGCAAGGTGCCCACGGCCATGGTGCGGTTCAACGAAGAGTTCCACGGCACCTCGTCGAAGCCGTCGAACTACCTCCGCACGCAACTCTACCTCCATTACTGGTTCAAAAAACACAGCCGCGAGCCGGCAGCCACGGTGGGTTCACAGTGAGCCGATTTTAGATTTTGGATTTTGGATTGTTTATTTCCAGGCAATCCAATAATCGAAAAAGCCGCGCCGGTCACTCAGCGCGGCGTTGGTGGGCATCCTGCTGGCGATGATCCTTTCCAACACGGGCGTCCTGCCGGGCGATTCGCCGGCCTACGATTACCTGATCGACCCCGGCGTCAGCCTCGTACGCCATGGAGGCCTCGCTTTTATGGTCTCGTCGAAAAGGATATCGATAAAGTGGTTTTGCATCAAGGACGATACGCCCTGAGAACGGCGCGCGGTTTTGCAGAGAAGCCGTTCGAACGAAATGGGAAGGCATCGTCCAGGGTTTTCCTTCGAAGAAAAATCCTTCGTACTTTTCCTGTCCACCACCCTCGGCGTCATTAAGGCGTGTGGGCCTTCGGCCTGAGAGGCGTCTCACGGCGAATGTCCATGCGTCCTGATATCATGAATCGAATCGCTGGCTTTTTGCTTGCGATGCTGGTGCTCTCTGCCCTTGAGGCCGGAGGGGCGCCCGTGTCTGCTGTGGGCAGCCTCGCTGTCCGTGTAGAGGGACGGATCCTCGACGGATCGGGCGACCCGCTGGCGGGCGTGACCGTGGCGATAGCCCCCGGCGGCGAGGGAGCGCCCCAGACCGCACAGACCGGCGACCGCGGGCGCTTCGCCTTCGACGTGACGCCGGGCGCCTATCGGTTTACCCTCAGCGGCGTAGGGCAGCCGGGGCGCATCGCCGCGCCGCGCTTCGAGATAGAGAGCGGCCTCTTCATGGTGGAGACCGATGCCGATCTCACGATTGCCTTGCCCTTCCAGCCGGTCACGGTGCGCGTGCAGGAACAGCACGGCCTCGGCCTGTCCGGCTTCACGATCAGCCCGGCGATGACCGACGGCGCCTCGCCCTTCATCACCGCCGGCATCGATTGGACGAGCCGGTCGGCCTACGACGAGGCGGCGTTGCGGCCCGTCACAGACGAAGCAGGCGAGGCGCTGCTCTTCCTGTTCCCCACCACGTACGACGTCACGGCGCAGCCTCCGGAGGGGATGAACCTCGATGCCCAGACCCACTCCGGCGTTTCCGTCTACGGCGCCGTCACCGAGACCTTCGCGTTTCACGTGCCGGAGCGCCTCGACCTGCCTGAGGATTTCGAGGTGCCGGAGCATGCCGGCGTGCCCGCGCCCCGCAATACGCCGCCGCTGGCCGATGCCGGAAAAAACCGGAAGATCCGCGTCGGAAAAACGGTCTCGCTCAACGGCTCCCGCTCGTCCGACCTCGACGGCGATGCGCTCTCCTACCACTGGCGCCTCACCTTGCCGAAACCCGCCACCACCGCCGCCGAGATCGTCGATTGGGTGATTGCGTTGCCCAAACCTGTCAGCGCCGCTGCCGAGCTTATCGATGCCGAGACGGTCAAGCCATCGTTTGTGGCCCATGCGCCCGGCGCCTATGCCGTCGAACTCGTCGTCAACGACGGCATCGACGATAGCGCCCCGGCTCTGGTCATCATGACCGTTCGCCCTCGAAAAGAGTACACCTTTCTCACCCGCGTTGGCCGCACCGAACGCTCGGCGCATTCGTGGTTGAAAACCCAACGATGGCCGCAGTACCTCGGCATCGGGGCGATGGCCGTCGGGCAAGTCATTTACGTGCGCGCCCAGTATTCCAACAACAGTCAATTGAATCATCCCGCCCAAAGCCTGTTCGATTTCGGGTTTAACCTGTCGGCCTACGTGATGATTGATCGTTTTACTGATTTTGCCGGGGTCAGTATGTTACAGAATTGGACGTTGCAAGCCGTCATCAATACCACATTCGATTATCCCATCGTGTGGCCGGATGAGCCGTCTCATTACGATCTCTTCGGCGTAGACGTGCCCAAGGCGTTCCACGGAGAGCTTCGGTGGATTCAACTGGGCACCGGGGTGGCCCTGATTGTCGTGCCCCGGATCATCCGCAAGCTCCGCCGCGACAGATAGGAAATGACCTAATGCAGTTTCAAGCCATCTCTTGGGCAAAGCGTCTTCAAGACCCATCGTGTTCGAAGGGCGAAGGGTGAGGAGCGAAGGGCGATTTTCGGACCGCGCTCCTCGCCCTTCGCCCCTCGCTCTTCGGTGCTACTTCACGCATTCCATACCCCCAGAATCTCTGTGATTGTACTTAGCTGCTTATCACGTTGGAAAAGCGTCTCCGGGCAATAAGTGCAGGGTGTCTTCGTTAGAAACTATAGCTTCATACAATGGTCTTGGAAGAGAGGTCAACAAATGCGCGTTTTCTGCGTAAAGGCGTTGATGCACCGGAAAGGTGTTTTTTGAGCCCTCTCAAAGCAGCCTTGACCGTGCCCGGCCCCCCTCCGGGATGCTTAGCCCCACATCCTGTTGATGATATGCCCGGTTTTCTTATTTCGGCAGACCATTCAACACATTGAGGTCATGAAAAAACGTTGGCTTTGGATTGCACTCGGCGGCGTTGCCTTCGTCGTGGTGATGATCCTGATGCTCCGGCCCGAGGGTGGCGAAACGTCCACCTTGTACGCCCAGCCGCAGCGCGGGCCGTTCCAGGTGACGGTGACGACCACCGGCGAGTTGAAAGCGAAAAACTCGGTCAAGATCTACGGCCCCGGCAGCACGCGGCAAATCCATATCTATCAGTTGAAAATCATGCGGCTGGTGCCCGAGGGCTCCGTCGTTCAAAAAGGAGGGTTCGTGGCCGAGTTGGACAGGTCGGAACTCAACACCAAGATGAGCGACGCCAACCTCGAACTGCAAAAAGCCCAGTCGCAATACGAACAGGCCCGGCTCGACACTTCGCTGACGCTCAGCAAAGAGCGCGACAACCAGGTCAACTTGCAGTACTCGATGGAGGAGGCGCGGCTGCGCAAAGAGCAGGCCACCTACGAGGCGCCCTCGGTCAAACGCCAGGCCGAGATCGACTATGAGAAGGCCCAGCGCGCCCTCGAACAGGCCGTCGAAAACTACGCGACGCAGGTCAAGCAAGGCATCGCCAAGATGCGCGAGGTCGAGGCCGAGTTGTCGAAGGCGCAAAACATGGTGCAGATGCTGGCCGAGGCCGGGCAACAGTTTACTATCACCGCGCCGGAGAACGGCATGGTGGTCTACAAACGCGACTGGCGCGGCCAGAAGCTGACCACCGGCGGCAGCGTCAACGCCTGGGATCCCGTCGTGGCCGAACTGCCGGATCTCTCCGTCATGGAGTCGATCACCTACGTCAACGAGGTCGATATCCAGAAAATCAACGCCGGCCAATCGGTCGAAATCGGTCTCGATGCCGATCCGAGCAAGAAGCTCACCGGCACCGTCACGCGGGTGGCCAACATCGGCGAGCAGCGGCCCAACTCCGACGCCAAAGTCTTCGAGGTCGCCATCGAAGTCAGCGAAGCCGACACCACGCTGCGCCCGGCCATGACCACGAGCAACACCATCGTCGTGGCCGAGATTCCGGAGGCGCTCTACATCCCGCTCGAAACGATCCACACGCAAGACACGCTCAACTTCGTCTTCGTCCGGCGCGGCGGGCGCCTGATGCGGCAGGAAGTGAGCCTCGGCTTGCTCAACGAGAACGAAGCCATCGTCGAAGCCGGCCTCGACGAGGCCGACCGTCTCTACCTCTCGCTCCCCGCCGACACGACGGGGCTGCCCCTGGAGCGGCTTGAGCCAAATGAGTCGTTGGCTTCTACAGGGTCCGGCTCGTGAAAGAAGCCCGTGCGTTAGACGCGAAAACGTAACGCTCTTGTATCAATCACAAAAAAAATCCCACATCCTCAAAAAAAATTGTTCCGCCGTACACTTCGCGGCTCCTGCTTTTGTATACAGTTTATAGACTATTCTTTACTTACAGCCTCCGCCCGATGAATCGATGGATGCTGAGACAGAAAAGATCAGGCGCTACGTACGCAGCCACGTAGGCCATATCCGAACGATTCAAGACGTGGCCCATCATTTCGAGGTCTCCAGCGAGACGCTGCGCCGCGCGTTTCGGCGTGCTGAAGGCGTGAGCCTGTCGCGGTTCATCACACAGGTGCGGGTAGAGAAGGCCAAGGCGCTCTTGCGAGAAACCGACCTGCTCTGCTTCGAAATCTGCTATGCGGTAGGTTTCACACGGGAAGACACGGGCGCGAAAGTGTTCAAGCGCGAGACGGGCTGCACGATGCAAGCGTGGCGAGCACGAAACAGCCAACCGGAATAGGCAACCAGAATAGGCAACCGGAATAAGCAAGGTTTTCCTGGCGTAATGGGTTGAACTTGAAACGAAACCCTCCCTACTCTTTCCAGCAATCACATCAGGCCTGATATGATGCACGCTTTATTACACCACTCAACCATGGAGGAAGCTATGTATGACAAACGGATCGTTGTGGGCTTGCTGATGCTGGGTCTGCTCCTGGCTGCCGAACCGGTGATGGCGCAACAAGGCATCGGCGGCATAAGCCCGAATCAGCCAACCGAATCGGAATGCGATTCCAAAAACAGAACCTGGGGGTCAGGACCCACGTTTATTGCGTCAACTAGTGAGGTCTGTGCCTTTGCTGTGGCAGGTGACATTGGACAGGCCACGGGCAAATCCGACATCACCGCTTGCCCGACCGCCTGGAATAGCTTGGAGCATTCGGTCAGCATAATCCTTGACCAATCAGGGTTTATTCAGGTTTGCACGGCCTATGATGAGGAAGGGACCAGCGGCACCCCGGCGAACGCCTTTTGCTCGGGGCCTCATAGTTCTGGTATTTCTTATCTCCAGGCACAGGGTGATCACGTGTATCAGGTAGCGAGAGACGATCCAGACGACACACGTTTGGTTGAAACCGAGGCCTTCCTGGAGCTTGGCATGTAGACCTGTTCCGGGCTTTGGTCAAGTCATTCCCTGAAAGGCTTGATCGAAGCGGCAGACGTAGGGAAACAAGCCGCCGGCCCGAGCCGTGGAGCTTATTTGTCTTGCGTCCGTTGCTTCGCTCAGGCCGCATTGCCTGGCATGAAGCAATGAACGTGGTTCATGCCACCAAGCACAATCATCCCTTCTACGGCGATGAAGTCTCCCCGCCCTAACCCCTTACGCCTCTTGCTCCCGGCTATCTGTTTGGTCGTCGCCTGCCTCCTCCTGTTTCCCTCCTGCAAAGAAAGCATCCCGACCGAGATTGACCTTGAACCGGAGCCCGGCCCCATCGAAGATCTGCGCGCCTGGTCGCTGCCGCAGCGCATTGAGGTCATATCATTTGACATGCTTACGACCAATTCACCCAAGTCTATCTCTGTAAGCGACGAACAGGACATTCATCTTCTGCTCACTACAGCGGCTGATACGCTGGAGGTGCATGACCTCTTCCGCATGGCCTATCTGCACTACGACGGCACGACCTGGACCCATCAAACCGACATCGACGGCTTCGGCATCTTCAAACCCGCCGCCAGCATCAGCACCCCCGACGGACGACTACACTTCTTCTGGGCCGGCGTCGCGCCCGAACACCGCCAGTCTCCGGCCACAGCACGCGTCACCGACCTGTTCCACTGCGTCTGGGACGGCATAGCCTGCTCCCAACCCGTCTCGCTCTTCGCCGGAGGCGTGCTCCAGTTTTTCTACCTCGACCAGGCCGTCCTTGATCACACCGGCACGATCCACGTCGTCTTCAGGTATCACGGGCGCATGTATCATCTGATGATGCTGCCGGGCGGAAGCACAACCGTCACCTGGATTGAAGGCACGGCCTACCCCAGCCTGCGCCGCCACGGCGAGGCGCTCTATCTGGTCTGGGTGTCTTTTCCTACGTCGGATGGAGGCTCCAACGATGTCTACTACCGCGCCTACCGCGACGGCGCCTGGACCCCTGTGCGCAACATCTTCCACGATGTGCAGCGAAGCGCCCACGTCCCGGCGCTAGCCATCGACCACGACGGCACACATCATCTGGTCTTTCACGCTGAGATTGGCAACGGGCCGCAGGTGGACTTGCTCTACATGGTCTCGCACGACGAGGGCGCGACGTGGTCTGCCCCGTCGGTGCTCTATTCGACGACGAGTTTTTTCAGCGATCCGCCGGTGCTGGTCGTCGACGCCTATAATGTGGTGCATCTTCGGTTTAGCCACTGGGGTTCGTTGCCGTTGATCGACAACTTTTACATGACGCTACGCGCGGGGGAGTGGTCGGAGCGGGTGGTGTTGTTTCCGGGGCATCCGAGCCGGACGCCGGCGTTCATGACGGTCGATGGCAGCAACCGGGTGCATGTCATTTGGAAGAGCCAGGATGCGCTCTACCACGCCCGGTTTGAATGATCATCGGACGCCCTGCAAATTCCTCTCGCGTGCATTCATACGAAAGGCGCACTTCATTACGTTTTTATCAAGGGCCAAACCCGTATCTATCGGCAAGAAATTAAACGCGGACGCAACAATGCGGAAGCAGCCATCGTCGAAGCGGGATTAAAGGAAACCGACCGTCTCTACCTGTCGTTGCCTGCTGATACGACGGGGTTGCCCCTGGAACGGTTAGAACCAAGCGAGGTGTTAGCATCTCAAGATTCGAATTAGAAATTCGAGGGGCGAATTTCTATGCTGCAAAAAGTCATCTATAATTTCCTCATCGCCGCCGAGTCGATTCGAGGCAACAAGATCCGGTCGTTGTTGACGATGCTGGGCATCATCTTCGGCGTGGCCTCGGTCATTGCGATGCTGGCTATCGGCAAGGGGGCCGAGCAGGAAGTGTTGGAGCAGATCAAGCTGCTCGGCGCCAACAATGTCATCGTCAAGCCTATCATCGAGCAGGAAGAAGGCACGGTGGCCGAGGAAGAAGAAGAACAGGCCGAAAAAGAACCCTGGTCGCCGGGCCTGACCATGGCCGACGCCCGCAGCATCGAGGCCATCGTGCCCGGCGTCGAAGCCATCAGCCCCGAAGTGGTCATCGAAACCTCAGCCGTCCGGGCCGGGCTGCGCCGCTCGACCAAGCTCGTCGGCGTAGACCAGCATTACTTCGACCAGTCCGACTTCCGGCTTACCGAGGGCAACTTCTTTTCCGAAGAACAACTCGAAGGCGCTGCGCCGGTGGCGATCATCGGCAGCCGTGTCAAGACGCGCTTTTTTACGAAAGAGGAACCCCTCGGCGGGCGCATCAAGTGCGGCAACCTGTGGCTGACCGTCGTGGGCGTGCTCGACGAACGCGCCCTCTCGGAAAAGAGCATCGAAGCGCTCGGCATTCGCGATTTCAACTACGACATCTACGCGCCCGTCAAGACCGTGCTGCTGCGCTATGAAGACCGCGCGCGTGTGACGACGCAGGAGGTCGAACTCGCCAACAGCGCCTTCGGCCAACGCCAGCAAAACGGCCCGACCAACTATCATCAACTCGATCAACTCGTCGTTCGGGTGGCCCAATCGGATCTGGTGCAGCCCGTGGCCGAGGTCGTCAACCGGATGCTCAAGCGGCGGCACTACGGCGTGGTCGATTACGAGGTGGTGGTGCCCGAACAACTGCTCGAACAGGAACGCCGCACGCAGAACATTTTCAACATCGTGCTGGCGGCCATCGCCTCGATTTCGCTGATCGTCGGGGGCATCGGGATCATGAACATCATGCTGGCCTCGGTGCTCGAACGCACGCGCGAGATCGGTGTGCGGCGCTCGGTGGGCGCCACGCGGCGCGACGTAGAGTTGCAGTTTTTGATCGAGGCGATGACGATCAGCTTCACAGGCGGCGTCATCGGCATCATCCTGGGCGTGGGCATCAGCGTGGGCATCGAGATGGGCACCGGCATCCAGACCATCGTCTCGCTGATCTCGGTGGTGGTGGCGTTTCTGGTGTCGGTGAGCGTGGGGTTGGTCTTCGGGCTGCTGCCGGCCAAACGCGCCGCCGAACATCACCCGGTCGTAGCGCTTCGGTATGAGTGAGTTTCGGACGAAAGGGAGAGAGGGCGAAAGGGAGAGAGGGCGAAAGGGGGAGAGAGAGAAAATCAGAGAATGTCGAATATCGAATAAGGATTTCCGAATGTCGAAGGATCTGACAAAACACTCGACATTCGGAAATCGACATTCTGCGGTTCGATATTCAAAAAACACCCTCAATATTCTCCCTGTCCCCTGTTCTCCCTTTCGCCCTCTCTCCCTTTCTCCCTTTCGCCCTCTCTCCCTTTCGCCCTTTCCTCATTCCTTCCTTTCAAAAAAAATCAAACGACCTGAAGTCATGAGACGGCTCCTCTTGCTTCTCCTCTTGCTCGGCCTCGTCGCTACGGCCCACGGACAGGCGCAGCGCGCGTTGACGTTGCAGCAGAGCATCGATCTGGCGCAAAGCAGCAGCCCGGCTGCCGAGATTGCCCGGCTGACGTTCGACCAGTCGTTCTGGGGCTTTCGTTCGTTCCGGGCGCAGTACAGGCCGTCGTTGTCGATCAGCGGTAATGCGCCGGGCTTGCAACGGTCTTTCCAAAACATCCTCACCCCCAACGGCACGGTCGATTACGTCGAGCGCAACGCCACGTTCGGGCAAGCCAACCTGAGCATCAACCAGCCCATCCCGATGACCGGCGGGCAGGTCTCGCTGACCTCCGGCCTCAGCCGTCTCAACAACGTCCAGGGCGACGACAGCTTTACCCAGTGGAGTAGCTCGCCGCTGGTGATCAGCCTGTTTCAGCCGCTGCGGCAGTTCAACCAGATGAAATGGACGCGCCGCACCGAGCCGCTACGCTTCGAAGTGGCCCGGCGCAACTACGCCGAAGACTTCGAGACCATCGCCATCGATATCACCACGCGCTTCTTTCAGGTCTACATCGCCCAGATGAACCGCGACATCGCGACCTTCAACGCAGCGGTCAACGATACCATTTTTACGCTCTCGCAGGGGCGGTTCGAGATCGGCGCGATTGCTGAAAATGATTTGCTTCAGAGCGAACTGGCGCTGCTCAACGCCCAGAGCGAACAATCAAGCGCCGAGATCGCTTTTCAGGAAGCCCTTCAGGATCTCAAGCTGGCCCTCGACCTGCCCTACGACACCGACCTGACCATCGTCCCGCCGACGACCGTCCCGCCGCTGGTAGTCAATGCCGACGACGCGGTGGCGAAGGCCCGTCGCCACCGGCCCGCGTTTGCCCGGCTGGATCTTGACGCCGTCGAGGCGGAGCGGGATCTGGCCCAGGCCAAACGCAACAGCGGTTTGTCGGCCAATCTGGTGGCCAGCTACGGCCTCAATCAGCGCTCCGACGCCTTCGACAACGTCTACAACGACCCGCTCAACCAGCAACAGTTTACCATCAACTTTTCGGTGCCGATCTTCCGGTGGGGCTTTGGCCGCGCCAACGTCGAGCAGGCCATCGCCCGGCAGCAACAACTCGAACGCGACGCCAGCGTCCAGCGCAAAGAACTCGATCAGGAAGTGTATTTCGAGGCGCTTCAGCTACAGCAACTCCAGCAGCAAGTGCTCATCGACGCCAAGGCCGACACCGTGGCGGCGCGGCGCTTCGAGGTCGCCAAAAACCGCTACATCATCGGCAAGATCGACATCACCAACCTCTTCGATGCCCAGCGCGAGAAGGACGGCGCCCGGCGCGGCTACATCCAGACGCTGCAACGGTTCTGGACGGCCCACTTCAACCTGCGCCGCCTGACGCTCTACGATTTCATCCGCCAGGTGCCGCTGCAACCACCGTTGAATTGAGAGGTGTTTTAGTGTTATGGTGTTTTAGTGTTTGCGTATGATCAATCTAAAACACCATAACACTAAAACACTCAAATCACCGCGCCGTCACGGGGCGCATGCGCACGTCGGTGGCTATCGAGAGGATCCAGATGAGCGCCCAGCCGCCGGCGATCATCCACCAGTGCTGCGGGGCGGCGCCGGCCCCGGCGAAGGCATAGCCGGCAGCCACGGTCACGTTGACGGCATAGAGCACGTGATAAAACCACGCGGGGACGGCCACGACTTTCTGTTTCATCTTGCTGATGGAATGGCCGCCGAGGAAGAAGAGAACTTTGGCGATGAGCATGAATGGGGTGTAGATCAGCACCATCCACCGCGCCCACGTCAGATCCAGCGCCGCCGCCAGCACGATCATCACGGTGACGGCGATGTCTACGAGTGCATCTTTAAGCCACGACATATCTACGCGTCTTTTTGCTTTGATTTCTAGACGCTCCCAAGTATCGGCACGCGACGGGGAAACGTAAAATGTGGGGGGAATAGCCAGTGGGATGTGGCCAGTGGGGGTCTTTAGTAATGGCGAATGGCCAATGGGATGTGACCAGTGGGGGTCTTTATCCTCATTCTTTTCCCTATTGGCCACTGGTCACTCGCTATTCCCCACCAATCCCACTGGCCCTTCGCTCTTCCCGACGACCCCATGCAGCCACCCTTTTTCTAGGGTTTTCCCCCATAGAAAAATCAGGATTTCCCCTCTTTTCAGCCAGCATGGGGATGCCGAAATTTCTAGTACACCGCATGGGAACGGGACACCATAGCTGGAGACAATAACCTCCGCGCATACGACTCAGTCGCAGAAAGGCACTCGCCTCATCGAGTGCCTTTCTTTTCCTGCGAAATTGGCCCTTCTTTAGCCGAGCAACAAAGTAGCGTTGCCTTCTGTTAGAGCACTATTTTCTGAACTGATAAGTCACTGCATTCCCTCAAATCAACGAGGGTGCCAGCCAAAATCTTTCAGCCAGCACCCTCACGTTTCACGTCCTAAGGAATCTGTCGCAGCAACCGGTCGTAGATGCGTTCGGCCAGGCGTAGCGCGATGGTATCGACGAGTTCATCGCCCAGTTCTTCGGTGGCGATGCGTTCTTCATCTTCGAAGAGACTTAGCTCCGAGCCGGAGAGGTCGAGGTCGCGGTAGTCGCCGGCAAAGATGGCGCGCTCGACGCGGCCTGAGACTTCGGCGGTGACGGTGCCTTTGTCCACCTCGCGGCGCGTGCGCGGGTCGATGATGCGATAGACGACTTCGGCATCGAGTTCGAGCCTGAAGTTTTGCTCGACGTAGGTGGTGTCGTTGGTGCCGCCGGTGGTGGCGCGACGTCCTTTGAGCCTGGCCTTCCGGGTTTTTTCTTTGAGATTACGCTCTTTGCGAACCACCTCCGTCCACTCGCCGACGACCACGTAATCGGCCAGGACGACGCGGCCAATCTCGGCGGCCTGCCTCCGCGTGATGATTTCGCGGTCGTAGCGCAGCCGCCGCAACTCACGGCGAATCTGCACCGGGTCGGCAGCGGCGATGAACGGCATCGACACGGCCCAGTGGTCGTATTGCATCACGTCGTTGAGGTCTTGCACGACGTTGGACGGCGCCTCGCGGGCTACCTCTTCGGTGCGCCAGAACGGCAGGAAGGCCACGGCCCGCGTGCCGGCCTCCAGCGCCGTCGCCTGCATAGCCCGCGCCCGTTCTGCCACCGGATGGGTCGGCCCGACGAGATCGATAGCCACCTGCGCGTGGTCGAAACCGGCGCGGTAGTACGCGCGGCCAAAGTCGTAGTCGGCCCAGCGAAGGTGGACTTCGGCTTGTGAGGCCGTGAGTTGGGCGCGCTGTTCGGGGTCGCTGGTGTAGTCGGCGGCGCGTTGGTAGGCCCGAAGCGCGGCGTCCCAGTCGCCGGCGCGCTCCGCGCGTTCGGCGCGGTCGATGAAGGAGGCGACAGCGCTTTTGATCACGTCATCCCGAAACTGCGCATAGCCGTCGGGCACGTCGAGCGTCACGCCGACATCGGCGGCGGCGTCGAGGAGGGTGTCGAGGCGGTCAAGGGCGCGGAGGGCTCCGTCGTAGTTGCCTTCGGCCTGCGCGGCATCGGCTTCATCGAAAAACAGGACGACGGCCTGGTTGCCGGCTTCCCGCAGGCGCTCCGGGGCGCCCTCCCAATCCGGCTCTTTTTCGAGCACCTTGATGTAATATTCGGCAGCCTCGGCGTAGCGGCCTTGAAGCTCAAGATCCTCGGCTTTGTCGTAGCGTTTCTGCGTGCTGGCGCAGCCGATCATCCACAGCAACGCCGCCAGGCAGATCAACGTCGAAGTCAGTCGTAGCAGTGTATGCATATCAGGACACCTCCTGGTTGGGATCAACTTTTTCAGAGCGTTTTCCAAATGCCTCGAACCCATCACGCTGAATCAACCTCAGCTTCTAATTTTGGATTTTGGATTTTAGATTTTGGATTGCTTTCTGGAAAAACCCAATCCAAAATCCGAAATCCAAAATCCAAAATTCATTTAACGCTCTAATATCGAGAAAAGGATTCTAAACATCCTCATCATCCAGCGAATCAACGATGATGCCAAGAGCGTCGTCGAGGACGTCGAAGGGGATGGTGAGCGGCGGTGCCAGGCGCACGAGCGTGTTCGAATGCAGCGTCCAGCCCAGCAGCAGGCCGCGTTCGAGGCAACGACGGACGACGCGCTCGGTGACGCCCTGGTCGATCAGTTCCATGCCGAGCATGGCGCCGCGCCCGCGCAGTTCGCGGATAAGCGGATGCACGAGCCCCGCCCGCACATGCTCGCCGATCTGCACGGCCCGCGCCGGGAGCTTTTCGTCCAACAAAACCTGAAGCGTCGCCAGGGCTGCGGCGCACGAGACCGGATGCCCGCCGAAGGTGGTGACATGGCTCAGCGGCGGGTCGCGGCGGAAGGTGTCGAAGATCTCCGGGTTGGCGATGAACGCGCCCAGCGGCATCCCGCCCGCCATGGCCTTGGCGATGGTCATCACGTCGGGCACGACGCCGAAGCCTTCGAAGGCGAAGAGCGTGCCCGTACGTCCAAAGCCGGTCTGTATTTCGTCGAAGATCAGCAGCGCGCCCGTCTCGGTGCAGCGCCGCCGCAGCGCCTGCATCCACGCCTTCGAGGGGACGTTGATGCCGCCTTCGCCCTGGATCGGCTCGGTGATGACACAGGCCGTCGTCGTGTCGATAGCCGCGAGCGCCTCGACGTCGCCGAAGGGCAGAAACGTGACGCCGGGCAAGAGCGGGCGGTACGGATCCTGGTAGATGCTTCGCCCGGTGACCGAGAGCGCGCCGTGGGTGTCGCCGTGGTACGACCGCTCGAAGGCAATCATGCGGGTCCGCCCGGTGTGTTTTTTGGCGAGTTTAAGCGCCCCTTCGTTGGCTTCGGCGCCGCTCATCGTGAAATAGACCACCTGAAGCGGCGGCGGAAGCTGCGCCGCCAGGAGCGTCGCAAACGCGACCTGCGGCTGCTGGATGAACTCGCCGTAGACCATCACGTGCAGGTGCCGGTCTACCTGCGCCTTGACGGCCTCGACCACACGCGGATGCCGGTGCCCCACCGACGAGACGGCGATGCCGCTGATGAAATCGATGATCCGCCGCCCATCAGCCAGAAAGATAAACGGCCCCTCGGCGCGCTCGACCGTCAGGCCGAGCGGCGCGTCGCTCGTCCAGGCGACGTGGCGGGCGAATTGGGCTTCAAGGGAAAACACTAGAGCATTCACCAAAAGACCATACAAGTGCGGCGGTAGAGTGTTAACATACTGTTTGTCGTGCTTTTTAGAAAAGGGTATGATCGGAAGGTGTTGCCAGGCACAATCCACTCCTCCCTTGAGGGAGGCGGGCTCGCCGAAGGCGAGGTCGGAGGGTGTAAAACGGCCTAAAGACACCCCCAGTCGCTGCGCGACAGCCCCCTCAAGGGGGCGGTTGGCTTCTGCCGGCAACACCTTCAGATCACTACCAAAAAAGACGCCGGGAAATCCCGTTTCGCGCCCTCGCCGCGTCTCCGTGTCGATCCGAACATCTTCCCTCCAGCGTCATGAAACGTTTACCGATACACGCCGTCCTGGCGATGGTCGTCGCCGGCCTCGTCTTGATCGGCTGTGAAGAGCCCGCGCAGGCTCCGGAACCCGATGCGGACCCCGTCACAGCATCGGTCTCTCAGGACTTTCTCAACGAATCGCAAGAAGCCTTCGACGCCCGGATGCAGTGGTGGCGCGAGGCGCGGTTCGGCCTGTTCATCCACTGGGGCGCCTATGCCGTCCCCGCCGGCACCTACAACGGCGAGGTCGTTCGCAGCGTCAGCGAGTGGATCATGAACACGGCGCAGATCCCCGTGACCGAGTACGAGGAATACGTCCGGCAGTTCAACCCGGAGCAGTTCGATGCCGAAGAATGGGTCCGCATCGCCCAAGACGCCGGGATGAAATACATCATCATCACGTCGAAGCACCACGACGGCTTTGCCATCTGGGATTCGAAGACTTCGGATTATGACGTGATGGACGCCGCGCCGTTCAAACGAGACATCCTGCGCGAACTCAAAGACGCCGCCGATGAAGCCGGCATCCAACTCGGCTTCTACCACTCGATCATGGACTGGCATCATCCCGACGCCCAGGCGCCGCACTATCCCACCTACAACACGAAGGAGAAGACCAACCCCAACTTCCCCCGTTTCGTGGATAATTACCTCAAACCGCAAGTCCAAGAACTCGTCGAAGGCTACGACCCGGCGGTGCTCTGGTTCGACGGCGAGTGGATCCCCGAATACACGCACGAGATGGGCCTGGACATGTACACCTTCGTCCGGGGGCTCAAGCCCGACATCCTCATCAACAACCGCGTGGACACGGGCCGCCAGGGGATGCAGGGCATGAACCGCGAAGACCAAAAGTACGCCGGCGATTTCGGCACGCCGGAGCAGGAGATCCTCGAAGGCACCTCGACCTACGATTGGGAATCGTGCATGACGATGAACGACTCGTGGGGCTACAAAGCTGCCGACGACAACTGGAAATCCGCCGAAACGCTCATTCATAATCTGGTGGACGTGGCGGCCAAGGGCGGCAACTACCTGCTCAACGTCGGCCCCACCGCCGAGGGCTTGATCCCGCCGGAGAGCGTCGAACGCCTCGCGGCGATGGGCGATTGGATGAACGTCAACGCCGAAGCCATCTACGGCAGCCGCCTCTGGACGCACTACGAAGAGGGCGAGACGATTCGCTACACGTACACCGGCGGCGACCACGTCTACGCCATCAGCCTGCCCTGGCCCGCCGGAAAACTGACCCTCCGCAACGTGCAGCCAGAGCCCGATTCGGAGATCTTCCTCCTCGGCTACGACACCCCGCTTGCCTGGACCTACGACGAAGCCGCCGGCCTGACTATCGAGATCCCCGATGCGCTGCAGGACGAAGCCAATCGGCCCAGCAAATACGCCTACGCCTTCAAGATCAAATTCCAACCCTCAGCGTCTTAGGTGATTTTGGATTTTAGATTTTGGATTTTGGATTGATTCAGGCTGGCACGTTCTTGCTTATTGAAAAAGCCGCAACAGTCCGACCCGTCTCGGCCTTTTCGATTGCGATGATGGTGCTGGATGAGACCAATCCAAAATCCAAAATCTAAAATCCAAAATTCGATGCGATCACTCATCCTGCCGCTGCTGCTCTTCATCGGGTCTTGCTCAACCTCCGAGCGCGTTTTCACCATGGCGCACGGCGGGATTATTCGGGGGGATGCGAGCGAGAAAGAGATCGCATTGGTTTTTACCGGCGATGAGTATGCCGACGGTGGCGAGCACATCCGGGCCGTCCTGGCAAGACGCGGCGTGAAGGCGTCTTTCTTTTTTACGGGGAATTTCTATCGAGAAGAAACCTTCGGCACCCTCATCCGCGCGCTGAAGGCAGACGGGCATTATCTCGGCGCGCATTCCGACAAACATTTGCTCTATTGTAGCTGGGAAAACCGCGACAGCCTGCTGGTCACTAAAAGTGAATTCATCGACGATCTCGAAGGCAATTATGCGGCGATGGCGGCTTTCGGCATTCGCCGCGAAGACGCCGGCTTTTTCATGCCGCCCTACGAATGGTACAACGCCCGGATCAGCGCATGGACGGCACAGCAGGGGCTGACGCTCGTCAACTTCACGCCCGGCACCCGCTCGAACGCCGATTATACAACCCCCGACATGGGCGACCGCTACGTGCCCAGCGACACGATTCTGCAAAGCATCTTGACCTACGAACAGACATCGCCCGACGGTCTCAACGGCTTCATCTTGCTGGCCCACATCGGCGTGGCGCCCGAACGGACGGATAAATTCTATCGATATCTGGATGATCTCCTGACCGCCTTGCTGGAGAAGGGCTATCGGTTCAAACGCATCGATGCGTTGCTGGAAAACAGCCGCTAACTCTGTTCGTATCTTGCCGCACGCCACGACCCCTCTTCAACCTATCGCCCCCTGACCATCACCCGATGACCACGCGACGAACCTTTCTCAAACTCAGCGCCCTCGGCAGTATGCTCACCGGCGGCGTGCTGAAAGCCTGCGCCCAGAGCCCGGCCGCGGGCGCCGTCAACAAACCCATCGTCATCTCGACGTGGGAGCACGGCCTGGCAGCCAATGCAGCCGCCTGGGACATCCTGGCCAGCGGCGGACGCGCGCTCGACGCTGTCGAAGCCGGCGTGATGGTCACCGAGTCGGATCCGGAAACCCGGACGGTAGGCTACGGCGGGCGGCCCGACCGCAACGGCCACGTCACCCTCGACGCCTGCATCATGGACGAACGGGGCGATTGCGGGTCGGTGGCGTTCCTTCAGCACATCAAAAACCCCATCGCCGTGGCGCGTCTGGTGATGGAAAAAACGCCGCACGTGATGCTGGTGGGCCAGGGCGCGCTCGACTTCGCGCTGGCGCAGGGTTTTCAGAAGGAAAACCTGCTCACGCCGGAATCGGAGCAGGAATGGCGTGAATGGATGCAGACGCAGCCCGACGAGGTCAAGGCCGAGATCAACGTCGAAAATCACGACACTATCGGCCTGCTGGCCCTCGACCAGCATGGCAACCTTTCGGGGGCCTGCACCACCAGCGGGGCCGCCTGGAAACTCCATGGCCGCGTGGGCGATTCGCCCATCATCGGCGCCGGGCTGTACGTGGACAACGACGTCGGCGGGGCCTGCGCCACCGGCTGGGGCGAAGCCGTCGTCCGGATCGTCGGCTGCCATCTGGTTGTCGAGTTTATGCGGCAGGGCCACGCGCCGGAAGAAGCCTGCCGCCTGGCCGTCGAGCGGGTCATCGAAAAAAATCCCGACTACCGGGAGATTCAGGTGGGCTTTCTGGCACTCAACAAGGAGGGCGCCTACGGCAGCTACTGCATCCAGCCGGGCTTCAACTTCGCCGTCTACGACGCCGCCGGCAACCGCATGATCGATGCGAAGAGTCGTCTTTAAGACTGTTTCAAACGATTGCGTGTGCGAAGCCACCTGTTCTTTCTTGCCACAAAGTCACGAAGACACAAAGACTTTGTGACCCTTTGTGTCTTTGTGTCTTCGTGGCTCAATAAAGACGGGTTGAAACAGCACTAAGCCCTCCCCATCATCCCTTAATCCCATGACGACCTCAAGAAGACACTTCCTCAAACTCGTCGCCGGTAGCGCTGCCTGGGCGGCCCTGCCTCACATCGCGCGCGCCCAACGCGCAGACCTGACCTGGCATGACGTGCGCGACTGGGGCATTGAAGGCAAAGGCTGGTCCGATACGAAGCGCTACTTTGATCGGTTGCCGGGTAAAGCCGAGGGGGTTGTTCGAATGCCCGTCTGGAATCTCTCCCGGCATGCTGCCGGCATGACGGTGCGCTTTGTCACCGATGCCACGGCGATCCACGTCCGGTATTCGCTCCTCTCCGACAACCTGGCGATGCCGCATATGCCTGCCACGGGGGTAAGCGGGTTGGACCTCTACGCCACCGACGACCAGGGCGTAGAACGATGGGCCGGCGTCGTGCTTCCCAACGCCCAGACGATCGAGACCACCATCGCCAAAGATCTGCGCATCGGGACGCGTCGCTATACGATTTACTTGCCCCTCTACAACGGCGTCGAGTCGTTGGAGATCGGCACAGAAGAAGGCACCGTGTTCGAGCCGGTTGCCCCGCGTGCGGAACGGCCTATCCTGTTTTACGGCACCTCGATTATGCACGGCGCATGTGCCTCCCGGCCCGGCATGGCGATTCCGGCCATCCTGGGCCGGCGACTCAACCGCCCCACCGTGAACCTCGGCTTCTCCGGCAACGGACGGATGGAACCCGAAGTAGGCGCCCTGCTCGCCGAACTAGACCCGCGCGCCTTCGCCATCGACTGCCTGCCCAACATGGACGAGGCAATGATCGACGAACGCGCGGCGCCGCTAGTTCGGCAACTGCGGAGGGCACGCCCGAACACGCCGATCCTCCTCGTCGAAGACCGGTCGTTCACCAATACGCGCTTCTTGCCGTTCCGCGAGGAGCGCCACCGCACCAACAGAGCCGCCCTTCGCCGGGCCTTCCGCCAACTGCAAGATGAAGGGATCGACCACCTGTTCTATCTAGACGGCGAACAACTGCTAGGCGATGACGGCGAAGCCGCCACCGACGGCTCCCACCCCAACGACCTGGGCATGGTCCGCTACGCCGATGCCTACGAACCGGCCTTGCGGGCGTTGCTACAGCAATACTAAGCAGGCCAGACCATGTTTTGCGGTAATCTTGATGGTCTCATGCTGTATCCCCGTTGGCACTGGTCATGGGTCATGAGTCACGGGTCATGAGAAAAACCCCATGACTCATGACCCGTGACTCATGACCGATGTCGAACATGGTATGAGCGCAACGTTATAAAATACCGCATAACTTTTCCCCGCCTGCTTAAACCGCCACCGCCTCCAGCACACCGAAACGCTCGGCGAGGGCTTCGCGGCGGAAGGCGAAGATTTCATCCAGCCGCTTGCGCACCGTCAGCGCGTGCGCCAGGCGGCCCAGCGGCCCGAACGGCAGCGCGTAATGCACCAGATCCTCCACCTCCGTACCGCCGTCAATGGGACGGAAGTGATGCTGGTGATGCCACAGCCGGTACGGCCCGAACCGCTGCTCATCGACGAACCTTGAAGGCGCTTCGGCGTGCGTGATCTCGGTGATCCAGCTTACTTTGAGGCCGAGCATCGGGCGGATCGTGTAGGTGATGATGGCGCCGGTATGCATCACCTCCGGCACGTCGTTAGTCATCTGGAAATCCAGCCACGGCGGTGTGATGAGCGGGAGGTTCTTCGGGCTCGAAAAGAAAGCCCACGCCTCGTCCATCGAGATTGCGAGACGCTGCACGGTATGAAGGCGGTAGAGTTTCATGGCGCAGCGAACTTGATGGCGGTGCAACAAGTTCTTGAGGTCGTTGTAAAGATCGTGTTTGAGGACAGGTTGGATCAGGCAATATCTGTTGATACATGGAATTCCTAACGGACTTTGTTTGACGAGCCCAGGGTGTGCGATGGAAGGAAACCGCCTACAGCAATACCTTCGTAAGCTGACCGTGCAGGCACGGGAAGAGGGATTTCCTGATGCACGACTCGTTCAAGACGCCGAAAACGTATGGTGCGCTGTCAAAAAGCGCTTTGGCGATCAATTGCCCGAACCCCAGGCAGCCCTGGCGCTTGACGGGAGTCTCATGTTTACGTGGCGTCGTCGCGGTCATTACCTCGAAATCGAAGTTTTTCCTGATGGTCACAAAGAAGCCTTCTATGAGAATGAAATAACGGGTACGCCATGGGAGGTCGAGATCCCAGCCTCAGCATCCGTATTAGAGCATGTGCTCGAAAAGCTGAGCATCTTCATGCTCGACAAGGTCCATATCAACTAAGAATCAACCGTGGAACCCAACCCCTCGAAGCCAGGCGACACCGGCCAACCATTGGATGATGAGGACCACGTATTGCGCCTGGGCTTGATTCCTGTGCGATGGCAAGCAACAGGAAGCGTCGTTTGGTGATCAGATTGATCGTACAAGAGATCCGAGGAATACGTCTTGGCTCAACAAGCAATCAGCCATTATTAGATGTCGTCTGGGATCGCCTCGAACACATGTGGGATGAAGATGGCAATTTGAAACCCGACGCGCCAGTCGGAGCAGCCGGTCATTGCGGCATTTCGGGCCTGGACAGCATTTATCGAAAACAATTGCGGAAACGATTAGCAGACCTTGCCTCTCAACCCGGATCCTGGTGGATATTGCAGGATCAAGATAGTTGAACAACGGAGGACCTAATCATGAGTCCTTCGCCACCGGCTGCAAATCGATAAAATCGTCGCAGAGCGTGTCGAGCAGGGCGCGGGCGTGGCTGGAGATGATGAGCAGGCCGCCGGCCTTTTTGAAATCATGCAAGAGCGCCATCACGGCGGCGGTGCTTTCGGTGTCGAGGCCGCGGAAGGGTTCGTCCATCAGCAGCACGGGGGGATGATGGATGAGCGCGGCGGCGAGTTGGGTCTTCTGAATCATCCCGCTCGAATAGGTGCCGATGAGGTTGTCGCGGCGTTCGTCGAGGCGGACGTGGTCGAGCGCGGTGGCGATGCGGGCGGGGGCATCGGCGTCGAAGGCGCGGCGTTCGCGGAGGATCCATTCGAGCAACTCGACCGCCGAGAGGTGCTGCGGCAACCCGGCATCGGCATAGACCAGGCCGATGTGTTGAAGAAAGTGATGAGGCCGGGCGTGGATGTCGAGGTCGCCGTAGGTGATGCGGCCTTCGGTGGGAAAAGCCACCGCCGAGAGCAGGCGCAGGAGCGTCGTCTTGCCCGATCCGTTCGGCCCGACGAGGCCGGTGGCTGTGCCCGGCGCGAAGGTCCAATCCAGGGTCGAGATGACGGGCACACCCTGGCCGTAGCGCTTGGTGACGCCGCGCAAGACGAGCGGCCTACGCAAATCGTTTTCGATCTTGAAATTCAGTGCCATAGGTAAAAATCCAGGCCGTCAGCAGCGCGAAGGCGACGTCGAGGGCCGTCCATCCCAAAGCTTCAACCGCCGTCAGCGCAGGATCGAGCACGGCGATGATAAGCAGGCTTATCAACAACGGCAACGTCCAGCGGAGGTTCACAAAAAAGCGCGTCGCCACCCAGTCGGCAGGCCGCTGGCGCATCACCCGAAACGGAAACGGCGCAAAGGGCCTGGTCACCAGCAGATACGACACGCCGTTCTTGAAAGCCATGAAAAGCACCAGATAGACGGCCATCACGTCGGCGGCGGTATCTTCAATAAACAGCAGCCCCAGGCCGATGGCCCAGGGCACGAGAAACCGGCCCAGCGGCAGCTTGCGGTCGAGTTGAAGCAGCGCGGCCCAGACCGACGGTTTCCACCGGGGCGGCGCCCAGTAGACGGCGCGGAAGGGGATAGGCTCGCGGTCGGTAACGTGAACGCCGCCAGTGCGACGGAAGATTTCGCTGTAGAAGGCGTTGGTGGCGTAGAAAGCGCGGTCGTAGGCCGGCAGCAAACGCCACAGCGCGACGGCGGACCATCCCAACAGCAGCAGGCCGGGCGCCCACGCCAATCCGATTCCCCCATACGCCGAGGCCGCGAGCGCCAGCAACCCCACCCCAAAAACGCGCGCCGTCGCCGTGATGGCAGGCACCAGCCCATCCGGCACAGCAAAAACACCCCCGGTCGAATGTTCTTTGAGGGATCGATAGCGGCGGCCTTTCTTGCCCTCCTGCCACGCCTGCGACGCCGGCCCGATGTTGACGTATCGCCCGAAGCTGTAGAGCCCCACGCCCAGCACCACGAGCAGATTAGCCGCCAGATGCAGGCTTTTGATCGCCAGATCATCCCCCAAACGGCCCGGATCGTAAAACGCCAGCACGAGGCCCGGCGCGGCAAACGCCGCCACCACGACGCCCCAGGCGCGAAGCTGGTGCCGCAGCAGGCCGCGTGGACTTCGGTTGAGCCGTTGCAGCATGGGCACGCCTGCGTCGGGAAGCAGCACGTGCGGCACAGCAACGGCGTAGACGCCCGCCGCCAGCAACGTCCAGTAACGCAGCAACGTGATCCGCGTCTCGATGGCAGCGCCCGACGCCATCAGCAGGCAGACGGTGCCCAGCACGACGAAAAGCAACGCATAGGCCGCCCGCCGCACCGCGCCGCCGCCTTGCTTCAGACGAAACTGTTTGCCCCGCTGAGGCTCTGAAAAAGACTGTCTACGATCTACCATTACATTGGAACACGGTCATAGGATCGGGGTCGAAATGCCAATCATCTCGGCGTAGGTGGGACTGCTGTGACCAGGAAGAAATACCTCCAAGCCCCGATCGGGATACTCACAGACCACTCACAGCAACAGGAGGAAGATCTCATGTCTGACGCCACTTCTTGGTTAAAGAAGATCAACTGGAAAAGTTTTCTCCTCGCCGGCCTGGCGGCCAATGCGGCTAAGACGGTCGCTGTTATCCTGGTGGGGAAGAATCCACTCATGAATGGCCCGCTCCTCCTGCCGGAGGCCTCCCAGGCCGTCCAGATGATCGTCGGGTTGACGATCTGGATCATCGCAGGCCAGGGATTATACGGCCTGATCTACGTGATCTTCTTCCATCCGGTCAAAGTGTGGAATCGTTTCTGGAAGGCGATGGTGGGCGCGCTGGCCATGGCCTACCTTGCCATCGTCGATATGCCGTATTTTCCAGCGACGACGTGGGAGCAATCCCTTAGAATGCTCTTTGTGTTCTTCGTCTTTACAATCGTGATGGTCTACCTCTACAAGGCGCCGCCCGAGGAAAGCGCCGCCGGGCAGGAACCGGCAGGCGCGATGGCCGGCTGAGAGACTGTTTTGATGGTCGATTCCGGACTGCGCACGATCTCTCAGCATCCCTCGGCGGCCTCCTCGACAGCTCTGGTCAAAATCTGCCGGGCGCTACGGACACTTTTCAGGTAAAAGAACGCGCGGAGCGCCTCGCGTTGCGCTTCGGAGAGATCGCCGTGGCGGCCCCGGCGGGCGAGGCGGTCCTGGCGGGCGTGGTAGAGACACACGGCGGCGGCCACCGAAATGTTGAAACTCTGCGTAAACCCTGCCATCGGCACGAGGCAGGTGCGGTCGGCCAGCGCCAGCATCGCCTCGCTGACGCCGTCGCGTTCGTTGCCGAAGACCAGCGCCGTCTTCTGCGTAAAATTGACGGTGTCGATGGGCACGGCGCGGTCGTCGAGGTGGGTGACGACGATCTGATAGCCCTGTGTTTTCAGATGCGTCACGCAGGCCTGGGGCGACGGCCAGCGCCACACGTCGAGCCATTTATCGGCGCCCTGCGTCGTGCGCTCCGAGGTTTTGTAGCGGATGCCCTCGTCGTGCTCCTGGTGCGTGATGATGTGGAAGGCCTGAAAGCCGAGGGCCTCCGCCGTGCGCATCACCGCGCTGATGTTGCCCGTGTTGATGAGCCCCTCGACGACGGGCGCGACGGTGTAGGTGCGCCCGGCCAGCACCGCGTCGATGCGCGCCATCCGAGCCTCCGTCAGATACGGCGTCAGGATCTCGATGACCTGCGCCGGAGCCAGCCGCGTGCCGGCGACGGTGAACGGCTCCGGCGCCTCGCGCAAGGCCTGCGTCGAGGCCAGCAATCGTTGCATCGCCTCAGCGGCTTCGTGAGCCGGATCCGTCATGGTTCTTTGGGATAGTTCGCGGAGGATAGGAACAACTACGGAGGTTGTGTTCACCGTCTCACGCTGACCCGGCGTTGGCAGCGGTCATCGGTCATCAGTCATCGGTAAAAAGCCTCTCACCGATGACCAATGCTTGAAGCACAACCTATCAAAATACTGGATAACTTTCTCTCTCCTCCTTCTTCTTCTAACAAAATGCCCTGCACCTGCATCGATTAGCGCGTATCTTTTCCTCATCCTCCCCACGCATGATCAAATCCCATCGACTATGGACCTGAAGGATAAAGTCGTCGTCGTCACCGGAGCCAGCAGCGGGCTTGGGCTGGCGTTTTCAGAAGCGCTCGTGGCGAAGGGCGCGCACGTCTTCGGCGTCTCGCGCCGGCGCGAGACGCTCGAAGCCATCCGCGACGACCTGGGCGAACGGTTCCACCCGCTGCCGTGCGACGTCACGGACGAGGTGCAGGTGAAGATGGCCTTCGAGGCCGTCGCGCGCGAGGCCGGGCAGCTCGACGTGCTCATCAACAACGCCGGCCTGGGCAAGTTCGGCCCGCTCGATGGCATGCCCACCGAGCACTGGACAGTGCAGATGGAAACCAACCTCAGCGGCGTCTTCCGCTGCACGCGCGAGGCCGTCCCGCTGATGAAACGGCAAAATGCAAAAGACGGCTTCGGCGGCCACATCGTCAACATCGCCTCGATTGCCGGGCTCATCGGCAACCCCAACCTGAGCGCCTACAACGCCACCAAGTTCGGCCTGCGCGGCTTCAGCGAGGCGTTGATGAAAGAACTGCGCGACGACGGCATCAAGGTGACGTGCGTCTGCCCCGGCTCGGTAGCCACCCGGTTTGCCGACGTGGCCGGCAGCCAGGGTACAGCCAACCCGATGCAGGCCGAAGACATCGCCGAGACGGTCGTCCACGTGCTCGAAGGGCCGGACAATTACCTGATCTCGGAAGTGGTCATGCGACCGCTGCGGCCCAAGGGCTAGTTTTATAGTGTTTTGGTGTTTTGGTGTTTTAGTTCTTTAATTCGACCCACTAAAACACTGAAACACTTTAACACCAAAACACTATATCCCCCCAGACGAGGGCTTCCGATCATCAAAAATGACAACAAGCTCATGGAACGGCGTGACTTTGTGAAGAAAGCAGCGCTGGGTGCGGCAGCGGGGACGCTGCTGGCCGGCTGCGGCAACAACGCCGCCGAGGGCGGCGCTCCGGCCATCCAGACAGGCGGGCCGAGGCTGCGCTGGCGCCTGGCCTCCAGCTTTACGCGCTCGCTCGACACCATCTTCGGCGCCGCCGACGTGCTGGCCGAACGCGTCAACCAACTCACCGGCGGGCGGTTTACCATCCGGGTCTATCCCGGCAACGAAATCGTGCCGGCCTTCGAGGTGCTCGAAGGGGTCCAGAAGGGCGCCGTGCAGATGGGCCATACGGCCAGTTATTACTACATCGGCAAAAATCCCGCCCTCGCCTTCGACTGCACCGTGCCCTTCGGCCTGACGGCGCGGCAATACAACGCCTGGGCCTATCACGGCGGCGGCCTCGAACTGACGCGCGAACTCTTCGCCGACTTCAACATCATCAACTTCCCCGGCGGCAACACCGGCACGCAGATGGGCGGCTGGTTCAACCGCGAGATCAACTCGCTCGGCGACCTGCGCGGCCTGACGATGCGCATCCCCGGCATCGGCGGGCGGGTGATGGATGAACTCGGCGTCTCGGTGCAGCAGATCCCCGGCGGCGAGATCTACCCCGCCCTCGAACGCGGCGCCATCGACGCTGCCGAATGGGTCGGGCCGTACGACGACGAGAAGCTCGGCTTCCATCAGGTCGTCAAACATTATTATTACCCCGGCTGGTGGGAGCCCGGCCCCAACCTGTCGGTCTACGTCAACCAGGACGCCTGGGCGTCGCTGCCGGTGGATTACCAGTATGCGCTGGAAGCAGCAGCCGCCGAGTCGAATATGTACATGCTCTCGCGCTACGACGCGCAGAACCCCGCCGCGCTCCAGCGCCTGCTGGCCGAGGGCGTGCAGTTCCACCCGTTCCCGAACGACGTGATGCAGGCAGCCAGCGAGACGGCCACAGCCCTCCTCGAAGAGGAGGCCTCCGATCCCGGCTATTCGAAGATCTACAACGCCTACAAACAGTGGCGCACCGACGCCTACCGATGGTTCGGCACCGCCGAGCAATCCTACGCCGCCTTCGCCTTCGGCACCGCTGAGGAAGAATGTGCGTTGGCGCCGGGATAAACGCTTTGGGCTCGATTCGCATGGCCCAGCCGGGTCTATCCGTTGCGTTAGTCACTGGTCATTACGCTCGCTGGCGCTCGCTGTCACTGGTCATTGGTTGTCTATCCCCCACCAGTGACCAATGACCAGTGACTAGTGACCGACGCCACCGCGGCGAACAGCGAAAACAGAGCAGATTTAGCAAGACCTCGTCCCCCAAACCGCCCCCTCATGTTGAAAACCATCTGCGTCTACTGTTCTTCGAGCAACCGGATTGCCGCACGCTATTTTGAGATGGCGGATGAGGTAGGCCGGTTGCTGGCCGAGCGCGGCTATGCGCTTATCTACGGCGGCGGCAACGTGGGGCTGATGGGTCAGATGGCGCGCGCCGTCCACGAGCACGGCGGGCGGGTCGTCGGTGTCATTCCGGAGCGGCTCAAAGCCGTCGAAGGCGTCGCCTACGACGTGGCCGACGAGTTGATCATCACCCAGACGATGCAACAGCGCAAGGCCACGATGTTCACCCGCGCCGACGCTTTCCTGGTGCTGCCCGGCGGCTTCGGCACGCTCGAAGAGTTCATGGAAGTGCTCACCCTGCGCCAGCTCGGCTACCACGACAAAGCCATCGCCCTGATCAACACCGACGGCTTCTACGATCCGCTGCTCGAACTCTTCGATCACTTCTTCGACGAGCACTTCGCCCGCCCGTACACCCGCGATCTTTACCACGTCGCCACCACCCCCGAAGAGGCCCTCCGGCACCTTGAAAATGCAACCGCAGATGATGCAACCGCAGATGGGCGCGGATAAACGCAGATCATCCGCGTTAATCTGCGTTAATCTGCGGTTGCAGCGTTAATCTGCGATTGCTGTGTTCATCTGCGGTAGCACCCACCAGCCGCTTTCCATCGATCCGACGTACGCCGGTTCGGCTTCGGCCAGGGCGGCGGCGAGATCGCGCTTGAGGTCGGCGGCGTCTTCGAGGCCGATGGAGAGGCGGAGGCCGCCCGGATGGATGCCCATCTCGGCCTGCGCGTCGAGCGGGATCGGCGCGTGCGTCATGCTCGATGGATGCTCGACGAGCGTGCGCACGTTGCCCAGGCTCACGGCCAGCGTGATCGTGTAGGCGTGCTCGGCCAGATGGTTGATGAACTGCGCGCCGGCCTGCTGCTGTGCTTCCGGCGTGGCGCCCTGCAGTTCGAAGTAGATCATGATGCCCGGCGCAAAGCGGCCCTGGTAATCGCGCATCTGCCGCTGCGCCACCGCGAAGTGCCTGCCTTCTTCCAGGCCCGGATAGACCACCCGCGCCACGGCAGGATGCTCGGCCAGATACCGCGCCACGTCGAGCGCCGACTCCTGGGCGCGTTGCAGGCGCACAGCCAGACTCGGCAGCCCGTAGGTCATGATGCTCCAGGCCGAACGCGGCGAAAGCACCCCGCCGAAATCCTTCCGATACAGCAAAAACACATCGTGGTGCGTTTGCGGGCCGATGACCACGCCGCCCATGTCGGTGCCGAAACCGCTGAGGCCCTTCGTCAGGCTATGCACCACAAAATCGACGCCGTGGGCGAGCGGGCGCTGGCAATACGGCGTGGCGAAGGTGTTGTCTACGACGACGTAGAGACGCTCTTCGGGCGCGCGGCGCGCGTTGAGCGCCGCCACCTGCTCGACCACCGCCGCCATGTCGATGATCTCCAGCGTCGGGTTGGTCGGCGTTTCGAAGTAGACCACACGCGTTTCGGGGCGCACCGCCGCCGGCAGCGTGTCCGGGTCGGTCAGGTCGATCTCGGTGGCGGTGATGTTCAGGCGCGGGAGCCAGTTGTGGATGAGCGAGTGGGTGCAGCCGTACATCGCGCGGTGCGCCACCAGATGCTCGCCCGCCTTCAGCAAGACGCCGAAGGCCGCCGAGATCGCGCCCATGCCCGAAGCAAACGTGACGGCCATCTCGCCGCCGGCAACTAGCGCGAGGTCTTCTTCGAGCATCTCTTTGTTGGGCTCGCGCAGCCGGTCGTAGATGTAAATGTGGTGGTCCGGCTCGCCGGTGCGGGCATATTCCTGAAAGCCCAACGCCCCGCGCCGCGACGAGTCGAGGCGAAAGGTCGTAGACGCCGAGATCGGCGGCACCAGCGGATGCCCGTATTCCCATGCCTCCGACTTCATGCGCCCGTGAATCAGGCGCGTAGCCGGATGGTACTGTTGAGCCCTATCTTTCATGGTTTGGTCCGTTGTCCGGGGTCAGTGGTCCGTTGTTGAGGAGTGGCTCGACGCGTGCTGCGGAGAAACAACGGACAACAGCGAGCGCAGCGAGCGTACAACGGACTACGGACCCTTGATAGGAATCTTCGTTTTGTGTTTGACGGTCGAGAGCACGAACGAGGTGTGGATCTTGCCGACGTTGGGCGTAGCCACGAGGGTGCCGAGCAAGAAATCCTCGTATCGCCGGATGTCTTCCGAGACAACCTTGAGCAGGTAGTCGTACTCGCCTGAGATATGATGGCATTCGAGCACTTCGGGCAGGGCCGAAACGCTGTCGCGGAACTGCTTGACCAGATCGGCTTGATGCGAAGCCAACGCCACCGAGACGAACGCCGTCGTGCCTTTGCCGACACGGGCCGGGTCGATCAGCACGACGTGGCCCTTGATGACGCCGCGTTGCTTGAGCTTTTTGACACGGTCGAGCGTGGTGGCCGGAGCCAGGCTAAGACGCCGCGCCAGTTCTACGTTGGTGATGCTGCTGTCTTCCTGAAGCCAATCCAGGATCTTGCAGTCGATCTCGTCGAGCACGAAGGCTTCCATGGTCTCAGGGGAGTGATTTTTTGTTTGGATATATTCCATTTTATCCGACATATATTCATTATGATCCTTTCATCATCGAATATTATTTATCATTTCATCATATCTTCCAACTATTCCGCGATCCCGTGATTCAAACAACAGAACCGGGCATTGCCTATATTGTGATGAACATTGACAGGGAAACCCTTTGCCGGTCTTCGGCCTTGAAGAGACCGATACCGTATTCTCGAATTGGAGCGTCAAAATTCATTGTCGCTCACCCCCAACCAATGCTGTGATGGACATCGATCTTCAAGACGAATACCGCCACATCGGGCACTTCTTCGATGACGTAGAACCGATGCTGGAATGGCCCGACGCGGTGCTCTTCCAGGTCAACGAGGAGGTGTCGGCGTGGTCGCCGGCGCAGCAACTCTATCACATTCTGCGCGCCAACGGCATGATGCTCAAAGGCATCCAGTTGATCTGCCACGGCCACCGCATGGCCGATAACGAAGGCGAGCCCAACGATGCCGGGCGCCACCTGCTCGTCCACGGCTTCATCCGAGGCAAGGCTAAGGCGCCCGACGCCGTCGTGCCGCCCGAGACTGTCTCGCGCGAGGATCTCCGAGACTCGCTGGCCCGCAGCCGCCGCAAGCACGCCGAGACGGAGGCCTTTCTCCCGCAGATCCCGGAGGCAACAGGCCGCCTTCCGCACCATCTTCTGGGGATGCTCAACGCCTCGGAGTGGCTCCGGCTGGCGCGGCTGCACTCCGAGCATCACCGCGCCATCATCCGAGACATCGTAGGAGAACATGTTGGCAAATAGGCAAATGGCAAATCGCCTAACGTGATTTAACTGCCCTCTTGCTCATTTGCCCATTTGCTTCATTTGCCCCTTTGCCGATTTACTCTATGCAAGAACACCATTTCGCTGCCCGCCGTACGGCGCGCTATTGCACGCTCGGCCCCGCCAGTGCCGCGCAGGAGGTCTGGTTTGTGATGCACGGATACGGGCAGTTGGCCGGGACGTTTATCCGTCACTTCGAACCCATCGACGACGGGCATCGCCTCATCGTGGCGCCCGAAGCGTTGTCTCGGTTTTACCTGCCGGGCCACCGGCGCGTCGGCGCCTCGTGGATGACGAAAGAGGATCGCCTCACCGAAATCGACGACTACCTCGCCTATCTCGATGCGCTCTACGACCGCCTCTTCGAATCGATAGATCGGAGCCGGGTGACAGTGCATGTGCTGGGCTTCTCGCAGGGCGCCGCCACGGCCAGCCGCTGGAGCACGCTGGGCCACGTCGACGCCGACCGCCTCATCCTCTGGGCCGGCGACCTGGCCCACGACCTCGACCTGGCCGCCCACGCCGAGACGCTCCAGGGCCTCAACCTGACGCTCGTTGTCGGCACCGACGATGAGTTCGTCACGCCGGAACGGCTGGCGGGGCTGGAGGCACTGCTCATCCAACACAGCATCCCCTACCGCCTCCGCCCCTTCAAAGGCCCCCACCGCATGGATGCCGAAACGCTGACGCTGCTGACGGAGGAGTAACCATATTTTTATCAGCACGCCGCGTCGTATTTTGACATAAAATCGAAGGCGGATAGCATGAGAACCCAATCGCCCGACACGCACCTCCAGGCCGAACGCGTCCAGATTCAGCTCTTGCGGGAGGCCGGTACGGCCCGCCGCCTGGCCCTGGCCTTTTCGCTGACGCAGACAGCCCTTGACCTGTCGCGCGAGGGCATCCGGCAGCAATATCCCGCCCTTACTGACCGGGAGCGAGGACTGAAGTTCGTGGCGCTCTGCTACGGAGAAGACCTCGCCCGCCGCGTACACCTCGACCTGATGCGGCGAGACCCGTGACGCCTTCTGACCTCGTAACCGCCACCCTGCCCGTCGTCGAAGCCTTCGAACGACTTGATGTCGCCTATTACGTGGGCGGGTCGGTGGCCAGTTCGGCGTACGGCCTGCCCCGCACTACACTCGACGTGGGTCTGGTTGCCGACCTGACGCACGCACACGTTGCGCCGCTGGTCGAACAGCTTCAGGCCGCCTATTACATCGATGCGGCCATGATCCACGACGCCATCACGCGGCGTCGTTCCTTCAACGTGATCCATCTCGACACGATGCTCAAGGTGGATGTGTTTGTGCTCAAGCAGGCAACCTACGATAAAACGGCTTTCCGCAGGGCACGCGCCGGAAGCCATGAGCAAGAGCCGGGCATGACGCCATTCGTGCTGGCGCAGCCCGAAGATGTCGTCCTGCACAAGCTTCTGTGGTATCGCATGAGCGATGAAGTCTCGGATCGACAGTGGACCGACGTGCTGGGCGTGCTCAAGGTACGCGGCGAGGCCCTCGACCTCGCCTACATGCAAGACTGGGCCGAGACCCTCGACCTCACGGATTTGCTTCAGCGCGTGTTGCGGGAGGCTGGCCTCATTTGAGCAACAGCATCGTCCGCGCCAGCATTCGGCCTTCGGCTTCCAACTGGTAGAGGTAGACGCCGCTGGGCAGATCGCCGGCCTCGAAGACGGCCTCGTGCCAGCCCGCCGGCAGGCGCTCGTCCACCAGAACCGCCACCTCGCGGCCCAGCACGTCGAAGACCGTCAGGCGCACCTGGGCTGTCTGCGGCAAGCCAAAACGAAGCTGTGTAGCCGGGTTGAACGGGTTGGGATAGTTCTGATGGAGCAGATAATCCGTAGGCACTTCGGCGGTCCCGTCCACCGCCGTCGTCCTGCCGTCGGTGAAGCGAATCTTGAGCGCCGGACCCGGCACCCGCGTCGTGCCGTCATCCGCCACGGCCCGATGCCAGAGCAGATTATCGAGATTCACATTGTTCTGGGTCAAAAGCATCCCGATCTCGCCCTCGGTCGTGGCGTAGCGCGGCTCGCTGCCGGTATCGACGACGAGGGGCTGGTCGAACGTGCTGGTCTCCGATAGCTCCCAGTTATAAGTCAGCGCGTCGCCCTCAGGATCGGTTGAGGCGGTCCATTCGACGGTGAAAGGGGCGTTGGGCGCGTCGAGGATGATCTCCTCCTCGTCGGCGAGGTTGGTGATGGCCGGCGCCGAGGGCGGGCTGTTGCCGCTGACGTCAACCGTGACGGTCGCCTCGTCGGTGCCGCCGTCGCCGTCGTCGAGGGTGTAGGTGAAGGTATCCTGGCCGCCGAAACCCGCGTTGGACGTATAGGTGATGGTGCCGTCGGCGTTGGCCGTGGCGGTGCCGTTGGCGGGTTGCGTGGCGATGCTGACCGAGAGGGCGTCGGCGTCGGGGTCGCTGTCGTTGGCGAGCACCTCGATGGAGACAGAGACCGCAGAACTGGCCGTGGTGTCGTCGTCCAGGGCCACGGGATCCTGGTTCATGAATTTGAAGATGTAGGCCGCGCCGAGTTTCGGGGCAGGATTTTGGCCAAAGGGGAGGGTTGGAGCGCCGGCGGCAATGTGGCTACCGCTGATGCCGAGAGGCCGGCCCTGACTGAAAATGGTCCCGCCGAGGAAGTCGAGCGAATCGGCGTCGGAGGCGGTGAACTTGTCCATCTTTTGCCATTCGTTGCCGACCAATTTGAAGAGATAGGCCGCGCCGGTATCGCAGAAAAGCGGATTCTGCTCCGGTTGTAGGGGGGGGCAGGCGTCATCGTCGCCGCGGGATCCGACGGTGAGGTAATCGCCCTCGACGGCGATGGCGATAGCGCCGAAATAATCAAATTGTTCGAGTTCTTCGGGGATGATCTTTTGCTGGAATTCCCAGTCGCCATTGCCCTGGCGCTGGTAGGCGAAGACGGCGCCGGCGACGCACGAGTTGGGGTTTTCAGGATCAAAAAGCGGCTTATTGATGCACGCCTCGTCATCGAATGAGCCGGCGAAGGCCCAGTCGCCATCGAGGGCCACTTCGCGAGCAAAGGTGTCCTCCTCGAGCGAGTCGGGCGGCGCCACCGGGGGCGGGAGCAGCTTATCGGTTTGCTCCCACCGGCCGCGATTGAGCCGGAAGAGGTAGGCGGCACCGGCCAATCGGTCGACTTCTCTGTCGGTCGGCGAGCCGACGATGAGGTGTTCGCCATCGAGCCCCATCGTCGTGCCGAAGAACGAGGCTACGTCGGGGAAGATGTTTTGGGGCAAGATTTTTTGCGTTTGCTCCCACTCGTCTGAACGCTCATCCCGTTCGAACATGTAGACGGCGCCGGCCTGGGTAGCCACTTCTTCATCCAGGGGTGCGCCGACGAGGACGCGGTCGCCCTGCAGGGCGATCTCCCAGCCGAAGCCGTGAAAGTCCTGGCGATCATCGGGATAAAGGATCTGCTCCTGCTCCCACTGGCCGTCGTTCCGCTTAAAGACATAAACCGCACCGCCGTCCTGCTCTTCATCATCGTTGCCCATCGCGCCGATGAAGAGCCAGTCCCCTTCGAGGGCGACCGACTCGCCGAAGAAATCCTGCTGGCTGCGGCTGGAGGCGGTCAACTTTTGCACCTCTTGCCACTGGCCGTCGATGCGCTCGAAGACGTAAGCCGCACCGGGGTTTTCCAGGTTGCCAATGTCGGCCGTGCGCACGCCGACGACGAGTCGATTGCCGTCGATGGCAATCGACTCGCCGAAGAAGTCGTCATCCATGACGTCAGCCGGGGCGATCTGGCTTTCGCTGAGTTGCGCCTGGGCCGCCGGAGCCAGCACCAACCCCGCCATCATCATTAAAAGCAGCGACAGGATCCTTCCGGCGATGTATCGATCCTTTTTCATGACCTCCTCCGGATATGTGAATGAGGAATGCGGTTTATTCGAGGGTCATGGGTCATGAGTCACGGGTCATGAGAAAAACACCCATGACTCATGACTCATGACCCATGACATCGTCATCATAGCAGAGCAAACAGATCTTTTGTCATCGTAATCAGCAGCAGAAAGACTGACTACTTCATCAACAACATCCGGTTGACCTGCACGTGGCGCCCGGCGTGCAACCGCGACAGGTACACGCCACTGGCTACGGGGATGCCGGCAGCATCGGCGCCGTCCCACATCACCCGGTGCGTGCCGGGCTCTTGCAGGCCATCGACGAGTACGCGGACGAGGCGCCCGGCCACGTCAAAGATTTCCAGCCGCGCGGGCTCGCGGGCTGCCGAAGCCGGAAGCGTGTAGGTAATCTCCGTCGTCGGATTGAACGGGTTGGGATAGTTGCTTATCGACAGGGCTTCCGGCGCGAATTCATCACGAACGGCCTGCGTGTATGCTCCGCTCCCGACGACGAGGCGAAAGCGGCTCTGCCCCTGCCCCGGCGTCACCGTTATCGACGAGCGCGCTTGCATGTCGTAAACGACCGACTTTTCTAGATCGACCAGAACCACCTCGTACCCGGCGAACGCCGCCAAGCCATCGACGCGCAGTTCGACCGGCGCGTGGACGGGCGCGGCCAGGATCAGATCGAACGCCTGCCCCTCCTCAGGCCACGGCTTGAATTCATCGGCCAGCGCCAGGGTTTGCTCGGAAGAAAGACGGCGCATCAGCCGCAGGCCGGCCGCCTCGAAATACCCCGGCGGCGCCACCTGATCGAAGCGGTCGAACCCCTGCGCGGCTTCATGCGCAAAACCCGCCCGAACCGCCGAGGCCAACCGTCCTTCTCGATAAACCGACACCGTCAGCGCCGTGGTAGACGGCCCCGCCGGGATGGTAAAACGTGTGCTCGGATGCGGGATCTTCAGGTGATCTAACCCGGCGGCGTTCATGAAATAGAACGCTTCGCCTTTTTGCGCCGAGGCAAAATCGCTGCTCGGCACGAAGTGCCCATCCCACCGCCAGAGGTTCTGCGTGATGCCGTTGGCGGCCTGAACAGCGGCCCAGTCCACTTCCGTCCTGAATGGATTGGCGATGATGTTCCACCCTTTTTCGAGGGGGAGGGCGTACGTTTCGCCGGGCGCTACGGGGTCTGCCGCCTCAGCCGGCGGCACGGCGAAGGCCTGATCGCTTTGGATCCAAAAACCGCGTCCGGGGCGGAAGTGGAAGGCCTCGGTACCGTCATTTTCGACGAGGCCCTCCTCGCCGCTGTGATAGGCCGTCCACGACGTCACCGAGGGCGGCATGACGGTCTCGACCGGCACGCCGGCGGCGCCGTCGAGCGTCACGAGGCGGACGTTTTCGGCCAGGCTGGCCCCGCCGATCTTTTGGATCTCTGCCTGGGCAACCCGCAGGCTCGCTCCGGAGACCGCCCCATCGACGACCAGGGTGTAGGAGGTGCTCTGGGCAAGAGGCTCCAGGTCGAAAATCGTCACCCCGATCAGGTACGTTCCCGGCGCCAGGTTCGGATCGTTGATCGTCTCGGTGCCGGTGCCCTCTCCTGTCGAACTGTTGATGAAAAGCGACGCCTGCGGGTTGAGCAGGTAGAGGTCGCAGTCGGCGGCGAGCCCGCTGAGGGTGAGCCGCAGCCCTTGCTCCGTCAAGGTGATGCGGTACAAATCTTCGAGGTCATCCACATCGTCGATGCCGAAACCGGACAGATCGACTTCCACGCCGCCCACGTCGCTCACCTCAACGTTACCGTTGACGGTGATGGGTGGATTGCCTCGCAACACCTGGGCCTGCGCCGTCGAGTTGTTAGGCTCCCGTTCGTCGAGCGTCGTCGGTTGGGGAGGGCCGCCGTTTCCGTCGCCGTCGCCGTCGTCGCCGCCGCCGCCGGAGAGCAGGACGGCTGCCGCCACGCCGGCCAGGGCCACCCCGCCGCCGATCAACAACAACCTGTTGCCCCCGCCCTTTTTATCCCCGTCATCGCCGGCATCCGCAGGGGGCTGCGCCCGGTCCATCTCCCGCTTGACCTCTCGGATCATGTCGACAAACGGCGGCGGATCCTGGTCCGGGTCGGTTTGATAGTTGGGATTGATGAGCAAGAGTTCGCGGACGTTTTCGCGAGCGCGGCCCTCGTCGTCTTTGCCGATGTAGCTGAGCGCGAGCAGGCGGTAGGCGCGCTGCTTCTCCATCGACGAGGCATCGCGCTTGCGCACACACCGCCTCAACAGATCGATAGCCTCGTCGAACCGGCCAAAGGTGTAGGCTTCGCCGGCGGCGGCCAGTTCGCTCTCGCAGGCGGCCTGCGCGTGTACCGCCGCCGGGCTCACAAAAGCGGAGGCGATCAGAATCACCAGAAAAAGGGGGCTACGGATTACGTATCGCTTGTACATACAGTTGAGGTCCTCCTGTGGGTTGGTCTCGTGAATGTTGGAGATGGATGCTCTTGTTGTCCAGGGTAATTTCATTTTTTTCTGAAGTTAGTTTGTGGTTCAGGGTGTTAGCTTGATCCTGAGCTTTTTGGCATGATCCCGTCGTGTTTGTCCTTTTGGTTTGATTCAGGTGTGGTGGTATTCTTGTTTGTTATTCTCCTTTTGGCTTGATCCAAAAGGAGCAAAAGATCAAGACTCTACCCGCTGGGCCTGAACTCCACTCCGGCACGCGGGAAAATTTGAAACTCGCTCGGCTACGCCTCACTCAAACAGCAAATTTTCCTTTTTCGCGTGCCTGCGCTCCGTTCCGAGACGGCCCACCGGCTAACGTCGCCTTTTTTCTTTTCTCCCTTCGCCCTTCTCTCTTCGCCTCTCTCCCTTTCCCCCTCTCTCCCTTTCCCCCAGATCCCCACTGGCCATTCCCCACAAAAGTCCACGTTTCCTAATCCTTTCGATTAAGAACAAAATGGACCGGCTCGCTTGCGTCGCGTTCTATGGTCAGTTTTCTGGGGCCGCCGGCGGTGTCATAGCCGCGTTTGCGCACGCTGATGCGGTGCTGGCCCGGACGCACCGTGAGCACGCTCGGCGTGTACCGGCGCGTCGACTTGCCATCCAACACAATCTCTGCATTGGGCGGCTGCGAGGTGACGGTGACGGTGTGCTCGCGGTTGAAATTGAAAACCACCTCCTCGGTCTTGCCGGGCCGGACAGACACCAGTTTTTCCCATCGCCCGAAGCGGGGATGGACGGCGCGCACGCGGTAGGTGCCCTCGGCCACTTCCTCGACGTACGGCTGGTTGGTGCCGCTCGCCTTGCGCCGCCCGTCTACGAACACGTCGCCGAAGGGGCGGACGATGACATGCACAGTGCCGGTGCGCGGCGCCTCGGGCTCTTCGGCCATGTCTTCGTCTGTGGCGCGCTCCGGCTCTCCAGGCGGCGTCTCCCTCGGCGTAACAGACTTCGTCTCCGGGACGTTCGCCGGTTGCTCCGGAGACGGATTCGTCCCCGCGAATTCTTCCGGAGAAAGGAGCCGGGGCTGGTCACGCGCTTCGAGCTGCTCCGGCAGCACCTCCGGAACGACGGGCGCAGGCACCACCGGGACCGTCTCGGTCGTATCGACGCGCGCGACGGTCAACGAATCAGGGTCGGGGCCTGCCGGCCCGCTGCTCATCGAGTCTGACTGCCAGACGAGGAACGCCACGACGGTGAGCAGCAGCGGGACGACAACCAGGGCATACTTCCAGGGAGGCGTACGCCGGGGCACAGGTAGCCGGGGAGGCGGGGCAGCCGGGGCGCCGGCTGCGGCTTCCGGCGCCAGACGGGTCTCTTTGGCTTCGGCCAGGCGGGTTGCCGGGACCGCTTCGGCCAGACGGGTTGCCGGGGCCGCTTCGACCGGAGGGCTTTCCGGGGCGGCTTCAGGTTGGGGCGTCTCAACCAGTTGGGTTTTCGTGGCGGCTTCGGTCGGCGAGGTGGCTCCGGCAGCCGTAGACGAGGAGGCTCCCGCCGTCGTAAACAACTGCCGAAACCACGCCAGGCCCCGGCCCGCCTCCGGCCCGCCTCCGGCGGAAACAACAGCCGCCCGGAGCGCGCCATCCAACGTGTCTCTAAACGTCACCACGTCGGGGAAACGCGCGGTGGGCTTCTTGGCTAACGCGCGCAGAACGGCCTTCTCCACGGCGGAAGGCACCGACGGCCTGAAGGCGCGCAGCGACCTCGGCGTCTTCTTCACGTGGGCCTGCATCAACTCGAAGTCGCTATCGGCTTCGAAGGGCACCCGGCCCGTGAGCATCTCGTAGAGCAAGACCCCGAGCGAATAGATATCCGAGCGGGCATCGGTCTCTTGCCCCCGCACCTGCTCAGGAGACATATATTCGATGGTGCCGATGAGATGACCCGTGCGGGTCATGCGCGCCGTGCCGAGCACCCGCGCGATGCCGAAGTCCATCACCTTGACGCTGCCCGCGTCGGTGAGCATCACGTTGGCCGGTTTGATATCCCGGTGGACGATGCCGTGCCCGTGGGCATGCGCGATGCCGTCGAGGGCCTGGCAAAACAGCGGGATGGCCTCTTCGTAAGACATCGCGCCGCGCCGGAGCAGGTTTTCGAAAGTCTGCCCCTGGACGAATTCCAGGATCATGAAATACTCGTCTTGATCCTGAAGAAAGCTGTAGAGGGTGGCGATGTTGGGGTGGTTGAGCCGCGCCAGCGTGATGGCCTCGGAACGAAACCGTTCGAGCACGCGAGGCTGCTGAGCCAGCTCAGGACGGAGCACTTTGACGGCGACGGTGCGCTGGAGCATCTGATCGACGCCTCGGTAGACAGCGCCCATGCCGCCCTCGCCGATTTTCTCCTCTATCTTGTAGGTGCCAATGATCCGGCCAATCATGGGTATGTTCGCTTGAATGTATACGGTCGGGCGCGCGGCCCGCTACCTGTTCATTACGAGAAAGCCGCCGAAACCGGCCCATTGTTGGTTGGTCATGGGTCACTGGTCACGGGTCATGAGTGTTTTTCCCATGACCCATGACTCATGACTCATGACCGTTCCGCAGGAGCCGCACAAGGCTTATTTCGATGTCATCACTCCTCAAAGGTCTGCGCCTCCCGCGTAGGTTTGATTTCGTCTTCGCCGGGCAGTATTTCTAGATCGCGCGTGGGGCGGTCTGCCTGGGCCTCCGGGGTTTCTTCCTCTTCGACGAGCCCAATCAGGCCGATGGTGATGTTGTCGTGCCCGCCGCGCTCTTTGGCCAGGGCGATCAACGCCTCGCAGGCCGCGTGGGGCGCGGCAGCCGTGACGGTATCGAGCATCTCCTGATCCTCAACCAAATCGTAGAGGCCGTCCGAGCACAGCAAAAACCGATCGCCCGGCCCTACGCGCAACGGCTCAGACCACGTGGTGACCTCCACGGCGGGCTTAGTGCCGAGCGCGCGCAGGATGACGTTTTTGTCGTCGTGGGTACGCGCCTCTTCGAGGGTCAACATGCCGTTGCGCACCATCTCCATCACGAGCGAGTGATCTTCCGACATCAGGTAGATGCCGCCGTCGCGTATCAGGTAGAGGCGGCTGTCGCCCACGTGGGCGTAAAAGGCGGTGTTGCCTTGCAGCACCAGGGCCGTCCCCGTCGTTCCCATCCCTTGCCGGGTGCCGTTTTGGGCTGCCTCGTAGATGGCCCGGTTGGCTTCGTGAAAAGCCTGCTCCAGGGCATCGCTCGGCGGCTGATCGCTCTCGTAATAGACACGCGTGATCGTCTCGACGGCCATGCGGCTGGCTACCTCGCCGGCAGCATGGCCGCCCATGCCGTCGGCCACGATGAAGAGCGAGCCCCGGGCGGCCCGGCCATCCGATTCGGCAGGGTGGATGTACTGGACGCTGTCTTCGTTGACGTCCCGGTCGCATCCCACGTCCGTCATCATGGAGGCCGCGACGGTGTAGGGGATCGCCGCTTCAGCGATCTCGCCGGCCTCTAAGACGTCCGGAGGCGTTTTCCTGGCCGCGCGGGCAGGCCGAGGCGCTTGCTTGCGACGCCCTGCGTCCTTAGCGCCCAGCCCGATCCATCGGGATAATGTATTCAGCACGCCTTTCATGAAAATCGACGTAGATGGTTTTGTCGCGGAATCCTCCCTGTTGAAGGGTGAAGGTCGCTTTGGTGTTTGTTACGCCGCGTATCCAGCACGGGGTGGCCCCGACGACCGCACCGTCGCGATTTAAAACCCGCGCGCGCCGCGACCCCGACATCACTTTGATCTTTACCGTATGGGTGCCCTCCTGCCGTGTAGAATCGCTGGTGCAATGCAGCAACGTGGAGGCCGCATCGTTGCCTGGCCCCGGTCCTCCCCAGTAGTCAGCAAGAAAATACACGATCATCGCCAGCAGTACTACCGCCACGAGCGCCATCCCGCCGCGCTTTACGCCCGGAGACAACGCCGAGGGCTCGACCTCGCGTCTGGTTGTCGGGCGTTTCGGCGGCGAATAGGCCGGCGGCGCGGGCTTCGGCGTCGAAGGCTTCGGCGACGCCTTGCCGAGCGCCCCGCCCAGGACCTCACGCACGCGATCATACCCCTGCCGGACCATGTTCTGCATCCGGCGAACAGGCTTCCGAAACGACCGGGTTCGCGGTCGCGCCACCCGCGTGACGGCTTTTTGCAAGTCGTGGGCCGTGGCATACCGATCCGCCGGCTTCTTCTTCAAGCAGCGCGCCACGATGGCCTCCATCGCCGAAGTAACCTTCGGGTTCAAGACCGAAGGCGGCACAAAGACGGCTTTGCTGATCTTGCCGTAGAGATCCAGAAAGTTATTGGCCTCGAACGGGACGTGCCCGGTCAGCATTTCGTAGAGCAGCACGCCCAGCGCCCAGATGTCTGAGTGGACGTCGGCGGTGCGGCCTTTGATTTGCTCCGGCGAGAGGTACGACGGCGTGCCGATGACCGCGCCCGTAGCCGTCAAGCCGGGCGAAGACGGCCCCTTGGCGATGCCGAAATCGAGGAGTTTGACCTGGCCCTCCGGCGTAATCTTGATGTTGCTCGCCTTGATGTCTCGATGCACGATGCGATGGTCGTGCATGTAGGCAATGGCCTCGACGACCGACTGGAAAATGGCGAGGGTCTGCGATACCGGAAACGGCCCGTCGGCGGCCAGGTGCTGGTAGAGCGTGCGCCCCTCTACACACTCCATGACGATGCACGGGCGCCCCTCATACTCGGCAAAGTGGTAGAACGTGGCGATGTTTTCGTGCCGCAGCTCCGCCTGGATGCGCGCCTCGTTGCGAAACCGGGCCAGAAAGCCGGGATCGCGCCGGGCCAGCACCTTGATGGCCACGACCCGATTGCTCCGGGTGTCTATCGCCCGGTAGACCTCGCCCATACCCCCGGCGCCCAGCAACTCGATCAGCCGGTATCCCTCGATGGTGATTTGAAGGAGTGTAGGCCTTGCCATGGCTCCGTTGGTTTCGGGCGAGAGGCGGATATCAATTCTGCGAAATAGCTGTGCCATATACATCCCGTTCGCCACACGAGCGAAGCGACTGACGAAGTAAACGGGACGTACTTTCAATGCACAGCCTTTTCAGAGAACGGATATAAAAAGAGAACGTCCGTGGAGGCACGGCAAGCGAGGCCGGCGTCGTGCCGGCCTCGCTACCGCGTGCTTCCAGCAGGAGGGTTAGTTGGCCGGCGTGCGGCCCATCAGTTCCAGGCCGTAGCGGATGGGCACGGCGAAGGTGATGCGCGTGGCGTCGTTGCGCGACGTGCTGGCCGTGAAGATCCCGACGACGCGGCCCATGTCGTCGAAGACAGGCCCGCCGCTGTTGCCCGCGCCGGTCTCGCTGGTCGTAAGCTGGTAGTAGTCGCCCATGGTGCTGAAGTAGAAGTCCGAGGGCGCATTGGTCGGAGACGCAGACGGGGGGCGTTCTCCCCGGATGACACGGCCTATCGTGCCCGGCGTGGTGGTCGGATCCGGGATCGTCGAGAACTCACGGCCCCGGTTGTCGAACGTCTGCGACTGGAGCGACTTGCCCGTCAGCGGCGAGATGCCCGGATACCCCATGATCGTGATGACTTCGCCCGACTGGATGTCGTCGTAGTTGTCGTGGATCACCACCGAGGGCAGCGTTTCGGCCAGTTCGACCTTGATCATGGCGACGTCGTGGCGCTGGCTGGGCACTTCCAGTTCAGCCTCCCGGCGCTGGGTCGTGTTGGGGAAGGTGACGTTGAGATAATCGAGCCGGCCTTCGAGGGTCTTGCCCTGGAGCAACGGGTGCTTGGGCACGGCTTTGCTCGGAATCCAGTTGCCGGGGGCTTGATCGAGGTACTGCTTCTGCACCTGGCCCTGCGCATTCTGCGTGAAGACGACGCCCGGCACCGCGTCCGGCGGGAAGCCGTAGGTGTGCATCCAGCCGTAGGCCACGTGGCGGTTGGTCAGAATGAACCCGTCGCCGCTGACGACGAAGCCCGAGCCCGTGCCGCTGTTGCCGATAGCCCGGTTATCGCACGCGCCGTTGGGGTCTATCTGTGCATCCGCTGCCGAATCCAGCGTCAGCGCCGGGACGATCTCGTTGTTCTGGTTGACGTCGTAGAGCGCCCGGCACACGGCCTGCTGGCCCGACATCTGATCGGGGATGTAGATGTGATAGACCTGCCCGCCGGTGCTCGTCTCCATCAATTTCCACGACATCTCGATCAAGACCACCTTCTCCGCGTTGGTCGCCGCGATCTGGGCATGCGACAGCGTTCCGTCGCCCTCCGGCTCCTGCACGATGATCGTCTGCTTGCCTTCGGGCCAGAAAAGCACAGCCAGGATCACGAGAACCACCAACCCGATGCCGCCGAAGATCATGACCCGGTTGGTGGTCTGCTTTTTCGAATGATCGAGCATGCGCTCGACGGTGGCTTTACCCACACCCGTCTTTTCCGGAACCGCCGGAGGAGCCGAACTCGACGGCGCCGCCGTGGCGCGGTCGGGGGCGGCGGCGGGCGGGCTCACCGGGCTTTCCCGCGTGGCGCGCGCCGAAGATACCGCGGCAGCCGCACCGGCGTCGGCGATGCGCGTGGCCTTCATCAGGCTGTCGGGGCGCGGATCGAGATCGAATTCGAACTGCGGCCCGCCCGGCCCGAACTCGATGACGTCGCCGGGCTTGATGATCGCCACGCCCATGATGCGCTGCTTGTTGACGAAGGTGCCGTTGCGGCTGTTGAGGTCTTCGACGGTGAAGCGCGTCGGGTCGTCTTTGTCCTGCTGGATCTTGGCGTGCTCGCGGCTGACGAGGTCGTCCTGATCCGGATCGTACTTCACCGTAGAGGTGGCCGTGCGCCCGAAGCTAAGTTCTTTGTACTGGGCCAGCGGAAACTGCTCCACTTGATTGGCCTTCGAGCCGGTCTTGTGCCGAACGATGACCTCCGTCGGGGTGATGTCTGTTTTGGCGTGATCTGCCATGAGTCTACCTCCTTTGTGTAGATTGCTTTCAGGGTGGATGGCGCGCTTTTTTCTGCGCCCTTACTACCCAGACGAGAATTTGACGGAAACCGGACCATCACATTGAAAAAAATTGAGACCCAGCGCCTTCTGTATTTCTATAGTGTCTTAATAATTTTCGATTTACTCCCGTGAAATTTATATGCTTTTTATTTGAATCATCCTGTCATTGCTAACGAATGCGCAATCGACTATTATACCTGAGTCCGGTTGACTGCTTGCGGATTGGCGCAGGCCGATGCTCTTTGATTATTTATTTCGGTACAGGCACCTCCGAAAAGTCCCCCTTCGAAGGGGTGCCCCGACGCAGGAGGGGCGGGGGATGTTCGCGCGGCTTGCTAAAAACCTCTTCTCAGGCCGCGCGAACATCCCCCTGCGCCGCTCCGCCTTCGCTGCGCGACGCTGTCCCCCTTCCAAGGGGGAATCTTCGGTGTCAACACGCGTACCCGTTCTAAATAGCAAAGAGCATCCGCTTGCGTTTTCCATTTTAAAGAGGCCCCCTCATCAGGAAAAACGTATGGCGAAACCCCCTTCGGCCCAGGTCACGCAACTGCTTGAGGATTATTGCAGCGGACGCCAGGAGGCAATGGATCAGTTGCTGCCGTTGGTGTACAACCAACTTCATAAGATGGCCCGCCAGCAGCGCCGCGCCCGCCGCGACTATACGCTCAACACCACGGCGCTCGTCCATGAGGCCTATATCAAGCTCATCAAACACCCGGATCCGTCCTGGGAAAACCGGGCGCACTTCTTCCGCGTAGCCGCCAAAGCCATGCGTCAGATCCTCGTCGATTATGCCAAGGCCCAGTTGACGGCCAAACGCGGCGGCGATGCGCCCAGGCTCTCGCTCAACCAGACCAGCGAGTTTCCCCTGGAAGAGCGCATCCATCTCTCCGAAGAACGCTCCGAAGAGTTGCTCGCCGTAGACGAAGCGCTCAAACGCCTGGCCGCCTTCGACGAGCGCCTGAGCCAGATCGTGGAACTCCGCTATTTTGCCGGCTTTACCATCCCCGAAACGGCAGAAGCCCTGGACCTCTCTCCGACGACGGTCAAGCGCGACTGGACGACCGCCCGCGCCTGGCTCTCCCGTGAACTAGGCTGACATCCTCCCGGCTTTGTATTCTCGCCATGAATCCAGCGCAGTGGCAGCAGGTCAAGGCTCTCTTCGAAGAAATCCTGGATCAGGCCCCGGCAGATCGGGCGGCGTTTCTTGACGCGGCCTGCCCGGACGAAGCCCTCCGGCGCGAGGTCGAAGCCTTACTGGCCTCCCACGAAGAAGCCACCGCCGAAGGCCGCTTCGAATCGCCGATGTTCGAAGAGACCGGCTTTGACGAGCCCGTAGCCGCCTCGTCGATGCGAGCCGGGCAGCGGGTGGGGGCCTATCGCATCGTCGAAGAAATCGCGCGGGGTGGGATGGGCGCGGTCTATCTGGCCGAACGCGCCGATGCGCAGTTCGACAAACGCGTGGCCGTCAAGCTCGTCCGGCACGGCCTCGACAGCGACGCGCTGCGCCGCCGCTTCCGGGCCGAACGCCAGATCCTGGCCCGCCTCGAACACCCCCACATCGCCCGCCTCCTCGACGGGGGCATGACCGAGACCGGCCTGCCTTTCCTGGTCATGGAATACATCGAAGGCGTCCGCATCGATCAATACTGCAACGATCACCAGCTTTCGACCAGCGAGCGGCTGGAGCTTTTCCTGACGGTCTGCGACGCGGTTCAGTACGCGCACCAAAACCTCGTCGTCCACCGCGATCTCAAACCGTCGAACATGCTCGTGACGAAGCAGGGCGCGGTGAAACTGCTCGACTTCGGCATCGCCAAACTGCTCGACGAAGACGCCGCGACAGACTCCGGTGACGAACTGCCGCTGACGCGAACGGGCATGCGGATGATGACGCCGCAATACGCCGCCCCCGAACAGGTGCGCGCCGACCTCGTCACGACGGCTACGGATGTCTATGCGCTGGGCATCATTCTCTACGAACTCCTGTCGGGGCAGCGTCCTTATCGCCTCGGCGGCCTCTCGCCCGGCGAGGTCGAGCGGGTTATTTGCGATGAAGAGCCGGCGCGGCCCAGCACCGCCGTCACACGTCCGGCAGACACCGGCGCCACGCGCCCGGCCACGCCCGAAGAAATCAGCCGGATGCGCGCTACCGAACCCGACAAGCTGCGCCGCCTGCTCTCGGGCGATCTCGATACCATCGTGCTGAAGGCGCTACGCAAAGACCCGGCCCGGCGCTATCTCTCGGTCGAACAATTCGCCGAAGACATTCGCAACTACCTGGCCGGACGCCCGGTGACGGCCCGCCCCGACGCCCTCTCGTATCGAGCCTCCAAATTCATCCGCCGCCACTGGGTAGGCGTGCTGGCCACCACGCTGGTCTTCCTCTCGCTCGTGACCGGCATCGCCGCGACGGCCTGGCAAGCCCGGGTAGCCGACCAGCAACGCCGCAAAGCCGAGCAACGCTTCGCCGACATCCGCCAGCTCGCCAGCACCTTCCTCTTCGAATTACACGACGACATCGCCGACCTGCCCGGCTCAACGGCGGCCCGCGAACATCTGGTGACGCGTTCGCTCGAATACCTCGACCGGCTCGCCCAGGATGCCGATGCCAACGCCGACCCGTCGTTCCTCCTGGAGATCGCCACGGCCTATCGCAAAGTGGGCGACGTGCAGGGGAATCCGACGAACGCCAACCTGGGCCAGACGCAAGCCGCCCTGGCGAGCTACTACAAAGCCACGACGACCGCCCAATCGGTGCTCGATACCAACCCGGACGACCCCGAAGCCCGCCGGACGCTGGCGCTCATCCAGGAAAAACTCAGCGACGTCGAAGCTGCCACTGGCAACCTCCAGGCTGCCGACAGCGCCATGCGTCAGGCCGTCGCCCTCTATCAAACGATCACCCAGACCCACCCTGAAAAGCCGGAGAACTGGACTCAGTACGCCATCGGCCTGATCAAACAGGGCGATCTGATGGGCAATCCCAACTTCTCCAACCTCGGCGATTCGCTGGCGGCGCTGGCGCTTTATCACCGCGCCCAGCCGCTCCTCGACAGCCTCTACGCGGTCGATTCGTCGCAGGCCAATGTCTTTCGGCTGCGCGGGCTCATCCACGAGCGCATCGGTACTATCTATGATTTGATGGATCAAAACGACGCGGCGCTCGAAGCCTTCCAGACCTCACTCGAACTGCGCGAAGCCTATGCCGCGCAGCACGCCAGCAACACCAACGCCATCCGCGACCTGGCTGTTGCCCACGAAAAGATGGGCGATATGTTTGTGAAAGCCAACCGCCTCGGCGAAGCCCTGCGCCGCTACGACCAATCCAAAGACATCTTCGAAGACCTCTGGCAGGCCGATACGGTGAATGCCCAGGCGCGGCTCTCGCTTGCCATCAGCTACATCCACCTCGGCGATGTGTCGGGCTATTCAGAACAGCCGAATCTCGGCAGACGCCAGGACGCGCTGGCCTACTTCCGCACCTCGCTGGCCTTCATCGAGCACGTCTACGAGGCCGATTCGACGAACACCCGCACGAAGTTTTTGCGCGACCTCGTCCGGGGACGCATCGATCATCTCGGCGGTTAGAAAACAAACTGGGCCTGAAGCACGAGCCCATAGGAGGGCGCAACGGGATCGAGCCGGGTGGTCCAGGCCAGCGTGATGCGCTCCTGATGGTAGGGCAAACCGCGCCATGCACTCGGGCTGATGCTGGCACCCAGGGTCAGGAAGGTGTGATCATCCCCTCCGTGTGTCGTGTTGGGGTCGAAATGTTCGTAGCGGGCAAAGACTTCGCTGCCGCGGAAGAGCCGGCTTGCGGCGAAGACAGAGAGCCCTTGAACCTGTTGCTGAAAGTTGCCCTGTGCAGCCGGGGTTTCATAGTCGAGACCGAGGAAATCTACTTTCAGGCGGAGGGGTTGGCTGCCGGGCGTCGCGCCCCAATAGAGATGGGCGCCATAGGTGGTGTAGGCCCGGCCCATGTCGTTATGCGCTGTGTTGGGGTTACGCGTCGTGTTCCTGCCCGCGAACCCGCCGATCTCTAACCCGGCCACAGCCTGAGGCCGATAGGCCGCCTCTATCGTCGCAGCCAGCCCGGTTTGGTCGATGCCGCGGGTGGTGCTGCCCACGCCCACCTCTTCCCGGAAGTTGCCGCGTGCCCGGCCCCAGTGGCCGTCGCCGTTGTGCAAAAAAGCCCGGATATGCCCTTGCGGCTGGGTCCATCGCGCTTCGATACCGAAGTCGTGAGCATCGGCCCCGACGGTGCGTTTGGCCCATTCGCCCACACTCACGGGGCGGTCGATGGCGTCGATCTTCGTATGCGAGGCCAGCGCTGCCGGACGCGCGCCGAGGATCCGGCCCGCTCGTAGCTGCAAGGCCGAAGAGAGGCGATATTCGAGCGCAAGGTCCAGCACTCTAAATTCGGCATTGGCGCCTTCGCCCTGGATGAAAAACGCAACGCGCTCTCCCCAGGACGCCTTGAGCCGAAGCCGGAGCCGCCGGACGCCAAAGCCGACGCGGTTGGAGGCCGCGAGGTCATCGTGGGCGTACGTAGCCCGGACCTGGGCCGTGCCCCCCACCTGCAATGCCAGCTTCTCCACGCCGAGCGAGGGGGGATTGGAAGGAAGGGTCTGCGCCCGAGAGGCAGGAACCAGCAAAGATCCGCAAAGGAGCAGGAGCGCGAGGATTCTATAGAAAGTGGTCATCGTCTTCGTTCGAAGGTTGATATCCGCAGAGGGTGAAAGCGGCTGACGGCCTGCGTCGATCATCAGCCTCACCCCTACCTACGAGAACCTGAACGAGATCGGACCATGGCGAGGCAAAAGACAGAACGATGGTCCGATCCCGTGACAATTCTCGTTTAGAGAGGGAGAAAACACCCTCTTCAACGAAATGCCACGACCCCGATGTCCAGATGCCGTTTACAGATCGAACTCGACCGGCCCGGCGCCGTGTATGCCGCCAGAGAAACCCTCACCGGGCATGTTGCCGTGCAGGTGCGGCAGCGCTGCGAATGCCGCGCGCTGACGCTCGACTGTGCCTGGGATCTGCCGGGCACTGACTCGTCTGCGGCCCACACCGCGTCGTCATCCAGCCTCTTTGAAGGCGTCTGGGAGCCGGGGCAATATCGCTACCCCTTCGAATTCATCGTGCCCAACGGCCCGTTTACGTACGCCGGCAAACTCTTCAAAATTCGATGGCTTCTGAAGGCCAGGGCCGATCTACCGCTGGCCGTCGATCCCAAAGCCAAAACCTGGTTCACCCTCGTGCCCGGCCCAACCGACGAGCCGGTGAACCACGGCCCGGCGCATGATCGGCAGGCCGCGCCGGACGATCATGAACAGAATAAAAAGAAGCTGGTGCTCTGGGCCATCGCGGCGATGTTCTTTGGATTGGCCTGTGTGTATATGGTCATCGTTCATTCCCCCGCTGCACTGTGGCAAACCCTGGTCGGCATCGGATTCGCCGGGGCAGGTGGCCTGGGAGGTCTCGGTCTGCTCTATCTGGCCTTCCGCAATACCCTGGCCCAGCGCGTGCTAGGCCCCGTCGAGGTGCAGATCACGCCGGATGGTTGCGCGCCGGGAAGTACGCTCGCCTGTACCCTCCGCTTCTGCCCACCCACAGACGTACCCATCAACGCCATCGAACTCTCGCTCGTAGGGCAGGAACTGGCGTTTCGAGAAGACGGAGAGGGCGATGGCTCCTATGTCGATCACCTGATCCATCAAGACGAGCAACGATTCTACGAAGGGCACCCGGTGCGCGCCGGGCAGGAGGTATCCTTGACCACGCAATTCACCCTGCCCGCCGAGGCGCCCTACACCTTCGCGACGCGAAACGCCGAGGTAGCCTGGAAACTCACCGCGCACATAGACCTGCCGCGCTACCCCGATTGGTTCTTTTACCACCCGATCACGGTGACACCCGCCTTAATGAATTTTGACGCTCGAATTCGGTAATAGGGCGTCGGTATCCTGAAGGCCGAAAACCGCCCATGGATTTCCCTGTCAAAATTCATTAAATCGGGCTTT
>JANQES010000057.1 GCA_028278205.1 Rhodothermales bacterium
ACTTTTTCGGGCGTGCTCTAGCACTCGCCGAAGCAACCGAAAATGAATCTTTTTCGGTGCATATTCTTCTCTCGATCGGGATAATCTACCAGAAACGGGGCAACCACAAACAGGCGCTGGCGCATTACGAACGCTCACTGAAAATCGCTGAAGAGACAGGCAACCGCAGCGGGGTCGCTATCTCTCAGCATCAGATTGGGATGATTTACCGGGAACGGGGCAATTACGGTCAAGCGCTGGTGCATTACGAACGTTCGCTGAAGATCAACGAAGAGCTAGGTAACCGCAACGTGATCGCCCCCTCTCTGGGAGAGATCGGGATAATCTACCAGGAACAGGGTGACTATGAACAAGCGCGCGCGCATTATGAACGCTCGTTGAAGATCGAAGAAGAGACAGGCAGCCGCAGCGGGATCGCGACTGCCCTGCATCTGCTCGGCAATCTTGATTACCTTCGAGGCGACCACGACCAAGCTTTGGACTACTACCGACGCTCGCTTCAGATCAATGAAGAACTCGGCAACCGATACGGTATAGCCTTTTCCCACGGTCAACTGGGTCAATTCTTCCTTGAACGTGGGCAATACGAAGAAGCCTTTGAACATTCCTTGATGGCATTCTTCATTACTGCTCGAATGAAATTACCTGACATTTGGAGAGCAATTGCAGATCTCAAGAAACTCCGCTCAGCATGGGGCACGGAGCCATTCGATGAAGCCTGGCAAGAAGCCACCGGGGAGCCGGTGCCGGATTATTTGATTGAAACGGACGCGGCAGAAACTGAAGATTCGTAGTGTCTTTCCTATCTTCCCCTCTCCCGCCCCACCCCCTCACCGTCTTCCCCATGTCCCAACCTGCGAATATCTGGACGGAGTCGTTCCGCGTCCGCACGTTCGAGACCGACCTGCACGGGTGCGCCTCGATCCAGACGCTGTGCAACTATTTTAACGAAGCCGCCGGCAAGCACGCGCTCCACTACGGCGTGTCGATTGAAGAGTTGAATGCGAAGAACCTGACGTGGGTGCTCGCGCGCCTGCACGTGCGGGTCGAGGCCTATCCGGAGTGGGGTGATGAGGTGATCGTCGAGACGTGGCCGTCGGGGTTGGAGGGGCTTTTTGCCACGCGTGAATTCCTCTTCCTCGGCGCCTCGGACGACGACGGCGAACGCCCGATCCTGGGCCGGGGCAGCAGCGCCTGGCTCGTGGTCGATAGGGCGCGGAAACGGCCCGTGCGCATTACGCCGCTCTTCACCAACATCAACCCGCCGGACCGCCCCCGCGCCCTCGACGACGACTTCGCCAAAATCAAACCACCGCCTGGCGCCGACCACGAAAGCCGTTTCCGCGTCCGCTACAGCGACCTCGACGTCAACCGGCACGTCAACAACGTGCGGTATGCCGAGTGGGCCGTCGAGAGTGTGCCGGAGGCGGTGCTGCACACCTGCCGCCTTCACGCCCTCGAACTCCAGTTCAGCGCCGAGGCTACCTTTGGCGACACCATCGTCATAGAAACCCAGCGCGGCGAAGCCGGCGCCACGCCGACCTTCACGCATCGCCTTTCGCGCGAGAGCGACGCCCGCATCGTAGCCGTAGCCCGAACCCGTTGGGCACGACGGTAGCGTTTCTTCCAGCAGATCGCCGCATCCCTTTCTGCCTACCGCCGTATTCGGTGCTTTGAGAACCTCGGTAGATTTGGATTCTGGTCCCTCTCACCCTGTCTGCCTTGAATGCTTACAACCAACTAAAAAATATTCCTGGGTGGATGGTGCCTTTTCCTGCTGAACCTGGGTTCTTACTTTGACGGGCCTGATAAGCCTCTAGAAGGTGTATTATGCGGTTTGCTTTTCTCTTCATGATGATGATCCCGGTGATGGGCGGGGCCGGCGTCCCGGCAGCCCGGGCGCAGCAAGACAACACCGTCTTCTTCATCAACGCCGACAGCCTGCAAGGCTCGTTCGGTTACGCGGCGTTGCCGCCGGCGTGGTCGTTCTACCCCGGCGACGACCCGGCGTTTGCCGATCCGGATTTCGACGATTCCACCTGGACGCGTGTCCAAACCGACCTGCCGCCAGACCGGCCCTTGCCCGATGGATGGGACGGGCTGGGCTGGTTCCGCCTGCGCTTCCGCGTCGATCCGGCGCTCCGGGGACGCCCCTTTGGCTTTCGGCTCAACCAATTTGGCGCATCCGAACTCTACCTCGACGGCCAGCTCCTCTACACACTCGGCCAGGTAGGCGCCACCGCTGCCGAAACAAAGCTCCGCATGCAGCGCCTCTACCACGTCTTCAGCCTCGACGACCGCGACGAGCACGTCTTTGCCCTGCGCTATGCCAATCACGACGCCGAACGGTTTCACCGCGCCAACAACAGGGCGGGCTTCTCGTTGTACATCCAAACCAACGTCAACGAAACTTTGCGGGAACGCCGGGCCGAGAGCCAGTCGAGACGCGAGTCGTGGTCTTTTTTTATTGGCCTGGGCGGGGCCATCGCCCTGCTGCACCTGTTTCTTTTTGCGTTCTATCCGAAGGCCATCGAAAACCTGTACTTCGCGTTGCTCATCGGCGCGTTTATCGTCATCGCTTTTACCTTTATACAGAACGAATTCAGCACCAATCCGAGGTACTACCTTTACGCCGGCCCGCTGGCCCACACGTTGGGCGTGTCGATCGGCTTGTTTGCCCTGCTCTTCGGCTATCGCGTCTTCTACGACCGGCTGCCCCGCTCCTTTTACGTCGCCGTCGTGCTGGGCCTGGCCATCGTCGGCCTCGTGTGGATCAACCGGCAGATCGACCTGGGCATTGGCTATCTCGCCCTCGTTGCGGCGATGGCCGAACTCTTGCGTGTGGTGATCGTCGCGATGGTTCGGAAGAAACCCGGCGCGTGGATCGCCGGGCTGGGGATGGCCTCGGTGTCGCTGAGTTTTCTGCTGATTTTTATGGAAGATATCGGCCTGCTCCCCGACGACCTCGTCTACAACAACATGCCCACCTTCGGCGTGTTGGGCCTGATCCTGGCGATGTCGGTCTTTCTCTCGCGTAACTTCGCCGAGACCAACCGCAAGCTGCGCGCGCAACTGGTGCGGGGGCAAGAACTTTCTGATCAAAAACTCGAAAACGAACGGCGCCTGCACGAGCAAGAGATGCATCGCCAGGCCCTCGAAGCCGACTATAAACTGCAACGCCAGGAATTAGAAGAAGCCCGCGCCTTGCAACTCTCGATGCTGCCCGCCGCCATGCCCGAGCACCCCAACCTCGAAATGGCGGCCTACATGCAAACGGCCACTGAAGTCGGCGGCGATTATTACGACTACCTCGCTGAAAACAACGGCACGCTGACCGTGGCCGTGGGCGATGCGACGGGGCACGGCATGAAGGCCGGCACCATGGTCACCGCCACCAAAAGCCTCTTCAACGCGCTCGGTCACGAACCCAACCTGCTTCACATCTTCGACCGCTCCACACGCGCGCTCAAGGAGATGAACCTGCGCAAACTCTACATGGCCCTGACGCTGGCGAAGTTCGAAGGCGACAGGCTGCGGCTGGCCACGGCGGGCATGCCGCCGACGCTCATCTTCCGCGCCGCCACAGGCCGCGTCGAGGTCATCCGTTTGAAAGGGATGCCGCTGGGCAGCTTCGTCAACTTCCCCTATCGCGAAGAAATCCTCGACCTCGCCCCCGGCGACACGGTATTGTTCATGAGCGACGGCTTCCCCGAACTCTTCAATGACCAGGAAGAAATGCTCGGCTACGACCGCGCCGTCGAGGTCTTCGAGGGCGTAGCCGATCAGGCGCCGCAGGCCATCATCGCCCACCTCGTCGAGCTAGGCCGCGCGTGGACTAACGGCCGCCCCCCGGACGACGACATGACCTTCGTAGCGATTAAGGTGCGGGGTGGAGATGGTTGATAAAGAGATGTGGTATTTCGCTGCGTCGCGCGCGTTGCACGGTTGGCGTGGGTCATGAGTCATGAGTCATGGGTCATGAGTTCTTTGTCCTTCACCCATGACTCATGACCCGTGACTCATGACCGGCGCCATCAGTCACTCAACGTGCCAACGCCGAAAATACCACCTGACGTCATCCCAACGGATCAAAACTTCAGCGTCACGCCGAGTTGCATGATCAGGATGTCGGTCTCGGAGCGGTCGGGGAAGAGAAAGACGCGTCCGTTGCGACGTTCGATGGCGCCTTCTTGCAGGTATTCCGCTTCGGTGCCGAAGAGGTAGCGCGCCCCGGCATTGATCATCACAGCGGGGCCGCGTCCCTGGTGCAGCATGATGTCTATGCCGCCGCCAACGCCGTAGCTCAAGGCCGCATCGTCGAAGTTGGTGGTCGAGGCGATCTCGTCGTAGTAGTCGTCGTCGTTGACCGAGGTTTCGGTGAAGAAATACTTGACGCCGAAGAGCCCGTCGAGGTAGGGTTGGACGGGACCGGAGGGCGGTTGCAGCCGCAGCAGCACGTGCCCCATGGCGATGACGTTGCTCGTCTCGACGCTCACCCGCACGTCGGGGATGTCGGGGCTGAAGGGCTCGTGGCGTCGTTCGAAACCGTAGACCAGAAAGCCGCCGTCGAGACCGATGACCACCGGCGTGCGCCCCAGCCCGAGGCCGGCGAAAAAGTTCAACCCGACACCCGCGTTATCGACGGTGTTTTCGAACTCGCCTTGCGGAAACCCGACGATGATTGAGATGTCGCCCTGCGGATAGACCTGGGCCTGCGCCGTACGCGCCAGGCCGAACCCCAGCGCCAGGACGACCAGCCCTGCCAGATATCGATGTTTCATAATGATGCTCACGTTTATCGAATAGCCAATGGGGAATTGGGAATGGTTATGGATACGTCTCGCTCCTTATTCTCCATTGGCTACTCGCTATTGGCTATTCCCCATTTCTCGTACGAGGCCATCGGGGGATGGATGCGCCTCACTCACAAAGCCGCCCCGGACCCTGTCTTCGTCACACTGTGGCGTGAAACGTGAGGGTGCCATGGGAAAACCTTGAGACAAGCACCCTCACGTTTCACGTTTTACGTTTCACGAATTCACATCCACGACAATACGCCCTCGGACGCCGCCTTTGAGGATTTCCTCACTCATCGCCGGCACCTGATCCAGGTGGATGATGCCGGAGAGGATCAGGTCGGCGGCAGGTTTGGGGAGGTCGAGGGCGAGGCGTTTCCAGGCCTGGCGCCGTCGCGGGAGCGGCGCCGTGTTAGAATCGATGCCGAGGAGGTTGACGCCGCGCAGGATAAACGGGAAGACCGTCGTGTTGAGGTGATGGCCGCCGGCATTGCCGCAGGCCGCCACACAGCCGTGGCGCCCCAACGTGCTCAGCACCGCCGCCAGCGTCTCGCCGCCGACAGTATCGACGGCGCCGGACCAGCGCGCGGAGTCGAGCGGGCGTGCCGGCCCCTGGCCCAGTTCGTCGCGGTGGACGATGCGCGTCGCGCCGAGGTCGCGCAGGTAGCCGTGGGCGTCTTCGCTGCCCGTCGAAGCCACGACGGTGTAGCCGAGCCGGGCCAACAGCGCCACCGCGATACTCCCGACCCCGCCCGACGCCCCGGTCACGACTACGTCGCCGCGATCCGGTGTGATGCCGTGCTCTTCCAGCGCCATCACAGCCAGCATGGCCGTAAAGCCGGCGGTGCCCATCTCCATGGCGCGTAGCGGCGTCATCGCCTGCGGCAACGACACCAGCCACTCGGCGCCGACCCGCTGACGCTGGCTGTAGCCGCCCCAGGTGCGCTCGCCGAGACCGCCCCCCGTCAAGATCACCCTGTCGCCCGGCGCAAAAGCCGAGGCCGTGGAGGCTTCTACCCGGCCCACCAGATCGATGCCCGGCACGAACGGAAATGCCCCACGAATGATTTTCCCCTTCCCCGTGACGGCCAGGGCGTCTTTGTAATTGAGGCTGGAATAGAGCACGGCCACGAGCACGTCGCCCTCCGGCAGTGCGTCGTCGTCCAGCGCGCGAACCGATGCCGTAAGCGTATCGGCAGCGCGGTCGAGTACGAGAGCGTTGAACATGGTGGCGGGTGTGGATTAAGGGTGGTGAGAGTTCGCTGCGTTGCGCTTTGTATACCGGTTGGCGTTGGTCACTGGTCATTACGCTCGCTTTCGGCTCGCTGTCACTGGTCATTAGTGGCTCAATCCCCCACCAGTGACCAGTGACCCATGACCAGTGACCAACGCCACCGGTCACGCAACGTGCCGACATCCAAAAATACCAAAAACACAGTTCAGCCCGCTGAGGCAATATCTTTTGGCTGGCCTGAGGGGATGATTCTTCGTAAATACTTGCAACTTATTTTATTTAGTGCGTCTATACAAGTAGATGACTTCGGCAAAGCGCCGCAGACCGCATGGCTCCCTTGAGACGACATAGTCCCGTCCGTTCGTCCGCCGCGTTTTTCAGCTCTTACACGATGCGGATGATGGCGTCGCTGGCCGCCAGCCTGCTGGTTATTGCGCTCTGCTTCAACCTCCCTCTCGACGTACCCCCCGACCGCATCGGCTGGCAAATAGCGCCGCACGTCCAGCAACCCATGCTGGAACTCATCGACATCAAACCCGAGAAATCCGACGAAGGCGCCGGGGTGCCCATCACCGAGTTCGGCACGAATGAAGAAGAGATCGAGGTCGCGGAGGATGAGGCCGTAGAAGAGGAAGAAATCGAGGGTGAACCGGAGACCCTGCCGACGCCTACCGCCCCGCCGCCCATCGAAAAACTGAAAGTGCGGCCCGCCCTGGATTACGCCGAGCAAATGCCTGACATCGCCGGGGGGATGGGCGCCTATTATATTCACATCGATTACCCGCAGGAAGCCATCGACAAGGGCATCGAAGGCCGCCTAGTGCTGGCGTTCGTCGTCGAAACCGACGGCAAGCCCACGGATATCGAGGTGCTCCGATCCCTGCACGCGTCCTGCGACTCGGCGGCGGTCCATGCGTTACGCAAGACCACCTTCATCCCGGGCCGTCAGAACGGACGCCTCGTCCGCGTGCGCATGCGCCTGCCGGTGCGCTTCCGCCTCGTCGATCCCGACGCCCCCGATTCGACGACCACCGCCACACAATCTTGAATAGACAGGACAACAGCCAACGGATAAGAGCACAGCGACGGGCGAAGTAAAAATGATCTTGTATCACTCCTCCCCCTCTTCCTCCTCGTGAACGTAGCGTTCCAGCGTGCCGAGGGAAAGCACCGTCTCGCCCACCGTCATATCCCAGCGTCGCGCGGTGCGCCCATTGGCGAACTGGCGGGTGAAGCGCGCGTTGGCGCCGCCGGCATCGAGTTCCAGCAAGCCTTCGAGCACGTAGGAACCCCGCCGCCGTCCGAGAAACGGCCTCCGCGTCTCCCAGGCCAGCGCCATCTTGATCCGATAGGTGTTGGTGAGTTGATTAAAAACCCAACTGGTCGAGTCCGGCCTATCAAACCATTCGATCTCATCAATCTCCAGCGTCTCCAGCAGCGCCTCTACGGTTTGCTCGACGAAATACTCGACCTCCAGGGCGCGCTCCTCATCCGTTTTGACCCGCACCTGCTTCTCGACCGACGCCAGGCGGAGCGCCGGTTTGCCCTCCAGCCCGGCATACACCTCGATGTGTACCTGCGCCTTTTTTTCGTCGATCAAGGTTGAGGTGAGATGGTAGGTAAAGTCGTCGTAGTGAGGCCGTCCCTGGAGGTTGAAACGGCCTTGCCTGCCCAATAGCGGCACCTCGACGGCCTCCTGATCCTGATCGCCGACGAAGACGCGCAGATGGCTGTGGACGCCCTGCGCCCGGCCCAGACGTTCCCAGCCGCCGGCCTCGTCTTGCCGTTCGAGGGCGAAGCTTAGCTTGTAGCGCCCGCGGTCATACGTCCCGGCGTCGGGGTACGCGATCTCGTGTTCTACGTGGAGGCGTTTGGGCGAGGCCGTTACGGCTTCCTGCTCGCACACGCTCATCGTCTCGAAACGGCCACAGACTTCGAGCATCAGACTTTCGCGGTCGCCGAGGTCGCGGTCGGCGATGGGCACGAGGCGCCCGTCGCCGGCATAGAGCGTATCGTAGCCGGCGTTGAAGAGATAGACGGTCATGGCCTGCGGCACGAGCGGCCGGCTTCGCCCAAAAGCCAGGCGCTCGGCGAACCGCGCATCGACGCTGAGCGAATCCCAACCGTACCGGTTGATGTTCAGTTGCTCGAAGCCATACTCCGGCCCCTGCCCACACCCGACGGCGGCGAGCACGGCCAGGCTCATCCCAAAAACAAACAGATTTCGTCGTACCATCGATCGATGAATCATCCGCGATACTCCCGAAGAACAACGGATCTACGATACGACGAGACGGGGCGGGTTGTTGCTTTCTGAGGCGTGGATAGTGTTGTAACCGTTTTGCTTCCTTGCATGGGGTTCGTCATTTTGGATTTTGGATTTTAGATTGGTCGTTTAGCGAACCCTGTACAACAGACGAAAAAGCCTCAGCGGTTCCAACCGTCGCGGCTTTTTCGTCTGTTAGAAAGGGATCAGAAATTTCCCAATCCAAAATCTAAAATCCAAAATCCCCTCCCCTCATTGCCTGTCCAGAAAACTCGGCAGCACCGGATTGCGGTGATATTCGAAGATCAGCGACGTCTCGACGTGAGCCACTTCCGGGCGGGTCGAAAAATGATTGAGGTTGAGTTCGAGCAGGTGGTTGGAATCGCGGACGGCCACGTGGAGGAAGAAATCGTTGACGCCGGCCATGTGATAGACGGCGTGTACTTCGGGCAGGGCCTTCACATAGGCCTTGAAGTCTTCCAGCGAGTCGCGGGAGTGGCGGTTGAGGCGGATGGCAATCATCGCCTGCAAGCCGATGCCCAGGACCGCCGGATCGACGTCGGCGTGGAAGCCTCGGAAGACTTTTTCCTTTTGAAGCGACCGCACGCGCTCCAGGCACGACGACGGCGCCAATCCGACTTCCGCCGCCAGTTCTTTGTTGGATAACCGTGCATTCTTCTGTAAGAGCCCGATTATCTGCACGAATGTTCGGTCGAGACGCTTTTTAAGCTGCATTTACCGAATAGATTTCGTCAAATTTAGTACGACCTGGAATAATATATTATATTTATATCAAAAGGACTAACATTATACGGTTTTTGCAAATAGGCTGGAAGCGCTTTTTTTCGAGAACAAAATGGCGTGTCGTCCATTCTTATTTGCAACACCGTTTTGGTCTGTAGTTTAACCTTCGAGACGGTTTGAAAAGTCATTCCGGGCTGACTTCGCAAACGGTCTCTTAACCGGATGAGGCCATGGCTAGCGGAAGTGTGTTTACCAAGTCGAGTCCCCTGCAAAAAGTGGACGACTTTCTGCCGATCAACGGCACCGATTACATCGAGTTTTATGTGGGCAATGCCAAGCAGGCGGCCCATTTTTATCAGAACGCCTTCGGGTTTCAGATCATCGGCTATCGCGGCCCGGAGACGGGGCACCGCCCGGCAGCGAGCTACCTCCTGAAGCAGGGCAAGATTCGCTTCGTGCTGACGACGGCCCTCTCGCCCGACTCGTTCATCGCGCAGCACGTCCACAAGCACGGCGACGGCGTGCGCGACCTCGCCCTCTGGGTCGATGATGCGACGTATTCGTTCCGCGAGACGGTGCGGCGGGGCGCCAAAGCGGTGCATGAGCCGCGCGTGCTCGAAGACGAAAACGGGCGCATCGTCATCGCCGCCATCGCCACCTACGGCGATACGATCCACACGTTCGTCGAGCGCAAAGCCTACGACGGCCTGTTTATGCCCGGCTTCCAACCGTGGGAGAATCCTTACTGGAAGCCCGAACCGGTCGGCCTCGAATACGTCGATCATTGCGTGGGCAACGTAGATCTGGGCCAGATGAACACCTACGTCGATTTCTACGCCAACGTGATGGGGTTCCGCAACCTGATCTCGTTCGACGACACAGACATCTCGACCGAATACTCGGCCCTGATGTCGAAGGTGATGAGCAACGGCAACGGGCGCATCAAATTCCCCATCAACGAGCCGGCGCAGGGGCGTAAGAAAAGCCAGATCGAAGAATACCTCGATTTCTACCAGGGCGCGGGCGTGCAGCACGTGGCGATGGCCACCAACGACATCCTGCACACCGTCACCGCCCTGCGCAATCGCGGCGTCGAGTTTCTCTACGTCCCCACGACCTACTACGACGACCTCCAGGACCGCGTCGGCACTATCGACGAGCCCGTTGACGAACTGGCCAAACTGGGCATCCTCGTAGACCGCGACGAGGATGGCTACCTGCTCCAGATCTTCACCAAGCCCGTCGAGGATCGCCCGACGGTCTTCTACGAGATCATCCAACGCAAAGGCGCGCGCTCGTTCGGCAAGGGCAACTTCAAAGCCCTCTTCGAATCCATCGAACGCGAACAAGCCTTGCGCGGAAATCTGTGATTTCCGCGCAAAATTTGGATGGGTTGCTCACGATGAACAATCCAAAATCCGCAATCCAAAATCCAAAATCGACCCATGCCGCATTACGTAAGAATGGGGAACGTCCCCCACAAGCGTCATACGCAGTTTCGGCGCCCGGACGGGGCGTTGTATCAGGAAGAGGTGATCGGGGCGGAAGGCTTCAGCGGCATCTCGTCCATCGCCTACCACCTCCACGAGCCGACGCTCGTCGAGCGCATCGAAGCGCCGATTCCGTTTCAGGTGGAGTATGCCGATAAGGACTTCCTCCGGCATCGCCATCTCAAAGGCCTCGAAGTGCCCGAAGGCGGCGACTGGACCAGTGGGCGCCACTACATCATGGGCAACAGCGACGTGCGCCTGGCCCTGTGCCGCCCCACCACGCCGATGGATTATTTCTACCGCAACGCCACCAGCGACGAGTTGATCTACGTCCACGACGGCGAGGGCATCCTGGAAAGCCCGCTCGGCACGGTCGAATTCACGCAGGGCGACTACGTCCACGTGCCGCGCACGCTCACGCACCGCTGGCACTTCGAAGGACCGAAAGCGCCGCGCCTGCTCGTCATCGAGGCGTTCTCGGAGATCCGGTTTCCGAAGCGCTACATGAACCAGTTCGGGCAGCTTCTGGAGCACAGCCCGTTCTGCGAGCGCGACGTCCGCCCGCCCGGCGAACTCGTCACCATCGACGAGCGGGGCGAGTTCGAGGTGCGGATCCAGAAACACGGCTACCTGCACCGCTACGTGATGCGCTATCACCCGTTCGACGTGGTCGGGTGGGACGGCTACATGTATCCCTACGCGCTGTCGATCAAGGATTTCGAGCCCATCACAGGGCGGATCCATCAGCCGCCGCCGGTGCATCAGACCTTCTCCGGACGCAACTTCGTGGTCTGCTCGTTCGTGCCGCGCCTGTTCGACTATCACCCGGACGCCATCCCCGCGCCCTACAACCACTCGAACATCGACTCGGACGAGGTCTTGTACTACGCCGAGGGCGATTTCATGAGCCGTAAAGGCATCGAGCGGGGCTCATTCACGCTGCATCCCGGCGGCATCCCGCACGGCCCGCACCCCGGCACCATCGAGGCCTCCATCGGCAAGAAGGGCACCGAAGAGCTGGCCGTGATGGTCGATACCTTCCGCCCGCTGCACCTGACGCAGACGGCGCTCGACATCGAAGACGAGGACTATGCCTACTCGTGGAAACCGGAGAAACACGCCACGCCGGTGAACGGGCAAGAATAATGCAAAATCCGTTGGATTTTGCATAAGGTTTTTTGATGGGTGACTTATGAAGGCCCGGAGGGTTTCGGAAACCCTTCGGGTCTCTTTTTGGCGGAGGCCCGGCATCGGTCGAGCCTCCGTATTTTATTTCGGGAGTCATGGGTAATGGCGCGAGAAGCATCCTATTTTACCGCCTGCTCGGATTGACTCCCGCAGGCTTCCGTTTCTAAGCAAAGATGGCACGACCAAAAGTCTACATCGAAACGACAATCCCATGCTTCTACTATGAAGACCGTACTGATCCGGCAGCCATAGCCCGGCGAGATTGGACGCGCCGGTGGTGGGATACATCACGCCCTGCCTACCAACCACTCACTAGCGTGGCGGTGCTCAATGAGATTAACACGGGCGACTATCCTAAGAAAGAAAAATGTTTGCACTTGTTGGATGACGTGCCTCTCGTGCCGGTAGAACCAGAAGTCATCAACATCGTTCAGGTATATATAAAGCACCGGGTAATGCCTCAAGACCCCGCCGGGGATGCATTGCACCTGGCCTTAGCCTCGTTCCACAAGTGCGAATTCCTACTGACCTGGAACTGCAAACATTTAGCAAACGCAAACAAATTCGGCCACATTCGGCGGATAAACACGCTCCTGGGCCTGTTCGTGCCAGACATCGTTACGCCGCTTGAACTCCTTGGAGGTGAAGCCAATGAAGGATGATGAAAGCATGGACGCCTTAGAACGAGTACGCGAAGCACGTCGCCGGATTTCGGAGCAGGTTGACCACGATCCGAAGAAGTTGGTCGAGTATTATATTGAACAGCAGCAACATTACAAGGATCGTCTTGTTGGGGCACCGGCGCATGAGGAGGATGACCAGAGCGGAAAGGCTGCCTGAAATAGACGCCTCTCCCTGTAGAAATAACGGGATCCCGATATGAAAGCCTTCCTCGTCTTGCTCCTTTTTTACGTGCTCATCAACGTATTCATCATCGCGCTCGGCATCGGGATCGGGTTTCTGCTGCATTGGATCCTGCCGGCTGTAGCCATCGGCATGGGCATCTTGATTGGCGTCGTGGCATCCGGCATCTCCCTGTATTTCGGAATACGGATATATAACTATTTCGGAGACTACGCTGACGAAGTCCTGTTCTTAGAAGACCTTGAGGAGATCGTCCCTCCGCCCGCACGAAAGAAGCGTCAACAGCGCAAATCCAAAAAATGAGCCCCACCACCGCTGTACGCCAGCGAACACTTCCTGTGCTGTGGGCGAACACTTTCCTTCTCCAATCCAACAAATGAATTGTATCTAAATTTTATAAAATCAAACTATTGAACACAATGGCACCGTCCTTGTCCTGCAACCGCAGATGAGCGCTGATGGACGCGGATAGCGCGGATCGTGAGAGACCCCAACCATCAACGGACCACAGACAACGGACGACAGACATGATTAGAAATTATCTCAAGATCGCGCTGCGTAATCTGCTGAAGCAGAAAGTCTACAGCGTCATCAACATCGTCGGGCTGGCGGTGGGGATGGCGTGTTGCCTGCTGATCCTGGCGTTCGTCAACAACGAATGGTCGTACGACGCGTTTCACGAAGACGCCGGGGCTATCTACCGCGTCCACATCCACGCGTTGACGCCGGAGGGCGCGGTGGAGGTCAAGGCCGGGCAGCCGCTGCCGCTGGCCCCGACGCTGAAGGCCGAACACCCGGAGGTCGAGCAGGCCGCGCGGCTCAAGTATACCGGCGCGGTGGTCAAAGCCGGAGATACGGAGGCTTTCGACGAGCAGGTGCTCTTCACCGACCCGGCGTTCTTCGAGATGTTCACGTTCCCGATAGCGCGCGGTAATACCGAGGCGCCGCTGGCGACGCCGGACGCCGTCGTGCTCACGCCCACGATGGCGCAGAAATATTTCGGCGAGGCCGATCCGGTGGGCCGGAGCCTACGCGTGAGCTTTGGCGGGGCGTTTGAGGAGTTTGTGGTGACGGCGGTGGCCGAGGAGCCGCCGGCCAACTCCAGCATCACCTTCGGCATCGTGCTGCCGATGGAACGCTCGCGGAGCTACGTCCGGTTTGGCGATGCGTGGACGTCCTGGGTCACCAACACCTACGTCCGCCTCGGCTCGGCAGATCAGGCTGGGGCGCTGGCCGAGAAGCTGCCGGCGTTCGTGGCGCAGCACTACGAGCCGATGGTGCAAACCTGGCGCATCCTCCAGTGGCTGAGCGAGGAAGAGGGCGCGTTTCGGCTTCAGCTTCAACCGCTTCGTGCGGTCCATTTTTCGCCGGAGGTGCAGCAAGCACAGACGCCTGCTACCGATCCTCGGTATCCGTTGCTGCTCGCCGCACTGGCTTTTGCCATCCTGCTCATCGCCTGCATCAACTTTACGACGCTCGCCGTCGGGCGCGCCGCGCGGCGGGCCAAAGAGGTGAGCCTGCGCAAAGTGTTGGGGGCGGTCCGCCTTCAACTGATGAAACAGTTCTGGGGCGAGGCGCTGTTGCTCAGCGTGCTGGCGCTGCTGCTGGGGCTGGCCTTCACCGAAGCTTTCCTGCCCCTCTTCAACGACCTCATCGGCAAAACACTAGATCTTCATTATCTGCAAGACGGAACCGCCCTCCTGGTGCTGCTGGGTCTCCTCCTGGGAACAGCCCTGCTGGCCGGCGCCTACCCCGCCGTGTATCTGTCCCGCTTTCAGCCGATTGAAACCCTGAAGCGAAGCGTCCGCGCCCAGGGTAAAAACCGCTGGATGCAAAGCCTCGTCGTCGTGCAGTTCGCGTTGTCGATCTTCTTCATTGCCAGCGTGCTCGTCGTCTCCGGTCAGCTTCGCTACCTGAAGAACAAAAACCTGGGGTTCAGCGACGAGCAGGTCGTCGTCATCCCTACCCACAGCACAGACCTGGCCGCATCGGAACAGCTCGTCGGTACGTTTAAAAACGAGGCGCGCCGGCTTCCCGGCGTGGTGCAGATGGCTGCGGCCTCGACAAGTTTTGGCCAGGGGCTTGCCTGGAATGCATCTGGGACAAAAGACGGAAGCGCTCATCTCATTTATACCAACCGGATCGACTACGACTTTGTCGAGACGTTGAACATGGAGGTGGCAGCCGGACGCAGCTTTTCCGAAGCGTTTCCAGGAGACCACAAGGCGTCCGTGCTGGTCAATGAGGCCCTGGTGAAAGATTATGACTGGGAGGATCCTATTGGGGAGAGCGTATTCGGAGGCACCGTAGTCGGGATCCTTAAGGATTACCATTTCAAGTCACTCCACCACGTCATCGAGCCAATGGTGCTGTTCCTGGGGCTACGCGACGATGCCTTCCGTTACGTCTTCGCCCGCATCCGCCCGGACGACGTGCCCGCCACGCTCGCCGCGCTCGAAGCGGCCTGGCAACGCGCCGCGCCGGATCGACCCTTTACCTACTATTTCCTCGACGACGACCTCGACCGGCAGTATCGCGCGGAGGAACAATGGCAACAGGTGGTCTCCTACGCCGCTCTCTTCGCCCTCTTGATCGCCTGCCTGGGGCTCTTCGGGCTGGCGGCTTTTACCACCGAGAGCCGCACCAAGGAGATCGGTATTCGCAAGACGCTCGGCGCATCTGTCTCCGGCCTGGCTATTTTTCTATCGAAAGACTTCCTCAAGCTGGTGCTGCTGGCAAACGTCCTGGCCTGGCCCACCGCCTACGTGCTGCTGAGCGGCTGGCTCGAACGCTTTGCTTACCGTATAGAAATATCGTGGACGATATTTCTAATGGCGGGCCTGGCGGCCCTTGGGATTGCGCTTTTGACAGTGAGTTATCAGGCCGTCAAGGCGGCGCTGGCGGATCCGGTGAAAAGCCTGCGGTATGAGTGAGGGGGCCGTCTCTTTATTTTTTTCGCCAGAAAAAAATATGCGCCTGCTGCTAACCATTATCGATTGGGAATACCCGGATGATGGCAAGATTCCCAGAGCGGAACGCTGGGATTTGTCGTCGGACACGATGGATCAGCTCATGCCGCTCTACCTGAGCTTTGCCAATGGGATTATCATCGAGATGAAGGCCGAAGGCGACTCGGAGGACGCCCTCAAGCTTATCCGCAGCCTGGCCCTGGGCGCCGGCTCGTGTACGCAGATCGATACCCTGGCCGATGAAGACAAAGAGCGATTGTGGCTATACGAAGAGGATTACGACTGTTACCGCCAGGGCAACGGCCCCGACGCCGCTTATATTTTTATCAACTCCAAGCCCCGGCCTGATCTGTTTCGATGACCAGCCGCTTCTGCATTGCAGTAGACGATCACGAAGCTGATTGCGGAATGGCTTACCTTCAAAAAGAATACAGCAAGAAAAGGAGGTTACAATGGGCGTGCTCACTACAGCCTACGCTGTCACATCCGGGACCTTTGACACACTCAGGCAAACCGACGATAACCTCGACGTTATTTTTTATCCTGAAGAGAAACCACCCGATGCGTTGGGGCTCCCGAAAGACTGGGCGCCTATCCAGTTTGCGTTCGATAAATCCTGGGACGATCTGCTCCGTATTCTGAAACAGTGTGGTTTCAAGACGGTCTACACGATGCTGGATAGTCGCCCGCGCCCCCTGGCCTATAAATATTCTGACTTCTGGGTGCGTTATCTTGCTCCAACAGCTATTCGAACACTCTCGGAGAAACTGGAAAAGGCAAGCGTTGAACGTATGAAGGAATGCGGCCTCAAAAAAGGGTTGAAAGATACGGACAGCTTTGTCATGAACGAGGATGATTATGACTACGTCCTCGGCGACGTGGAGCAAATGAAGGACTTTTTTCGAGAAGCAGCACACGCGGAACAGTATGTGATTCTCGTTTCGGTCTGAATACAACCGTCAATTGGGGATTGGGTGCTTTTCGCATTGTCGGCGCGAACAAAAAAAGTTGTACCTCTTACAACCGGCGCGGCGTCTTCGATTATTGCGAACCGCTGAAAACAACAATCGAAAATCCAAAATCGAAAATCCAAAATCCCCATGCCTCCCCGCCCCTACAACCCTGAGCGAGATCGCGAGGCTATTCATCGGATCTGGCGCGAAGTACACTGGATCAAAAATGAGATCCAGGCCGACGCGCTCGATCATTTTCTGGAAGATGCCCGCGCGTTCGTGGCCGACCTCGACGGCGAGGCGGAGTGCATGGCCGCTACGACGCCGGCTACACTCCGCTACCTCGACGAAGACCTTCGCCTCTCGGCAGTAGCTGCCGTGACGACCAGCCGCATCGCCCGCAAGCAAGGCCTGGGCGGGCGCGTGACGGCAGCCGCGATTGCCGCCGATGCCGCCGACGGCGCGCTCGTCAGCGCGCTCGGCATCTTCGAACAGGGCTACTACGACCGCCTCGGCTACGGCACCTGCGGCTACGAACACTGGGTCCGTTTCGACCCGGCGCTGCTCACGCTGAAACGCAAAACACGCGTGCCCCGCCGCCTCACTCCGGATGATTGGGAGATGATACACCGCGCGATGCTGAACCGGCAACAAGGCCACGGCGCCGTCAACCTGCTCAACGCCAGTAATTTCCGCGCCGAGATGGGCTGGACCGGGGAGAACGCTTTCGGCCTCGGCTATACCGACGGCCCGGACGGCCCGCTGACGCATTTCTTCTGGGGCGACGCCAAAGACGAAAACGGCCCCTACAGCCTCATCATCTTTGCCTTTCAAAACGGCGAACAGTTTCTGGATTTGATGGCGCTCGTCAAAGCCCTGAGCGATCAGGTACATCTGGTGGAGATGCGCGAACCCCGTGGCATCCAACTCCAGGATCTGCTGCGCCATCCCTTCCGCCAGCAGCACGTGACGAAAGACGCAGAGTTCGCCAACCGCATTACGGCCAAAGCATACTGTCAGATGCGTATCTGCGACCTGCCCGGCTGCCTGGCGCAAACGCATCTGCCCGGCGAGCCGGTACGCTTCAACCTCGTGCTCCACGACCCCATCGAAGCCTACCTCGACGCCGGAGCGCCGTGGCGCGGCATTTCCGGCGATTACGTGGTCACCCTCGGCCCGGCATCCCACGCCGAAGCCGGCACCGCCGCCGATCTGCCCACGCTGACGGCCTCGGTGGGCGCCTTCACCCGCCTCTGGCTCGGCATCCGGCCCGCCACCGGCCTCGCCGTCACCGACGACCTGGCCGGCCCGGCGTCCCTGCTCCAATCCTTAGACACACTCCTCCGCCTCCCCGAAGCCAAACCGGATTGGGAGTTCTAATTTTGGATTTTGGATTGGGAAATTTCTGATCCCTTTCTAACAAACAAAAAAGCCGCGACGGTTGGAGCCGTTGCGGCTTTTTCGTTTGAGATGACGGTGTCCAATCAGACCAATCCAAAATCCAAAATCTAAAATCCAAAATAGTGTAAGGAAACCCCTTACTTCGGGGTGCGCGTCTGCCCTACGGGAGCTATCGGGAAGGAATGTCAACATCGAAGAGGCGTGGTGTGTTATTTCGTCTCCGTACGTCCGGCTGCCTCGTCAACAAAAGCCTATCGATACGGGGAGGTTTTCATGAACGGATCGCTGACCGTAACCGGCGCCCTGCGGCCTCGCATCTTGAGCTTTATCTCCGGCCTCGGCATGGTCGTCGCGTCGGTGTTGACCATCGACCATTTTTTCGCCGCCAACTTCCCGTCGTCGATCTTTGAAGGATCGTTTTGTGATATCAATTCCTTCTTTAATTGTGATAGCTCTGCGTATTCCTCTATCTCGGAGATAGGCGGCGTACCGATGGGCTATTTCGGCCTCGTGGTGGGTTTTCTGGTTGCCCTGGGCGCTTTGTTTCCTTCCGTCGATTTCGAACGGACGAATAAAACGATAGCGTTTTTCAATGCTCTCGGCGTCATCGCGCTTTTGTTGTATTCGGTATTGATTCTGAAAAGTCTGTGCTTATTGTGCAGCATATATTATGTTTTTTCCCTGTTGAGTTTTTATCTCTTTTGGAAATACAGAGCGCGTCAAGATAGAGGATCTTTTCTGACTTCCTTTTTCCGCCCATCGCTTAAACACACCGCTATGTTTGCCGTCGTGCTGCTGATGGGGGCGTATGCGATGACGCTGTATCATCAGGCCCGGCACGAGGCGCAATCCGGCGGGGTGGCCGCGCGCGTGGTCAAGCAGTATTACAACCTGCCGAAGGTCGAGACGCCGAGCCTGGTTTCGCCGCATCGAACGGCAAAGGCCACCGAACGCTTCGAGGATGCGCCCATTCAGGTCATCGAATATGCCGACTTCCTCTGCCCCGACTGCCGCTTTCTCAACGAGCAACTCGACCGGCTCAAAGAGGAGTTCAACGGTAAAATCAACATCGCCTTTCAGTACTTCCCGCTCGAAGCCACGTGCAACGACGTGGTGGAAAAAGACAAACACCCCGGCGCGTGCGACCTCTCGTACATGGCGGCCTACAACCCGGATGCCTTCCCAGCCATCCACGATGAGATCTTCGCCAACATGGAAGCTGCGAAGAATCCGGCCTGGCGCGCGGCGCTGGCTCAGAAATATCAGGTAGAAGCCGCCCTCAGCGATTCGGCCACCCGCGCGCTCGTCCATCAAATCATCAACACCGGCGCCGAATACGAGAAGACCTCGGAGCACTACGCCCACGGCATCCGCTCAACGCCGACGATCATCGTCAACAACCGCATGATCATCGGGACGCTGCCCTACGAACAGCTCAGGGCCATCTTCCAGGCCCTCGTCGACGAGCACGAAAAGGACGATCAGAAGTTCATCGAAAACTGGGTGGAAACGGGGCCGTAACCGGGCAGCGACGATTCCGTAAGGAGGCACATCTTTTCGTTGCGCGTCGAAGAGACGATGGCGTCGGTCATTGATGCGAATTAAAAGTTGGGAATTTTGGTCATACCTGCCAGGTTTTGAAAACCTGGCAGGTATGGTTTTCGCCGTTTTCAGCTTGTTTTCAATGACTTTCTATTTCAACGCTGAATTCGCATCATCGGTAAAAAAGGTGCGTCGCTGAATCCTGAGGCGTCTTTCGGCATTCAAGGAGGATCAATTACACACCGACTAATTTGTCTAATAGTCAATCATGGAAACAACAATGAACATAGAAGCACTGCCCGAAGAAAAGACATATGAAGACTGGGAGGAACTCACCCTTCTTCTGCCTCAATACCACGTCGTGCTCCTCGATGATAACGATCACTCGTACGACTACGTCACCGAAATGCTGACGCGGATCTTCGGGCATGACTTTGAAAAAGCCTTCCTCATGGCTGTGGAGGTCGATACAGCGGGACGGGTGATCGTAGACACCACCACGAAAGAACGGGCGGAATTGAAGCAGCATCAGATCCACGCCTATGGACCGGACTGGCGCATCGAGCACAGTCAGGGGTCGATGTCGGCGGTTATCGAACCGGCGGAGTAATGAATTTTGGACCGTGTCAAAATTCATCAGGCGATCTGCATAACCTCTTCCGACGAAACAACCGCCACACCGGCTTCGCGCATTTCTTCCCAGGCCTGTGCCAGCGAGCCCTGCGTGTCGATGCCGCGCACAGCGTCTTCGACGACGAAGACCGTGAAGCCTTGCGCCCGCCCATCCAGCGCCGAATATTTGACGCAGAAATCGGTTGCCAGCCCGGTCAGGTAGAGCGTGTCGATGCCACGTTCGCGCAGGTAGCCGGCGAGGCCCGTCGGCGTCTCGTGGTCGTTTTCGAAGAAAGCGGAGTAGGAGTCGATCTCTTTGCGAAAGCCTTTGCGAATGATGAGCTGGGCTTTATCGATGTGTAGATCGGGATGAAACGCCGCACCGTGGGTGCCCTGGACGCAGTGGTCGGGCCAGAGGATCTGCGGGCCGTACGCCAGTTCGGTGGTCTCGAAGGGCGCTTTACCGGCGTGCGTCGAAGCAAAGGAATGGTGACCGGCGGGATGCCAGTCCTGGGTCAGCAGGACGTGGCCGAAATGCTCGATCAGTTCGTTGACGCGGGCGATGATGGCATCGCCGCCGGGCACTGCCAGGTTTCCGCCGGGGCAAAAGTCGTTTTGAATGTCAACAACGAGTAAGGCCCTCATAGTCCGCGCAGGGTTGATGGGCGGGGGATTTTTTCAACCTGTTGTATGATGAATCGAGCGGGAGGTTGCTTTGCTTCGCGTCATTGGTTCGCTTCGCTCACGTCAGTAGGCTCGCTGGCGCTCGCCGTCAATTGCGCCTTCGGCGCGTCATTCATTGTCATGGGTTGACCGAGACAACGAATGACAACAAATGACGCGAGCGAAGCGAGCATAATGACCACGAATGACGCATGCGAAGCATGCCAATGACCGCGAGCGCCAGCGAGCCTACAACTCAAAAGCCAGCCCGCCGCCGGCCTCGAAGCCGGTGAAATCGCCGAGGGTGTAGAGGAAGCGAAGGCGGAGCGCGGTGTTGTTGGAGAGGGCCACTTCGGGCATCAGGCCCACGTCGAAGAGCGTTTTCGAGGAAAAGTTGTCTGTTTCGTCAAAGAGGCGGGCCTGGGCCAGCACGCCGAGCGTGAACGTGGGGTTGAGCCGGTGACGGTAGACGCCTCGGAGAAAGACCTGAGCGGGAAGCGTGCGTAGCTCCTCGCCGGCCACCCCGACGACAGCCGGGCGGCTGCTCTTGGAGATGCTGCGGTAGCGAGCCACGAAGCGCAATTCGTTGGCGCGAATATAGCGCAGCCACTGCGCCGTGGCCGTCACCTTGTCGCCCGCGCTGAAGACGTCGGCGTCGCCGAAGGTATCGCTGCCGTAGATCGTGTAGGTGACGTCGGCGGAGAAGTTCGTGGTGGGGCCGGCGCGATAGTCGAAGCCGCCGGTCAGAAGGATCTCGTCGCCGGGGTCGTAGTCGTCCATCCCTTCGATGGGCGTGTAGGCGCCCTTAAGCTGGTACGACGCCCCGACGCCGAAGACAGCGTTTTCGCTGACGGGAAACGCCACCACCACGCCGGGCGAGACGTTGAAGCCCTGGCCAAAACCGGAGACGCGGAAGTTGTAAAAATGCTGGCTCAGAAAGATGGCGGTCTCGAACTCCTGCGGCGTCAGTTCGCTTTTGCCGCTGGGCAGGTTCACGCCCAGGCTCACCACCACGCTGCCCTGCCCGATCTGCTGATAATAACTCAGGCCCACCTGCGCGTCGCTGACGCCGCTGAGGCTCTCGACGGCATCGCCCGAAGCGCTGGCCTGGCTGGCTATCAGGCTCACCCCCAGGTTACGCCCGAGCGGCACCGACACGGCCAGCGGGATGCTGACTTCGGAGAGCGTGCTGTCGTCCTCGGTGTAGCTCTGATACAACGCGCCGATGGAAATCCGGATCGGCTGCTGCCGGCTCGACAGATAGAGCGCGTCGTCCTGCGCGATAGCCTCGGCTGCCAGGGCCAGCATCAGCAAAAACATCAACAATGGACAACAGACGATGGCCCGGCCTTTAGAAGCAATCTCAAAACATAAAGTTGTCATCTCGACCGAACGCAGTGAGCGGAGACACGAGGCGAAGCCGACTGACGAAGTAAATCTCCCCCGTTGAGGCATTCTGCCACCGGGGAGATCCCTCGACTTCGCTCGGGATGACACCGTAGAGAGGATTTGAGATCGATTCTTAATCATCGTACCAATAGCATCGTCTGTGAGTCCAGGAAACTACCGGCGCGGAGTTGATAGATGTAGACGCCGCTGGCTGCCGGGCGTCCGGCGTCGTCCAGGCCGTCCCAAACCACTTCGTAGCGTCCGCTGTTTTGCTCCGCCGCTACCAGCGTCCGCACCCGTTGGCCGAGCACGTTATAAATCGCCAGATCGACATCGCTTTGCTGGTTCAGGCCATAGCGAATCACCGTTTCGGGGTTGAACGGGTTGGGATAGTTGGCTTCCAGCACAAACTCGGTCGGCGTCAGCGAAGCGCCCTCGCTGTGCGCTTCGGCAAAGGCGGTCGTTCCCAGGACGAGGCTCAGGTGACGTACCGGATACTCCGCCGTCAAGACGACCTCGAAGGCGCCGTTTTCGATAGAGAGCACGCGCCCCAGGTCGCGGTCGAAGACGTAAAGGTCGAAGCCGTCGGGGCGTTGGCCGCGTTCGGCGAGCGCCACACGGACCGTCTTCGGCGCGAAGCGGATTTCATCCTGCAAAACGGCCTCGATTTCTAGATCCCACTGCTGCCCGCCCCCATCTGGCGGGGCAAAACGGCTGATGTGGTGCTGCCCGTCGTCGAGGATGCTCAGGCGCAGATGATCGCCGATGGGCGGCGGTTCGGGCAGGTTGAACGCCTCAGGCTGTATCGTCGCGGCGTCGGCAAAGCCGACGTAGTTCTGCGTGTCGCGCCATCGATGGTCGGGTACGGAGGCGCGCAGTTGCATCACATAGCCGGCCTCCGGAAACAGGTCGTCCGGCCCGCTCTGCTTGCCGGCGGCGCTGGTCAGTTCTACCGGCGGCACCAGGAGCGTCACCGGCGCGGCGCCCGGATTCAGGACGAAGTAGCCCTCCCAGGGCAAGAGCACGGTCTGATTGGGCTGATACTCCGTCCCATCGTAGAAATAAGGCCCCTGGACGGCCTCCATGCCGATGATGCTGCTGACGGCCACCGGGAACGCAAACGGCACGGCAATCTGGCTCCAGCCCGGCGGCAACACGATCACGAACGGCTCGGACGTATCCACCGAAGTTCCATCAATGACGTCGAAGCTCTGGCCCGCGCGGGTGATGAGCCAGACCGCCTGCCCCGGTGAGAAACGCGGGCCGCCCGTGACGGAGCGGGGCACCTCCTGGTACACCTCCTCGGCGGACTGCCAACGCAGCACACGCCACTCGGCAGGATCGGGCGGGCCGTAATCGTCCACAAGATTTTGAACCGCCGCGCCGGCCAGCACCAGCGGGACCGACACCATCCGGTAGACTGCCGGCTGGAAAACACCGCCTACCTGGATCGTCTCGACCGCCACGGAAAGGATGATCGGATTGTTTTCGGGATCGACAGCAGGAAAGGTCAGCGTGGCGGCGGCGTTGGCCAGGAGCACGTAGTATTCGAGGCCGCGCTCGGTCACAAATTGAGGCGGAATCACCCCTTCAAGCGCCCCTGCAGCATTCTCTTGCATATCCACCTGCCGGTACGTCGTCTCGCCGCCGAGGCGGAAGAAGAGTTGGCGTGTGGCCGGGGTAAAGCCCGGCGGAACCGCTACTCGGATTCCCACCTGAGCGCCGTCGTTGGCCGGGTCGGCCTGGGGTTCTTCGATGCTTGCGGCGACGCCCGTTCCGCGCAACTGGATGAGTGTCTGGGATCCGTCCCAGAGGATCCGGACCGCCGCCTCATGCTCCCCCAGACGGGTCGGGGTGAACACGACGGCAAGGTCACGCGGAGGATCTGCCGGCGCCAGAACACCCGCGCCGCCGCCTCGGACGATGGCAAAGGCACCGGCATCCGCCCCGACGAGCGCAATCTGAATGTTGAGATCGACGTTGCCGGTGTTGTCTATCGCCGCGCCTTGTTCGCCGGAGGTCGTCCCCAGAATGATCTCGCCGTATTGAAGGATATCGGGCGTTGCCGTGAGCGCCGGCATCGCCACGATCATCCCTTCGCCCGTGAGCGGCACCTGGCGGACCCCAATCGGAGTGCCTGCATCGTCGGTGGCGTCGCTGTCGATATCGAGGCTCGCGGTGTGACCGCCGGCGCGCTGCGGGGCAAAACGCACCCCCACATTGTGCGTGCCGCCGGGTGCCAGCACGCGCTGCCCGCCGCCGCTGACGACCGTAAAGGCAGCCCCATCAGCACCGCCAATACTCACGCCGTTGATCGTCAGGCTGGCGTTGCCGGTGTTCGTGATGGCCACAGTCTCGTCGGCCATCGCCCCGACATCGACGGTGCCGAAGGCGAGCGCGCCCGGCTCGACGCCGATGCCCGGCGCCGCGCCCTCGCCCGAGAGCGGGACATTCATCATACCGCCATCGCTATCAACTTCTAGAACAGCGTTTCGTTGACCGCGACGGGACGGCGTAAAGCCTAACGTAATGTTGACGGATCCATTCGGCGCGATATTCAAGGGCAAATTGAGTTGCGGCAGGCTGAAGTCGCCGGCATCGCCGCCGGTAATCTGCACCACATCGACGTTCAACTGCTGATTGCCCGTATTGCGGATTGAGACCGCGCGATTGCTGGTGTCGCCCAGCAGCATCAGGCTGAAGTCTACGGCAGCCGGTTCTACGGCCAGACCGGGCGCCCGGTTGACCACGTCGATCTGCCGGTTAACGGGCCCGCTATCGATGAAATCACCGGCGCGCGCGACGAAGGAAAGGGTGTAACGCCCATCGGCGGTGCCATTCGGAACGACGGCCTGGTATCGGGTCTGGCCGTTGGCGTCGGTCGGCGCGGTCGTCAAAACCCGCCCCTGGATTTCGTCGTCTACATCCACGACGGCGCCGGTCACCGGCTCATTCGTGTCCCGATCCACGACGGTGATCGTATAGACGATGGATCCGCCCACATCCAGTTCAGGAATCCCCGACGGGGTGATGCTCTGGATGGCGAGTTGCGGCGGCGTTTGATCGACCACGTCGACCTGCCGGACGACCGGGTCGCTGTTCTCGAACCCATTGGCGCGGGCGACGAAGGTGAGATCATATCGACCATCAGGCCTACCGTCTGGAGCGACGGTCCGATAGGTGATCTGGCCGTTGGCGTCGGTCGGCGATCTCGTAAACGTCGCCTCCAGCAGCCCGTCGTTTACGTCCACGGCGGCGCCGGCCACAGGCGTGCCGCCCTGATCCACGACGGTAATCGTGTAGGTGAGCGCCTCGCCGATGTCCAACGTGGGGATCGTCGAGGGTTCGATGCTCTCGATGATCAGTCTCGGCGCCGCCGGCCCAACGGCGAAGATCGTTCCTTCGAACGTGCTCACGATGATGGTATTGGCGCCCGGGCGGCCCGTGTTTTTGCCTATCGGATCGGACGAAATCGAAGGCGAAGACGCGATCGTCTGGCCGAGTGGGATATCCCACAAAAGCTGGCCGTTGGGCCGGACGGCATAGAGATTCCCGTCGTCCGAGCCGACGTAGATCGTCCCATCGTCGCCGACGGCGGGGGATGAAAAAACGGCGTCGCCCGTCGGGAAATTCCACAAGATGGCCCCGTTGGCGCTGTTGAGGGCATACAAATTCCCGTTGTCTGCGCCGACGTAGAGCGTTCCGTCACTCAGCGCCGGCGACGACTGCACCGCACTGCCGATGCGCGTCTGCCATTGAAGCTGGCCATCGTTGACGGCATAGACATTCCCATCTTGCGAGCCTACAAAAACCGTCCCGTTGCCGTCAACCGTGGGCGACGATTCGATGGGGCCGCCTGTCTGAAACGTCCATAGTTGCTCGCCGCTGAAGCCCTCGATGGCGTAGAGGACGCCATCCGCCGACCCGATGAACACCGTAAGCACCTCCTGCGACGGAATGCTCCGAATGGCAGGCGACGAAAAGAAAGCGCCTGGATTGTTCCGCCCGGTTGGGAAAAATTGCCAGATGGGCTCTCCCGTCCCCCCTTCATCGACCACCGCGTAGACGCTCCCATTCTCGGTCCCGAAATACGCGACATTATCCAACACGGCAGGCGACGAACGCACCGGGCCGTCTGCGGCAAAATTCCACGCCAGCGCGCCCGCCGGATCGAGCGCGTAAAAAATGTTGTTATCCGCGCCGAAGTAGATGAATCCCTCGTCATCGATGGCCGGCGAGGACAGGATGGAGTTGGCGCCGAGGTCGAACACCCAGCGCTCGGTGCCGTCGGGGTTGATCGCGTAGAGGTCTCCGGCAAACGTCCCGACGTAGGAAACGCCGTCGCGACCGATAGCCGCCGACGAGACGATATTGCTCCCGGTATCGACCTGCCACGAAACGCCCGGCAGAGCCGGCCCGGTGAACGGGCTCTGCGCCGTGTTCTGCAAGTTATGGCGGAACTTCGGCCAGATGGTGGTTTGCCCATAACTCACCGAGGCCGGGAGCACGGCGCCCAGCAAGCCCAAACACACCACCAGCACCCCTGCAGCGCCGAGTCGGATATTATTTCCAGTCGCCTGTAGCATCACTGAGGCTCGTAGCCTTTTCTGAAGATGATCATTCGGATTTTAGATTTTGGATTTTGGATTGGTCTCTTTCGAATCGGTTGGATCAATCGAAAAGGCCCCGGCGGTTCCAACCGTCGCGACGTATTCGGTTGTCGGATTCGATGGAAGTAAACAATCCAAAATCTAAAATCCAAAATTACTCTCCTCCGCCTCCTCCCGGCGGCGGTGGCGGATCGGGAAGGTCCGTGGACGTTGTTCCGCTCTCGACAGCCGGCTCGCGGGCGTCGATCCCCGGCACCAGCGACGACCCGACGTTGGCGTTCAGATTCAGCAGGCGGCTGCCCATCGGATCGAGGCCGGGCAGCCCTGCCACCGGCGGCGTAGGATCTTGCTGATAGGCAACGGCGAGCCCCGTCGAGACCGGCCCGGCGGCAGCAGTCAGCCCACTGGTTTCGTCGGCGCGGTCCTGGGCGGCGCGGAAGTTGGGGTCTAGTTGAAGCGCCTGCTCGAAGAAGCCGGCAGCCTCGCCGAAGGCACCGGCGTCTTCGCGTTCGAGCCCCCGGCTGAAGGCCAGGAAGGCTTGCAGGTTTTGCGTCGGGATCAGTTCGATGCGGCGGCGTTGCTCTTCGGTCGGTTCGATGCCCATTTCGTCGATCACACGAAAGACGAGTTCTTTTTCTAGTTGCATAATGTTGCCGAGCGCCCCGGCACTCGTGCCGAGATCAGCGATTTCGGCGCGTCCGGTCTCCCACAGCGCCGCGCCCAGTTGCAGGTCGCTGCCGCCGAGCACGTCGTACACCCCGCCGACGAGGCGCCCGGCGCCGATGAGGCGGCCCACCCGAGGCGCCGTGGCCGGATCGAAGTGCGCGCTCTGGGCCACGTCGATCTCGTCGATGAGTTCTTGAAGCCGGACGCGTTCGACGAGTTGGAGTTCATCGACGTGGCCGAGGTCGATGGTGACCAGTTCGGCCAGCCCGCGTCCAAGGGCGGCATACTGGTCGTCGGAGCCCTGATAAACCAGCGGATAGACGGCGACGACACGCGGCTCGGCGGTTTCGGCAGCCAGCCCGGCCTCGTCGGCGACGCGCGCCTGCACCGCCTCGCGCATAAGCCGGCGCGTGGTAGCGGCATACCGCCCGGCCATGAGCCGCCGGAACGGATTCAACCGCGAAAACTCAGAATACCGCCCGTAGAGTTGACCGGCGGCCTCCGGCTCGCCCAGCGCCTCCTTCGCCAGGCCGAGATGATAAAGCGTCTTGGGATCGTCAGGATCGCGCGAGAGGGCGCCTTGCAGGAAGTCGTCGGCCTCGGCGTAGGCATTCGTACGCAGATGGATGATGCCGAGATCGCGCAGGGGCTGCGGGTCGTCCGGGTTGCGCGCGGCCTGTTGTTGCAGGTCTTCGATGGCGCCCTGATAGTCGCCGAGGTCTTCGATAAGAGGCACAGGGGCGCACGAAGGCACCCATAAAAAGGCTATCAGCAGGATCCCGAAGGGTACGCGTAGAGATCCGATCATACGAAGCCACAGGTTTGAAGGTGCTACGAAGAGGCCGGCGGGAAGCAAGGAGAAGGCCGGCAAGGAGCTAGCAGGAGGCTGGCAAAAGGCTGGCACCTTTATGACGTTTGATTACGTACCCCGGTACTGGCAGAACGGAAAATCCCCCTTTGAAGGGGGTGCCCCGACGAAGGAGGGGCGGGGGATGTTCGCGCGGCTTGCTAAAAAGCTCATCTTAAGCCGCGCGAACATCCCCCTGCGGTGCTCCGCCTTCGCTGCGCACCGCTGTCCCCCTTTGAAGGGGGAATCGCGCGGTGCTGCCAGTATCGAAATCAATAATCAAAGAGCATCAACGTGCCAGGCGCTTCTTCACCTCATCACTAAAATCAATTGCTACAATAAAGCTTATTCTACAAAAAAGCGATCTTTTTGCGGGGACCTTTACGATCCCGTATCCGAACCCTCGGTAGGAGCCTGGACAGCCAGCATCGGCATCAGACTCTCGGCGCGGCGTTTGGCTTTGGTGTAGCTCTGGTCGAGATCGTAGGCTTCCATGTATTTCTCATAGGCCGCCTGATACTTGCCTTCCTCGGCCAGTTCCATCCCTGCCGAGAAGGCCTGCATGGCATCGAGCGACTGGGTCTCGGTCCGGGCGCCGATCTCGTTCTCGGTCAGTTCGCTGTTGACGGATTGCGAGACTTTCAGGCTCAGCTTTTCGAGCACTTCGTAAAAATCTTTGACCCTGCCGTCGCTGCTCTCGCCCAGCAAAATCTCGCCTGTCTCCACCTTGACCACCCGCGCGTTGAGCGTCAGCTTGTTGCCGTTGACGAAGATGCCGCCGAAGACCATCGCGTGGGCGCCCAACATTTTGCCCATCTTCACAGCCGTGGCCTGATCAACACGCTGGGAGCTTTGCAGATCCAACTCGTCGAGGAGATACTGCAAGTTCTCGCGTTCGACGAGCTTGAGGTCGGTAGCGCCGCTGAGTTGTTCGATCATCATCGACGAAAAGCCCCACTGCATGGCCTCCCACTGGTCCTTGTCGGCCAGGGCATAGTTGCGGAAATCCATGATGGCGAGCGTGCGCACGTCGGGGTTGGCCTTGGGCACTTCGAGGCTGCCGTCTTGCTTTTCCTTGCGCATCTCATAATACACATCCATCAGCGGCGGCGCCTCCATGTCGGGGTCGAGTTCGATGAGCGGCGGCTCCAGATCAAGCAGCGCGCCGACGGCCTCGCGGACAGCTTCTTCGTGGCCCTGCGCAAAATGCGCGCGGCACAGATAGAGCGACGCCTCCCGGCGCACCGCCATATCCAGTGTGTCGTTGGCCGCTACGGCGGCAAAAAGCTCGGCGGCCTGGCCGTAATCGCCCTCGTTGTAGGCCATCTTGGCCTTCTCCACCGGCCCTGAGTCGAGTTGCGCCTGCGCGTTGAGCACCGGCAGCAGCAACACGCCCATCAGCACCACGGCGCGCGCGGCCATCTTGATATGTTTTATAGCGTTGGTCATCATGATTTTCCTCCATGAACAGGTTGCATCAACTTTAGAAATTGTTGAGATGTGCATCTCAACAATTTCTAAATATGCCGGATCGATTATCGATCCAGCGTCTATGTACAGATGCGCTATCGTTCTCGAATTTGGAACACGAGCCGCTGCGGTTTTTGCTCAAACGCCGGTTCGATTCGGATGGACTTCGGCGGTGTGAGGATGTCAAAGAGGTTGCGCTCCACCTCAATGCGGTAGGTGCCCGGTCCGAGGGGAATCGCTTTGTCCGAGGCCTCATCAACCTTCGAACCATCGATCAGGATACCCGCCCAGATCGGCATGTCGGCTTCGGTGCGGACCTGCACCCGCACCTCGTGCTCGGTATAACACGTCAACGAACTGGGCCGGTTGGCGCGTATGCGGACGGTCGTGCTCGCCGCAACGCCGTTGCGGCGGCACGTGACGCGGGCAGTGCCCACCGGAACGACGCAACGGGCTCCGGCCCGGCAGTTGGCGCCCTGCACGGTCACGGTTCCGCTCGGCACGACCTGCACCATGAGGGAGCCGGTGGCCTGCTCCGGCGGATCGTCTTGCCCCGTTTCTTCGAGGGTTGCCACGACGGGCACCGTCTCCCCGGCCACAGCCTCGATGGTGCCTCTCCAATCATTATACCCATTTTTGGTGATGAGTACCGTAACGCCTCCCGGCTCCACATCAGCGATTTCGAGCACGCCCTCAGCGTCCGTCGTACCCTGATTCTCACCATTAATCTGGACATTAGCGTTTCCGGTAGAGGACGAAATCCGGAGCGTAGCGCGCCGTATCGAGTCTACAGGAAGCGCCTCAACGATCGCTTTCAGGTCGAGATTTACCTCCAGCGGCACGCCTGCGGCAGCCACCAACGTGGTTTCGACCGGGGCGTAATCGGTCTTTAGGATGCGCACGAAGAGGCTGTCCGTGCCCGCCGCGAGGGGATGGTCTGTGATGGGCGTGGCGCCGATGGAGTCGCCGTTGAGAAAGACGGCTGCCTGAGCGGGCGTCGTCGTGAGCGTGAAGAGCGGCGGGTCCGGCGGGTCTGTTTGGGGCCAGAGGATATAGGCCGCCAGCGCCAGCACGGCCACGCCGAGCACAGCAGTGACGGCCCGGAGCGCGCGGGGGCGTGGACGCGGGTCTGGAAGCGGAGCAGGTTCCGGCTTATACGGCGCGACGTCCTCCACGAGGGTCTCTGCGGCGACGGGGATTTTAACGGCTTCGAAGGCCGCGCGCATCTCGGCGGCGGTCTGGTAACGCCGGTCCGCGTCCTTCTCCATTGCCTTCATCAAGGCATCTACGACCGGCTTCGGCACGTCGGGTTTGAACACGGTCGGCGGCGGCAGGTCGTCTTCGACGATGGACCGCATGACGTCGTAGCTGGCGGCTTCGGGGTCGTAAGGCAGGCGCCCACAGAGCATCTTGTAGATCGTCATCCCCATCGAATAGAGATCGCTGCGAGAGTCGAGATCACGAGCGCCTTTGACCTGTTCGGGCGACATATAGTAGAGCGTCCCGGCGATGCCCTGGGTGACGGTGGTGGCCCCACCGCCCTGGCTCATCTTGGCTAGGCCGAAGTCCGTCACTTTCACCACGCCCTGCCCGGTGAGCATGATGTTGCTGGGCTTGATGTCTCGGTGGATGACGTCGACGCTGTGGGCGTGTTCGAGCGCAGTGAGCATCTGCACGATGATGGGGCAGGCGCGCGGCCAGGGCAGCGGGCCGTCGTCGAGCAGGTCGTCTACGGTGCCGCCGTCGACGAATTCCATGACGATGAAGAGCCCGGCTTCGGTCTGGCGCATAGCGTGAACGCCGACGATGTGGGTGCTATCGATACGGGCCAGGGCGCGGGCTTCGCGGCGAAACCGATGCACGAACGCTTCGTCGCGGGCCAGCGTCGGATCGATCATCTTGATGGCGACGGTTCGGGAGAGGGCCTCATCTTCGGCTTTGTAGACGATGCCCATGCCGCCGCGCCCCAACACCCCGAGGATCCGATAGCCGTCGATAGTCTGCCCGATCAACGGGTCCACGAGGTCGTCCGGTGGAATGAGCGGGGCGGCAAAATCTTTGGCCGGTTCTTCGAGAAAGGTCTGCGCCTGATCGTGCGCTTCGAGCAACGACAGCACTTCACGACGCAGGTCGGGGTCGTCCCGGCAGTATTCGTCGAGGGAGGCGGTGCGCTGGTCGAGAGGCTGTTCCAGCACTGCGTCGAGCACCGCGTTGATTTGCTGCCAGCGTTCCGGGGTCATGAAGAGCGGCTTTGTGTTGAACCGTGCGTACAGTGCAAAACCTCTGGTGGCTCGCCTTGCGCAGAGGTTTTCATAGTGTATGGGCGTATGGGGGTTTGGGGATGGTTGAATGACGAAATAAAAAGGTCGAAGATCCTTTCATATTCCTCAACAGTCGATATTTGTACTTCGATATTTGGCCGTCAAATAGCTCCCTCCCATCCTCCCATACCCCCACACTCCCATACAAACATACACCAAATCCTCAGGATTTATCGATAGCCACGATCAACACGGTGATGTTATCCGGGCCGCCGCGTTCGTTGGCCATCTGCACGAGGCGCTCGGCGGCTTCCTGGGGCGGATGGGCCAGCATTACCTGGCGGATCTCGTCCTCGGTGACGGGGGCCAGCCCGTCGGAGCATAAAAGAAACTGTTGCGGCGCCTCGATGGGCATGGCTTCGAGCACATCGACCTCCAGCTGCGGCTGGATGCCGAGGGCGCGGGTGAGGGCATGACGCCGGGGATGGGTGCGCGCTTCGTCTTCGGTGAGCACACCCTGGCGGCGCAACTCTTCGACCAGGGTATGATCGCGCGTGAGTTGCACCATCCCGCTTTCGTCGATCCGGTAGGCCCGGCTGTCTCCGACGTGAGCCATGTGGACGTGGCCGTTGACCAGCGCCATCGCCGTGCAGGTGGTGCCCATCGTTTCGGGGGCCATGCCGGCGGTAGCCAGGGCGTAAACGCGGGCATTAGCCGCCTCGAAGGCCCGCCGCAGCCGCTCGCCCACCGACCATTGCTGCCCGGCAAAAAAGGCTTCGTGCAACGCCGAGACGGCCAGATGGCTGGCCTCCTCGCCCCGCGCATGCCCCCCCATACCATCAGCAACAATGAAAAGGCGTTCTTTAACATCCCGATCCGGCGTTTCGGGATAGTGGCCGTAGGCGTCCTCGTTCTGGGTGCGCACCTGCCCTACGTCTGTGTACGCTCCGACACGGACCCTATATTTACGTTTCGGTTTCCACCAACTCATCGTTCACGTCGGCTCTTTGGCAGGCTCGCGAGTCAGGCCGGACGGGCGGCGCCTCCAGATAGGGGGTTAACGAAAGTATCAAAGATAATGACCCGATGCACTGAAGCCTATAATTAAGGCCTTTTGAGCATCATGTCAAACGGCAGTTGGGGAAGGAGCCGGGAAAAAGTGTGAAAGACACGCCGAAACGTCTCACTTTGCGTGATTGTTTGCACAGGTCATGGGTCACGGGTCATGAGAGTCACTGGTAAGGGTCTCTTTCAAGAACCAGTGACCAGTGACAGCGAGCGCCAGCGAGCGTAATGATCAGTGACCAACTCCAGGGCAAAAAACAGCGAAAACGATGCGAATCCACCACAACTGCCTCAACGGCAGCTACATCCGCGCAGCCAGGGTCAGGAGCTCTTCGGCGTTGAACGGCTTGCTCAGGTAGGCGCTGAAGCCCATCTCCAGAAAGCGTTCTTTGTCGCCCGGCAAGGCATAGGCTGTCAGCGCGGCGATGGGCACGGTGCTGTAGGTGGGCATGGCGCGTAGCTCCCGCAGCACGTCGGCGCCGTTGGCCCCCTCGCCCAGGTTGATGTCCATCAAGACGAGGTCATACTCGGTGTTGAAGGCTTCGAGCAGCGCGTCTTCGGCATTCGAGACCACGGTGAGCGCGTAGGCGTCTTCGAGGAGGTTTTCGATCAAAAACTGCGTGTTTTCGTTGTCTTCGACCAGCAACACGCGGGGCTTGACCTGCCCCGAAAGCAACATCGACGAATGAGCCTTGCGCGCTTCGTCGACGCCGAGGACTTCCAGACCCGGCCTCGTTTCTTCGGCATGGGCCAGCGGAAACGAGACCGTAAAAGTGCTCCCCTGGCCTTTCTCGCTCTCGACGCTGATCTCACCGTCCATCAACACGACGAGGCGCTGCGTGATCGACAGGCCCAGGCCGCTGCCTTCGTGCGACCGGCTCAACCCGGTGGATTCTTGCCGGAAAACATCGAACAGGTGCGGCATGAACGATGGGTCGATGCCCACGCCGGTATCGGTGACGTGGACGTGCACGCGCTCGGCATCGGCCTCGACGCTGACGACCACGCCGCCCGTCTCGGTAAACTTGAGGGCATTGCCGATGAGGTTGTGCAGGATGCTGCTGAAGGCGCCCCGATCCAGCCGCGCACAGGCGTCTTCGGACTCCGGATCGACGCGAAAATCTAGCGTGAGGTTTTTATGCTGCGCCTGTGTCTGGAAAAACTGAACGACCTCTTGCGCCTCGGTATGCACTTGCAGCAAGCCCAGTTGCACCTCCACTCGTTTGGCTTCGAGCTTCGCCAGATCCAACACCGAATTGAGCGTCTCCTTCAGCCGCACCCCGCTGCTCTCGATCAACTGAGAATACTTTTTATGCTTGCCGCTGACCTGCCGCGCCAGCAACGACGCAAAACCGATGATGCCGGTCAGCGGCGTGCGGATCTCGTGGCTCATGTTTGCCAGAAATGCCGACTTGGCTTTGTTGGCGGCTTCGGCGCTGAGCTTGGCTTCGTGGAGCGTCTGCTCGTACTGTTTGCGCCGGGTGATGTCTTGCAAGAAACCGGCATACTTCTTCTCGCCGCCGAGTTCGAACGAGCTGAGCGAGAGCGAGATCGGGAACGTCTCACCGTTTTTGCGCCGCCCCGTCACTTCGTGCCCGTTGCCGAGCAACCGCCACCGCCCGGCGTCTTCGAAGCTTACCTGGCCGTTGGCGCCTTTATCGTGTTCGTCCCGAAACACGAGCATGTTCACGTTGCGGCCTTTGACCTCCTCGGCGGTATAACCGAAGATGCGCTGGGCGGCGCGGTTGAACGTCTCGATGATGCCCTGGCCGTCGGTGACGATGATGCCCTCGGCAGAGGTCTCCAGGATGATACGCTGGCGGCGGGCTTTGTCTTCGAGTTCTTCGATCTGCGCTTCGATCTGCCGCGCCATCGTATCGTAGGCGCGCGCCAACACGCCGATTTCGTCTTTTCGTTTCATCGATAGATCGACGATGGGCGGTTCGTCGTCCTGGCCAAACCGATCTAGCGCGCGTGTGATGCGCCGCAGCGGGCGCGTCAGATAGCGTGAGAAGAATAAGGCCAGGGCGATGCCCCACAAAGCAAAGACTACCGTGATGAGGATGCTCCAGGTGCGCACCTTCCGCACCCTGGCCAGGATGGTCTCGCTGGGCGAGGTGATCACAAAAACCAGATACCGCGGATCCAGCGTGCTGTTGAACGAGAGCCGGTCTTCGTGCGTGATGAGCGATTCATCCGGGATGGCTACGTCTGCTGCCGGCTGCCCGGCAGCGCCGGCAAACCACGACGCCGTCTTCGGAAACAAATCCTGAATCTGATAAGGCCCCACCACGGTGGCAGCCAGCGAATCCGGATGAACGAGCAGAAAGTCGCCATGGCTGTTGGCCAGATACAACGCTTCGTCTTCGTTGATCAACGGGCGGAAGGCGTCGAGCACGTGAGTGAAATCGACGTCGATCACCAGAATGCCGAACGGCTCGTCGTCGGCGTCGCGCACCGGCGTGGCCACGCGCAGCGTGGGCGTGCCCGGCGGCACGTCTGCTTCCTCACCCTGGTTCAGATCGATGTGCGAAAAATACACGTCGCCGCCCTGGAGATTGACGGCTTCGGTGAAATAGTCGTGATGGCCGCTCTGGGTCAGTTCGTCGGTGGAGGTGGTAACGAGTTGGCCGTCTATGCGCTCGACCCGCACGATTTCGCGGCCTTCATTAACCAGGCCGATGTAGCGCGCCCGGTAGAACGACGGGTTATTCTGGAGGAAGGCGGCGAAGACCCCGGCCAGTTGCTCGCGCCACTCGGCGTCGCTGTGGTTGGTGGCTTCATCCAAAAATCCGCCATCTTTGGCACTCATATAAGGCCCGGCAAACGCCCGGACGATGCCTGCCACCGGCGGCGTCTCGGCCAGAAAGAGCACATCGGTGCTGATGGCTTCTAAGCTGGCCTCGAAGCGCACCTCGATAGTTTCACCGGTATGTTCGAGGCTCTCCGACGAGACTTCGATGAGCGATTCGTACGCGCTCCAGAATACCAGAAACCCGACCGTGGCTGTGGCAACCAGGACCAGCAGGGAGAAAATGATAGCGAGCCTGCCTCCAATGCCCCCTTTCATAAGATCGCTTAGGCCGTTAAGGACGACGTGAACGGGAAACTTACACCACAGGCCCCGCACGATGCAAGATGTAGGAGGGGGCCGTCACATCAGCTTCACTATTCGGATCGTGCTCTTACCCCGCCTTCGCCAGTAACGACCGGGTCTTGCGCATCAACTCTTCGAAAGTGAACGGCTTGAGTAAAAAATCGTCGGCGCCCAGGGCCAGGCATTCTTCGCGCACGGCAGTGCGGGCATCCGCCGTGATGAACATGAACGGGATGTTGCCCGTGCGCGGGTCGGCCCGGAGGCGTTCGAAGAGGTCGATGCCGCTGAGCCCGACCATGTAGAGATCGCTGACGACGAGGTCGGGGGCGTGCTGGAGGCTTAGTTCGTAGCCGGTCTGGCCATCGCGCGCGCTGATGACTTCCAGTCCTTCAGACTCGTACATAACCTGGATGCACTCCCGAATGATTGCATCATTTTCGATGATGAGCGCCTTCTTCCGCTGCATAGTCAAATGGTCTGCCTCCATACATTGTGCCTGTGCCCCATGACTCCGCAGCCCGTAGAGGGTTCCGCCGCGCCCCGGACGGGCACGAATGTTTCACATTGACCCTGTTTGTCGTCTGTCGTATGATGAGCCGGGGATCTGATTTTGGATTTTAGATTTTGGATTTTGGATTTTGGATTGGATGCCAACAATCCAAAATCCAAAATCCAAAATTCGCTCCGGCCATCCCCGGCTCAACAACAACCGACTCACCAAACCGTGCCGATGGATCAAGAAAATATCGAAATCATCCACGAGAGCCTCCAGCGCTGCAACCGCGACCCCCGGTTTATGGATCGGTTCTATGAGACGTTTCTCAACGCCTCGCCTGAAGTAGCTGAGAAATTTGCCCATACCGATATGAAGCGGCAAAAGCGCATGGTGGCGGCTTCGTTTTACACGTGCATCCTGGCCGCCGAAGACGTGCCCTACGCCGCGGCGGCCATCAAACATCTGGGCGAGATGCACCGCAACCTCGCCATCCGCCCCGCCCTCTATGAACTATGGCTCGACAGCCTCGTCGAGGCCGTTGCCGCCTGCGACGACGTCTTCGACGACCGGGTGGAAGACTCCTGGCGCCAGGTCATGCGCAGCGGCATCGAGCAAATGCTGGCGATGTATGCGGTGCAGGGATAATCCGCTGCGCGATGTTTGAGTGCTTTGGTGTTTGAGTGTTTTGGTGTTTGAGTGTTATAGTGTTTGCATTGAAATTGAAGAAGCCCCGTAGGGGCGTCCTGTTTGTAGTACGTTCTGTTTTCTCAAGAAAAAGCTCCGTAGGAGCGACCTGTTAAAGGAATAAAGAACAGGTCGCCCCTACGGGGCTCATTTTGTGGATTGGCTGTTTTCTACAAACAGGTCGTCCGAACCTGCCCCTGCGAAGGCAGGGGGGACTTTGAAGACACGCCCCAAAACACCATAACACTCAAACACCATAACACTCAAACACTATAACACCCAGACACCCGATGAAGCGTAGCGGCAGAGGGCCGGTGGGGGGCGCCTCGGAGGGCAACCGGCTGACGCTTTACACCGACGGCGACGCCGCCTTCGAGGTGGCCTACGAGGCCATCCAACACGCCCGGCAGCGTGTGTGGCTGGAGATGTACATCCTCGAACCGGACGAAGTAGGCCGGCGGCTGGTCGAAGCGCTGGTCGAGGCGGCCCGGCGGGGCTGCGACGTCATCTTGCTCTTCGACCGCTTCGGCTCGTACCGCTTCCGCGCGCGCCATGCCGCGCCCATCCGCAAAGCCGGCGGGCGGGTAGCGCTCTACAACCCACTGTTTCCCTGGCGTAAGATGGGGCGTAAGATTGCGCCGTTCTCCCACCGCGATCACCGCAAAATCCTCATCGTCGACGAGACCGGCTTTACCGGAGGACGCAACATCAGCGCCGAATACGGCGGCCCCGGTCCCGAACGCTTTCACGACGTGACGCTTCGCCTCGAAGGACCCTGCGTGCGCGACCTCGCCAGTGTCTTTCTCGATTCGCTCTACAACGCCACGCGCGACGTGCCGCCGCTGCCGCCCCCGCCGCCGCCTTACCCCGACGGCGTCTTCGTCGATGTGCTCGAACTCAACGCCCGCACCCAGGAACGCGACCTCGACCGGGCTATCGAAACGCGGATCGATCAGGCCCGGCGCTGCTGTTACATTGCCACGCCCTATTTCATCCCGCCGGCCTGGTTTCGGCAGGCGCTGATCCACGCCGCCCACCGGGGCACCGACGTGCGCATCCTCACCGCCGGGCAATCTGACGTGCCGCACGCCCGCACCGCCGGACGCCATCTCTATGGGGGGATGCTGGCAAGCGGCGCGCGGATCTTCGAGATGCAAGATCCCGTCCTGCACGCCAAATTTCTTACCATCGACGGCTATCACAGCATCGTCGGCTCGTACAACATCGATCAGTTCGGCGGCAAGCATAACCTGGAAGTGGGTGTGGCCGCTCGCGACCCGGTGTTGGCCCGCGCCCTCGAAGCCGAGTTCCACGCCACCCTCGACCAATCCATAGAAATGACGCTCGACGCGTGGAAACGCCGCTCCCCCCTCACCCGCTTCATCCAGTGGTTCCTCTATCAGTTGTCGCGGATTTAATTTTTTGATCCACCAAAAAAATTAACGATACATCATCGAAAAGGAGGAGGTCGAGAGCACTTCGCGGACGGGGCGGCGGGGGGTGGGCCGGAGCCGCTTGCCGTAGCCCATCCGGAGAATCAGTTGCGGATGGTCTGTGCTATCGATCAGCTCGGCCACGCGGGGCCGCAGGCGTGGCACTTCGATGGGTTGATTGAGGAATGATGCCGACAGGCCGGCGTCCTGAGCCGCCAACAACAGCCGGGCCAGGCCCTGCCCGGCTTCGAGCCAGGCGATGGGGTTGTCCATCCGCGTGGTCAGGATCATCAACGCAGGCGAGCCTTGCGCCAGTTGACGATCGTGGGCAGCCCGGCCCTCGCCCCAATCGAACGTGCGGATGACGAAAGGACCCGCGTAAGAAAGGACGGTGCTCACGCCCTGGGCATATCCAGGAATGCCGTCGTGGCTTTTGCTCCGGTTGGGATGAATCCACGCGGCCAGTTCGCGGCGAAACCGTTTGTCGCGGCCCTGAATCCGGTCGCCTTCGGCAATCAAATCGACGAGGGCTTCGCGGGCATGGACATCGCGGAGCACATGGAGGTGGGCGCCTTCGTCCTGCACGGCCGTTTCGCAGGCTTGCAGATCGGGCTCCGGCACCCGGCGTTGGGCAAAAGGCAGGCGGTTGGTCCGGCGTTCTTTGATGGCGTCGAAGAGGCGATGATCCATCGACGAAGGCTCGTGGCGAGAGCCCAGCCGGATGAACGCCAGCAGGTCGGGTTCGCTGAAGTCGGGGAAGGCGCGAACGATGGATTTGTAGCCGAAATGCCGCATCGCCACGCGCAGGTGCAACAGGGCCGCGCCGCAACTCATAATCAACTCACGGTCGTCCGGATCGACTACCGGTAGCGCCCGCGTGCGGTCGGCGTAGAGTTCAACCTCGTCGCCCGAGATCTTGAACCGCCACGGCTGCGAGTTATGGCCCGACGGCGCTAAGACCGCGTAGTTGAGCAAAAACTTCAGTTGTTCGGAGCGGGTCCCGGTCCGAGGAAAATCATATTCAAGTACGTCCCACGGGTCTTCAACGAGCACTGGCATGACTTCCACCGTGTACCTCCTTAAACGTCTGCCTGGAGGAAAGGCCGCCCCCTGTCTAGTCATCCGCTTCCAACCATGCATCCATCAAGGCATGAAGCGACACCGGATCGACGTCGTGGCGGCCTCCATGCTCTTCGGGATTCATGACGGGGATGATGATCCGGTTGCCGTCCCGGTACGGCTCGCCCATACGCTCTCCTTCATCGAGCATCTCGACGGCATGATGCAAGAGATGTTTGATGAACCGGATTTCTTTCTCCGCGCGGAGCTTATGATCCGGGTCGTGGTGTGGCTCTTCGATGGACATAACGCACCTCTGTGCTTGGGATGCATAAAGACAGGATGAGGGCAGCGCCTGCGCGCATGGCGCGTCCTTAAAAGGAACATTACAATAGCCGGAGCCCCTCGGCTACCCGGATATCACTCTATGACGTGTAAGGCGGGATACCCTTGCCTTGTGGGGGAAAACGACGACGCCTGTGGGGGAAAGGATTACATGGTTCGATTTTGGATTTTAGATTTTGGATTTTGGATTGTTGAAATCCACCGTCATCCCAACGAAAAAAAGCCGCGCCGGAATCCCCCGACGCGGCTTTTTTTGTTGAATACGGATCGGAGACCACCCAATCCAAAATCTAAAATCGCCTTACGATCCTGTTTTGCGCACGCGCAGCGGGATCACACGCCGCGCGGCCTCGACGGCTTCGAAGTGGCACGTGAAGTGGCGCAGGAACGGCGGCTCTTTCGTCATCTTGTAGCCGCAGACGACGAACCGGTTCTTCCAAACCTCTCCGATGACCTGGACCAGATAATCGAAGTGGCTCTGCGTGTAGACGCGCCGGGGGATGGCCAGGCGGACGAGTTCGAGTTCGGACGGGATCTCGTTGCCCTGCTCGTCTTTGCTGCCGAACATCACACTGCCCAGTTCGACGCCGCGCACGCCGCCTTCGATGTAGAGCGCGTTGACCAGGCCGATGCCCGGATACTGGCTCTGCGGAATGTGCTGCAGGAAGGCCTTAGCGTCGAGGTAGATGGCGTGGCCGCCGACGGGGCGCAGGTACGGCACCCCCATCTCATCGAGCTTCTCGGCGATGTACTCGACGCACGAATGGCGATAGGCCTGATAGTCATAGTCGAGCGCTTCCATGAGCCCGACGGCGATGACTTCGAGGTCGCGCCCGGCCAGACCGCCGTAGGTCGGGAAGCCTTCGCGGAGGATCAGCGCGTTGCGGAAGTGCTCGGCCCAGGCGTCGTCGTTGCAGATCAGGAAGCCGCCGATGTTGGCCATGCCGTCTTTCTTGCAACTCATCGTGGCGCCGTCGGCATACGAGAACATCTCCTGCGCGATTTCGAGGAGCGTCTTGTCCTGGTAGCCTTCTTCGCGTTCGTGGATGAAAAAGGCATTCTCGGCGAAGCGGCACGCGTCGATGATCAGCGGGATGTCGTGCTGCGCCAGGATGGCTTTGACGGCGCGGATGTTTTCCATCGACACGGGCTGCCCGCCGCCGGTGTTGTTGGTGACGGTGATCATGCAGAAAGGGATCTGCTCGGCGCCGTATTCTTCGATGCAGGCTTCGAGCTTCTCCAGATCCATGTTGCCTTTGAACGGCGCTTCGGAGCCCATGTCGAGGCCTTCTTCGCACAGCAAATTGAGCGCTTTGCCTCCGACGAACTCGATGTTGGCGCGGGTGGTGTCGAAGTGGCTGTTGTTGGGGATGACGTGACCCGGCTTGACGATGGTGGCCAGGATATTTTCGGCGGCGCGGCCCTGGTGCGTGGGCAGCACGTGCTTGATGCCGGTGATGGTTTTGATGGTCTCTTCGAACTTCTTGAAAGACCGGCTGCCGGCGTACGACTCGTCGCCGAGCATCAAGGCCGCCCACTGCCTGGTAGACATCGCGCCGGTGCCGCTATCGGTCAGCAGATCGATGTAGCAATCTTCGGCGTCGAGCAGAAAGACGTTCATGTTGGCGTCTTTGAGGGCCTGCCACCGCTCTTCTCGGGTGGTAACTTTCGCGGGTTCGACGACTTTGATGCGAAAGGGGGGGACCATGCTCTTCATGCTCGTTTCCTCCAGGACCTACGTGTGAGACATTCGACACGTCGCAGCGTGATTGACGGATGGTTCCGGCCTGCCGTGCGCTCTCGCTGCAGAAGATGTTACCGGGTTTGGAAGAGGCGCTGCTGTGGGGCGCGTGCGCTGCCAACGAACCTCTTGAACGTTCCCAATCCCACTCCCAACAAGCCTGGATACAAGGTATCGACTTACCCCCCCATGGTGAAATGGGTAGCTTCCCCTTTACTGGTTGGGGAAAATCCCCATACCCTCTCACTTAAGTGTTAGGTAAATAAAAGGTTATGGCTTTTGAAAAGGCGAATAGCCAATGGCGAATGGCCAATAGGGAAGGAGAAAATTCATTCCCCATTGGCTATTCGCCCTCTCATTCCGGACAATCGAAAAACGCTACTTTGCCAGATACTCGGCGGCTTCTTCCTCAGACAGCCGCCTCAGGTATTCTTCGTCTTCGCTGCCGTTGACGAGGAACTCGTAATCGGTTTCATAGAGATAGTAGGTTTTGCACTGCGGGCACTGCTGGAGTTGCAACTTGCGGCTGGAGTAGGGTTTGAAATCTTTGACCAGCATCAGTTTGCCGGCGGCGGCGGGCAAATAGGTGTTGTCCTCCTCCCAACCATACTTCTGAAACGCACTTTCCACATCGGCCAGGCGGGAGCAAATGCTGCACTTCGTGTAAGGGATAGCTTTCTTTTTTGCCATTTGCCTTTTGCAATTTGCCATCAGTCGTCCGTCTCACTGCGACCACGGCGGCACAACCTGATTCATGCGGGCATAAGCAATCAACTGGCCCAGGTGTTCGCCCATGTGAGTCTGCAATTGGAGGAAGACGTTCCACGCCTCCGTATCGCGTCCGTAAAGAACGACGATCTCGCTCAGGTCTTCCTCGGACATCTCCGCCAGCACCGCGCGCACGTGATCGAGCGAGGGTTTAAGATGCCCCAGGACCGTGTCTTTGCCCGTGAGACTTTCCAGATTCTCATAGTCGATCCCCTCCGGCGCGTCCACGCCGAGGCTCGTGGCCGGATACAGGTAGTTGTAGCGGATGATGTGCATGAAAACATGCTCGACAGTCATGACCCCCTCGCCGGGGCTCCAGGCAAACTTATCCTCCGGAATGGCCTCGGCCAGCGCGGCGAGCCGGTAGGCCATGTAGTTGTAGCGAATCAGGAAGCCCTCTCTCATGTCGGCAGGCGGCTTCTGGGCAGAGGCGACGGGCGCAAGGGCTAACGACGCCATGAGGACGAGCGTGAACAGGCAAAGGGTGCGCATGATTTCGGGGGTTTTTTGGTTTCTGGTTTCGAGTTTCTTGTTTCTCGTTGGGAACCCTGGCGCTAACCCTTTAAAACCAGAATCCAGAATCCAGAATCCAGAATCCAGAATCCAGAATCCAGAATCCAGAAACTACTTAAGCACCAGCAAGGCGCGTGTTTCCGAGTAGGCGCCCGCCTGCAAGCGATAGGTATAGACGCCACTGGCAAGGTCTGCGGCGTCCCACGTCGTCGTATAGCGGCCTGCGGGGTATGTTCCGGAGACCAGCACGGCGATTTCTTGCCCCATCAGGTTGTAAACCGTGAGGGTTACGGGGCCGGCGCTCGGCAGGGCAAAACGGATATGGGTGGTGGTGGCAAAGGGGTTGGGATAATTCTGATCCAGCGCGTAGGAGACCGGCAACGCCTCGGCTTCGTTGGCGACGAGCGTGCCGCGAAAGAGCGTCACCTGAGCCGTGGCGCTCGGCGTGTCGAATTCGCCGTCGGAGGCTACGACGCGGTGGAAAAGCGTCAACGACAGGCCCGGCGTGATGCTGTTCTGATCCAGCAACGCGGCGAGCGCGCCGAGGGTGGTCTCGAAGCGCGTCTCGGTGCCGGTCTCGGCGCTCAGGAGCACAGTGCCTTCGGTGAAGTCGCCGGCGGTGGCAAGCTGCCAGGTGTAGGAGACCGTGTCGCCGTCGGGGTCGATGGATTCGGTCCAGGTGACGGCGAAGGGCGTCTCCGGCGGTAGCGGCGCCTCGCCCATGCCGCCGCCGACGACGATCTCGGCCTGATCTTCGGGCGTGGTAATCTGAGGCGCCGGCGGGGCCTGGTTCTGCGGCGGAGGCGGTTCTCCGGAAAAAGCCAGATGGACTACGTCGTTGCTTCGGGTGGTACCGCCGATGCCGTACCACATCTTGTACTGCCCCTCCTGCTCGATCACCGCGACCTGCCCCGGCGTCTCGAAACACGCGCCGTTGGTTGCATTCCCGGCGATCTTCGTCCAGGTGACGCCGTCGGGCGACGTGGCGCAGCCCAGGCCACCCGTCTGCCCCTGCGGGCCGCCCCCGGCATACCACATCATGAAACCGCCCTCGGTTTCGACTACCGCCGGCCATAACACCGTGAAGTCATCGAAGCTCCCGGCGGCGCCCCAGTCGAGCACGGCGCCGTCGGTGCCCGGCCCCGGCACGTTCGTCCAGATAAGCCCGTCGGGCGACGTCGCGTACCCAATCCGGCCAATAAAGACGCCGTCGAGGCCGATGACGCGGGAGAACCACATGTGGTAGGTGCCGCCCTGATCTTTGACCACCGTCGGGGTGGCAAGGGCCAGAGCCGATCCGCCATCTATCACCCGGTCGTAGACGCTACCGTCGAGGCCGGCGCCGTCCACTTTGATCCAGGTGATGCCGTCGAGCGACCAGGCGTAGCCGATGTTACCAACATTCTGGCCGTTGCCCCAATACCACATTTTGAGCGTATCGCCGTCGGCAATCACCCAGCCCTGGCTGGCGCTATCGCGGTCGAAGCGAGCCGGATCGAGCGAGGGTTGTAAAACGACGGATTCGACCAGGGTCCAGGCCCTTCCATCGGTCGAAGTGGCATAGCCCATCACCTCTGCCAGACCGCCCTCTTCTTTGCCGTACCACATGTGATACGTCGTGCCGTCGAAGACTACCGAAGGCCGGAATATCACCGTCGAGCCGGGGTCGAAAGCCTCGTCGATGACGGGGTTGTTCTCATACTCGACCCAATCGACCTGCGCCCGGACGAGGCCCGGCAGCAAGCCTGAGAACAACAGAGCACCTATCGTAATGATCTGTTTCATAGAGCCCTCCGTAATGTGCTTCATCCGTCATCGCAAATGGCAAGGTGAGCAGATTAGGGAAGCGGAATTTCCCAATCCACACAAGCGAAGCGACTGACGTGGACTTCCACAATCCGCTTTACTAAAGGGAGTAGGCAGCTAATCCGCCATCACGCCACGGGCGCGGTCAGGAAGTTGTTGAGTTCCTGGTGGAGGATATAATTGAGTTCGTCGAGCGATTCGGGTTTGAGCAGATTCAAGGCCCGCACGCCGCAGAGCTTTTCGATGAGTTCGACGCCGGCGCGGGTGTTGGTGGCCGGCCCGGTGACGAAGCTCGGATACATCTTAAACGCATTCATCACGCCGTAGACGGCATACGGGTCGTTGGCGCAAAGCACCGTGCAGCGGATGTTCTCCCGGATGGCTTCGATAGCCACGTCGCCGTTGTAGGGCTCCAGCGGCGACGAGCCGATCTCGACGACCGCCACGTCGGCTTCGACGCCGGCCATCATCGAGAGCAACCGGCGCAGCAACATCTGGTACTCGCCTGCCGGATGAACCGTCGAAGGCAGGCCCACATCGACGAAGTCGAAGATGCGGTCGGCCCCGGCATCGGCCATCGACTGGATGTCGCGCAGGCGCCCGGCACCGGCGAGCTTGGCGCCGAGCACCGTCAGGCCCATATTTTTAAGCTGCCGCACGATCACGCGCGCCGCCGTCGTCTTGCCTGCCGACATCGACGTGCCGACCATCAACACCACGGGCGTGGTAAAGGCCCGGTCCGGCACGTCAGGAACGAACTGGCTCATCGTGGCCTTCTGGCCGTCGAGCAGCACGTGGCCGCGATATTTGAGGTGGATGAGTTTGGAGGCAAACGGCGATTTCGAGGTGCGCAGGCCGAAGAGGCCGGACCCTGTCAGCACATGCATCACGCCGTCGTCGCCTACTTTTTCCCAGGTGCCGGTGGCTTCGAGCGTCGCCCGCCGCTTGCCGAAAGCGCCGACGACGAGGTCGCCCCGCATCACGGGCATCATGCGCCCGGTCGTCAGTTCGACGTGCTTGTAGCCGCTGGGATGCGGGTCGATCTCGCAGACCACGTAATCGCCGGTGGCCCAACGCGCGCGCGGCAACGCCTCCGCCGTGAACGGCAACGCATCGAGCGGCGCAATGCGCGTCAACGACGAAAAGATGTAGGGCGCGTACATGGGTTTACTGATTTTGGATTTTGGATTTTGGATTGGTTTTGACAGGCGCCAGCGCTGATCAATCCAAAATCCAAAATCTAAAATTGAGGAGCCGGCAGCGGGTCGGCCAGCAGCAGCATTGCCAGCAACGCCGTGCGTTCGACCATTTTGTCGAGGTAGATAAATTCGTGTTTGGCATGGGCGCCGTCGCCGACGCTGCCGAGGCCGTCGAGCGTGGCGGTGTAGAGGCTCGTGGTGTTGCCGTCGGAGGCGCCGCCGGACATGCCTTCTTCGAGGTCGAGGCCGAGGGCCTGGCCGGCCTGCTGCGCCAGCGCCCAGACGGCCCGGTTGCGCGGCGTGGCCTCCATAGGCATCCGCCCGATGCTGCCCTCGATCTTGAGCGAGGTGCCCGGCGTGGTAGCTTCGAGGCCCAGGATCGCCGCTTCGAGCCGCTCGGCGTCTTCTATCGTGCTCACACGCACCCCGACGACGGCCTTGCTCGTCGGCGCGATGACGTTGGGCCGCAGCCCGCCTTCGATCATCCCCACGTTGATGCTGATGCCGCGTTCGGCATCGTTGAGGGCGTAGAGTTTCTGGATGACGTGCGAGAGTTCGAAGATGGCGCACGCGCCGCCGTCGGGGTCGAGGCCGGAGTGCGCGCTCTTGCCCTGCACTTCGACGTAAAAACGCCCCATCCCCCGGCGCGTCGTCTTGAGTTTGCCGGAGAGGCCCAGCGACGGCTCCAGCACAAACGCCCGGTCGGCACAACGCGCCAGCCGCTGGATGTGCGGCGTCGACTCGCGGCTGCCGATCTCTTCGTCCGAATTGATGAAGACGACGGGCGTGACTTCCGGCGCCAGGCCAAGGGTCTTGAGCGCCCGCAGCGCAAAGATGATCTGCGTCAGGCCGCCTTTCATGTCGTAGACGCCCGGCCCGCGCATCGTATCGGGCTTGATGTCGGCGGGCATGGCGTCGAGGGTGCCGGGCGGCCAGACGGTGTCGCAGTGCCCAATCAAGAGTTGATAGGGCTGATGCCGGCGCCGGGCGCAGGGCCGGGCGTAGAGGTGCCCGCCGGTGTCGCGTCCGGGAATGCGGTACGTCCAAAAGCCGGCGTCTTCCAACGACTCGGCCAGCATATCCATCACATCGCGCTGCATCGTAGGCGTCGTCGAGGGCGACTCGGCGAGGACGAGTTTGCGCAGGTAGGCGATCATCTCGGCCCGGTGTTGCCGGGCCACCTCCATAAGCGGCTGTGCATGATCCGGATTCATCGCGCGTGCCTATTTCTCAAAGTCCGCCGGAAACGGGAAAGCGAAACTGTCGCTCAACCGGGCATAGCGCCCCGGGCTGACGTAGACCATCAGCGGCGCGCGCTGCACGACCTCCTGGTCGTCCACTTCCGATTCGCGCAGCGCGTCTTTATGCACATACGCCGCCACGACGCGCCCGACGATCAGGCTGTTGACGCCGAAGCCGTCGATGATGCGGTCGAGTTCGCATTCCAGAAACAGGGAGGCGTCTTCGAGGAAAATCCCATCGACGACCTCAGATGGAAACGTAGGCAGGGCATCGAGCACCGGCTTATGCCCGGCGCGGTCGCAACGGGGCGAGGCCGAGAGGCTCGTGAGCACCACCTGCTCGGGCCGGGGAAAACTGACCGTGAAGACGCCCGAATGTTTGATGTTGTGATAGGTGCTATGACGCGGCGTACAGACGAAGCCGAAGTAGTTGCTCCAGCCCATCGGCAGGGCCATGTGCTTGGGCGCCAGGTCGTAGCCGTCGCCCTCGCGCGTGCCGACGACCACCAGCGGCGCGACGGTAAAAAAACGGTCCCAGATAGGCTGCTCGACGTCGAGCGCGACGAGTTGCTCCTGCTGCAAAGTATCCATCGTCTTTCAGGTCTGGTGAGACGCTCCCAGGCTTAAGGAACGAAGCCGCCTGCAACGCGCCTGCCAGCAACCTGCGCGCCGCCGTGTAAGGAAAGCCGTGATCTCGGCGTGGGTGATTCTCCTACAAGAATGCGTGAGAGGAATGACGCCTCGTCGTAGCGCAAGCCGAAGCCGAAGGTGAAGAGCGGATCCCTCGAATCGTACGGCACGTCTTCGAGCTGCTCTTCGACGGCCTCCATCGACGACGGCATCTCGAAAGGCAGCGTGGCTGACGGGTTGAATCGTCCGAAAATCACATCCAACAATGCCTCGTCGCTGGCGCCGAAGTTGGCGAGCAGCCCGGCGCTTTCGGCAGCGATCTCCGGAATGACCGCCGGGCGGTCGAGGTAGATATCGACGATGGTGGGCACAGTCTTCAAGATGGTCAGGATGCGCGCTTTTTCCTCGCCTTTGAAGTCCAGATCGCCCTGATGGAAGAAGCTTTCGAGCATGCCGCCGCCCTCGCGGGGTTGGTAGGGCGCGTTGAGCCGGAGGATCGCCAGGTCTGCCGCCGCAAGGTCGGCTACCACCTCCCCGTATTGCGCGGCGACGGTGGTATCGACGTTTTCGACGTAGAGGCGGGGGCGGCCCTTGAGCGGCAGCCGCGCGCCCTGGGCCGTGCTGTCGTTCTTCAGCAGCACGATGGATTGCCGCTGCGCCTGCGCACCGGCCTGCTGAAACGCCGCCCGGCCCACGATCTGCCCGGCAGCCCCGGCATCGACGTACGGATCGTCGAACAAGCCCAGGATAAACTTATCGCGCAACAGCCGCCGCACCGACACATCGATCCGGCTTTCGTCGAGCTGCCCGCTTTCGACCAGTTCCACGATCAACCCCGGTTCCATCTCGCCGCCGAACTGATCGACGCCGGCCTCCAGGGCTTTCTTCACGCGCAAGATCGGCGGGAGGTCTTCGACGCCCCATCCGGCAGCGGGCAAGAAGGTGAACCATAGCATTTTCTTGTCGGTCAGCAGGCTCCAATCCGTACACACCACTCCGTCGAAGCCGTGCTCGTTGCGCAGCTTGCCGGTGATGATTTCTTTGTTGAAGGCGAAGGCCACATCTTCGCTCGTCTGCCCCATTGGGATGCCGTAGTAGGGCATGATCTGCGCCGTATGCGCCGGGAAGGCGCCTTCGACGAAAGGACGCTCGTGATAGGAGAAATACCTGCCGGGATAGACCTGCTCTTTGCCGTACTCGAAATGCGCGTCGAGGCCGTCTTTCTGTGGGCCGCCGCCGGAGAAATGCTTGGTCATCGTCGCCACACTCTCGGCGCTGAGCGTGTCGCCCTGGAAGCCCCGAATGTAGGCCCGGAGCATCCGCGCCGAGAGATCGGCGTCTTCGCCAAAGGTGCCGTTGACACGCGCCCAGCGCGGCTCGGTGGCGAGGTCGGCCATGGGATGCAGCGCCAGGCGGATCCCCACCGCCAGATACTCCTGCCGGGCGATGTCGCCGAAGTGCTGAACCAACGCGGTGTCTCCGGTAGCCGCCAGCCCGATAGGCTCCGGCCATTTCGAAAAAGCGCCCGCAAACAGCGCCGCCCCCGGGTTGTTGCTGAAGGCATGACGCGGGTCCGAGGCGATGGTCACGGGGATGCCCAACCGCGTCCGTTCCGCCATCTTCTGCAGCGCGTTGTGCCACGTCGCCATCGCCACCGGATCACTCCCTTGCAGGATGTTGAAATGATTCATCCGAAGATTGACCACCATCTCGGAGTTGATGGGCATCATGAAGCTGAACGGATTCGACGGCGTGGGGCGTTCGAGCAGGCTGCCGTCGTCGCTCATGGCAATCATGGTGATGAACATCATGCCCGCCTTCTCTTCGATCGTCATCTGCCCCAGCACGTCTTCGACCCGCTCCGCCACCGGGCGCCGGGTGTCTTCGTAGGGATCGAGCTGCCCGTTTTTGTTGAGATCGCGAAAGCGATGCCCCTGCTCGGTCAAGACCGCCGCTTCCGGGCCGAGCTTGCCCATGTTGCCCGATGAGGTGATGGCGTAGTACGCAAAGAAAAACACCATGCCCACCACAATGAGGCCCACCAGGCCCAGGACGAGATATTTGAGGACTTTCAAGAGCTTTTTCATGGCATCAGGATGTTGCTATTAAGCCGTTGAGGAGGTCGTGGATGGCGCGTTCGGTTTCTGACGCGTCGAGCCCGAAATCGCGCCGGAGGAGTTTCCACACGTAGACGTCTGTGGCGGCAATGAAGAGCGCGAGGCGCCGGTCGTACGCCTCGGCGTCGGGCGGGGGCAGAAACGGCGCAAACGTGCGGGCTACCCATTCGCGGTGCATCGCGCGGCCGTAGGCCAGCATAGAACGCACGTCGGGCAGCCGCTCCTCCAGGTTGAGATTGCGCATGACGGCATCGCCAAATTCCTCGTATTGCGCCACGAGGATGCGTACCGCTTCGTCCACATCGCCGGGCGGCACCTGATCGCGCTCTGCCCGGATGCCCATGGCGTCGTGCTCCAACAGCGTGGTCAGCAGGCCTTCTTTCGAGCCGAAGCGGCGCAGGACCGTCTGGAGCGACACGCCGGCGCGTTCGGCCACCTCCTGCACCGTGAAATGGTCGTAGGCACGCTGCTTCATCAGCGCGAGGGCCGCTTCCAGGATGCGCCGCGCGGTGTCTTCAGCCGCTCTGGCGCGCGCCTTCATCCGGTAAGGACGCGGTGTCTGAGGGTGTTCGCCAGATTTCATGTTAGTCAAACTAACACGAAATTATCCTGATGTCAATTGAATCTCTTGTGAATGAACCAGATGGGCAAATAGACGAGGATAAACAGCGCAAACGCCAACACTTCACACACCAACAGATACCACGGCCACGGCCCCAGCACGTCGAGCAGCGAAGCCGTCGGCGGCTTGCGCATGATGTAGAAATAGTTGGATCCCAACAACAGATTCGCCACAAAGACGGCGGCGGCATACACGTGGAGCCACCCAAACGCCTTCAGCAGGCTGCACCAATCCGGAAAAAACTTGAAACTCGCCGTGATGTAAACGACAAAAACAATCAGGCCGCCGTGGACGATCCAGTATTTGAAAAACGTGAAGTTGGGGAATCCGTTGAACAGGTGCGGCGTCAGTATGGCCTGCAAGGTGCCGACCAGAACTAAAAAGTACAGGATCTCGTGGACACGGTGCGTCGGCTTCCACATCAAAAACGGTAACAACAACGCCGCGAGGTTACACACGTCGAGCGGCAGGTCGGTCGTCTTGTCGAAGTCGCCCAGCACGATGCGGATTGCCACCCAGAGCACAACGGCGATTGCCAGGACGACGGCCATGACACGCGCCACGAGCAGCCGTCGCTCTGCGCTGAGAAAGCGGTTGGCGTAAAGCGGAAGCGCCACGGACGCCCCCACCGTAAGCGCTAACATCATCAGATGCTGCGCGCCGAAGGTGGTAAACAGCGTGTTGTATTCGAGAAAAGCGTTGCTGGTCTCCATGGGCTGGATCCATCAGGGAACGAGGCGGCCAGGGATCGGCAATAAGGTAGGAAGAAAGATGGAGCGGTACTGTGTTTGAGAACGTCTAGCTTCATCATCCCTATCAAAGAAACCGATTGATCATTGGCGGTGAGGAGATAGCGCTATGAAAATTGCCCCGGTTGCCGACGTCAAGGCGCACCTGAGCGCCTACATCCGCGCCAGCGAAGAAGGACCCGTCGTCATCAGACGCAACGGCAAGCCCGCCGCCGTGCTGCTGGCCGTAGAGGATGAAGACGAGCTAGACCGCCTGATCCTGGCCCACACGCCGAAATTTAAAACCCTGCTGGAGGCTTCACGAGCACAAATCAAACGCGGCGAATATCTGTCACACGAGGCGTTTTGGGATGAGGTGGATAGGGAGGAACCATGATCCAGAACGATGAACAGTTAAAATTGGCGCAGAAAGCCGTCCGAAATCTACAATCGATTTTGACGAAGGCTCGGAAGATACACAGCACCGCCGAATACAAGGCGATGTCGGAGCCGATCTTGCTGGAATTGCAACAGCGCGAGAATGCGATCCTGCGGTATTTGAGCTTGACAGAGAGCCAAGCATCTGCCTTGTAATTCAAATCACTCGTTTGTCACCTCCCCCGCCAGACCTTCCACACCTGCCCTGCCGCCAGCGGCACAGCGCTCATCGACAGGAGGAGGAGCCAGCCGGAGAGGCCGGGGTGTTGCACTTCGAAGACGAGGGCGAGGCCGGGGACGTAGACGACGGCCAGGAGCATCACCGTGCAGAGGGCGAGGGCGCCCCAGACGTACGGGTTGCGCGTGATCTCGTTGCCAAAGAGGCCGGACTGCGGGCTGCGCATGTTGAAGACGTGCCAGAGTTGCGCAAACGCCAGCGTCATGAACGAGACCGTGACGGCTTGCTCCGTGGGCATCTCCAGCCAGTACAGCGCCAGCGCCAGCGCGCCGAGCACAGCGACGGTGAAAACGGCTCCGTAAGCGACGATGCCCTGCCAGTGGACGCGTCCGAGGATAGGTTCTTTGGGATCGCGGGGCGATTGCTGCATGACGTCGGGCTCGCCTTCGCCCATGCCGAGGGCCAGCGCCGGGAAGATGTCGGTGACCAGATTGAGGAAGAGGATTTGCAGCGGCAGGATGGGCAACGTCGTGCTGACGAGCGCGGCCAGACCGACGATCATCACTTCGCCGACGTTGCAGGCCATCAGGTAGTAGATGAAACGCCGGATGTTGCCGAAGATGACGCGGCCCTGCGCGATGGCGGCAACGATGGTGGCGAAAGCGTCGTCCTGAAGGACCATGTCGGCGGCTTCGCGGGCCACCTGCGTGCCGCGCCGCCCCATGGCAACGCCGATGTCGGCTTCCTTGAGCGCGGGCGCGTCGTTGACGCCGTCGCCGGTCATGGCGACGATGCTTCCGTTTTTCTGGTGCAGGTCGATCAGGTCGAGCTTTTGGCGAGGGCTGACGCGGGCGAAGATCGACGTGTCGAGGATTTGGCGGCGTTCAGCGTCGGTGAGGTCGGCGCGCGGCTTGAGCAACGATCCGTGCATCACCTCGGCTTCGGCGCTCTCGACGAGACCGACGGCCTGTGCGACGCCCCGCGCTGTCACCGGCTGATCGCCCGTGACCATCACGACGCGGACGCCGGCGCGGCGGCATTCTGACAGCGCCGCACGCACGTCTTCACGCGGCGGATCCTCCAATCCCACCAGCCCGATAAAAACCAGATCGCGATACGGCTCAGCCTCCGGGGTTTCGGTGGTTTTGGCGGCCAGGGCGAGCACGCGCAGACCCGCGACGGCCATCTGATCGTTGCGTGCCAGCCACCGGGCGCGGTCGGCCTCGCCGAGCGGCTCCACGCCGCCGGTCGTCAAGACGTGCGTGGCGGCATCGAGCACCGGCTCCGGGGCGCCTTTGACGGCCACGCGATAGGCGCTATCGGTCCGGTGGTACGTCGCCATCATCTTCACGTCCGAGTCGAAGGCTTCTTCGCGCACTTCGGGCCACCGGAGGCGCAGGGCGTCGTGGTCGAGGCCGGCGAGGGCGCCGGCAGCCAGGAGCGCTATTTCGAGCGGATCGCCGGTGGCTTTGTCGGGGGCGTCTTGGGTGAAGGAGGCGTTGTTGCAGAGGACGCCTGTTTCAAGGGCAGCGCCCAGCGGCGCGTCGTCTTCGAGGGTGATCTCGCCGTCGATCTCGACATCGCCCGAAGCCAGAGCCAGGCGGGTGACGGTCATCCGGTTTTCGGTGAGCGTGCCGGTTTTATCGGTGCAGATGACACCCGTAGCGCCGAGGGTTTCGACTGACGAGAGGCGGTTGACGAGCGCGTTGCGGCGAGCCATCAGCCGCATGCCCTTCGCCAGCACGATAGTCGCCACGATGGGCAGGCCTTCGGGGATGGTGGCCACGGCCAGCGCGATGCCGGTCTCGATCATCAACACCAGATCTTTGCCCGTCAAAAAACCGCTGAAAATGACGGCGACGGCCAGCCCGAGCGTCACGAAGATGAGCTTGTGGCCCAGGCGGTTGAGCCGTTTTTCGAGCGGCGTCGCCTCGTCTTCGGCTTCTTCGACGAGCGATGAGATGCGGCCCAGTTCGGTGTCGAGACCCGTGGCGACGACCACTCCCGTGCCATGCCCACGCGTGACGGCGGTGCCTTTGAAAAGCATCCCGAAGCGCTCGGCCAGAACCGCCTCAGGCGCCGTCGGGTCAGGCTCCTTGCGCACCGGCACGCTCTCGCCCGTGAGCGCCGACTCGTCGGCCTGGAGCTTCGAGCTTTCGACGATGCGCAGGTCGGCGGTAACGACGTCGCCGCCTTCGACTTCGACGATGTCGCCCGGCACGAGGGCTTCGGCAGGGATTTCGCGCACCGGCCCGCCGCGCCGCACCCGCGTGCCGACACGGCCCATCGCATACAGCGCCTCCATCGACCGGACAGCCCGCAACTCGGTGACAAAACCGATGGCGGCATTGATGATCAGCACGGCGAGGATGGCCCATCCTTCGATGATCTCCCCCGCAAAAAAAGCCACCGCTGCCGCCACGACGAGCAGGGCCACGATGAGACTTTTGAACTGTTCGACGAGGATCGACCAGGCGCTCTGCCGCTCGTGTCGCCGCAACTGGTTGGGTCCGTACTGCGCGCGCCGCCGGGTCGCCTCGTCCTCCGATAAGCCGCGCTCCACGTCAACGCCCAGCGCCTCGGCCACGGCAATCCCCGCCGTCGCCCAGGGCATCGCCAGCACCTCCGGCGGTGGTGTTTCCAGGGTTTCTATGTCTTCAAACGATGGCATTTTTTCTTCGAAAGGGGGAAAGGGAGAGAGGGCGAAAGGAAGACTCTCTTCCTCATCCTTCTCCCTTTCCCCCTTTCTCCCTCTCACCCTTTCTCATCAGAAACCTCGGTCCTGGCGATGAAAACGGGACAACTGGCCCTGCGCACGATGCGTTCGGCAACGCTGCCGAGCAGAAATCGGTTAAAACCCGTCAGCCCGCGCGGCGCGATGAGCAGGAGGTCGGCCAGGTGCTCCTCGGCTGCGGCCACGATCGTCTCGGCGGGTTGCCCCTCGACGACGTGGAATTCGGCGGGCACGTCCGGCCCCGGCGTCTGTTCGAAAAGCTCTTCGAGCCGGGCGCGGCTTTTCTCGACGATGCCCGGCACGAGGTCGTGGATCGAGAGCGTCCTGGTGATCGAGACGGGCAGCGAGAGCGGCTGGATGACGTAGATCAGATGCAACATCGCGCCGTAGCCGTCGGTCATGGCTTTGGCGGTCTGGAGCGCCTGCGCAGCGTGGTCCGAGAAATCGACGGCGGTGAGGATGCGCTGGATGGGGCGTGGTTCGTCTTTAGAACCCTCCTGCCGGCGCACCGTCAGGACGTGGCAGGGCGCTTTGTGGACCACCTCTTCGGCGACGCTGCCGAGCAGCAGCCGCCCGACGCCGCGCCGCCCGTGCGTGCCCATCACGATCAGATCGACGGCCTCGGCGGCGGCATAGTCCAGGATGACCGGCCCGGCGGCAGAACCTCGCGAGAGGACGCGCCGAAGCGACACGTGCCGGTGCTGATGCGCTTCGATGAGCGCGCGCATCTGTGCGTCGGCCTCGTCCATGCCGGCCTGAAGCGCCTCCGTATTATGGGCAGCAGCTTCATAGGCACGCCGGATGGGATCGTCGCCAAAGGTGGGGGTAACGTGCAGCACGTGCAGGGCGGCTTCGTAATGCCGGGCCATGTGCAGGGCGTGCTCGAAGGCCGTAGCCGCTCCGTCCGAAAAATCAGTCGGATGCAGGATTTTCTTGATGGTTAGCACGGATTACCTCCTTGAAAAATGGCAAATAGGCAAATGGCAATTCAATCGCGACGTTAAAATTTGCCATTTGCCCATTTGCCTATTTGCCATTTACAGAAAAACGATAGGTATCGACGAGATACGGCGGGAGCGCGCAGAGGTTTGGGGATCGGGCTTGCCGCGCCGGACGGTCAGCACCGGGCACGGCGCCTTGCGCACGACCCGTTCGGTGACGATGCCCAGGACATCCTGGCCCAGGTCAGAATGCGCGCCCATCACCACCAGATCGACGCTGTGCTTTTCGACGAAGGCGCGAATCAGGCGATCCGGACGGCCTCGGGCTACGTGAAAGCCCGCCGAGACATCGGGTCCCTTTGTCTTGCTGAAGGCCTCCATGAGTTCGGTGCGGGCTTGTTCTTCGGAGGCTTCGGCGGCGTCCTGCGCGGCGCTCGACGAACGCGGTTCGAGCACGTGGAGCAGGTCGAGGCGGGCGTCGTAGAGGGCGGCCAGGTCTTTGGCATAGGCCAGCGCCAACAAAGACAACGACGACATATCCAGCGGCACCAGCAGCCGGCGTATCCGTTCAGGACTGCGACCGTTGGGCATCACCACGCGCAAGACGGGGCAGCCGGCATGGCGCACCACTTGCTCGGCGGTGTGTCCGAGAAAAGGACTATCCAGGCCCAGGTTCAGAAAATACCCGGCGCCTCGGTCGCCATGGGCGCCCATGACGATGAAATCGACGGCTTGCTCCTCGGCATAGGCCAGAATAGCATGGACCGGATCGGCGTGCTGCACGATGACGCGGCGCAGCGGCAGGTCTTGCCAGTGTTCGGTGTAGGCGGGCACGCCGGGCCGCGGATCGGTCACTTTATCCGGCCATACGACCCCGCCGTCCTGCTTTCCCAAAGAACCCCCTTTGGCTCCGGGCAGGGCTACGTGGAGCAGATGCACCTCGGCCTTGTACCGCTGCCCCAGATAGAGGGCATGGCTGAAAGCCGCCTCGGCACAAAGAGAAAAGTCCGTCGGGACCAGGATGCGTTTAAACGGATACATGAGCGTTGGATGGGACGTTGTCCTAGTTCACAGCGATGTAAGTTCTCAGGGGGTAGCGATCCGTGAAACGTACAAACGTGAGGATGCTTGTAAAAACGTTTAAGTGAGGCGCCCTCACGTTTACTTCGTCAGTCGCTTCGCTCGTGTCACGTTTTACGTTTCACAGTATCTATCTATGATTAAGGCGCAGATTGTTCAGCCATCTCGGCAGCAGCAACCGGCGCCAGCAACCGCTTGCCGAAGCCTTTGACGGTGAAGACCGGACACGGCGCCCGGTGAACCACCCTCTCGGCGACACTGCCCAGCAGCAGGCGTTTGATCCCCGTCAGGCCATGGGTGGCTATCACGACGAGGCCGGCGCCCTGCTGCTCCGCGAAATCGACGATTTCGTAGGCCGGATGCCCCACGATGACGTGGATCGTGTAGGGCGTCTCCGGCCCGCCGGCTTCGCGCGCCAGTTGTTCGAGCGCGGCCCGGGCCTGCGCTTCGACGTCCGGAACCTGGACCGTAACCGGCTCCATGCCGTAGACTGTCGTCAGCGTCGTCTCTTCGATCACGTGCAGCAGATCCAGATGCGCGCCGTAGGTGGCTGCCAGGTCTTTGGCGTAGGCCACGGCCAACTGCGCATGGTCTGAAAAATCGACCGGCGCCAGGATGCGCCGTGCTTGTCCCTCTTCCCACGCGACGGCTTCGAACCCGACGGTCAAGACCGGGCATTCGGCCAGGCGCACCACCTTGCTCGCCACACTGCCCAGCAGCAACCGGTCTACGGCGCGGCGTCCGTGCGTGCCCATCACGATCACGTCGATGTCTTCTTCGGCAGCGTAGGCCAGGATGGCGCGCTCCACCGAACCGCCGAGGGGCGGGACCTCTACATTGATCAGCGCTCTTTCGCCGTCCCGATGCGCCTCCGGCGGCGTCACAGGCGGCGGCAGGCGCAGGTCGGCGGCGACGTCGGCTTCGCTCAGATCCAGCGGGGGTAAGACCATCGACGGCTCGGCCACGTGCAGCACGTGCAGCACGGCATCGTACTGCCCGGCCAGGTAAGCCGCCTGCGAAAAGGCGTGCTCGGCACAGGCCGAATAATCCGTCGGAAAAAGAATCTTTTTGATCTGAAGCATTGCTCGCTGGTGTTGGTTGCTCGCTCAGTACGGGGTGGCTGGAGGTTGGGGGATGAGGAGATCGGCGCGCGGTAGCCGGTCGCCTCACCGACATCCAGCCACCCACAGGCTATCCTTCGACGGCTTCGTGATCAGCCAGCGCCGGCAGCGGCACGAGCATCTTGCCGAAGGCTTTCACCGTGAAGACCGGGCAGGCGGCCAACCGCACCACCTTCTCAGCCACGCTGCCCAGGAGAAAGTGCTCCATCCCCTTGAGCCCGTGGGTGGCCATCACAATCAGGACGTGCTCCCGCTCTTTGGAGAAATCGACGATCTCGTGCGCGGCGTTGCCGTGATGCACGTGGAATTCCGCCGCCACGTCAGGCCCTTCGGTCTCGTTGAAAAACTTCTCCAGCTCTTCCTCAGCCCGCGCCTCGATGTTGGGAATCATGTCGTAGACCGAGAAGACGCCGGTGTTGTAGAACGCCGGATGCAACTGCTCTTCGACGATGTGCAGTAGATCCAGGCGCGCGTTGAAGAGTTCGGCCAGTTCTTTGGCGTGGCGCAGGGCCACCCGCGAATGCCGGGAGAAGTCCACCGGCACCAGGATCTTGTTTTGCCCGTGCGGCCCGGTGGTCTTTGCTTCGACGCAGTGCGCGATGACCACGGGGCAGGGGCCGGTGCGCACGACTTCTTCGGCGGCGCTGCCCATCAGCAGGCGGCGCAGCCCGCGTCGTCCGTGCGTGCCCATGACGATCACGTCGATGTCGTTTTCCTGGGCATAGGCTACGATGGCCGGCGCGGCGGCAATGTCGCGCTTGATGGCGCGGATGACCGGCACCCGGTCGCCTTCCTCGCCGGGCAGACCCTCCTGAACGCCTTCGAGCAACCGCTCCATCAGGGCCTCTTCCGGCGCTTCCTGGATCGACGCCGGGGCATAGGCATCGGCGTAGAGCACCTCGACGAAGAGCAGGTGGATCTCCGCGCCGGTGCGCCGGGCCAGATCGAGCGCATACTGGACCGCCGCTTCGCCGCAGTCCGAAAAATCGCGAGGAACGAGTATTTTGTTGAGGGCAAACATGGGCGTAGCCTCCGTCAGGGCCTCTAAAAGGCGGGTTGACGCTGTTGTGAAAAAGCGATTTTCACCATCCGCCCCATAGATACGACTTTGCCCGGCGACGCGTGGACAGGAAGCGTGCGTATGAAGATGTGGGGAAATGTTTAGACGAAATGTGGGGGAATACCCCGCACACCCCGCCGGAGTATGGCAAAGATCTTAGTGACAACCCGTCGCAGGCCAGATCATGCATGAGACAATGTGAAACCATTTCTTCAAAAGCTTATACAATTTGAACTTAAGCGGGGCACAACACCTCTACCTTTCAGCACCAATCTAATGAGGTTTGACATGAAACTCTGGCCTTCTAAAAAACAATGGCAGAATTGGAAGTTGCCTAGCAAGCTGACGGCAGTCGGTACGTTCCTCGCTGTTATTTCGCTTTTCGTCACACTAGCCCTGTATGTCGGAGACAAAGTATTTGCCGATGACACGGATGTGCTGGTTTCAGAGGTACAAAAGCTCAAAGATGGACTTAAACAAATAACCATTTATAAGAATTCTACAAGAGACGAGGCTTATTTCTTCGCATGGGTTAACGCAGTAGGAGATTTGACAGAAGCGATAGAAGACAGTATTGCAGTATCCCAGCAATCAATCGAATCTCTCCTATCAGATCCCCATCCATTTAATTCCACATTTGAGCAAAAGATTACCAGCGTAGCTCACCAAGCATGGGGTGGACGTTTGGATGTTGAAGTGATGCAACGGTCCATTACGTCGGAACTTTCTTTTTCCGATGGGAGAGTACATGATCCGTTCAACAGCCAGTTTGATAAAACAATATCTATCGTCTTTTTACACGCAAATCAGAACGAAGACCTTCCTGATACACTAAAGGTTAGCTATCATGAAATCGAAACAGCCGATACCACCAGCTTCGAAGTAGAAGTAACCCCTGACCTCTCTAAGTTTTCCATTGCGTCCATGCTCATGGAATTCAATTTGGCTGGCTTTTACGTACAAAGCGTAGATACACTTGGTCAGAATGGATACTTCATGCACATAGTGAATCGAGCGAACGGCAATAAAGCCATCGGGTATTTCAGCGTCGAAGGTTAATCAACCCAGAAGGATATGAACCCGTCATCATCTGCACCTGCGAAGAATTACTGGAGGCGTAGCGTCATGAAAGACGATCCTATCGTAACAGAAGTAAGGAAGATACGTGAGGCGCACGCTGCACGCTTCAACTACGATCTACGGGCGATCTACGAAGACATCAAGAAGCAGGAACAGGCGTGCGAGCACGAGTTGCGCCCCCTGACGCCGAAGCGTGTAAAGAAGAACGCTGCCCCCAAAGGCCGCGAAAGAGCAGCTTAACCCACACACTACCTCAACTCGTGCCCCCGCCTTTGACCCATTACGGAATATTGTTTAGCGTGGCGAACCGATCAACCGAAAGAGGAGTAGGAAAAAAAATAAACGCATAAACCCGGTTCGCTCATATGGAATTGCGTATTTTATGATCATATAGGATCGGTGTATCATCCAGCCAGCATCCAGGTATTGACAAAGTAGACATCAGATAATCAAGCCAGGAGGATTCGTCATGCGAACGTACGCTCAGACCTCGAAGGCTGCTCAGGAAACGAAGACCCATAAACCGGCGAAGCACAGCCGGAAGCTTTCCAGGCACGATTCGGACGTGCCCGCGACGCTTGACTTACAACAGACGCTTGGAAATCAAGTCGCACAGCGAATCCTACAGGCCCAAACGAGAGACCGCACAGCGCCTGCGGCAAGCCCGGCATCGCCTGAGCGGGCTTACCGTCTGGACGAGATACCCGCGCCGGCAAGCGAGCTGATCGCGCAGGTCACAGGTTCATCCGGGCAACCCCTCGACCGAACCACACGCGGGGGCATGGAGGCGCGCTTCGGCCAGGACTTCGGCCAGGTAGCTATTCACAACGACGACCGGGCTGCTGAAGCCGCCCGGCAAATCGGTGCGCGGGCCTTTACCATCGGCAACCACATAGCCTTCGGCGAGGGTGAGTACCGCCCCGGCACCGAGGCCGGTCAGCGCCTGCTCTCGCATGAGTTGACCCACACCCTAGAACAACGAGAGCGGCCCTGGGTTATCCAACGGCAAGCTGTTGAACCGGAAAAAAAACCGGACCCTGCTGTTGCTGCACCAGACCCGGAACTGGTATTAGGCCAACGGTTGTGGCGGGATTTTCCCGCAGGCGTTCATGTGGTTTTCTACGATGATGGCGACGCCGAACTCACACGGCAGGCTAAAGCGATAGCCAAACGAGAAAACGCGATTGCCGCCAATAAGAAAAGTTTTTCCGCCGCCGATCTGACGTTTGGCCAGGCGTTTCCTGATTCTACATTTGAAATAGGCAGCACCATCCCCAAACTGAGCGCGACGTTGAAAAAAGCAGCGGATAAAGCGGGAAAACCGGCCGGGGTTAAGCCGCTCAAAGATACCGGCCCCTCACAGATTCGCCAGTTGACGGTCGTGGCGCATGGCACCGCCACCTGGTGCGGTATCAGTAATAATTTAGCCACCGGAAAAGCACCGGCGCTGATAAAGAAAATTGCTTCCAGTTTAACGATGGATGTCGATATTGTGCTTTACGCCTGTAGCGTTGCGCGAGGCGCAAGCGAAAAAGAAAACTGGCGTAAGGGAACCATGGAAGGCGGGGGCGCAGGCTCCCTCGGTTCGGCCGTTCGCGATGCGCTGGTCGATGCAAAGAAAACGCAGGCCAGTGTGTGGGGCCATACCACGGTAGGGCATACCACGAGAAACTGGGCGTTGCGCGTTTTCCATGCCTCGTCAGGCAAGGCGTCGGCAGGGCGATCCTATGCGGGAGATTATGTCTTCAGCACGATCAATGAAATTATTGCCCAGATGCAAATCGAACACGCTATTAAAAAAGCAGGCCATTCCATCCCCGATAGCAAACGCAAAAAAGTGGAAGCCAAAATGTCATCTAAAATCCAGAAGGCCTTCTACGACTGTTATCGCGAAGCCAATAAAAAGGAAACGTATAAAGGGGTCAATTTAGCAACACAAGCACCCTTTTACCCGCTTCAGGTAGCCCAGGTCATTCACGCGTATTGGAAAAAGACGTTCTGGCCGACACACAAAGCCGCAATCGTCCGTTCTTTGATCAAGGATTTTTCATTACCTAAACTACCGGCGCCCAAGGTTCCTCAAAAACAACCTTGATGGCCCATCAAGCTACGAAGACGAGGTAAATCAAACCGCTTTATTGAGTGAAGCGACGCTGGCTGAAGACTGGAACCGAGCCGAGGAGGATGAAGCATGGCAACATCTTCAGGAGGAGCTGTAGTCCTCGTCCGTTTTCCCTTCTCAGACTTGACGAGTTTTGGTGCGGAAGCATTACGCAGTGGGATAGACATCTGGTGTTACAGGGGCAGGGCGCAACGGCATCACAAAGGGGTGGCAAACAAGCCGCATAGCGTGTACCTTGGGGGGCATACCCACCGGCGTTTCACTATTAACCACGATGAGATCTTGGATCTATTTGCAAAGATTGACCGCATCATGGCTACCGACCTGGGGCAGTATGCCCGCGTAGCCCATGGCTATCTGACCTACCCCAGCCTCGAAGGCGACATCGGCCCCTGGATGCGCCAGAACGGGCGCGAGGTGCTGGTCTGGTCCCTGAATAACTACCTCGGCTTGGCAAACTGGCCGGAAGTGCGGGCAGCCGATGCCCGGGCGGCGGCGCAGTACGGCCTGGCGAGCCCGATGGGCTCGCGGATGCTAACCGGAAACAGCCAGGCCCACGAAGCTCTGGAACAGGCCCTGGCCGACTTTATGCAGAAGGAAGATACCTTCCTGCTCAATTATGGGTACCAGGGGTGCGCCTCGGCCATCGATGCGCTGACCGACCGGCACGACGTCATCGTCTATGACCAACAATCCCATGCCTGCATCGTAGACGGCATGCGCATGAGCACGGCGCAACGGTTCGGGTTTCGCCACAACGACCCGGCGCACCTGGAACACCGCCTCGGCCAGGCCCGGGCCATCGTCGAGCGCACGGGCGGGGGCATCCTGATCATCACCGAAGGCGTCTTTGGCATGAGTGGAGACCTCGGCGCCCTCGATGGGGTGGTTGCCCTGAAACGGCGCTTTAACGCGCGGCTGCTCGTCGATGATGCGCACGGCTTTGGGGTGCTCGGCGAGAACGGCAGGGGCGCAGGGGAACACTTTGGCGTTCAGGACGACATCGACGTGCTCTTTGGCACCTTTGCCAAAGCCATGGCGGGCTTCGGGGCTTTCATCTGCGGCGATAAAAAATTGATTCAGTTTCTCAAATATAACATGCGTAGCCAGATCTACGCCAAGTCGCTGTGCCAGCCGATGGTCGAGGGCGCCTTGACGCGGCTGGCTTTGATGCGCCAGCATCCTGAACTGCGGCAGCGGCTCTGGCAGATCGCACACCGCCTGCAAGCCGGGCTCCGGGCGCTAGGCTTCGACCTGGGCACGACGCAATCGCCCGTGACGCCGGTCTACCTGAGTGGCTCGCCGGAGGAGGCCAAGGCCCTCACGCTGCACCTCCGGCACGAACATAATATTTTCGTATCCGTCGTCGTCTATCCCGCCGTAGACAAAGGGACCATCCTCATCCGGCTGATGCCCACGGCTGCCCATACGGAGGAGGACGTACAATGCACCCTCGACGCCTTTGCAGAGGTCAAACGACACATGGAGGAGGGACGCTACGACCAGGCGCTCACTTCGGGCGGAGCGGTTGTGTAGACCGTCCGCCTCAACTCGTGCTCTCGCCTTCGACCCATTGCACGGCATGCTGCATCAACTCGGCGGCGGTCTTGAGGTTGAGCTTGTCTTTGATACGCGCCCGGTACGATTCGACGGTCTTGACCGACAGGTGGAGGCGTTCGGCGATCTCGCGCGTGCCCAGGCCGCGCCCGGTCAGTTCGAAGACTTCGAGTTCGCGGTCCGAGAGCACTTCCAGGGGCGACTGCGCCAGTTCTTGCCGCCCGGCGGCCAGCCCCAACAGCAGCCGCTCGTTGATCTCTTCGCTGACGTAGATGCCGCCGTTGAGCACCCGCCGGACCGCCTTGACGATCATGTCGCTGGCTTCGAGCTTCATGACGTAGCCGCGGGCGCCGGCGCGGATGGCCCGCTCGGCGTAGAGCGCTTCGTCGTGGCGCGAGACCACGAGCGTGCGCAACTCCGGCCTGAGTGCCTGCATGTGCTTGATCAGTTCGAGACCGCTCATGCCCGGCAGCGAGATGTCTACGATGGCGAGGTCCGGGTTGAACTCTTCGAGGGCGCCAAGGGCCTCTTCGGCGTCGGCTACCTGGCCGCAGACGTTGAGGTCGGGTTCGGCGTTGAGCGTCATGGCCAGGCCTTTGCGCATCAGCGGGTGGTCGTCTACGATCAAGATCTTTTTCATGGATCCGTCATCCGGGTTTATCGAGGGGAGTGTGCCTGGTGCTGCGTCAAGCCATCCTTTGTGCAACGTGACTTCGAGAAACGTTCCGTTCGAGGGGCGAAGGGTGAGGAGCGAAGAGCGATTCTCGAACCGCGCTCCTCGCCTTTCGCCCCTCGCTCTCCGAGGCAACGTCGTTTTGTAAGGCTATGTCTCATCGGGTTAGCACAACAGACTGCTTGAAACGAAACTAGATGGTAAGGTCTTCAGCCAGGTGAATCGGTTCGCCGGCGCGGCGGAGGGTACACGTGATGGTCGTGCCGCCGTCGTGGCCGTCGGTGATGTCGAGCGTGGCGCCGATGACGCGGGCGCGGTAGTGCATGATGCGCACGCCCATGCCGCGCCGCTCTTCGTCAATGCTTTCGGGAAAGCCGACGCCGTCGTCGTGGATGCGCAGGCGGATCTGTCGCCCGGCAGCCAGGCTAATCCGGACCTGCTCGGCGCGTCCGTGCTTGACGGCATTGCTGACGGCCTCCTGTGCGATGCGGTAGAGGTGCGTCGCCACGCTGTTGTCGTCGATGAGCACCTCGCCCACTTCTTCGAAGGTGCATCGGATGCCGAAGAGCCGCCCGGCGTTGACCGACAGGCGCCGGAGCGCCGCCGAAAGGCCCGTCGCTTCGAGGTCTACGGGCATCAGGCCGCGCGCGAGGATCCGCGCATGCTGGTCGGCTTCTTTGAGCAACTCCGTCACTTCGGTGACTTCGTCGGCGCCGGGGTGGTCCTGGTGCTCTAACGAGCGGGCCAGGTTTTTGGTGATCAGACCGATGCCCGTAAGCATCTGCCCGAGGCCGTCGTGCAGGTCTTGCCCGATGCGGCGGCGTTCCTGTTCGCTGATGCGGAGGATCTCCTGCTCCAGGCTGCGCCGCTCCGAGACGTCGCGGACGATGCCGGTGAAGATCCGCCGGTCCTCCAAAACGAGTTCGCTCACGGCCAGATCCATGGGAAAGATCGAGCCGTCTTTGCGCAGTCCGACGACCTCGCGCCCGATGCCGATGATCTTGCGATGCCCGGTCTCGATATAGTTCTGAACGTAGCTGTCGTGTTCTTCGCGATAGGGCATGGGCATGAGCATGTTCACGCGCCGCCCGATGACCTCGTCGGCCTGATACCCGAAGATGCGCTCCGCCGCCGTGTTGAACGACTCGACGATGCTCTGCTCGTCGATGGTGATGATGCCGTCTACGGTGGTATCGAGGATGGCGCGGTTGCGCGCTTCGCTCTCCTGAAACGCCTGCCGGGTCTGCATCTGCTCGGTAATATCGATCCCGGTGCCGATGACGTGCTCGACGGCGCCCGTCTCATCGGTCAACACCGTGTTAGACCAGGCGATGCGCCGCCGTTCGCCCTGTTTGGTCACCCAGTAGTTTTCATAATCATTCGACGCGCCCGCCTGTAATTCGGCGAAGACCGCCGAGACGCCTTCGGCTTCTTCAGGGATCAACAGGAAATCCCAGACTTTGCGGCCTTTGACTTCGTCGAGGGTGTAGCCGGTGGTTTGTTCGCAGGCCCGGTTGAAGCGCACGATGCAGCCTTCGGCGTCGAGCACCACCACGAGCGCCCCGGCTGTTTTAAGCACGGCAGAGACAAAGTTGCGCTCGCGCAGCAGCTTCTCTTTAAACCGGTCGTGTTCGACGGCCTCGGCCAGGACGTTGGCTACGGCCTGAAGAAAGTTGACGTCGTCCTCTTGAAACGCGCGGGGCCGGGTCGTATGAATGCCGATGACGCCGTAGGGCTCGCCTTCGACCATCAGGATCACGCTGATGCCGCTGACGATGCCGTGCTCGGTGAGCAGCGGCGGCCCGCTGAACCGCGTCTCGGTGGCCAGATTTTCGACGACCACCGGCTCGCCCACCTTCAGCGTATACCCGGCCTGCGAATCCTCCCCGGCCTCTACGCGCGCCTGCCCGACGAGGCCCTCCTTCCATCCCACGCCCGCTCTCAGCAAAAACACCTCTTCATCCGGACGATATTCGAGCACCTTGCAGAACTCGACGTCGAGCGCGCGCGCGGTAATCGAAACGGCCTCGCCCATCAACGCGCGCCAGGGCATGCCGATGAGCGCGCGACGGCCCAACTCGGCCACGGTAGCCTGCTGCCGCAGGCGAACGGCCAGTTCGTTCTCGATCTCCCGGCGCCGCACCCGCCGGTGCGACCGCCGCGCCGCCAGCGCCAGCCGCGCTTTCAGATACGACGGATCGGCCTGGCCCGAAACGCAATCGTCCACTTCGGCTTCGAGGACGCCTTGCAAATAGTCTTCGGCATCAGGATGGACCATCGCCAGCAGGATGACGGCGTCGCCGTGTTCGCTGGCACGGATGCGGCGGGCCAGGGCCAGGCTTTGCGGCCCGATGCCCATCAACACCACCAGATGGGGCGGGGCCTCCTCATAAACGGTCCAGGCGTCGTCCGGCATCCCGGCATGAAACACTTCGTACCCGTGCGCGCGCAGGGTCTCTTCGATAGGCTCGTGATGGGGCGAGGCCGCCCCTACGATGAGGGCTTGCATACGTGTCTTGGGCCAATGGTTTTCCCGGTCCGAAAACAAGCCGGACCGGCCTTGTGGGGTTATGCCGTCCACTATAGAAGGTAAGGAAACCATTGGTTCCGAGGGATACGGATGCGAGATCACGTCTTGGGCAGGTTCAAAGCATTTGCCAGGCAAAGAGGCCGTCCAACACCCGACACAGAGTACAAAGAAAGCACTCCTTCGTTCGCAAGGCATTTCTTACGTAACGTGTGGGGAGAACCCCTACAGCCTTGCGGGGGATGAAGCCGCCGGGGGATGAAGATTCAGGAAAGGATCCGTCGCAAGGCGCCATCAGGCATAGACAAGTCATTCTTGAAAAACCGTGTGGGGGTCTCCCCTACACCCCTCGTAAGGTATTGCCCACGCCTCAGGTAGGAAGCCCTCCCTCAAGTCGGCGTAGACGCGAGCGGTTAATTAGGCCTGTTATTACAAGCACTCCCTTTCACAGGTCTCCCACACCGAGGCTGTCAGGTTTTTTGGACACCCTCAAGGTGTATTGACATTCAGATCAAAATGAATATCAATACGCCCTAAGACCCATCCACCCGCCCACGCGCGGGTATGCTTATGGCTGAAACTTCCAAACCAGAAACGACGCCCGGCCAGGCCACTGCCGCGCCGCCGGTTACCGTCTTCACCTACGACGAGCAGATCGTCCGCTGGTTTTTGCTGGCGACGGTGCTCTGGGGGTTCGTCGGGATGCTCGTGGGCGTCATCATTGCTCTTCAGCTTCCGTTCTGGCCGGCCAACCTGGGCGAATACCTCAGCTATGGCCGGCTGCGCCCGCTGCACACCAACGCCGTCATTTTTGCCTTCGCCGGCAACGCCATTTTTGCGGCCATCTACTACTCGACGCAGCGGCTGTGCAAGACGCGCATGTTCAACGACCTGATGAGCCGCATCCACTTCTGGGGCTGGCAGGGCATCATCGTCTCGGCGGCCATCACGCTGCCGCTGGGCATCACCACCAGTAAAGAATACGCCGAGTTGGAGTGGCCCATCGACATCGCCATCGCAGTGGTCTGGATCGTCTTTGCGGCCAACTTCTTCGGGACGCTGCGCAACCGGCGCGAGAAGCATATGTACGTGGCGCTGTGGTTCTACATCGCCACGATCATCACAGTGGCGGTGCTGCACGTGGGCAACAGCCTGGCGCTGCCCTACAGCCTGGCGCACAGCTATCCGATCTTCGCGGGTGTGCAAGACGCGTTCGTGCAGTGGTGGTACGGCCACAACGCGGTGGCGTTTTTCCTGACGACGCCGTTCCTGGGGCTGATGTATTACTTCCTGCCCAAAGCCGCCGAACGCCCGGTGTTCTCCTATCGCCTCTCGATCGTCCACTTCTGGAGCCTGGTGTTTCTCTACATCTGGGCCGGGCCGCATCACCTCAACTACACGGCGGTGCCCGAATGGGCCGTCACGCTGGGTATGTTGTTCTCGGTGATGCTCTGGATGCCCTCCTGGGGCGGCATGATCAACGGCCTCTTTACGCTGCGCGGGGCCTGGCATAAACTGCGCGAGAGCGTCGTGCTCAAGATGTTCGTCGTCGGCATCACGTTCTACGGGATGTCTACGTTCGAAGGCCCGATGCTTTCGGTCAAGACGGTCAACGCGCTGAGCCATTATACCGACTGGACGATCGGCCACGTCCACGCCGGGGCCCTCGGCTGGAACGGCTTCATGACGTTCGGGCTGATCTACTGGCTGCTGCCGCGCCTGTGGCGGACGGAGTTGTGGAGCAAAAAGCTGGCGAACACCCACTTCTGGATCGGCACCATCGGCATCCTGCTCTACGTGCTGTCGATGTATACCGCCGGCATCACGCAGGGCTTGATGTGGCGCGCTTTCAACGAAGCCGGTCGCCTGCTCTATCCGGACTTCATGGAGACCGTCGTGCAGATCATCCCGATGTACTGGGGACGTTTGATCGGCGGCTCGCTCTACCTCCTGGGCGTCGTGCTGATGGTCGTCAACATGTGGAAGACGATCAAAAGCGCGCCGAAGAACCTGCCGGATCCAGCCTTCGCCTTGCCTCAGCAAGCCTCCTGAACGTGCCGTAGGGGCGAGGCGACCTCGCCCCTACGTTCACCAAAACGATTTTGATAGCCCATGAAACGCTTGATTCACCTCGGAGGCCGGCACCGCAAGCTCGAAGGGTGGCCCCTGGTCTTCACCATCCTGGTGACCCTGTCGATCCTCGTCGGCGGCATCGTCGAATTCTTGCCGCTGGTGCTGATCCAGGAGAACGTCCCGCGTATCGAAAGCGTCAAGCCGTGGACGCCGCTGGAGTTGGCCGGGCGCGACCTCTACATCCGCGAGGGGTGCAACAACTGCCACTCGCAAATGGTGCGTCCCTTCCGCCAGGAAATCGAACGCTACGGCGAATACAGCAAGCCCGGCGAGACGGTCTACGAACACCCCTTCCTCTGGGGCTCGAAACGCACCGGCCCAGATCTGGCGCGCGTCGGCGGCAAATATCCGAACCTCTGGCACGTGCGCCACATGGAAGACCCGCGCTCGACCAGCCCGAACTCGATCATGCCGCCCTACGACTGGCTGCTGCGCAAGCGGCTCAACCTCTCGTCGATCTCGTCCCGGCTGCGCGTGCTGCGCACCCTCGGCGTGCCCTACACCGACGACGAGATCGCCAACGCGGCCACGCTGGCGCAAGAACAAGCCCGCGCCATCGCCGCCGACGTAGCCTCGCAGGGCGGGCCGGCAGGGCTTGAGGATAAGGAGATCGTGGCGATGGTGGCCTACCTGCAAAGCCTCGGCGCCTACCTCCGAACAGGCACTGCCGCCGAAGGCACCCCCGCCGGCAACCAGCTTTCCGCCGCCAATCAACAAGCCAACACGGGACAATAGCCATGATGAAAGAAGTTGCTCGCGCCATGGAGAGCGGCATCCTGCCCGAAATCGGCCTCATCGCTTTCCTTGTGGCCTTCGTGCTCGTCGTCATCTGGGCGATGACCATGAAGAAGTCTCAACGCGAGGCGGCCAAACAGATGCCATTGGACGACCCGGACCGCGTCGCCCTGCCCACCAACCATCATCCTGTAAATAATCATGCCTGATACGGATACCGCCCCGCGCGGCGATACACGCGACCAGGTCATCAAAGGCCATAAGTACGACGGCATCCAGGAATACGACAACCCGATGCCCGGCTGGTGGCTCTGGCTGCTCTGGGCCACGGTCATCTTCTCGGTCATCTACATCTTCGGCATCCACGTCTTCGACTTCGTCGATACCTACGAAGACGACCTGGCGCAGGGGCAGGCCGAACTGGAGGCACGCCGCGCCGCCTTTGCTGAAACCCAACCGACCTTCGACGCCGACGAGGCTACGCTGGCGACTTTCGTCGGCGATGCGGCTCGCATCGAGGCCGGCGCCGCCAACTACGCCACGAGTTGTATGCCCTGCCACGGCGCCGCCGGCGAGGGCCTCATCGGTCCTAACCTGACGGACAACTACTGGATCCACGGCAACACCAACGTGGATATGTTCAACATCATCAGCAAGGGCGTCATCGAGAAAGGCATGGCGCCCTGGGAGGCTGTCTATACGCCGGAACAACGCGCCGAGCTCGTCGCGTTCATTCAATCCATCCAGGGTACCAACCCGCCTAATGCCAAAGCGCCGGAGGGCGATTTGGTGGAATGAAATGTGGAGGGCCAGTGGCCAGTAGGATGTAGCCAATAGGGTTCTTGATCGATACCCTTTTCCCCACATCCCATTGGCCACTGGCCCTTCCCAAAGTTCGAGCCCCCGTAGTACCATGAATAAACCCTTTATCCCCGAAGACGAAGTCGGGATCCTCGACTCGCCGGTGGAAGTGCTCTCGACGCTCACGCGCGAGGGCGAGCGCAAGTGGATCTATCCGACGCTGGAACGGGGCCGCTTCTATAAGCCGCGCCTGTGGCTAGGCTGGTTCCTGATCGTGCTGTTCGTGGCGCTGCCGCTGATCCCCATCAACGGCCAGCCGGCGGTGCTCATCGACTTCATCCACCGCGAATTCGCCCTCTTCGGCCTCATCTTCTACCCCACCGACACGCTGCTGCTGCTCTTGTCGATGTTCGGCACAATCATCGGCATTTTCTTGTTTACGGCGCTGTTGGGGCGCGTCTGGTGCGGCTGGGGCTGCCCGCAGACGGTCTATATGGAATTCGTCTTCCGGCCCATCGAACGATGGCTCGAAGGCAAAGAGCACGTCCGCAAACGCCGCGACGAAGGGCCCTGGACGTGGGATAAGATCTGGCGCAAAAGCGTCAAGCACAGCCTCTATCTGCTGATCTCGCTGGCGCTGGCGCACGTCTTCGTCTCGTACTTCGTCGGATGGGACAACCTCATTTACTGGATGCAGCAATCGCCCCGTGAGCACTGGGGTTTCTTCGTGACGATGGCCCTGACGACGGGCCTGATCCTGTTCGACTTCGGGTATTTCCGGGAGCAGATGTGCACCATCGCCTGCCCCTACGCCCGCTTCCAGTCGGTCTTGATCGATCCCAACTCGCTCATCATTTCGTACGACGAAAACCGGGGAGAGACGCGCGCCAAACGCAGCAAAAAAAAGATCCGCGACGAAGAAGCCGGCCTGATCCCCATGAAGGGCGATTGCATCGATTGCTTTGCGTGCGTGCGCACCTGCCCCACCGGCATCGACATCCGCGACGGCCTCCAGATGGAATGCATCGGCTGCACCCAGTGCATCGACGCCTGCGACACGATCATGGACAAGATCAGCAAACCGCGCGGGCTGATTCGCTATACGTCGGAGAACGAACTGGCAGGGCAGACCACGCGCTGGTGGCGTACGCGCACGGTGCTCTACACCGTGCTCGGCCTTTTCGTCGCGGTGATCTTCACCGGCGTGCTGCTCAGTCGCAGCTCCTACGACGTCAACGTCGGGCGCGTGGTGGGTGCGCCGTTTACGGAATTGCCGGACGGGCGCATCGCCAACCGGCTCCGGTTCCGTGTGCGTAATCAACAGCCCTATGCCGCCACGTTCACCATCGAGGCCGTCTCGCCCGGCGAGGCCGAAATCCGCATCGTCGGTGTCTCGCCGATCACGCTGGAACCGCAAGAGATGAAACGCACCGAAGCGTGGATCGTCACGCCCCGCACCAGCTTCACCGACGACACGGTCGAGGGCGTCTTCCGGCTGACCTTCGAAGACGGCACGGTGGAGGAAGTGACCTTCCCGCTGTTGGGACCGTCGGATTAGTCACTGGTCATTGGTCACTGGTCATTGGTCACTGGCAGAGGGAAAGACACCAATGACCAGTGACAGCGAGCGCCAGCGAGCGTAATGACTGGTGACCAATACAACGTCCACCCAAAGCACAACTTTCGCGACCAAACCCACCCCCCATCATGACACGCCCCCGCCTCCCCCCCCACATCGCCTGGCCGTTGTTTATCGTCGGGTTGCTC
>JANQES010000071.1 GCA_028278205.1 Rhodothermales bacterium
CTGGGGGTGTAAACAAACCGTTTTACACCCTCCGGCCCTGCGGGCCACCTCCCTCAAGGGAGGAGTGTATTGTGCCATCAACACCTTTCGATCACCACCTGGACACCTTTACGCACTACGACGTACGCAGTACGCCCTACGAAGCACATCCCAATAAACCCATCCTTATCGACAAGACAAAGAATTCAATACTTATACCCACTCATCTCCTCCGGATCGAACGCCACGCCGAGACCTTCGGCGATGCGGTTGACGAAGTTAAAATAGCTCGTGATCAGGTTGATGTCGAGGATGTCTTTGTCGGTGAGGCCCGTCCGGCGCATCGCCGCGACGTCGGCCTCGGTGACGGATGAGGGCGCTTCGGTGAGTTTGACGGCGTAGTCGAGCATCGCGCGTGTTTTTTCGGGCAGATCGAGCGCGCGGTAATCCTGCTTCGCTTGCTCGATGCGCGCCGCGTCTTTCCAGTAAAAATTGAGCGCCTCGGCGTGATGGTTGACGCAGTACGGGCATCCGTTCGTGGCCGAGACGACGGTGGCGATCAACTCGCGGTCGGCGCGGCGCAGCCCCTCCGAGCGGCTGAACATGATCTTGAGGTAGAGGTCCATGTGCGCCTGCATGGCCGCCGGGTGGAGGCTATGCACGCGCATGATGTTAGACATCTTGCCGCGCCGCTGCGTGATGTCGTCGTAGATGGTTTTAAGCGCGCCGCCGGCTTCGTTTTCGTCGATGATCTCGATCCACGCCATGGTAGTTGTGACGAATGGGTGATAAAGGAGTCGATGCTCGAACCTACGCACGGTTTCGATCACTTCAAAGCCGATCCGCGCGCCCTTACACGCGATCTTCGTGTAACGCCAGGCGGCAGCCTTGCAACAGAGCGCAAACCTTTGACCATCACCCTAGACCATAGATCGTTATGTGGGAACGAGAAAGGTTGACGGCTGATCGTTTGCACCTTTCCTCACCCTCCCTACCCCTTTAGTTTTTTCGCAGAAAAAACTATGGCTTACGACTTTGATATGATCGTCATCGGCGGCGGGGCTGCCGGGCTGACGACCTCCGGCATCGCCGCCAGCTTCGGCGCCAAAACCCTGATGATCGAACGCCACAGGCTCGGCGGCGACTGCACGTGGACCGGCTGCGTGCCCAGCAAAACTATCATCAAAAGCGCTAAAGTGGCCCATCACATCCGCCACGCCAGCCACTACGGCCTGACCGATCAGCCGCTGTCTTTCGATTTCGGCGCGATGATGAAACGCCTGCATCACATCCGCCAGGAAGTCTATGAAGACGCCGACAAGCCCGAAAACTACGAGGCGATGGGCGTGGAGATTCGCTTCGGCGCAGCCCGTTTCATCGATCCGCACACCATCGAAATCGAGGGCGAAGACGGCACAGCGCGGGTGACGGGGCGCTACATTACCATCGCCGCCGGGGCCAGCGCCTTCGTCCCAGACATCGAGGGCCTGGCCGACGTGCCCTATTTGACCAGCGAGACGCTCTTTGAAATAACCGGGCAGCCCGAACGCCTGGCTATCCTCGGCGCCGGGCCTATCGGCACGGAGATGGCGCAAGCTTTCTCGCGGCTCGGCACGCAGGTGACGGTCCTGGTCCGGGGCCAGACCATCCTCAAAAAAGACGACCCGGAACTCGTGGCGATGCTCCAGAAGCAGCTCGCCGAGGACGGTGTGCAGTATCTTTTCGGCGCTACGCCCAGGAACGTCTCGCGGCAAAACGGCCCCATCGCCATCGAGGTCGAGCAGGACGGCGGGCGCAAAATCGTGGAGGCCGATGCGTTTCTGCTGGCGACGGGCCGGCAGCCCAACCTCAAGAGTCTCAACCTGGATGCGGCGGGCGTGGCATACACCAAGAAGGGCATCACCGTCAATGATAAGTGCCGGACGAACAAGCGGCACATCTACGCCATCGGCGACGTCACGGGGCGGTATCAGTTTACGCACATGAGCGAGCACATGGGCAAAGTCGCCGCCTCCAACGCCATCTTCAAGATTCCGTTCAAGATCGACAAGAACCACGTGCCCTGGGCCACCTTCACCGATCCCGAACTGGCGCACGTCGGCGCGCGCGAGGTGGATCTTCAGAAGAAAGGCGCCAAATACAACGTCTACCGCTTCCCCTATTCGAAGGTAGACCGCGCCATCACCGACGGCGAGGCGACGGGGCTGATCAAGGTCTTCGCCAAAGCGTGGAACGGCAAGATCCTCGGCGCGACGATCCTGGGCGCCGCCGCCGGCGAGATGATCGGCGAATACGCCCTGGCCATGCGCAACGGCATCACCCTCCGCCAGATCTCCGACACCATCCACCCCTACCCCACCTACGGCCTGGGCGTGCGCCGCGCCGCCGACCAGTGGTACGCACAGAAACAGTCGCCGACGCTCATCCGGATTATGCAGAAAATCTTCGGCTACCGAGGCCTCGTCATCGAGCCGGATCCGGATCGGATTGTGTAGGCTTAAGCAAGCCAGACTATGTTTTGAGGTATTTTGGGTGAGGGCACCTTGACCAAGCGAAGGCATCGGTCATGGGTCATGAGTCACGGGTCATGAGAAAAACACCCATGACTCATGACCCGTGACTCATGACCCACGCCGAGCGCGCTACCAGCG
>JANQES010000095.1 GCA_028278205.1 Rhodothermales bacterium
CTCTCACTGATCCGGACTGTCTGGAACCGCCCTGTGCGGACCCGCATGCAGGGTGGTGTGGGAGGGGGGCGCTTCTAGCGCCCCTCAACCCGATTATGCCGCGCTACGATTTCCGGCTTTTAGGACCAAATAATACTATACTCAGATCGCTCGGTTTGGCAGATTCATTCTTACCAACACTTTCTGATCGCATAGTTTTGGTGAGCAGGAGAAATCGCTCCTCAGCATCTTGAGAATTTATGGCTGGGCCTCCCCTCTCGAACTCCGCTAATGCTTCCAAAACCCTTTCTGATCCGTAGATCGAAATACGCGTTTTGGCGTCTGCCGCTTTGGCGAAAATCTCGTTCCTTTTTCGAGCGTCTAGACCGCTATGTGCATTCTCCGCGACACACTTCAAATAATCGATGTATGCTTGAGTTCGCAAAGTGTTGAGATTCTTACGAGATTCTGCTGCGCGAGAAAAATAATGTTGTAGCCCCCTCTGTGCCTACATTCAGTGAGACACTTTTCCTTCGTAAATTAAACTCTAACCCCACCTCAACGGTGGCGAGGGCGAAGGAGAACCCACACCATGGATACACACAACCCAACACACCACAACGGCAAAGGGCCCGTTGTTGAGACCGAGGTCGTGGCCCGACCCAAGCGTCGGAGCTTCAGCGCCGCCTACAAACGAAGCATCCTCGAAGAAGCCGCCCGATGCACTGGGCCCGGAGAGATCGGCGCGCTGCTGCGCCGGGAAGGCCTCTACTCTTCGAACCTGACCACATGGCGTCGGCAACGAGAGCGGGGCGAGTTGGACGGGGCCAAACCGGGCCGCAAGCCAGCCTCCGACGAGGCCAAAGCGCTCAAACAGCTTCAGCGAGAGAACCAACGCTTGAAGCGCAAACTCGAACAGGCCGAGATGGTCATCGAGGTGCAAAAAAACTCTCGCAACTTCTTGGGTTGACCGAGGCCGAGCCGGGCGCACGGCGATGATGGCGCAGGCGAGGGTCTTGTCGTCTTCGCTAGGGACGCAGCCGGCGTGTCTTCAGTTGGGGGTGCCGCGCAGTAGTTACTACCGCTCGAAGCAGCCCAAGCCTCAGCAGGCCGAAGCCAAGCAGCGCCGTGGCAAACCGGCGCGTGCCTTGAGTGAGACCGAGCGTTCTCAGGTGCGTATGCTCTTGAACGGGGATCGCTTCTGCGATGCCTCACCGCGCCAGGTCTATGCCACGCTCTTGGATGAAGGCCGCTACGTGTGTCACTGGCGGACGATGTACCGGATCCTGACCGAGCATGATGAGGTCCGGGAACGGCGTAATCAACTCCGCCGGCCTCGGTACAAGAAGCCGGAGTTGTTGGCTACGGGCCCGAATGAACTCTGGTCGTGGGATATCACGAAGCTGCGCGGCCCGCACAAGTGGAGCTATTACTATCTCTACGTAATCCTGGATGTCTATAGCCGGTATGTGGTCGGATGGATGCTTGCTGCCAGAGAAAAGGCCACGCTGGCCAAGGAGTTGATCGAGACGACGTGTGCGCGTCAATCGATTGCGCGCGAGGGGCTCATCATCCACAGTGACCGGGGTCCGTCGATGACCTCGAAGACGGTGGCGCAGCTCCTGGCCGATCTAGGGGTGGAGAAGTCGCATTCGCGTCCGTCTGTCTCGAACGACAATCCGTACTCGGAAGCGCAGTTCAAGACGATGAAGTATCGCCCGGACTACCCAGATCGGTTTGGTTCGATCGAGGGTGCCCGGCAGTGGGCGCGGGTTTTTTTCCCCTGGTACAACGGCGAACACTACCACAGTGGGTTGGGTCTGTTGACCCCCGCGACGGTACACTACGGGCAGGTCGAGCGCGTGCGCCGGCAGCGAGAGCAGGTGCTCTCGGTGGCCTACGCTCAGCATCCAGAGCGGTTTGTGCGGGGGCTGCCGAGCGTGCCGGCGGTGCCCGATGCGGTCTGGATCAACGCGCCGAAGTCGGAGCAGGAGCAAGAAAAAGACAAAGATGAAACCCTGGTTGTCGTGGCGGCTGTGGACCCTGTGGTCAGGCCGGAGCGTAGCGAAGGGCTGTCCACAAGTCCACGGCCTGTTACGTCAGCCCGACGGGTCGTTGAAGACCTGGTTCTGCTACACTAAATTCTGAAAAAAAGTGCCTCAAAGGTGTTGACACATACCGGACTCGCTGAGCGCATTCGCAAGGAGATTGCCTCAGGAAAGACGGATTCACTCGACACGCTCTGGCAGTGATTTCGAAGTTAACAAGGTCGTTTCGCAAGCGTTTTGATGGCTTGCCTGCGGAGGTGCAGGAGCAGGCGCGCCGCTCCTACCAGCTATGGAAGGAAAGTCCCTACCATGGCAGTCTTCAGTTCAAGCGTGCCAGTCAACGCCAGCCGATCTATTCAGTGCGTGTCGGTAGGGGATGACGTAACGACTCGATCCACGGGTTGTCTTTGGCACCCTCTTCAGCATAGGAGAGCCGCCCCTCTTCTTCAAAAAGCACCCGACGCAGCCAGGCATAACTGGTGTAGACCGAGTCCTTGTCGTGATGCACGATCACACCCTTGAGATCCCGCCCCACAGCCCTCAGATTACCGGTAAGGCGAGAGAGACTGACCAGGGCCAACTGACGGCATCGCCTGGCTCCAACGGCCCAGCCTCCGGCCCACCGACTCTCGATACACACCAATACCATCAAGTAGGCCTTGCAGTGACCGCCGGCGTAGAACAACTCGGTGAAATCGGTCGAGAAGACTTCCAAGGCGTTGAACGAATGCCCCTTGACCAGATCCGCCGCTGCCCCGGCCTCTTTGACAACCTCGACCACGGGTGAGCTTGAAGGCTTGGGCAAACAGCGCCGCAGGCCCAGATCGTAGCGCTTGAGCACCCGGCGCAGGCGTTTGTGGTTGATCGGTCTTGCCATGCGTTCGACCAACTCGGCGTGGATGCGGCGCAGTCCATAGTCCGGATGCGCCTCGATGACCGAGACGATCTCGGCTTTCAAGGGCGCATCGCGCTCGGCCCAACTCGTGCGGTGCCGGCGATAGTGCCAGGTGCCCTTCGAGAGGCCCACGGCGCGCAGGCACACGTTCAACCCGTACTCGTGGCGATGGGCCTGAACCAGTTCGATCTTCTCATCCACGCTCAGCGCCCTCCCAAAAAATTTTTCAACAGCGTGATCTTGACCTCTTTCTGCCCCAGCAGGCGTTCGAGTTCGGCGATGGGCCTTTCGTAGTGTTTGACCTGATCCCGCCCGGAGAAAATCTCGGGGCCTTGGTCGAAGAAGTGGGTCTTCCCCTTCGAGAGTGTTACGGGATGGACGCTGTAGGCGCGGGCGATCTCGCTGTCGGTGCTCTGGTGTTGGAGCGTCTCGACGACGAGTTGGAACTTGGCGGTGTAGTCTTTGCGGCGTTTGGGCATGATATTTTCTCCTGGTTTGGGGAGAAAATATAACCGCTGGGCCATAGCTTGTCTTAGCCTACCGGGTGGTTCAAATTTTGGGGCACACTACCCTTACAATTGTTTATCTGTCGTTAAGGCCCCTGTGATTGGCAGCTCATTTTTTCTCCCCGGCAGCCCTTACCTTCACAACGGACCACGGACCACGAACAACCAACCAATATGCACATCGATCTCACCGGAAAAATCATTCTGGTCACCGGGGCGAGCCGGGGTATCGGGCGGGCGCTGGCCGAAGCGCTGGCCGGCGCCGGCGCCACCATCGCTGCGCACTTCAACCAGAGCCGCGAGGCCACGCAAGCCCTGGCCGAAACGCTCGGCCACGACGCCCGCGCTTTCCAGGCCGACCTGGCCGAGCCGGCCTCGTGCGAACGCCTCTTCGACACGGTCGTCCAGACCTACGGACGCCTCGACGTGCTCGTCAATAATGCGGGCATCGCGCTGAGCATGCCGTTGGACGTGACGACGGATGAATGGCGCAAAGGCTGGGACGTGACGATGGCGGTCAACCTGCGCGCCGTTGAGTTGTTGAGCCGGCTGGCCGTCCGGCACTTCCAGGCATGCGGCGGCGGGCGGATCATCAACGTCGCCTCGCGGGCTGCCTTCCGGGGCGATACGCCGGAATACATGACCTATGCGGCGTCGAAGGGCGGCATGGTGGCGCTCACCCGCAGCATCGCGCGTGCCTTCGGCAAAGATGACGTCTGCGCTTTCGTGCTCGCCCCCGGCTTCGTCCGCACCGACATGGCGCAGGACTTTATCGACAAATACGGCGAAGACTACGTCGTCAGCGACCTGGCTCTCAACCGCCTCACCGAGCCTACCGACGTGGCGCCGCTGGTGGTCCTGCTCGCCAGCGGCCTGGCCGACCACACCACCGGCTCAACGTTCGACATCAACGCCGGCAGCTACGTCCACTAATGGAATTTGAGCAAGCTCAAATTCCATTTACGAAGACCGCGAAAGACCGAGTCGCTCCAGTGGCTTTGGGCGCGCGGGATCCCGGCCAGATCCATAAAGCGGCCCAGGTCGCGGGCGTGGCGTTGTTCTTCCTTGATGAAGCGATCCATCGCCTCGGCGTAAGCGGCGTCGCCCGCGCGGGCGGCGTAGGCCTGGGCGAGACGGCGCAGGTGGTTGCCCTCGGAGCTTTCGCCGAGTTGAAACTGCTGGATGGATTGCTCAATCGCCTGCCGCTCTTCGGGTGTGAGCGATGCGCCGCCGGGCCAGGGTACCGGCGGCAGGGTAGAGGCGTTGTGTTGGAAGTAGGCACGCCATTCCTCCGAGGTGTGAAGGCGGCGGCGCAGTTCGCGTGAAGGCTCCGGCGGCGGCAGCGCAGCCGTCATCAGGTCATCATTTGCTGGATACATCGAAAGATGATGAAGGGGTTAGACGCTGCGAATCCGTGTTTTGCGTGAGTTGCCGCAGCGTGACAGATCGAGCTTCGACAGCGCGCCACGCCGCCGACCGCGCCCGGCTCCACGTGCGCCAGTCGATCCGCGACGGGCGCTGCCATCGGGTGATGAGTTGTTGGGCTACCTCCGCCTGAAGCGCAGGATCCAGATCGGGCAGGGCATCGATCAACGCCGGCACGGCGTCGGCGCTCAGGCTCGTCAGGTAGGCCGTATCGACGGTGGCGCCCGCTGCCGCCCGCGCCACGTTGGTCTTGACGACGAGCGCATCCGGATTGACGATGTGCAGCCCCAGGATCACCACAAAACCCGCCGCCACCACACCCGGCACGAACCGCTCGACCCGGTCGCGGAGCACACTCAGCAAGAACCAGCCCAGCACGAAAGCCAGCCAGATCAGAAACGCGCTCACGTAGAGCCGCAACACCGTCAGGCCGTAGACTTGTTGATAGAGCCACATCCGCTGCGCCGCCGACGCCAGGATCAGAAAGAGCAGCCCCACCTGCACCCCGGCCAGCGTGTGGAAGAGTTGCAACGACCGCCCCGCCTTCACCGCGAGCAACCGGCGCATCACCAGCAACAACGGCAACGCCAGCGACGCCACCGTCACCAGTTCGAAGAACCCTTGCCGCGCATATGAAGCCAGCGTCAGGTTGGCGGTGCCCAGCACCGTGCCGTGGCCGCCGAATAGATACGAAAGCTGCACCAGCACGAAGGACGCAAACAGCGTGTTGATCAGCCCCAGCACCACACTCACCTCCACAATACCGAGCGAAAACAGCGGCACTTTATCCAGTGTCTCGTCGGCTTCCTCCGGCGCGCGGGTTTTCTTGATCAGCACCCCGTAGAGAAAGCCGCCTACGATCCACGTGAACAAAATCGTCAGCAGCAGGTGGCCGGGCAGATAGGTTGGATCGACGTACAAAGCGCGCGCGACGAGGGCTTCGAAGGTGGCATCGGCCATGACGAGCAGCGTGCCGAAGACCACCAGCACCGGCGCCGCAATCAGCACGCCGCGCCCCACGGCGGCGATCTTTTTGCCCCGCCCGTCCGCCTTCAGGCTCTTCCACTCGATGTCGCGGGCCAGAAAACGCGGCAGGCCGAAGAGCGCTTTCGCCCCGGCAGCCAGCAACCCCGGCGGCTCGTACGCCACGCTCGGATGACGACGCAGCCGGGCCACCTGCATCTGCCAGACCCCCAGCGACAGCGCCGTGCCCAGCGCTATCATGTTGACGAGTTTGAGCGTGGCGGCGTCGCGTCCGAGGAAGAGCAGCGCCGGCACACATAACGGCAAGACGAACCAACGGCTCACCGGCGCGAGCCCCGCGCGCCAGCGATGCGCCAGGCCGCCGCTCACCACAACGAGGCAGCCGATCCAGACGAACGCGTTGAGCCCCCAGGGCGCCACACGCAACAATTGATCTCCGAGCACGCCCAACACCAGAGCCGCACCGAAGAGTTCGAGACCGAGACGAGTCTGACTATCCATGAATACTTACCAAACAGGTTCAGAAGGTGAAGGAGGAAGCGGGGCAAAACGCAAGCGCGGGACCGATAAAGCGGGTGAGGCCGGCAACGGCTCATCAGACACCTGACCGAAACGACGCTCCCGCCTTCGAAACGCATCCATCGCCGCCGCCAGGGCTGCCTCGTCGAAGTCAGGCCAGCGGCAATCGGTGAAGTAGAGTTCGGCGTAGGCGCATTCCCAGAGCAGGAAGTCGCTCAGGCGTTGTTCGCCGCCGGTGCGGATGAGCAGGTCTACGTCCGGCGCAGGTCCGTCGGCGTGATAGGCACAGGCGAGGGCGCGCGCAAAGGTGTCGCGGTCGATGGGCTGATCGCCGGGCAACAGACGCGCGGCCTGCACGATGGCATCGCGGGCGGAATAGTCGAGGGCGAGGCGCACGTGCAGCGTTCGTCCGCCGGCCGTCTGCGCTTCGGCCTCGTCGATGGCGCGCAGCACGGCAGCCGGCAGCCGGTCGCGCCGCCCGATGATGCTGAGACGGACGTCGTGGCGGCGGCAGCGTTCGGCTTCGGCGGGCAGAGACCGGCGCAGCAAATGCATCAGCGCGCGCACTTCGCCCGGCGGGCGTTGCCAGTTATCCGACGAAAAGGCATAGAGCGTCAGCACGCCGATGCCCAGCGTGGGCGCCGCCTCGACCACCCGCCGCACCGCCTCGACGCCGGCCCGATGGCCTGCCGTCCGCGACAGCCCCCGCGCCGTCGCCCAGCGCCCGTTGCCGTCCATGATGACCCCGACGTGCCATCCGTTTTGAGGATCGTCAATCAAAGTACTTTGTATTGTAAAGTGAGTGAATAAAAAAAATAGGAACGCCATTCACCAGGGTTAACGGTGCGCTCCCCTCGTCACGTTACAGACACCGCCGGGCGTTCGCTATGCCAGAGGTGCCAGATGGTGCCGGCCCCCTGTGCCGCCATGAAAAGGTTGATCATGATGGCCCAGGCTTCGAGGTCGCCGGTTACTTCGGCCATGTGGAAGCCCCAGACGGCGCCCGCCGCGCCCAACGCCAGCAGTCCGATGGCGCCGAGCAGTAGCAGTTCGATCCGCCGCGCCGAGGGTGTGGCGGCGCGCAGGTGCAGCCCCGTCACCACGCCCATCGCCACGACGTACGAGGCTACGAGCAGCCGGGCGGCTATCCACCACACCTCGCCTTCCGGATTGATCACGATGAAGACGATGATGAGCAGGGCGCCCAGCGTCGTAAGCCCGGCCAGCCCTACGATTCCGTATTTGATCAGGGTGTTGAGGTTGTTTAGCATGATGCGTTGGTGGTTTTTTGTGTTGACCTTCTGATCCGAGTGTGGTGGCATGATCCCGTGTTGTTGTCCTTTTGGCTTGATCTCCCGGATCCCCGGATCGTGGTCCGGGGCAGGCTCGGTCCGGGGCAGGCTCGGTCCGGGGCAGGCTCCGGACCAAAAGATCAAGACGCTACCCGCTGGGCCGTGTAAAGACGTTCCATGTTTTAGAGACGTTACATGTAACGTCTCTACGGCACGCGCTCAACGGTGAAACGCGCTGCTTCGTCGCTCAGGCCGCAACTTTTCCTTTTTCGCGTGCCTGCGCTCCGTTCCGGGCGGCCCACCGGCTAAGGTCGGCTTTTTTTCTTTTTCTTATTTCTTCTTCCCCTTCTCCTTCTCACCCTTTCTCCCTCTCCCCCTTTCCCCAAATCCCCACTGGCCACATCCCACTGGCTATTCCCCTCGAACCCTCTCTTTTTGATTTCAACCCGACCCCCTCAACGGTCTCGCGCCAGGTGGATGATGCGTTCCATCTGTTCGAGGTAGGCTTCGAGGGCAGCGCGCCCGGCGTCGGTCAGGCGATATTCGGTCTTCGGCGTGCGGCCCTCGAAAGACTTCAGACATTCGACGTACCCGGCGTCTTCGAGCTTGCGCGCGTGGACGCTCAGGTTGCCGTCGGTGGTGTCGAGCAGGCGTTTGAGGTCGCTGAAGCTGAGCACATCGCCGGCAGCCAGGGCACTGACGATGCCGAGGCGAATCCGTTCGTGAATCAGCCGATCGAGCGACGCCGGGAAGGTGTCTCCGGCCCGCTTTTGCCGCCGGGCGCCGGTGCTTTGTGTCGTCTCGTTATCCGCCATATTTCTTCGCGATGATGAGCCCGAAGCCGATGTGCAGCCCGCCGAAGCCGGCAGCCAGCAGCACGTTGCCCCAGGCAAATGGCACCAACAACGCCACCACGCCGAGCGCCATAAAGCCGACGCCCATCAGCGGGATGGCTCGAACCGAATAGGCGCCGCCGGTGATGGTGCCTGCGCCGTAGAGCAACAGCCACAGCGCCGGCAACAAATCTACCTGCCCGCCCTTCCAGACGGCGACGGTCAGCAGCAAGCCGGCCACCATGGGCGGCAGCAGGCTCAGCAGATACTTGCGGCCCGGCCCGGAGCGAAGCGAGACGCCGCCACGCTGGGTCTTGCGCACGAGCGTCGCCACACCGATGGCTGCGGCCAGGGCGGCGTCGAGCAGCCACACGACCAGCCAGTGCCCCGGCGTCGGTTGCAGCCCGGCCAGCAGCGCCGCCGGCAAGGCCGTCACGCCCATCGCCAGCGTCCCCCAGCCCGGCACTGCCGTGAAAGACTCCGAACGCGCCATCACGTCGCGGATGAACCGCAGATGCTCAGCCGCGCGGACTTCGGGTGGCGGGCGCTTCGGAGGCACATCAACCTTGACAGGGGGACGGTCTTTTCTCATATCAATTAAGTACGTTTCAAAGTACTTTATGTTGCAAAGTAAGCATAGGATCGGGAAATGTCAAGGGACTTGAAAGGGGTGCTGTTCGATTTCCGCCTTGCTATCAGAGAGGACGTGAAACGTAAAACGTGACACGTGAGGGTGCCTTTAGAAAGGTTTCAGCGAAGCACCCTCACGTTTTACGTTTCACGCTCTCTACGCATCCACCCGCTGCCCGGTGAGCTTTTCGCCGAGTTCGGCGCCTGCGTAGGCCAGGAAGCACGCGATGATGCCGCCGATGATGAGCTTTGTCAGGCTGAATCGAATAAACGAGTAGGGCGTGAACATTGTCAACGACAGCATCAGCGCCACCGAGCAGAAGGCGCCCACCGCCGGTTCGCGCATCCTGAGCCCCGGCGAGACCGCCCCGATGATCAGCCCGCCGATGAAATAGCTGGCGAGGTTGAGCACGCCTTGCAGCAAAAACAAAAGACTGTGCGAGAGGTAGCGCCCCATCACCCACTCCCCCACAACCCCGCCCAGCAACAGTTCGATGCCGATGAACGTGATCATGCTGAGAATCATCCATTTGTACGAAAACGAACGCTCTTTCATAACAGCGACGGTTGGCATGGGAATGGCCGGATTGATGAGGATTGAATTGTAGAAAGATATCGTCGGTTTCGTAGTTCGGATAAGAGGAAGGAGAATCCGCAAACGTGATGAATCAAGCAAACTTCGATTAGCTTTATTTCATTTTATCGCCTAAATTGAAATAAGCATGATCACTATTTCAATAATTGAAAACAAATGTTTGCATGACAGAAGCAGAACACCTTCGACAAACCGGCACGTACCGCGTTTGCTCAACGGCGGGAGAGTCTTATGAGGCTTTCATCCCGAATCCGTTACCGCCAGATCCGCCGTTGCAACTCAGCGGGGACGATGCGGATTTGATCGAGCGCGCCAACCGAGCCTTGGGGCGGCTGGACGGTGTCACGACGATGCTGCCGGATACCAACCTGTTCCTTTATCTCTACGTCCGCAAAGAAGCGCTGCTCTCTTCGCAGATCGAAGGCACGCAATCGTCGTTCACCGATCTGCTGCTCTACGAACACGAAGCAGCCCCCGGTGTGCCCATCGACGACGTGCAGGAGGTTTCAAATTATGTGCATGCTATCAACCATGGGCTCGACCGATTGCGGGGAGGTTTTCCGCTCTCGTTGCGGCTCCTTCGCGAGATCCACGGTATCTTGCTGGCAGGAACGCGAGGCTGTCGTAAAGACCCGGGCGAGTTCAGACGTTCACAGAACTGGATCGGCGGCTCACGTCCGGGAAATGCGCGCTTCGTACCACCGCCGCCCGACGAGGTCGTGGCATGCATGGGTGCGCTGGAGAAGTTTCTGCACGACGATCCGGTGCGTACGCCTGTGCTTCAAAAAGCAGCCCTTGCCCACGTGCAATTCGAGACGATCCACCCTTTTCTCGACGGAAACGGTCGTCTGGGGCGGCTGCTCATCACCCTGCTGCTCTGCGCCGAAGAGGTGTTGTCTGAGCCGGTTCTATATCTGAGCCTCTACTTCAAAACCTATCGCGACGAATATTACGAACAGCTACAGCGTGTGCGTACAATCGGAGACTGGGAAGGATGGATGCGCTTTTTTATGGAGGGTGTCTTGCGAACAGCCAACCAAGCCGTCGATGCTGCACGCAATATCCTCCACCTGTTCGATGAGGACCGAGGCCGGATAAACACCATTGGTCGCACAGCAGGATCGGCCCTGCGGGTTCACGACTGGTTACAGAAACAGCCGCTCACCAATGTATCGAAAGCAGCGAAAGCGCTGGGCCTTTCCTATAACACCGCCACGTCGGCGATGCAAAACCTGGAGCAACTAGGCATCGTGCGCGAGATCACCGGAAAACAGCGTGACCGGATCTATCTCTACGACCGCTATCTCGCGATTCTGGAAGAAGGCGCCGAGCCGCTGCCCCACTAGCCCCTCCTTGACGCTTCAACTGATTGGTGTCAGAAATCGATATTCGAAGAATACCCTCAATCCAATTGACCACCGCTATATCAACTTCACCCCACCCGAACCAGCCCCATCCCCCGCCCGGCGTAGTAGCGTTCGTAGTAGGTGCGGAGTTGGGCGTGTTCATCGTCGCGGAGGTGGGGGTCGCGGTCGAGGAGTTCGAAGGCGGCCTGGCGGGCTTTGATGAGGAATTCCTGGTCTTGCGTGATGTCGGCGATTTTGAAGTCGGGCAGGCCGCTCTGGCGGGTGCCGAAGAAGTCGCCGGCGCCGCGTAGTTTGAGATCGGTTTCGCTGATTTTGAAGCCGTCGGTGGTCTGGACCATCGTGTTGAGGCGTTGTTCGGCTTCGGGCGAGCGGCGGTAGTCGGCCATGAGGATGCAGTAGCTCTGCACCGCGCCGCGCCCGACGCGCCCGCGCAACTGATGAAGCTGGCTCAGGCCGAAGCGCTCGGCGTGTTCGATGACCATCACCGTCGCGTTCTTCACGTCCACGCCCACCTCGATGACCGTCGTCGCCACGAGGATGTCGGTCTCGCCGTTTTTGAAACGGTCCATCGCCTCTTCTTTTTCGTACGAAAACATCCGCCCGTGGACCAGATCGACGGTGTACGGGCGGAATTCGACCTGGAGCTTCTCGAAGCCGCTTTCGGCATCCTTCAGGTCCATCTTTTCGCTTTCTTCGACGAGCGGGTAGACGACGTACGCCTGCCGGCCTTCGCGGAGTTGCTCGCGGAGAAATTCGTACATCTCGCCGCGCCGTTTTTCGGAGAAGAGTTTGGTGATGATGGGTTTGCGCCCGGCGGGCATCTCGTCCATGATGCTTACGTCGAGGTCGCCGTAGACGGTCATCGCCAGCGAGCGCGGGATGGGCGTGGCAGTCATCAGCAGCATGTGCGGGTGTTCGCCTTTGGAGAAAAGCTGCGCGCGCTGCATCACCCCGAACCGATGCTGCTCATCGACGACGGCCATGCCGAGCTTGTGGAACGCGACGGTGTCTTGAATGACCGCGTGCGTGCCGACGACTACGTGCGCCCGGCCCTCGGCGATGTCGGCCAGGATCTCTTCGCGCAGGAGCTTGCGTTGCCCGCCGATGAGCAGCCGCACCTCCAGCCCCAGCGGTTTGAGATACCGCTGGAGGTTGGCGTAATGCTGCTCGACGAGGATCTCCGTCGGTGCCATGAACGCGCCCTGGTAGCCGTTGTCGATGGCGTGGAGGATGGCAGCGACGGCCACGACGGTCTTGCCGCTGCCCACGTCTCCCTGGATGAGGCGGTTCATCTGGTGGCCGCTCTGCGTGTCGGCGATCACGTCGTCGAGCGCCCGCAGTTGCGCGCCGGTCAGGTCGAAGGGCAGCACTTCGTCGAGGAAGCGGTGGTAGGTCTCGCCGGGCTTGCCGAAGACGGCGCCGGTGGTCACGTCGCGGCGCGTCTGCCGGGTGAGGCCGAGCATCAGTTGGATGAAAAAGAATTCTTCGAACTTGAGCCGCTCGCGGGCCTGGTTGAGCTCGACCTGGCTTTTGGGAAAATGGATGGCCCGCAGCGCCACGCGCCCGTCGATGAGGTCGTAGCGTTCCTGGATCCATTCGGGCAGGATGTGGGGGATCTTGAGGCCGTGCGTTTTGAAGAGATCGTAGATGATGCGGCGGAACGACCGGCTCGTCAGGCCGGCTTTCTGGAGTTTGGCGCTGCCGGGATAGAGCGCCATGATGCGTCCGGTCTCTAACGCCGGGCCTTCGGCGTCGAGCTTGTCGAAGTCCGGATGCGTCATCGTGAAGTAGCGCCCGTACTGCTGGACTTTGCCGTGAAAGGCCACACGTTCGCCCTTCTTAAACAACCTGCTGATCCAATGCACACCCTGAAACCAGACGCCCTTCATCTTGTCGCCACGCTCGTCTTCGATGATCACTTCGAGGCGACGCGTGCGCTTGCCCGGCACGATGCCGGAAGCGCGCACCGTGCCCACGACCGTCGCCGCCGGCGCGTCTTCGGCGAGATCGCGGACGGCGGTGACGGTGGAGCGGTCGAGGTAGCGGCGCGGGAAGTAATGCAGCAGATCGCGGAAGGAATGCACGCCGCTCTCGGCCAGCACCGCAGCCTTCTTGGGGCTGATGCCGTGCAGAATCTGGACGTCTTCGGTGAGGATGCTCTCGGACATGATCGGGTTCGATTAAACTTCCGCAATATAACAAACCCCGATGCCAGAGGAATGTCACGGTGGGGATTCTATGGTGTTTTGGTGTTATAGTGTTTTGGTGTTTGAGCCCAGCCCTTTCAAGGTGTTCATGAGCGGTTGTAAGTTAGGGATTCGCTTGTCCCCAACTCAGCCTACACTACCATGCTCAGCCAGATTTTCCAACCCT
>JANQES010000097.1 GCA_028278205.1 Rhodothermales bacterium
AACGGCACGCGGTATGCCGATAATTGGCTAGAGAACCTGCTGATTTCGGGGTCAATGAACGGCTATCGATCCCACCAACAGAATCCATCATAAACAGCATTTTTTAGATTTTGGATGGCCATCCAAAATCTAAAAATCAATATCCAAAATCGACTACTTTTTTATTTCGACGATCAGATAACGAGAGATTTTCCAGAATTCCTCCGGATTCGAGATCGTCAGATACACCGCGCCGCCGCGATCCTGGAAGCTGAAAAGCGCCGGATTGGTGCGATGATTCGAGAGGATGTGATATTTCTTTACGTCCCGCCCGACGAAGACCTCGTTGGTCTCGATGGTGGCCGCCGTGAAGTTGCTGGCATCGAGCTGGTCGATGCGCGTCTTGCGCCCGATGCGCAGGAAACCGCCTTTGCGGTCGATGATGCCTTTCTCCATCAACTCGGCGCGTGTGCCGACGGCAAAGTACGACTGGCGGAGTTCCGTGTTTTCTTCGACGAGCACGGTCCGCTCACGCTCCAGGTTGCGGATGCGAGACAGCATGGTCTTGGCTTCGGCACGCAGGCTGCGGATGGTCTCTTCTTTCTCCTCGATGAGCGTGTTGAGCTGTTTGATGGTCGCATTAAAACTGGACACATCCACCCTGCGCGACCGGGCAAAACGGTTGAGTTGGGCGCGCTCTTTTTCGAGTTGTTCGCGCTGTTTCTGGCTCTCTTCGATGTACCGATTGATGGCGGCGAGGTTGTCCTGGATGCGTTGCTTGATGGTGCCGGCAGCGGCGCCGCCCGCCTCGTTGGCTTCGATCTCCATCCGCGCCTGATGGATCATGCCTTCACGCTGTGTGATGCTTTCGAGATCTTTTAACGTCTTGTTGACGAGCTTGACGTACTCTTCGAGGAATTCATGCTTGAGCCGCGCCTCTTCTTCGAGTTCGCCGTTTCGCTGCGTCAGCGAATCGAGACGGTGTTCCAGCAGCATCGTGCGCTGGCTGTCTTCGGCGACCGGCTCACTGGCATCCGATTCGAGGCACCCGCTCAAGAGCAGCGCGCCTGCGATAACAAACAAGATCAGCGTTCGATCCATTTTCATCGGGTCATCCTTTTATTGATCATAACGAGCGGGCGTTGGTCCCGTTGCGAGACCGATGCCAGCACGACTTCTTCAGCGGTGGCCCGCATTACATACAACTCGTAATGGCTTTCGAGATCGATGTGGCCGGCGTCTACCTCGTAGTGCCCGAGCCCGCCGATGTAATGCGCTTTCCAGTTGACGGAATAGGTGAAGCTGGCCTCGGCCCCGGCAGAATCCACAGCCACCGAATCGATGATCAAGGCCATCGGCTCGCGGTCGCCGTCGAGCGAGGTGGCGTAGCCGGTGTAGAAGCCGGCCAGATCCCCCGGCGGCAGAAAAGCCGTGGCCGCTTCGGAGACCGGCACCAGGGTGACGGGGTCTTGCTCAGCTTCCTGCGGCGGGCGCACAAACAAGAGCAACAGCGCTGCCAGCACCGCGATGCCGCCCATCCCCGCCAGGGCCAGCACTTTCGGTCTGAAAAAAGACGCTTCCGCCGGCACGGTTTCGGCTTCTTCCGGAACCTGCGTTGGGGCAGCGGTTCCCTCGGCAAGCTTGATGGCTTCTTTGACGCCGGCACGCTGGCGCGGCGTCCGGCCTTGCAAGACGTCTTCGAGGTCCGGCAAATCGGCCACCGAGGCGTGGCAGAAGCCTTTCAAGACGTCGGCCAGGCGTCTTACTTCGTCGCTCTGGCCGTTGCGCAGATCCAGCCAGATGGGCGTGTAGCCCGGATCCCGAAAGTCGTCCTTGTCGAAGATCAGGTTTTCGCCGGAGTGATAGCAGCGCCAGCGTTCGGCATCGTCGGCCAGCGCCCGCAACGACAGGTAGACGACCAGCGCCGAGAACGCGTCGATGTTGGGCCCGTAGTAGCCGTACTCCGCGCCGTCGGGGTCGAGGCGGCCTGGATGCTGATAATTGGGTTTGCCGACTTCGTCGGGCGGATCGTGCCGCAGCACCGGCACGTAGGCGCTGTCATAGTCGATCAGACGGATCCTACCCTTTTCATCGACGAGGACGTTGCCGTCGGAGAGGTCGCCGTGGGCGAAGTCGCCGACGGAAAGCTGGTTCATCAGCGCGCGCCAGCGGTCAGCCAGTGCGTCGAGGGCGCCGGGCTCGTGCAGGTTGGCTTCGACGTAGCGATGCAGCGGCAAGCCGGGCACCCACGGCATCTGCACGATGGGATAGCGCGCGCGTTCGACCAGCACCTCGTCGGGCCGGTAAATACTCGGGACGAGAGCAGGCAGCAGATCCCGGTCTACGTGGACACTCAAGACCTTATACCGATGCGCCAGCACCTCGAAATCGACCTTTCGGGTGAAGCAGCGCAGGGCTACGTCGCCCTGGGCCAGACGCATTCGAAAGACCACGACGACGTTGCCGGTGGCTGCAAGCGGGAGGCCGAGGGTGTCGGTGAAGACACCGCCCTGCTTCAAGGTCAGGTCGTTGAAGCAGAGTGCGGGATTCTGCAAGGCGGTCTGATAGTCCACCGCAGTCGGCCAGCGTTCAGCAAAGGACATCGGCCTTAGACGGGCAAAGTGGGGGTCGAAGGAGCTTTGGGTATCGGACGAAGTGGCGGATTTGTTAAGATGGGCCTATTCGAGGATCGGTTCTACTTCTCGCAAGATATGTGGGCCGATATATGGGCTTAGAAACTTTCGAGACACCAACTCCACTTTATACTGAAGCACTTCTTCCAACAATTCGTGCAAATCCGAGAAATTCTTCAGGGTCGCTTTGCCCGATTCAAATTCATAGAGCAGATCCACATCGCTGTCCTGGCCTGCTTCATCACGGACAAAAGAAAAGAAATGATTCTGACGACGTTCTCTCTCACGCCTCCTCATCTTCACCTACCCGCAACACGAGCAGCGTCACGTCGTCGTTGCGGATGATCGACTGGGTGCGCAGTTCTTCGATGAGCGCTTCGAAGTCTTCTTCGATGAGATTAGAAACACTTTCCCAGCCGAGCTTCATATCGTCGAGGTCAGCGAGGTTGTAGAGCCATTCGGCCATGGCGTCGGTGGCCAGCAGGAAGAGGTCGCCCGGCTGGCAGGTGCCGCCGTAATGGCGCAACTCGCCGGAATCGAGCATGGCTTTGTCGTGCTGGAGCCGCGTCGAGAGCAGCGGCGGGGCCGTCCCGAAGGCGTCGGCGCTTTCGACGGGGAAGCGCATCAACACGTCGTGTTTGCGCACGTGGAGCAGGCAGGCATCGCCCACGGCCATGGCGGTCCAGGTCACCTCCGACGCGTCGGTCTCTTCTTCGTCGGGTGTTTCCAGGCGAAAGCCCAGGAGCGTGGCCAGGCCGCCTACTTCGCGCGCTTTCTGCTCGGCATACCAGGGCAAGTCGTTCCAGTTGAGCGTGGCTTTCCAGGCCCGCGCCGGCCCCCGGAGCCATTCGAAAAACGCCTCAGGATCGGCTACCGGCGGCGCATGCACGAAGGTCGCCACGAGCAGACGCGCCCAGGCACCGGCCTCGAAAGCGTCGCTGGCGCCGTCGGCCACAGCAGCACACCCCGACGCCTCGTCGAAGGCATAGGCGTCCTCATAGAGACGGGTCTCGGTGCCCGCCTTGTGCAAGGCATGCGCTGATATTTTGAGCGATGGCATGAGTGAGGCTGAGCAGTGAATCGTGAATCGTGAATTGTGAGGGGGCCTTTAAAAAGATTGATGCGAAGCACCCTCACGTTTCATGTTTCACGTTTCAGATCACCGTTTAAGCTTAAGCTGCGTGCCGATGTCAAGGCACTGAATTACGTCAAAAATGCCGGCATTGAAGACAAAAGCCCGCGATTCGGCGCCGACGGCAAAGTCTTCTTCCTGAAATTTATCCTGAAAGTTCGGCGGCAACACACTCGACATCTCGAACAGTTGCCGGGCGAAGTCGTCGGGCAACGCGTCAACGGCGTCCGGGTAGAGCACCGGCTCGTCGGTGTTCGAGGAAATGTGGACGTTGAACAACAGGGCGTTGCCGTCAACGGTTTCGAGCGCCCGCAAGGCTTCGGCGGGTTCGCGCGGGTCGCCGTCGGTGGCTTCGCCGTCGGTGATGTTGAAAACCAGCGGCGGAAACGACTCCGGGTGCTGCTGCGTCCAGGGCTCCAGGATGGTCTGCGCCGTGCGCAACGCCTCGCACATGGGCGTCTTGCCCAGCGCATCGAGTTCGAACCAGACGGGAAACCGGATCTCGGTCTCGACGAAGCCGCCGTCGCCGTTGGGCATTTCTTTGATGGCCGAGGCCAGGCGCAGCGGATGCTCGGCCACCTCGCTGATCGAGACGAGGTCCCGGCCTTCGAGCCTGCCGCCCAGCGCCGGCCCGAACGACTCGCTCCCGTAGCCAAAGACCCCAACGTCGAAGTACGGACGCACGCCTTCGTCTTGCGACTTCGTACAGCGCACCACCAACTCTTGCAAGAGACGGTTGATGGCGCCCGTCAGGCGTTCGGCCCGGCTGGCTTCTTCCGCCCCCCCGAAGGGCAGGTTCATCGAGGTGGATTGATCGATTAAGAAAAAGATACACCCCGGCTTTCGACGGCTAATTTCCGCAGTATACGGCATCGGCGATGTTTCTTCGGTCTTGGATTTAGCAGACAAGCGGGTCTGAAGACGGACTATTGCGACACGCTCCGCCTCCAAACAGGATGGTTTTCAACTAGGAATTATCGGCAGAAAGGCGGGGTTCTTGAGTTTTAGCAGAACGCTTTTTTGAAGTTTCTTGAATATAAAGACCGCTTTACCGGCTGAAAGAGAATCAATTTTGGATTTTAGATTTTGGATTTTGGATTGGTCTCATTCTGCACCGTCATCTCAACCGAAAAAGCCGCAGCGGTCTCGACCGGCGCGGCTTTTTCGGTTGTTAAATGAGGATCGGAATTTTCCCAATCCAAAATCTAAAATCTAAAATCCAAAATCAGAAACGCTCCGAAACCGGCGTCTCCTCCCCGGCAATAACTTGATAATCCTCGACGAGGCGGATGAACTCGGCGCGGTAGCCGTGGGGGTCGTCGCCCTGGGCGTCGCGGGCCAGGGCCAGCACCTGATCGAGCGTGGCCGTGTTTTTATGCGCTGAATCGCGGAGGATCATCCCAAACTCGGCCACTGCCGCCGAGAAGAAGAAATTGTTGCCGCTCACGCGGGCGTCCGGCCCCGGATTGACCACGGCGCGCTCGATGAGGCGGCTCGTGTCGCCGTCGGGGGCTTTGTAGCGCAGCTTGAGCGTCATCAACTCGCCGGACGTGACGGCAGCTTGAGTCAGCCCGCTGTTTTGATACTTGAGGTCGTCAAGTTCGCGCACGGCGGTGTTCGTCTCGGCGCCGACGGGGATAATTTCGTAGAGCGCCGTGACTGTGTGGCCCGATCCGAGTTCACCCGCATCCTTCGTGTCGTCATCGAAATCCTCATCGGCCAACAGACGGTTTTCGTAGCCGATCAGGCGGTACGAGGCCACCACCGCCGGGTTGAATTCGACCTGAATCTTGACATCTTTGGCGATGGTGAAGAGCGTCCCGCGCAGGTCCGTCACCAGCACTTTGCGCGCTTCCAGTTCATTGTCGATGTAATAATAATTGCCGTTGCCGTGGTCAGCAATTTGTTCCATCTTGGCATCCTTGAGGTTGCCCCTGCCGAAGCCGAGAACCGTCAAAAACGTCCCGTTTTCGCGTTTTTCTTCGATCATCCGGACGAGTTCGGCATCGCTGGACTGGCCGACGTTGAAGTCGCCGTCGGTGGCGAGGATGACGCGGTTGTTGCCGCCTTCGATGAAGTTGTCCTGGGCGACCTGATAGGCCAGGCGGATGCCGGCAGCGCCGGCGGTCGAGCCGCCAGCTTCGAGGCGGTCGAGAGCGCTGAGGATGGTTTCTTTCTGATCGCCGGGTGTGGAGGGCAGCACGAGGCCTGCCGCCCCGGCATAGACCGTGATGGCGACCCGGTCGCGCTCGCCGAGTTCGCCCACGAGCATGTGGAAGGCTTGCTTCAACAACGGCAGCTTATCCGGCGCATTCATCGACCCCGACACGTCGAGCAGAAAGACCAGATTGTTGGCAGGCTGTTCATCGCTTTGCATGCGCCGCCCCTGCAAGCCCACATGCACGAGTTGATGCGCCGTATTCCAGGGCGCCAGGCCTACTTCGGTGATCACCGAAAAGGGCTGATTGCCCTCCGGTTCGGGATAATCGTAGGTGAAATAGTTGATCATCTCTTCGATGCGCACGGCGTCCTTCGGCGGCACGCGCCCTTCGCGGAGGATGCGCCGGAGGTTGCTGTACGAAGCCGCATCGACATCGATTGAAAAGGTCGAGAGCGGATGATCCGTCGCCTTTTTGAAGGCATTCTCAACAATGCGGTTATAGGTTTCATTGTCGGCGTTGGGCCAGGCCGAAGCATCCGGCGGCGCTACCTGATTCATCTTGCCGGCGTATTGATAGCCCTCTTTACTTTGCTGTAGCATCGGGATTGCGCGTGCAGGTTCAGGGCTCAGAGGTGCATCCCTGACGTCTCCACCTGCCACCTCCTCGTCAAGCTCTGTTTCCTGCAAGGCCGCCCGGTCGGCGCATCCGATCAAAACAACGGTCAGTATCAACGCGAACGCAATCTGTCGAAATAACGTGTTCATGGTTTCAGCTTTTGAATGTGGACAATACCCGCGCTGCGCAGCCGATGCAACGCGCGCAGGATGCACCCCAGCCGGCAGGACGCCGCTGCAGTGCTATACTTTAAAGACACACCGTTGAATTCAGAGTTGCGCGCTACGGTGTGCCGCGTTTTCGCTTAGTCTAACGGGGCTGGGGCATGGGTTATTGCCCTTCCACGATAATTTCTCAGACAACCCAATTTTCGATGCGCGGTCGTCATTCAAACATCTGTTCTCTTTGTTGCTGCTCGCGCGGTTGCTCTCGACGCACCATAAAATCCTCCGAGAACTGACTGAGGCTTTCAAACAAGATCGACCAGAGATGATTGAAGCGTTTGGCTTTATTGACCATGCGAGACCTCCTATTCTTTGAACATTTTCTGGATAGCTCTCCAATGAATTGGTTCCGTGGGGGACGCCAGGATGTGCCAGCAAACTGCACGGTTGACACAGCCCCGTAGGGGCGTCCTGTTTGTAGTTCTACCGATCTCCCCCAAAATAAGCTCCGTAGGAGCGTCCTGTTTGTAGCACAAAGCTGTAAAAAAACAAAAAGCTCCGTAGGAGCGACCTGTTCACAAGAAGCCGCTGCATCCTTTTTGAACAGGCCGCCCCTACGGGGCTCAATCTTATGGAAAGTTTTCTACAAACAGGACGCCCCTACGGGGCTTTAGATTCAGCTGGCTGTACGCTTTCAAGAATGAAAGAGAGAGAGGGTGAAAGGGGGATGTTGAATGTCGAATGACGAATCGCGAGTAGAAAAATGAATCACTCGACACTCGACATTCGAAGTTAGACATTCCTGATCTTCCCCCTTTCCCCTCTCTCCCTCTCGATCCCTGCAAAGCATACAGGCAACGAAAAACCGTTCTAATACTCCGCCTCCGACATCGGCGAAGCGATCTCTCGATAGGCTTCGACCAGATGAATGAACGCGTCGCGGTAGCCGAAGCGGTCCGGGCCCTGGCCGTCGCGGGCGAGGGCGAGCACCTGGCCGAGCGTGGCGGTGCCCTTATGCTCCGAATCGCGGAGGATCATCCCGAAGGCCGCAACGGCTGCCGAGAAATAGAAATTGTCGCTCACCGCTTCCCGATCCGGGGCGGCTTTCACCACGCGTTCGAGGAGACGGCTGCGGCGTTTGCGCGGCGGTTTATACCGGAGTTTGAGCGTGAGCATCTCGTCGGAATGCCGGGCCTCTCTGGTCAGGGCCGTTTTCTGGTATTTCAACGCCCCGCGCGAGCGCACAGCGGTGGTGCTCTCGGCGCCGACGGGAATGACTTCGTAGAGCGCCGTGACCGTATGACCCGATCCGAGTTCGCCCGCATCCTTCGTGTCGTCGTCGAAATCCTCGTCAGCTAACAGCCGGTTCTCGTAGCCGATCAGGCGGTACGAGGCCGCCACCGCCGGGTTGAATTCGACCTGAATCTTGACATCTTTGGCGATGGTGAAGAGCGTCCCGCGCAGGTCCGTCACCAGCACTTTGCGCGCTTCCCGCAGGCCGTCGATGTAGAAGTAGTTGCCGTTGCCGTGATCGGCAATTTGCTCCATGCGCGAATCTTTGAGGTTGCCGATGCCAAACCCCAGAATCGTCAAAGCAACGCCTGCTTTACGCTTTTTTTCGATGATTCGGATGAGTTGGGAGTCGCTGGACGTGCCGATGTTGAAGTCGCCGTCGGTGGCGAGGATGACGCGGTTGTTGCCGCCTTCGATGAAGTTGTCCTGGGCGATCTGATAGGCCAGACGGATGCCGGCAGCCCCGGCTGTCGAGCCGCCGGCTTCGAGACGGTCGAGGGCGCTGAGGATGGTTTCTTTCTGATCGCCGGGTGTGGAGGACAGCACGAGGCCCGCCGCCCCGGCATAAACGACCATGGCAACATGATCCTGCTCGGTCAACTCGCCCACGAGCATGTGGAAAGCTTGCTTCAACAGCGGCAACTTGTTGGCCGGGCGCATCGACCCCGACACGTCGATCAGGAAGACGAGATTATTGGGCGGCAGTTCGTCCTTTTGCAGGCGTTTGCCTTGCAGGCCGATGTGGACGAGTTGATGCGCCGTATTCCAGGGTGCCGGCCCCACTTCGGTGATAATCGAAAACGGATGTTCGCCTTCGGGTTCGGGATAATCGTAGGTGAAATAGTTGATCATTTCCTCGATGCGCACGGCGTCTGTGGGCGGCGGCGTTCCCTGCCGGATGAAACGCCGGACGTTGCTGTAGGACGCGGCATCGACATCGATGGAGAAAGTCGAAAGCGGATCTTCCTGCGCCTTCTTAAAGGTGTTCTCTTCAATGTGCGCGTAGTTTTCGGTGTTGTGCTTCTGCCAGAGGCGTTCGTCGCGGGCGCGGCGACGTTTTTCGCGGACGCCGCGTATAACCCCGGCGAGGCTCCGCCGGGGCCTTTCATACGTAACGACGACCTCGTCCAACTCCACCCCCGCCTCCAGCGAGACGTTCAATTCCATCCGCTGCCCGCCCTTGATCTTTATCTTTTTCTCGACGGTCTGGAAACCGACGAAGGAAACGGTGACGGTGTGCGTACCCGCCGGCACGCCGGTGAGGAGGTACTTGCCATCGACATCGGTAGCGATGCCGATGCCCAGCGGTCTGATTTCGACGGTGGCGCCCGGCAACCCATCGCCGGTGGTGGCGTCGGTCACGATGCCGAGGAGGGTTCCGGTTAGCGAGGTCGAGGCCGCCGGCCCGTCGTGGCGAGGGGCCGCGGCCATGCTGAGCAAGACGATGAGGCTAAGTCCCAGGATTCTCATGATTCGCTTCGTGTAGGTGAATGGTGAGGGGGGAGGAGAGCGGTTTGACTTCGTCAGTCGTTGCGCTCATGTCAGGTGCTGTATGCATTCGGCTGTGAAAGGGAGAGAGGGTGAGAGGGTGAGAGGGAGCAGATCAGAAATGTCGAACATCGAATGTCGAGTGATTCGTTTCTCGACGCGCAATTCAACATTCGTCATTCAAAATCCCCCTTTCCCCCTCTCTCCCTTGCCCCCTCTCTCTCGAAGATCCATTTCCAGCAAACCTCTAGGCTTACAATAAAACGGCGTTATTGTGCTAAAAAAGGCTGTTTTCACCCCATCCCCCCTTCTTGCCATTCCCCGGAGCGCCCCTCCCTTTTGCTCGCCATTCGCCTCTTTTTGCCCCCGGCGACGGTTCAGCAGGCGGCTGCGTCCGTTGAGGCTCGCGCTGCGACCAATCGCATTTTGAGACACGTCCAGCGGCCTCGAAAAGGCCGTCTTCGAAGCGGTCTTTTTTTACGAACTAGTTCTCCGGCACTAGTGAGATGATCCGCCGGGTCTATGTGGCTGTTGCTTCGTTTTTTTATGCTATGATTTGTATTTTCACTAACCTGCTTGCCGTTTTTTACGGCGTTCCGGCAGTGTATGAACGTGACCGCTACGGATCTTTATGACAACCATCCAGCGCAGTTCAGACCCGCCCCGCCCCAGGCGCGGACTCGTTCCGCGTGGGCTTTGGTTTGCCCTCGCGGGACTCTTGCTCTGGGCCACTCCGGTTGCGGGCCAGGAAATCCGCCGAGGCTACATCCTGGACTCGGATACCGGCACGCCGTACTACCTCCACGTCATCGGAGACAGTACGGTTTTCCTCCGCACGGGCGTGGACGAGGACGGCCCTTCGCTCACGCTCCCGGTCGATATCTTTCGCGGGATCTACAAAGAAGTGCAGGCCGCTTCGTCAGAGCAAATGGAGATCGCGCACCAGTTTCACGTCGGCTATGACAGCGGCTTTTTCATCCTGCATCTCGTCCGGCCCATTGGCACGCTGGCGCTGGCCCTGCTCGGCACGTTGACCGTTTTGTTTTTCGTGCTCGCGACGGTGCTGATCCACCGGCGCCGGCGCAAAGAAACCAGACGCCGGTACCATCAGAACGCAGCCCGGCAATATCTGACCGAAGGGCGCGAAGCAGAGCGGCTACGCCTGGCGCACGACCTGCACGATGGGCCGATCCAGGACCTGCATGCGCTTCGGCTGATGCTGCCGATGCCCTCGCTCTCGACGCAGGCGCTCGAAAATACCAACGGAGCCACCGATTCCAACCTCATCAACGCCAACCTTATTCGCATCATCCGCGAACTACGCGCCATCAGCGAAGACCTGCGCCCGCCGACGCTGAGCCGCTTCGGCCTGGGCGCAGCCATCCGCGCTTATACCAAGCGCTTTTTGACGATGCACCCCGGCATCAAAGTAGAACTCGACGTGGCCGAGGACGAGCAGGCGTTGCCCAATTACATTCGTCTGGCGCTCTTCCGGATCTGCCAGGAGGCGATGAACAACGCCGCCCAGCACGCCGACGCCACCTCGGTGACGGTGCGGTTCACGTTGGAGGCGGATAAAGGTAAATACCTGCTCGAAGTAGAAGACGACGGCCAGGGCTTTAGCGTCCCGGACGACTTCGTCGAACTGGCCGAGAACGGCCACTACGGGCTGCTCGGTATGAGCGAACGCGCCGAGATGATCGGCGCTCGCCTGACGGTCACTTCGGCGCCGGGCGAGGGGCTGCGGCTTCACGTGGACGGCACGGCGCCGGCAGAGCCTCGCCTGGGCAATCATCACGCGGCCCGAACCCCGGTACGACGAACCTACCGGCGGCAGATGCGGACTTGATTTCGTTCAAGGTTAAAAGTTCAAGGTTCCAGGTTCAAAGTTCAAAGTTTCTTGTAAACGAACCTTGAACTCGGAACCCGTTTGTTCACCCTTTTCGATCCCTTTCTTAGAAGGGTGCGATCATGCTTGCTATCCGTATTATCCTGGCGGACGATCACCCGTTGATCCGTGCCGGCATCCGCCGTTTTCTGGAGGCCCAACCGGACCTCAACATCGTCGCGGAGGCTTCCAACGGCGAGGAAGCCTTGCGCCTGGTCCGCGAATTGGAACCCGACGTGTTGGTCCTCGACATGGAGATGCCCAACCTCGACGGCCTGGACGTGGCCCAGCGGATCCGGGCCGAGGGCCTGCCCGTGCGTATCCTGGCGCTCTCTGCCTACGACGACGCCGCCTATGTATCGGGGCTGTGGGAGACGGGCGCCGCCGGGTACATCACCAAAGAGAAGCCGCCCTCGCTCATCATCGAGGCCATCCGCGCCGTTGCGCGCGGCGAAGGGCGCTGGTTCGTGGCGCCGGCTAACCAGCTCGATTCGGTCGATCGGCTCAACATCTCCGAGCGCGAGTTGGAAGTCCTCCAGCTCATCGCCAAAGGCTATTCGAACAACCGGATCGGCGAAGAGCTTTTCATCTCTGAGAACACCGTCAAGAACCACGTGCGCAGCCTCTACGCCAAGCTCGACATCTCCTCCGCGCGCGAACTCGTGGCCTGGGCCTGGCAACAAGGGCTGGTCAAGAGCCGCTAGTTTTCAAGGAGTCGTTTGTGCGATCCCGATGAGAGGTAGCCTCCCACCCCGTTGCGGCGTCGAAGGGCGAGGAGTGAAGGGCGTGGAGCGCGGTTCGAAAATCGCCCTTCGCTCCTCGCCCTTCGCCCTCCGAACGCGATGTGTTTTGAAGACGCCTTGCACAAGAGATGGCTTTAAACTGCACCAGGCCGGCGGCGCGAGGGCAAAGGGCACGATCTTTTGCACGGATGCTCCAGTGCCCCAAATTAACCAGAAAAGGGCATTTTCTACGCCATTTATTCACTGTTTAAGGTTGAAATAGTATTGCAGGACTACCGACCTAGTCCCAGACGGAAAGCAAATTGACCCCGCTGGTCTATGTAATGGCCCGGCGTAGTTGGTACGCTTAGGGAGGCTCGCAAAAGACGCCTCAGTGATTGACTGTTAAAGAGCGGAAGACGGCACACCGCGAGCACCGAGCCGGCATTCACCATGCCCCACTTATCCTTTAGAGAACCATGCCGCGCTTTCCAGCCCCCACTGCCCCGCGTATCACACGAAGCCCACTCAACCCTAAACCACATCGTGATACCGTCATGTATACGTCAATCAGTTCCAACCTGGGGTCTTCATCCTGCTCGCGTCTGTCTTTCGTCTTGCTGAGTTTTGTGCTCCTCGGCGCCATCGTGTTGCTGAGCGGTTGCGATACCACGAACGTTAGCGACGCCAAAACCAACCGCCTGGTCTACGCCGGCCAGCCCCACGTCGCCACGCAAGGCGTCTTCATGGCTGTCGATAGCCGCAACCAGCTTACGATTTCCGGGCTGGCCGCAGAAAGTGTTTGCATCGACACACGCGGTTTTGCCCGTGCCGACATTCACCACAGGTCCGTCGTCCTGGCCGAAGGCGGGCGTTTTACGTCCGAGTTCGTCGGAACGTTGGGCCGCGAAGAGAAGGTGCTTGCTCGTGTGGTGATGCAAGACGTGCAGCCGGACGAAGCCGGCCTCGGCAAGCAGATGATCGTGGATTTTGACGGGCTCGGCGCCACCGCGTTTACCGCCGAATATTACAACCATGGGCAGCTTCTCGGCACCACGCGCCACGACGTCGTCGCGCGCGGCGGCACCACGCTGGGCACGAGCAGCGATGCCGGCAAATCGATCCACTACGAAGTCGATAGAGACGGCAATATCCACATTATCATCGATGAAGACGAAGATACCACCGTCACGCCGCCGCCGCAGGAGAACCCGCCGCCGCCGACGGATGACGACCCGCCGCCGGTGCCTCGGATTCCGACCATCAAGCCGGAAGGCTTTGCCGAGGCCATCCCCTACACGCACGTCGTGCTGACGCCGGAATGGCCGGCCCAACGCAACACGCCGGTATCGATCCACGCCATCCGCCTGACCGGCCACGGCCTGGGCGACCTGACCATCGTGCGCGAACGGTTTCTCCGCTCCACCGAAAGCGCTCAGACGCACCACGTCTGGGAAAAACCAACCCCCAAACCCGACACCCGATGACGCCTTATGGAAAAGATTCCGCTGTTTATCGTCGAAGAACATCACGAAGCGTTCTTCATCTGGCACTACGCCCGGCTCCAGGGGCTTATCCCCGACGCAGGTAACGTCTTGCTGCACGTAGACGAACACTCCGACTTCGCCGTGCCGCGCTTCAACACGTCCATCAAAACCTTGAACGGGGACCTCGATACCCTCGCCGACTTCACCTACAAAGAACTCGACATCGCCTCGTTCATCATCCCGACGATCTACCAGGGGCTGATCAACCACGTCTTGTGGCTCCGGCAGCAGCATCACCCCAAAGCCCGGAAGCATTATACCCGCTACGTCCGCTCGTTCAACGCTGCCGGCAAGCGCTTGATGTCTGGCGTCGATGAGCTTCAGGTCGAGGATCCGGACCGCAATGAGGCGATCTTCGATTTGATCACCCTCGACGAACTGCCCGCCGACCTGCCCACCGTGATCCTCGACATCGACCTGGACTTCTTCTCCGCCGTCGATAATCCGTCGGTGTTGAAAGAGGTGACGGTAGAGATCACGCAGGACGAATACGAGCGGTTTTCTGAGGATAAATACCATCCGCTCCAGTTCTACGGCATGCGCGTAGAGGCCCGCCACGACAACGGGCATTTCTTTTACGACTTCAACAATTACAACGAGATCTACCCGTCGCGCCTGACCGTCGAAGAGGCGAAGATCGTCGAACGGCTCGATCTTTTTGCCGAAGCGCTGGCGGCGCAAAACGTCCAGCCCGCCTTCATCGACATCTGCCGGTCGAAGTATAGCGGCTTCACGCCCAACAACCAGTGCGAGTTCATCCAGGAGGAATTGCTCAAGCGCCTGGCGCAGTTGTACCCGCTGGGCGAGGCGGTCCACGTCTCGGCGCTTGTGGAAAGTGTGTACGCGTAACAGCTAAAAAGGTAAATGTCATGACAAGACGCGGTCTCCGATCTGTACTTTTTGGGCTGATCCTATGCTTTGTGGGCCTGACGGCGGCGGCGCAGTCCCCGTGGCGCGTCCAGACCTACGGCTGGGAGGTCGATACGATGAAGTATGCCCTCCGCGAAGACGGCCTTGCGGCTCAGACCGGGTTTTATTTTCCGGACTATAAGTATCAGGATAAACCGCTGACCGACGGCTTCGTGCCGTTCCAGAAAGAGCAGTTTGAAGTGCCGGGCCGCGAAGCCGTCGACGCGATGGTCTGGCGAAAACGATTCGCCACGCCGGTCGAAGGCCGCGTCAAAAAAAGTTATCTCTATCATCGATTGTTCGTCGAGAAGATTCCATCGTTCACGATTTATCTGGTGACCGAAGAAGGGGTGTGGTACGAGAATACATTTACGATTGATTTCCAGCGATATCAGGTCCCCGACTGGGAGCCTCTCTCCGACTGGCAACGCGTGACGCTACCTGACGCACCGGCGTCTACCGAAGCCGAAGTTTTCGTCGATGAGGAGCACCCGGCCAACGCGTTCAGCGAACTCATCATCGCTTATGAATCGGATGAGGACGCGGCGTTCGCCATCGGCGACTTGCAATTGTTCGACATCGCTGTAGTGGAAAGACCGTACCATCACCCCCTCTTCGATCCCATCACGGGCCAGAACAGCCTGCGCCGGCTCACCAATAATTCGTTCTACAAACCCGAAGGCTCGTCGATGGTGCTGACCGACATGAGTTTCTACTCGATGGCCGAGCACCAGTACAGCGACTTCTACATCGTCGCCAACGACGACGAAGCCGAGGCCTACGATTCGACGGCGCTTTTGGTGGATGTGATCGAACAGGTGCTGCATCATTATCCGTTTTATGCAGAACGCGGCCTGGAAAAAGCGGATCTGCTCGCGCAATTAGCCGATATCGAGGCCGAAGGGCTGTCTTATGGGCACCTGATAGACCGCCTCCGGCAGTTCATTGCCGGCTTCCACGATACGCACTTTTTCATCCCCGAAGAAACCAGCCGGCGCAGCGCCTTGCGCGGCGGCCCCGTCCGCCTTTATGAGATCGACGGGCGGCTCTACGTGGCGGCGCTCTTCGCCCCGTCGCTTGAGGATAAGCTGTCGCTCGGCGACGAGGTGCTGGCCATCGACGGGGAGCCGGTCGAAAAGGTGATCGAAAGCCGGGCCGAAGGGTACCGGGGCACGCCCAGCGCCCGCCGCCGCAAGGCGATCTCGCAGATCCTGCACCGGCGCAAAGACGACACCGCCACGATCACCGTCGCCTCGGCCAGCGGCGACACGAGCAGCGTCGCCATCGCCTACAACGAGCGGCTCGTGGTGCCGGCCAACTTCCGGACGCCGCATGCCGAGTTCAAACTTCTCGACGGCAACATCGCCTATTTCCGCATGAAGGAGTTCTCGCTCGAAGTCTGGATCCGGTTCCTCAACCACATCGAGGCGATCCGGCAGGCGCAGGGCATCATCTTCGACCTGCGCGGCAACGGCGGCGGCGAACTCCTCGGCGGCCTGCGCATCGTCTCGACGTTCCTCGACCGGCCCGCCGTGTTCTCGCACGCGGCGCACCTGCCCGGCGAGGACGCCCGCGAGTCGCGTATGATGGCGCCGCATCCCGACTTCGACCTCGACATCCCCATCGTCATCCTCGGCGATAAGGGGACGGCGTGCGCCAGCGAGGTCTTCATCCACACCCTGCGCCACTACGACGACGCGGTCTTTGTGGCAGACAGCCGCACCGCCGGCGCCCAGGGCGCACGCATCAACATCTACCTGCCCGACGGCCTCCGCATCGTCTCGGACAGTTGGGTCAAAGAGTGGATGGCGCCCGACGGCAGCGTCATCGAAACGCAAGGGCTCACGCCCGACGTGTGGGTGTGGAAAAACCGCGTCGAAGACCTGGCGCCGTACGATGACAAGGTGCTCCAGACGGGCCTGCGCGTGATCCAGGCCTTCCGCCCAAAACAGGCGCCACCGCTCATCGAAGCGGCGGAACGCGCGGGGGCGCCGCAGCGCAGCCCGGCGGTGGTGTCTAAAGGGTCCAAGCGCTAACTTCCCGATGTAACAACCTTTTACAGCAAACCGTCTGGCCTGAAAATAAACAGCCAACTTCGGAGGAAACGCTGATGCTGAAAAACCATCTACGTGTTGCTTTGCGCGGCCTGCGCGGGCAAAAGATGTACGCAGTCATCAACATGGCGGGGCTGGCTATCGGCCTGGCGTGTTTCCTGCTCATCTTGCTCTACATCCGCCACGAACAATCCTACGACCGCCACTTCGAGAACGCCGACCAGATCTACCGCGTCATCACGCACAACCGGCAAGAAGACTCCGAGACCACCGTGGCCGTGACGCCGATGCCGCTGGGGCCAGTGCTCGTGGACGAGTTCCCCGAAGTGCTCCACGCCGCTCGCATCGAGAACCTGGGCGAACCCCGGATGCTCATCAGCTACGGAGACAAGCACTTCGTCGAGACGCAGTTCTGGTTTGCCGACTCGACGTTCTTCGACGTCTTCCCGATCCGAATGCTCAAGGGTAATCCGCGCACGGCCCTGACCGAGCCGATGGCGATGGTCATCACGGAGGATATCGCCCGGAAGTATTTCGGAGACGAGGATCCGATCAACAAAATCCTCATCCTCGAAGGCAAGTACGAGCTGATCGTGACCGGCGTGGTGGAGAACCCTCCGGCGACGTCGCACTTCCATTTCAACTTTTTGCTCTCCTTCGTCACGCGCGGCCCGGCCACCGATTGGGGGATCTCGGATGCCTATACCTATATCGTGCTGCCGCCCGGCTACGACGCCAATCAACTCGAAAGCAAGCTCCCGCAGATCGTCGATAAATACATCGCCTCGAACGACGGCGTGCTGATCGAAGGCGAGCAGGCGCTCTTTCTTCAGCCGGTCAAAGACATCCACCTGCGCTCGCATCTCAACTTCGAGATCGAAGCCAACGGCGACGTTACGTACGTCTACCTCTTTGCCGCCGTGGCTGTGCTGATCTTGCTGGTGGCCTGTATCAACTTTATCAACCTGACGACGGCGCGCTCCGACGGACGCGCCAAAGAGGTGGGCGTGCGCAAAGCGCTGGGGTCGAACAGGAAGCAACTGGTCATGCAGTTTCTCTCGGAATCGACCCTGCAGAGCTTTGCGTCGCTCATTTTGGCCGTCGGGGTCTTTTCGCTGCTGCACCCGGTCTTTACCGAGTTGGTGGGCCGCTCCATCGATCCCGGTCTGCTGCTCAACGTGCCGACGGTGGTCGGGGTGGTGGTGGTGGTGATCGTCGTGGGGGTGTTGGCGGGCAGCTATCCGGCGTTCTTGCTGTCGTCGTTCAAGCCGGCGGTGGTTTTGCGCGGGCGTTTTAAAAGCGCGCCGAAAAGCCGGTGGCTGCGCAACTCGCTGGTGGTGTTCCAGTTTGCCGCTACGATTGGGCTGATCGGCTGCACGCTCATCGTGGGCAATCAGTTGGATTTCGTGCGCAACAAAAAGCTGGGCTTCGACAAAGAGAACGTGGTGGTGGTCCGGCGCGCGTGGACGCTCGGGGCGCAACGCGACGCGTTCAAACAGGAGATGCTCAAGCATTCCAACGTCTTCAGCGTCTCGGCGGCGAGCACCCTGCCCGGCTTCGACCGCTTCCCCAAATACACCCTCCGCGTCGAACAGCCTGACGGCGAGCAAAGCTTCAATGTCGATTTTCTGGAAACAGACCACGACTTCGCCGCCACGCTGGGTGTGCCGCTGGTGGATGGACGCGACTTCTCGCGTGATTTTGCCAGCGATTCGGCGGGCGTGCTGGTCAATCAGGCCGCCGTCAAGGCGTTCGGCTGGACGACGGCGGTGGGCAAACAGATCAAGCAGCCTAACGGCACTGTGGGCACCGTCGTGGGTGTGCTCGAAAACTTCAACCACAAGTCGCTGCATCAGTCGGTCGATCCGCTCTCGGCCTGGATCGGAGCCGACGTTTCGTTCCTGGCGATGCGCATCGACGGGCGCGACGTAGCCACGACGCTGGCGTTGCTCGAAAAGACCTGGCGTCAGTTTGCCGGCACCGAACCGCTGGAATATTCATTCCTCGATGCCAACCTGACGCAACTCTACCAGGCCGATCAACGGATAGGCCGGCTCTTCGGCGCCTTTGCGCTGCTGGCCATCGTTATTGCCTGCCTGGGCGCGTTCGGGCTGGCGGCCTATACCGCCGAGCAACGCACCAAAGAGATCGGCATTCGCAAAGCGCTCGGCGCCTCGACCGCCGGCATCGTACTCATGTTCTGGAAAGAGATCGCCCGGCTGGTGGTGGTGGCGCTCGTCGTCATCAGCCCGGTTACGTTTTTCGTGATGAATCGCTGGCTGGATAATTTCTCGTACCAGATCGCCATCGGGCCGAGCGTCTTCCTGGTCGCCGGGTTGATGATGCTCGTGATCGCCACGCTCACCATCAGCCATCAATCGATCAAGGCCGCGCTGGCGAATCCCGTCGAATCGTTGCGGGCTGAGTAGCCGCTCAGGCCGCAGCGAGGACTGCCCCACTCTTGCCCCAACCCAACCCTCCGGACGACGCCCCGGCGACGCCCGCCCGGGATAGCTACGTCCTGATCCCATGCAATCATGATACGGAAACACGCGATGGAGCCCCCTCCCTCGTGAAACTCAAGGCTGCAGCACGGCACGGTTCACCGGGGAGCATTGACAGTCAGGATGAATGACGGTCTATACGCCCTGGATCCGCCGTTCACATACCCTAACAACTAACCCCATGGAGGTGAGACGATGAAAGAACTCGTCAAACCCAACCACGTCGAGGCCCACTACGACGAAGTCCAGGGCTTCCAGGTCGCTCTCGCACTCGCCTGCGGCATCGACCGCAGTTGCCGGCGCAGAAATAGCTGCGAAGAACAAAACGGCGCTGACGGCGAAGTGATGGATGAAATCCTGTTCTAACACTTCATCCCAACCGGGTGTGGAAGGTTGCGGGGCCTTCCACGCACCGATCTAGCTCACGAAAAGAGGTATAACCATGAAAGCTCTCATCAAACCCAACCACGTCGAAGCCCGCTACGACGACGTCCAGGGCTTCGCGCTCGATATCGACATCGACTGCGGCGTGCACAACGGGTGCCGGCGCAGGAACCGCTGTGAAACATCCAACGGCTCCGACGGCGAAGTGATGGATGAAATCCTGTTTTAGGGCATCACGCGCTAAAACTTAATCATAAAGGCGTGTGGAAGGGTGCGGGGCCTTCCATACATCGACCTAGCTCAACCAAGGAGGTACTGTCATGAAAGAACTCGTCAAACCCAACCACGTCGAGGCGCGCTACGAAGAAGTCGAAGGTTTTGCCATCGACCTCGAACTCCGATGCGGCATCGACCGCCGTTGCCGGCGCAGAAACCGCTGCGACGAACAGAACGGCGCCGACAACGAAGTGATGGACGAAATCTTGTTCTAACCCCTCATAACGATGGCACGCTGAAGGTTGCGGGGCCTTCTACACGCCGATCCTACCCACGGAGGTATAGTCATGAAAGAGCTTGTCAAACCCAACCACGTCGAAGCCCGCTACCAGGAAGTTCAAGGGTATCAG
>JANQES010000124.1 GCA_028278205.1 Rhodothermales bacterium
ACGACCTCTTTTCCTGAGTTTCAGACCCTTTCAGGGTCCTGTTGTCAAAGAATCCACCGCCTCAGGCGGTGGTAGTTCAGATTTTGGATTTTGGATTGGGAAATTGCCGATCCCTTTTTGACAAGCGAAAAAGCCGCGACGGCCGAGACCGCTGCGGCTTTTTCAGTTGAAAAGACGGTGCTGAATCAGACCAATCCAAAATCCAAAATCTAAAATCCAAAATCGGATCACTCTGATTCGAAGCCAATCTTGTTGTGCGTGCCGTCGCAGAAGGGTTTGTTGTTGGAGTGGCCGCAGCGGCAGAGGGCGGCTTGGGCGCCGCGCACGGTCTCTTCGGCGCCGACGAGGTTGAGGGGACCCTGGATGAGGAATGGGCCGTTGCGGGCGGGCTTCACCGCGAGCGCGCCGCCGCCGTTGGTGTCGGGTTTGACCATGACTTTCTGGAAAACGCTGGCGTCTTTAAACTCGGCTTTGAGGTGGCTGTTGTCGCAGAAGGGTTTGTTTTTCGAATCGCCGCAGCGGCACAGCGCCACGCGGGTGTCTTGATGCACCGAGCCGTCGGGCAGCGTCAACTCGACGTTGCCGTGCAGGTAGAGCGGGCCGTCAGCGGCGACGGTGACGGTGTTGTCTTCGGGGATGGGTTCTGCCGCGCCGCCGTCTTTGCGGTCGAAGCGGAGCGCGCCGGAGGGACAGCGCAGGATCACGTCGGCGAGTTCATCGACGGGCGCCTGGTCGGGATCGACCCACGGGCGGCGTTCCGGATCGAACACCGCGCCGAGGCCGTGGACGCACTCGGCGGCGTGGATGCAACGGCGCAGGCTGTAGGTGACGGTGATGTCTTTGCCTTCGTAGGCACGCAGTTTATCGGCCATGGGAATCTCGTTTCGTTGAATGGGGGCTGTGTGGTTCGAACGAGGGGATTCCAATAAAACGCTTGCACCGTCGCAAGGCAAGCCCGCCCGGCGGAGCGTTCGACTTTGTTACTGTTGAAAGCCTGTTTATGAAGTTGGTTTTAAAGTTCCCCTCCTGTCCAGGAGGGGAATCACGTAGACGCCTTAAACAAACTTCATAAACAGGCTCTGACGACCTGTGCATTCCACTTAGCCCCGTAGGGGCGACCTGTTTGTAGTACTATATGTAGAGCCGGGCAGATAGGTAACACTTCAGACCGGCAACATAGGTAACACTTTTTACGGTCTAACTTTGAAGTCGCGCTCGTCGAGACGCGCCAGCA
>JANQES010000030.1 GCA_028278205.1 Rhodothermales bacterium
GAACGCGAGTTGGGATTATCGAGCCGGACGCGCGATGTGGGAAAGCATCCCCGTCTTTGCCTACGAATCGCCCGGCCTTGGCTGGATGCTCGGCCATTACACAATTGGCCTGGGGCTTCTGGGGCTGTGGTTCGTTGCGGTCGCGCTGATGGTGCCCGTGGCTGTCACCCGTATGAAGATCAACTAAGGAGGCGATCATGCTTGGCAAGATACTCACCTACGAAAACCGCCTGCTTCAGCGGGATCGGACCGCCTGGATCGTGGGGGTGCTCTTCGTGGCCCTGATGGTGTATGCCGCCGTTAACGGCAAGCAGGAGCAGGAACACCGGCAAAGCGTGGCGGCAGAGACGATAACGACCTATCAAACGCGTGTCGCAGAGGCACGGGGCGAAGCCGAAGCCCTCGAAGCTACGATGCGCGACGAAGGCCGTTCGCTGGATACCTTTGACTGGGGGCCGCGCCATCCCTACAACGTCGGGTCGAGCATGGGCCACCCGGTGACGTTGCCCCCGACGCCGCTGGCGGTCTTCGCCATCGGGCAAAGCGACGTCTATCCGGCGGCCTACAAGGTGAGCGCGGCCAGCAGCGTGGCCCTCGGGCAGACCGACCAACTCGAAAACCCGTTCAAGCTACTGGTGGGCCACTTCGATCTGGCTTTCGTCATCCTGTTCCTTTACCCGCTGCTGATTCTGGCGCTCACGTTTGCCCTGACGGCGACAGAGAAAGAGACGGGCACGCTCCGTTTGCTGTTAGCACAGCCGGTGCGATTGTCAACCCTGGTCTGGGCCAAGGTGCTGAGCCGCGGCGTGCTGATCGTTGGGGCGGCGCTGGTGCTGACGGTGTTGGCCTTCGTCGTGACGGGCGCTGCGTTCGAGGGCGGGTGGGGTCGCTTCGGCCTCTGGCTGGTAATCACGTTGCTCTACGGGGCGTTCTGGTTTGGCCTGGCGCTGTTGGTCAATGCCTTCGGGCGTTCGGCAGCCACGAACGCGATCATCCTGGCGGTCTGCTGGTTGGCGTTTGTGGTCATTCTTCCTTCTCTGATCAATGTCGTCGCCAGTACGCTCTATCCCGTGCCTTCGCGCATGGCGTTCATCACGGCGATGCGGGCGGAGACGACCGTAGTGGAGCAACAAAGCAGCGAGTCGCTGGCGAAGTTCTTCGAGGATCACCCTGAAATCGCTCCGGTCAGCGACGACGATGCCAACTTCGCCATGCTCCGCGTGGTCCGCGACGAACGCATCGCCGAACAGTTGGCTCCGGTCATGGCGCGCTTCGCGCGGCAGCAGGAACGGCAACAGCGGTTCATGCGCGCCCTCGGCTACCTGTCGCCGACCCTCATCACGCACCGGATGCTCCTGGATGCGGCCGGCACCGGCCCGGCTCGGCACGCGGCTTTTCTCGATCAGATCGATGCTTTTCAGGCCGTGTGGCAGGAGCATTTTGTGCCCAAATATTTCGCCAACGTCGCTTTCCGGCCCGCTGATTACGACGCCATGCCTCGGTTCGAGTATCGCGAGGAAATGCCGGGAGAGGTGCTTGGTCGCCTGGTCTTTCCCTTACTGATTCTGGTGCTCGCCACCGTCCTCGTTGGGGGCTATGGCCTGCGCCGGTACGGGCAGTATCCGGTCGCGGGATGAGCACACGACGGCGTCGTACCGCGTGTGATCCATGCGCTGTCTCATCAGGATTATGAACCCTTATCGCAAAGCCATGAGCGGTTATCGCAAGACAGCTTTTCGGCAGGGGCTCCTGGGGTTGTTGCTGGCGCTCGTTATCGCCGGATCAGCGCAGGCCCAGGAGGTCTTCCCCGCGCCGGACGTCCCACTGACGATCCGGGCGGCACGGGTGCAGGCCGCGATTCAGATCGACGGCGATCTCAGCGAGACGGACTGGCAGCGTGTCGTGCCCGCCCGAGGCTTCCGCCAGGCCGAGCCGCAGCAGGGCAACCCGGCCACGTTCGACACGGAGGTCCGCATCCTCTACGACGATAAAAACCTCTACGTCGGCGCGATCTGTTACGACACCACCGGTACACCCGGCGTCCGCGTGCCCGACCTCCGGCGCGACTTCAACTACTTCCAGAACGATCTTTTCGGCATCAGCCTCGATCCGTTCCGCGACGGGCGGAGCGCCGTCGTCTTTCAGGCGAATCCCTACGGCGGACAGCGCGACATCCAGGTCATCGACGGCAACATCTACAACTTCGACTGGGATGCCGTCTGGGATGTGCGCACGACGGTGACGGATCGGGGATGGGTCGTGGAGATGGCGATTCCGTGGTACACGTTGCGGTATCCGGACGTCGAGGCGGTGACGCAGTGGGGCATCAACTTTGTGCGCAACATCCGGCGGCGCAATGAGATCACGGGCTGGTCGCCCTGGCCCCGCGTCTACTCGCCGTACCGGATGGACTATGCGGGCGTGTTGGAAGGCATCGAACCGCCCCCGCCTTCGACCAACCTGCGCGTGCAACCCTATCTGGTCATGCGCGACGACCGCACAGGTACTCAAGACGACCTCTTCGACGGCGTCGAGCCCGAAGTCGGCGGCGACCTGAAGTGGGCCGTGACGCCCAACACCGTCCTCGACCTGACCGTCAACACCGACTTTGCCCAGGTTGACGCCGACCGGCAGGTTGTCAACCTCTCCCGGTTTTCGGTCTTCTTCCCGGAGAAACGCGCCTTCTTTCTCGAAAACGCGAACCTGTTCCGTGTAGGATCGAGTGGGACAGCCCTTCCCTTTTTCAGCCGCCGCATCGGGCTGGACAACTTCGGACAGCCCGTTCCTATCGACGCCGGGCTGCGGTTGATCTCACGGACGCCCCGTCGCAGTTTCGGCGGGCTGGTCGTTCGCCAGCGGGGGAATGACCGGACGCCGACCAGCCACGTAGCCGTCGGGCGGTTCATCCAAAACATCGGCAGCACCAATCGCATTGGCGCGCTCGCGACGGTGCGGCACGACGACGGCATCGCAGGCGCACCCTCGGTGCTCAACGCCGTGGGCACGGTGGATGGACAGTTCCGATTTACACAGACCCTGACGCTCCGATGGATGGCCTCGGGTTCGTGGACACAGCACGAGGGCGGCGAGGGCTTCTCGACCTATGCCTGGCTCGGCGACGATTCGAATTGGGGCTATCTCGGGCATTTGCAGGCCATCATTTCAGAGAATTACAACCCCGGCGTCGGCTTCGTCTCGCGCCGCGACCTGATCGTGACGAGCCCGGCAGGCAACGTCGATCTGCGGCCTGCCTGGAAGCCGCGCTTTGTGCGCCGGTTCGAGCCGGGGTTTGTCTCCTACATCTACCATCGCCTCTCCGACGGGCAGTTTCAGGAAGCCTGGCTGAGCGTGATGCCGCTGAACGTGGAGTTTCAAAACGGCGCCGAGATCTCATTTCGCATCCAGCCGAACTGGCAGGAATTAGAGACCGAGGATGTCGCCTTTTTCCGACCGCTCGGCGTCGAACTCGCGCCGGGCAGCTATCGCTACGTGCGCTACAACGCCGAGATCCAGTCCGACCTCTCGCGCAAGTATTCGGGGTCAGCCGAACTGACGGTTGGCGATTTCTTCAACGGCACGTTGACGAATCTGGAACTCTCCGCCCGGCTGGCCCCGTCGCCGCGCGTAGCCCTGAGCGCGGCCTATGAATACAACCGCGCGACGGGCCTCGGCATCAACGGGGAGGATGAAGTATCGCACCTGTTCGGGCCGGAGCTTCGTCTGGCGCTCAATCCCCGGTTGCAGTTCAACGCCTTCTACCAGTACAACACGGTGGCCGAACAGGCGAACTGGAACGTGCGATTCAGCTACGAATTCCGCCCGCTGTCGTACCTCTACCTCGTCTTCAACGACGCCCGCTACTTCGTTGGCGACACCACCCGGCGTACCGATCCGGAACGCTTCGCCACGCAGCAACAGGCCATCGTCAAGGTGACCTATTTGCGGCAGTTATGACTTCGCCTACAAGCTCCCGAGTCGATCCTATGAAGCCTTTGATTTTGAGCGTGTACCTGTGTTTTCTCGTACAGCCCCTGGCCGCCCAAACCAACGGAGACTCTGCTCCCGGCACTCAACCGCCCATCAAGCTGCATCGCCTCGCCGGGCCGATTCAGCTTGATGGCCTCATCGACGAACCCGCCTGGCAAGCGGTCGAGCCTTTGCCCCTGGTGATGTATCAACCGACCTACCAGGGCGCCATGACCGAGCGCACGGAGATTCGGGTCGCGTACGACGACGACTACCTCTACGCCGCCGGTCATTTCTACGTCAACAACCCGGACGACCTGCGCGGCAACTCGTTCTACCGCGACCGATGGAGCGGCGACGACACCTTCGGGCTCGTGCTCGATACCTTCAACGACAACGAAAGCGCCCTCTGGTTCTACACCACGCCGCTGGGCACGCGCTTCGACGCCTCCGTCGCCAACGATGCGGAGGGGAGCGACAATTACAACTGGAACACCTTCTGGGACGTGGCGACCACGCAGACCGACGCGGGCTGGTTCGCCGAGATGCGGATTCCTTTCACCAGCCTCGGCTTCCAGGATGACGCCGGGCGGACGGTCTTTGGCTTGATCGCCTATCGATGGCTGGGCGCATCCAATGCACGTTATATCTACCCGGACATCCCGCCCAACTGGGAGAATGGCGCGCGCAAGCCGTCGGTGGCGCAAGACGTGATCCTCGAAGGCGTCTACAGCCGCAAACCCGTCTACGTGACGCCCTACGGCCTCGGCGGCGTCCGGCAGGTATCGGCGCTCAACCCGTCCGAAACCGCCTACCACTTTGACGACGACTTCACGCGCGAGATCGGCCTCGACCTGAAGTACAACCTGACCAATAACCTGACCTTTGATGCCACCGTCAACACGGACTTTGCGCAGGTCGAGGCCGACGACCAGCAGATCAATCTGACGCGCTTTTCGCTCTTTTTTCCTGAAAAACGGCAGTTTTTTCAGGAGCGGTCCGGCATCTTCGAGTTTGATACCGGGGCTAACGGCAGCCGCCTCTTCCATAGCCGCCGCATCGGCCTGGTCGATGGACAGCCGATTCGTATCCTCGGCGGCACCCGGCTCGTCGGGCGCGTCGGAGAGTGGGATGTCGGGCTGCTCGATATGCAGACCGCGAAGCAGGGCAACATCCCTTCGGAGAACTTCGGTGTGTTGCGGCTGCGTCGGAAGGTTTTCAATCCCTTCTCAACCATCGGCGGCCTGGTCACCAGCCGGGTCGATGCAGACGGAGGCTACAATCTGGCGTATGGGCTTGACGGCATCGTGCGCGTCCACGGCGATCAGTATCTGACCGCGAAGTGGGCACAGACGGTGGACAAAGAACAGTTGGACACCGACGCTTTCAATTTCCTGGACGCCGGGCGGTTCATGCTCAAATGGGAACGGCGCAACATCCAGGGGCTGAGCTACGAGTTGGAAGTTACCCGATCCGGGGCCGATTACAATCCCGCCGTTGGCTTTGTCCGCCGCCGCAACGTTACGTTTCTCAGTCCCGATGTTAACTATCAATCCTTCCGGGGGGCTGATTCTCGCTTTCGGCGTATCTGGGTGGGCAACTGGTCCAACTTTTACATACGTAATGAAGACGGTTCCGTGGAGTCAGCATGGCTTCATCCTTTTTACTGGTTTCAGACGAAGGGCGGCGCCACGGTGCTGCTCTCCACGGCCCATGCCTACGAGGATGTGCGTGAAGCGTTTTCACTCTCTGAGGAGGTCGAGGTGCCCATCGGATCCTACTGGTTTCATGATCTCTGGCTGGCAGCGAGTTCGCCGGCCGGATGGTTCTTCCGCCCCGACATCACGTTCCGTACGGGCAGCTTCTACGACGGGTGGAAGGCGACACTCAATACGGAGGCAACCTGGAACCTCTCGCGCCACCTCGAACTGGGCGGAGTCTATGAACTCAACCTGATTCGGTTTCCTGACCGAGACCAGCGGCTCAACGCGCACCTGGGCCAGGTGCGCATCCAGGCCGCACTCAACACTCATCTCTCGGCCACGGCCTTCCTGCAATACAACAGCGTCGCCGACGTGTTCAGCATCAACACACGAATCCGCTATCACTTCGGCGAGGGCAACGACCTGTGGCTGGTTTACAACGAGGGCTTCAACACCGAGCGGCACCAGCCCTTCGGCCCGATGCTGCCTGTAACCGATAGCCGGGCGATCCTGCTCAAGTACACGTACACGTTCATCTGGTGATTTTTCCAGCAGAGCGATGTCAATTAGCGGAATCGAGGCGGTCCTCAGCTTCCGGCTCTACATCTGCAGCACCGGCGACGTAATCAAGGAATACCTGGCAAGGAATACCTGGCGGGGATCGGCTTCGCGCTGTTGAGCACGAGCGGCCCGAGCAGCAATGTAATCGAGGCCCGCCTGTGCGGCTTCTAGAAGAGTCGCCTTCTCCGCTGTTGCCAGCAGAATGAACTGGTTGATCGAGATTCCCTCGCGTTCAGCCAGACGACGGATTCTGGCGTGCAACGATTCGGGTAAGCGTATATTGAAAGTGCCCATGATATGCTTGCTCACGATTGGGATTGAATATGGCAGCGTCATTTACTGCATCAAATACCACCCAATTCTCGACACAATGAAATGATCCACTGGAACGTCAGCCCGGAAATCTTGCGCCTCGGCCCGTTCGCCTTGCGGTGGTACGGGGTGTGCTTTGCGCTGGCGTTTCTGCTGGGTTTTTTCATTGTCCAATGGATCTATCGGCGCGAGTTAAAGCCGGAGCGCAGCCTCGACCGCCTGCTTTTTACCATGCTCGGCGGGACGCTCGTCGGGGCGCGTCTGGGGCATTGTTTGTTTTACGAACCGGCCTATTACCTCAGCCATCCGCTGGAAATTCTGATGTTCTGGCAGGGCGGCCTGGCCAGCCACGGCGGCCTCCTCGGCATCGTCCTGGCGCTCTTCTTCTACAGCCGCCTGCATCCTGATCAACCCTACGGCTGGCTCCTCGACCGCATCGTGATTCCGTCGGCGCTCGGCGGCTTTTTCATCCGGATGGGCAACCTGTTCAACTCCGAAATCCTCGGCACGGCGACCGACGTGCCCTGGGCCTTCGTCTTCGCCCGCATCGACGATGTGCCGCGCCATCCGGCGCAACTCTACGAAGCCCTCGCCTACGCCCTCATCTTTGCGGTGCTGCTGAAAGTCTATCGAAAACGGGGGGCGCAGACGCCACGCGGGTTGCTGACGGGGCTGTTTCTGGCGCTGGTCTTCGGCGTTCGCTTTCTGATCGAATTCGTCAAAATCCGGCAGGCCGCTTTCGGCGAGGCGCTGCCGTTGAGCATGGGGCAACTCCTGAGCATCCCGCTAATTCTCATCGGGGTCGGGTTGATTGTGCGGGCGTGGTCGCGTGACTGAATAGAACGCGGATGACGCGGATTATGCGGATGTTCGCGGATTTATTGTCAACGTGATCCGCGCCAATCCGCCCGATCCGCGTCATCCGCGTTCCCTTATCTGAAGCCCGGTCTTCGCAGGTTCTTGCATTGCCCGTGGCGGCGGTGATGGTTAGTTTTTGGCACCGTCATGCCATGTTATACCATGGTAGACAGCCCCCGCTCACTGCATTTCTTGATGGAGGTGGCTATGAAAAGACTAGCGGTACTACTCAGCCTGTTGGCGTTTGTCCTGGCGTGTGCGTTGCCGGCTCTAGCGCAGGATAATGACGAAGACGATGCGCCGACAATCAATTCGAGCCTGGTTTCGGGCCTGAAGCTGCGCGGCATCGGGCCGGCGTTGATGTCCGGGCGCATCACCGAAGTCGTGGTCGATCCGGTCAAGCGGAGCACGTGGTATGTGGCCGTGGCCTCCGGCGGCGTCTTTAAGACCGAAAACGCCGGCACCACGTGGAAGCCCATCTTCGACAACTACAGTTCCTACTCCGTCGGCACCGTCGCTGTCGATCCAAACAACCGCTTCGTGGTCTGGGTGGGCACAGGCGAGAACAACAGCCAGCGCAGCGTCGGCTACGGCGACGGCCTCTATAAATCGCTCGACGGGGGGCGCAGTTTTAAGAAAGTGGGGTTAGAGAACTCCGAGCACATCGCCCGCATCGTCATCGATCCGCGTGATTCCGACGTGGTCTACGTGGCCGCGCAGGGGCCGCTCTGGAGCGAAGGCGGCGACCGCGGCCTCTACAAAACCACCGACGGCGGCGAAACCTGGGAGCGCATCCTGGAAATCGACGAGCACACCGGCGTGACGGATCTGGTGATGGATCCGCGCAACCCCGACGTGCTCTACGCGGCCTCCTACCAGCGGCGGCGGCACGTCTGGACCCTCATCAACGGCGGCCCCGGCTCCGGCATCCACAAATCGACCGACGGCGGGGCGACGTGGCGCAAGATCAACAAAGGCCTGCCCGGCGGCGACAAAGGACGCATCGGGCTGGCGATCTCGCCCATCGAGCCGGACGTGCTCTACGCCATCGTCGAAGCGGCAGGCGGCGGCGGGTTTTATCGGTCAGATAATCAGGGGGAGAATTGGGCCAAACAGGGCGGCTACGTCAGCGGCAGCCCGCAGTATTATCAGGAGATTTATGCCGATCCCCACAAGTTCGACCGGATCTACTCGCTCGATACCTACATGATGGTCTCGGAAGACGGCGGCAAAACCTTCACCCGCCTCGGCGAGGCCGATAAACACGTCGATAACCACGCCATCGCCTTCGACCCGGACGACCCCGATCATCTCCTCATCGGAAGCGACGGCGGGTTGTATGAGACGTGGGACCGGGGCAAGACGTACAAGTATTTCGCCAATCTGCCCATCACCCAGTTTTACAAAGTCGCCGTCAGCAACGACGAGCCGTTCTACTATGTCTACGGCGGCACGCAGGACAACGCCACGCAGGGCGGCCCCTCGCGCACGACCAACGTCCATGGCATCCGCAACAGCGACTGGTTCATCACGGTCTTCGGCGACGGCTTCGACCCCGCCGTCGATCCGGAAGAACCCAACATCGTCTATTCGCAGTGGCAGTACGGCGGCCTCATCCGCTATGACCGCAAGACCGGCGAGCGCATCGACATCAAGCCGCAGCCGGAGCAAGACCAGGCGCTGCGCTGGAACTGGGATTCGGCGCTGATGATCAGCCCGCACAGCCACACGCGCATCTACTATGCCTCGCAAATCCTCTTCCGCAGCGAAGACCGGGGCGACACGTGGCAGGCCATCAGCCCCGACCTGACGCGCAACATGGACCGCAACCAACTCAAGGTGATGGGTCGTGTCTGGAGCGTCGATGCCGTCTCGAAGAACCGCTCGACCTCGTTCTACGGCACCATCGTGGCGCTGACCGAGTCGCCGGTTCAGGAGGATTTGCTGTATGTGGGGACGGATGACGGATTGATTCAGGTGACTGAAAACGGCGGGCTGGCCTGGCGCAAGCTCGGTAATTTCCCCGGCGTGCCGGAGATGACCTACGTCAACGACATCGAGGCGTCGCAGCACGATGCCAACACCGTCTTTGCCGCCTTCAACAACCACAAAAAGGGCGATTTCAAGCCGTATCTGCTCAAAAGCACCGACCGGGGCGCCACGTGGATGTCCATCGCGGGCGATCTGCCGGAGCGCGGCTCGGTCTACACCGTCGTGCAAGATCACGTCGATGAAGACTTGCTTTTCGTGGGCACCGAGTTCGGGATTTTCTTTACGGTCGACGGCGGCGAGAAATGGGTGCAACTCAAGAGCGGTATCCCGACCATCGCCGTGCGGGATCTGGAGATTCAGCGGCGCGAGAACGACCTCGTGGCAGCGTCGTTCGGGCGCGGATTTTTCATCCTCGACGACTACACGGCGCTGCGCGATGTGAGCGAAGAGGTGATCGCGAAGGACGCGCATCTCTTCCCGGTCAAGAAGACATGGACGTACATCCAGGATGCGCCGCTGGCCGGCAGTGGCAAGGCGTTTCAGGGCGCGGATTTCTACATCGCGCCCAACCCGGAATTCGGCGCGACGTTCACGTATTATCTGAAGGAATCGCTGAAGACGCGCAAGCAGGTGCGCCAGGATGCCGAACGAAAACTGGCGAAGGAAAACGAGGACGTTTTCTATCCGAATTGGGACGACCTCAAGGCCGAAGACCGCGAGGAAAAGCCGGCGGTGATCCTGACGATCCGCGACGTAGACGGCCAGGTGGTCCGGCGGATGGCGGGATCGACGTCGAAAGGCATCCACCGGGCAACGTGGGATTTGCGCTATCCAGGCTTCACGCCGACCCGCATGAACGGCGACGGCTACGGCCCGATGGCGGTGCCGGGCACCTACACCGTCGGCATCAGCAAACGCGTAGACGGCGAGGAGACCGAACTCGTGCCGCCGACGCCGTTCGAGGTGGAATCTCTCGGCCTGCCGACGCTGCCGCCCGCCGACCGCGAGGCGATCCTGGCCTTCCAGCAACAGACGGGCCGCCTCCAGCGCGCCGTGATGGGCGCCGGCGCCGCTGCCGGCGAAGCTGCTAACCGCCTCAACTACATCAAACGCACCATCGAGCAGACGCCGGGCCTGGACGCGAGCCTGCGCGCCGAAGCCCGCTCGCTTGAACTCCGCCTGTTGGACCTCCGCGAAGGCTTCAGCGGCGACCGCACGCTGCCGCGCCGCAGCGAACCCGCACCGCCCGGCATCATGAGCCGCATCCAGCAGATCGTCTTCGGCCACTGGTCCTCCACCTCCGCCCCGACGGCGACGCATCGCAAAAACTACGAGATCGCCGAGGCCGAATTCAGCGCGATGCTGGATGATTTGCGCGCGCTCGTCGAGCAAGACCTCGTCGCGCTGGAGCAACGCCTCGAAGCCGCCGGCGCCCCCTGGACACCCGGCCGCGGCATCCCCCGCTGGCAACGGACAACGGGGTCTCAGAATTGAGGCGATGTCGGCTGTGTTGGAAATAAACCTGGCCGATTTCTTTTTTTCCGACGTATTTATGGGTCACTGGTCATTGGTCACTGGTGGAGGTCAAAAACACCAGTGACCAGTGACAGCGAGCGAAGCGAGCCTAATTGAAAACCAGCCGCCGCGTCGCTACTTTCTTCGCGCTGTCAATCACGACCATTAAAAAAGGAAGCATTTTGGCAGACGATCCGGTTCGAATCACCGGCCCCCGGCGTAGCGGGGCGTATCCGGAGTTGACGTGGCCTGCCGTGCTGGTCGGCTACGCCCTCGGCATCTTGATCGCGCTTTCGATTGGGTACGCCAGCCTCATCCTCGGCTTTTCGATCGAAGGCTCGGAGTTGGCGGCGATCCTCGGCTTCGGGATCCTGCGCGGGATGCTCCGGCGCAACAGCATCATCGAAGTCAACATCGTGCAGACCGTCGCCAGCGCTGTCAACGGGGCGTCGGCAGGGATGATGTTTACGGTGCCGGCGTTGTTCATCCTGGGCGAGACCAATTTCAACGCGGTGCTGCTCGTCTTCTCGTGTATTGCCGGCGGCGTGCTGGGCATCGCCTTCATCATCCCGCTGCGCAAGCAGATGATCGACTACGAGCGGCTGACGTACCCCGGCGGCGTGGCCGTCGCAACGATCCTCAAGTCGCCCGGCGCCGGGATGCGTAAGGCGGTGCTTTTGCTCGGCGGGGCGTTCGTGAGCGGCGTAGTTCATTTCTTCTCGCAGTACACGGGCGTCGAAAACTGGGACCTCGGCGTGCTGATCGGGATGCCGGAGTACATGAACGGCATCTGGTATCTGTCGATGCTGACGGTGGGCATCGCCTTCATCGCCGGTAAGGGCGGGTTTTTCTTCATCGTCGGCGGCTTCGTCTGCTACTGGATTCTGGCGCCGGTGATGTCGGCGTTGGATCTGTTGCCCACGCAAGCCGCCCTCGACGCCGGGCAGAGCCTGCCGACGTACCTGCGCGTGGCGCTCTTCCGACCCGTCGGCATCGGGATGCTCATCGGCGGGGCGCTGGCCGGCATCTTGCTGGCGTTGCCGCTGATCGTCAGCGCCATCAAGAGCATGCAGCAGGCGGCCCGGATCAAGTCGTCGGTTTCGAAGGATGAGATGCCCATCAAGCTGCTCTACATGGCCATTGGCGGGGCGGCCATCCTGCTCTTCTTCGTCGCTATCTACTCGGTGCAGGAGATGGGCTGGATTCGCGGCGGGCTGATGGCGCTGTTGGGCACGGTCTGGGTGTGGGTGGCCGGCGTGATCCTCTCGGAAACCATCGGGCGGACGAACTGGTCGCCGCTCAGCGGCATGACGCTTATCGCCGTGACGATCCTCATCGTCATCGCCAGCGGCCTGGGCGACCGGCCCGCCATCATCGCCTCGATCATGGTCGGCGCCGCCGCCTGCGTGGCGATGGCCCAGGCGACGGACCTGATGCTCGATCTCAAGACGGGCTACCTCGTCGGCGCCTTGCCAAAGCGGCAGCAGACGGCGCAGTTTCTGGGGACGTGGCTGGGGCCGATTGTGATCATGGGGCTGATCTTCGTGCTGCATCAAGCCTACGGCATGGGCAGTGAGCGCATGCCCGCACCCCAGGCGCAGGCCCTCGCCAGCACCATCTCCGGCATCCTCGGCGGCGACGTGCCGGTGGAGAAATACGCTGCCGGCGCCGGCCTCGGCGCGCTGCTAAGCGCCAGCGGTATCGGCGGCCTGGGCATCCTCGTCGGCCTCGGCTTCTACCTTCCGTTCAACATCGTGCTGACCTACGCCATCGGCACAGCGCTGCGCCTGTTGACCGACTGGAAGATGGGCCGCTCCTTCAGCGAGGAAGTCGGCATCCCCTTCGCCGCCGGCCTCATCGTCGGCGAAGCACTCGTCGGTGTCGGGTTTGCGTTGTATTACGTTATTAGCGGGCTTTAGGTGGATCCCGGGTGTTTTGCTCTTTGTGAAACTTGGCGTCGGTCATGGGTCACTGGTCATGGGTCATGAGTGTCTCACCAAGAACCCATGACTCATGACCCATGACCACCCGTAAAAAGCAAAACGCCACGACCCACCCCCAACGCCATCAACAAAGAAAACCATGAAAAACATCGGCTATGCCCTCATCACGCTTGGCTTTCTCGGCGGCGCGCTGGCTTCGGTGGTGAGCGAGACCGAGATGTACTGGGGCTACTTCGGCGCGGCGCTCGTCGTCGGCGTCGTGGGGATTGGACTGGTGCGCGTCGGGCAACGACAGATCGTCGAGGCCGAGGGTGCCACAGGCGCGGGGATGCAAGAGTTGAAGACCCGCCTCGACCAGATCGTCGCCAACATCACCCACCTCAACGCCGAGAAAACGAGGATCGAACCCTACGCCCTGCGCCACCGCATCGACGAGCTTTTCCGCGACGACCTGGGGGCGTTTATGGAGGCCCGCGAGAGCATCACCCACGTCCACGGCTTGCAACCCTACGCCAACGTGATGAGCCACATGGCCGCCGGCGAGCGCTACCTCAACCGCGTCTGGTCCGCCTCCGCCGACGGCTACGCCGACGAAGCGCTCGCCTTTCTGGATAAGACGGAAGAACAGTTCGTCGAGGCCAAGGCGCAGTTTGATGCGCTGACGGGGCAAGAGGCGTGGTAGGCATCTTGGGCGGAACCAAAAAGAACGGCGGCGATAATCAAACGGTACAAGTGAGAATAGAGGTTATTGCCATGAACGTCACCCTGCGTCCAGAACACGAGAAGTTGGTTCAGGAGAAGATAGCCCGTGGTGCCTATGAGAGCGCCGATGCGGTGATTGCTGAAGCGCTCCGGCTGCTTCGCGACCGAGACCGGAACGGCCAGGGAACGGAACGCGCCCGGCTCGAAGAGACGCTTGATCTGTACACACTTGGGGTGGATATGATGGCGCAGAACCTCCGGAGAGATTTCCCTGAGGCATCGCAGGACGAAATTAACAGACGGCTCCGGGCGTGGCTCGACGCTGATGACTTGTCTGATCACACCGCTGAATACTTCCGGGTAGCACCGGAGCGACTCGAAAAACTCGTCCGGTGATCAAAGACAAGAAAACGATTGCTACCCTTCACGCTCTGCAAGCACGTGCCTACGTGTGGGCCTGCCTTTTTCTGCTTTTGGCGGGATGCGCTTCGCAAGAAAAAGGCGAGCTTCAAACTGCGCAGAAGCCCCTCTTCCAGCTATTACCTCCGGAAAGAACGCAAATCGATTTCAGCAATACGCTGTCCGAGGCGCCGACGCCGCATCGCAATGAATTGTTGTATGAGTATTTCTCCAACGGCGTCGGCGTGGCGGTCGGTGATGTCGACGGAGATGGCCTTGACGATGTCTATTTCACCGGCAATATGCGCTACAGCGCGTTGTACCTGAACAAGGGCAACATGGTCTTCGAGGATATCACGGAGGCGGCGGGCGTGGCGGGTAGGAAAAATACCTGGAAAACCGGCGTCACCATGGCCGATGTCAACGGCGACGGGCAGCTCGATATTTACGTCTGTTACTCCGGCGACCTGCCGCTCGACCGGCGGGTCGATGAGCTTTTTATCAATCAGGGAAATGATGAAAACGGGATTCCGAAGTTCGAAGAAAAAGCGGGCGAATATGGGCTGGCAAACCCGCATTCGAGCAATCAGGCCTACTTTTTCGATTATGATCGCGACGGCGATCTCGATCTGTTTTTGCTGACGCATAACGTCAAACGAACACCCCGGCGAGACCGCGAAGGCACGCAGGAGCAACTGGCGACGGAGGATCCGATAAGCGGCGTCCGCTTTTACCGGAACGAGGGCGACCGTTTCGAGGATATCACGCGGGAGACAGGCATTCAGAGTTCGGAGCTAACCTACGGGCTCGGCGCGGGCATTTCTGACATCAACAAAGACGGATGGATCGATCTTTACATCGGCAATGATTATTCGCCGCCGGATTATCTCTACATCAACAACGGCGACCCCGGATCAAGTCCGGGGCAGGCTCCCACGTTTACCGATGAGTTGGCCGCGCGCATGGGGCATACGTCGAATGCATCGATGGGGATTGACGTGGCGGATATTAATAATGACGGGTGGGCTGATTTTATCGTGCTGGATATGCTGGCCGAGGGGCATCACCGGCAGATGACGCAGTTCATCCCGAACGACCGGGCGATGTTTGCCATGTTTGTGGGATCGGGTTTTCATCATCAATACATGCGCAATACGCTCCAACTCAGCAACGGCGATGGCACGTTTAGCGAGATCGGGCAGCTTGCCGGCCTTTCGAATACCGACTGGAGTTGGGCGGCCTTGATCGCCGATTATGACAATGATGGATGGAAGGATGTCTTCGTCACCAACGGCATCTTGCACGACTCGATAGACCGGGATTATCTGACTTTCAAAAACAATTATATGCGCAGTAAAAACTACGGTTTAGAACCCGCCGACATCGCATTTTTAATGGAACAAATGCCGTCGTCGGATTTGACCAACTACGCGTTTAAAAACAGCGGCGGCCTGCAATTTCAAGACGTGTCGGCAGGCTGGGGATTGGGCGAACCGTTGAAGAGCACCGGCGCGGCCTATGCGGATCTGGATAACGACGGCGACCTCGATCTGATCACGAATAACATCAACGAACCGGCCTATATCTTCGAGAATCGATCTGAGGAAATCGGGGCGCATCATTACCTCCAGATCGATCTCCGGGGCGAGGCGAAAAACACCGCCGGCATCGGCGCGAAGATTACGCTGTATGCGAACGGCGTCCGACAATTCATCGAACAGGTGCCGATGCGCGGCTACCTCTCCAGCGTCTCGCCGGTCTTGCACTTCGGCCTCGGAACGCAGGCGACGGTGGACTCGCTGGAGGTGATCTGGCCCGATGGGAAGACCCAGACGATCAAGAATATCGAAGCCAATCAGCGCCTCGCCGTCCACCAAAAAGATGCTGTCGATGGTGACACGTTGCCTCCGGTCAGGGCGCCCGTCTTTGAGGAAGTGCCGGCGTCCATCGATTTCGAACACCGGATGGCCGGTGATATCGACGATTTTATCCGGCAGCCGCTGATGGTCAATCCGAAATCTTTTGTAGGACCGGCGCTGGCGAAGGCGGACATCAACGCAGACAGCCTCGTCGATGTCTTCGCAGGCGGGGGCAACGGTCAGGCGAGCCGGCTCTACCTGCAACAGCCGGATAGATCGTTCGAAGCGGCCTCCCAGCCCGCCTTCGAAGCCGATAAAAACAGCCACGACGCCGAGGCCGCCTTTTTAGACGCCGACGGCGACGGTCATCTCGATCTCTACGTAGCCGGCGGCGGGTACGGCGACTTCGCCCCGGACGATGCCGCGCTTCAGGATCGGTTGTACCTCAACGACGGGCAGGGAAACTTTACCAAAAACCAGGAAGCCCTCCCTGCGATGATCACCAGCACCGGGGCCGTGGCGCCCGCCGATATCAACGGCGATGGCCGGCTCGATCTTTTTGTAGGAGGCCACGTCATCCCCGGACGCTACCCGGAGCCGCCTCGAAGCTACGTGTTGGTCAACGACGGGCAAGGCCGTTTTGACGACCGCACCGCCGAGATCGCGCCGGCCCTGCAACACATCGGGATGGTGAGCGATGCCGCCTGGCACGACCTCGATGGCGATGGCTCGAACGAGCTAATCGTCGCCGGGGCGTGGATGCCGATTTATGTTTTTGAGATCACCGGCGGGACGCTCGCGGACGCAACGGCGCGCTATTTTGATAAGCCCTACAGCGGGCTCTGGAACACGCTCCGGATCGATGACGTCAACGGCGACGGCAGGGCGGATCTGATCGCCGGAAATCAGGGATTAAACACCCAGCTTACAGCCACGGACGATCAACCGGCGGAACTCTATTTTGCGGATTTTAATTTCGATGGCACGGTGGATCCCCTCCTGAGTTTTTACGTGCAAGGCGCCAGCTATCCGTTTGTGACGCTCGACGAACTGCGGCGCCAGATGCCGCGTCTCGCCTCTCGATTCACCAGCTACCGGGCCTACGCCGGGGCGACAATCGGCGATATCGTCGCGGACGAAGCCCTCGCAAAGGCGCAAAAACTGGAAGCACGATTCCTCGAAACGGCGCTTTTCACCGGCACCGAAGGCGGGCGGTTCGAGCGCAGCGCACTCCCCATCGAAGCGCAGTTCGCCCCCGTTTTCACGATTCATACGCTGGATTATAACAGCGACGGCCACACCGACCTGCTGCTCGGCGGCAACATCAACGAAGCACGCATCCGGTTCGGCAAGTACGACGCCAGTTACGGCCTGCTCCTGCGCGGCGACGGCAACGCCTCGTTCACCTATATTCCCCAGCATGAATCCGGCCTCAGCCTGCGAGGCGATGTCCGAAGTGTGATTGAAATCAACAAAACACTCCTTTTCGGGATGAATAGAAGCGGCGTTCGGGCTTATAAAATGGTGAATGAGTGATGGCATGGAGCACCATACAGGATAAAAAAGGGGTGTCATCTCGACCGAGCGCAGCGAGTGGAGAGATCTCCCCCGTTGCGATATTCTTCCACTGGGGAGATCCCTCGACTTCGCTCGGGATGACACGAAAAAAGGGTTGGCGTGTAGGCTGGTCATGGAGATCTACGCCGCTCCTCCTCAACCTCATCCTCATCACGATGTCCGCTGGATGCGCAGATCAACCGGATCAACTGTTTGAGCGGCTCGATGCCGGGCGGACGGGTGTCGATTTTGTCAACGTCATCACGCCGGACGACACGCTGATGAACCCGCTCGACTTCTTTTATGTCTACAACGGCGGCGGAGTCGGCATCGGCGATTTCAACAACGATGGCCGGTCTGATCTGTACTTCACGGGCAACAGCGTGGCAAACCGGCTGTACCTCAACCAGGGGGATTTCCGGTTTGAAGACGTGACGGACGCCGCCGGCGTGGCCGCCGAGGGCGCGTGGTCTACGGGCGTGACCCTGGTGGATATCAACCAGGACGGCCTGCTGGATATCTACGTCTGCGCAGGCGGGCCGGAGGCCGGGCAGCGGCGCGTCAACCGGCTTTACATCAACCAGGGCCTCGATGACCGGGGCGTCCCTTCGTTCGAGGGGCAGGCGCTTCGCTACGGCCTTGCCGACGCCGGCTACACCACCCACGCCGCCTTCTTCGACTACGACCGCGACGGCGACCTCGATCTCTACGTGCTCAACACGTCGATGGTAGGCGACGTGCGGATGGGGCAGCTTCTCCAGCCCGCGGAAGATCGGTCGATGAGCCAGGATCGACTCTATCGCAATAACGGAGGTGGCACCTTCTCCGACGTTTCCGAAGCGGCAGGCATCCGCCACGAAGGCGACGGCCTCGGCCTCGCCGTCAGCGATATCAATCAGGACGGATGGCCCGACGTGTACCTCGCCAACGATTTCCTGACGAAAGATGTCCTCTACATCAATGAGGGCGAAGGCACCTTCACCAATCGAAGCGCGGAGATGCTCAAGCACCAACCGTATAGCGCGATGGGGGTCGATATCGCAGATTTCAACAACGACGCTCGCGTCGATATCATGGTGCTCGACATGCTGCCGCGCGATCCCTGGCGGCAGCGCGTAACGTCGAACACGGGGATCTTACACGAGGGTGAGTGGCAGTTCGGGCGCAACACCTTGCAACTCAACAACGGCGCCGGCCCCGATGGGTTGGTCGTCTTCAGCGATATCGCCCATCTGGCCGGCGTCGCCGCCACCGACTGGAGCTGGGCGCCGCTCTTTGCCGACTTCGACAACGACGGCGACCGGGACCTCTTCATCACCAACGGCTACGGCGAACTCGTGACGCATCTCGACTTCGACCAGAGCCGCCGGGAGCAACGCGTTCCCAACCCGCCGCCGGAAATGCGCCGGGCCATCCTCGAAGCCATGCGCGCCTTGCCGGATGTGAGGCTGCCTAATTTCTTCTTCGAAAACGCTGGCAATCTCACGTTCACAGATCAGACAGGGGTCTGGATTTCCCCCACGCCCGGCCTCTCAAACGGCGCCGCCTTCGCCGATCTGGATCAGGACGGCGATCTGGATCTCGTGACGAACAACATCAACGACGAGCCTTTCTTCCTCAAAAACCTTACGAGCGAGCGCGGCGACGCCCACGCCCTGCGCCTGGCGCTGCACGGCCCTCCCGGCAACCGCGCCGGGCTCGGCGCCAGGCTGATCCTCTACCACAACGGCACGACGCAGTATCACGACCATTCGCTCTACCGGGGCTATCAATCCACCGTCGAGCCGGTCGTCCACTTCGGGCTGGGCGCCGGCACAACCGCCGATTCGCTGCGCGTGCTCTGGCCCGACGGCGCGTCTCAGCTTCTGACCGATGTGAAGGCCGGCGAGGTGCTCGCCGCGCGTTACGACCAAGCCGAGGACCGGGTGCTCGAACCAGATTCGGTGGAACGCGCGACGCTCTTCCGCGAAGTCGCCACGGAGCGCGGTCTCGGCTACCGGCACGAGGAGTATGAGGTGAGGGATTTCAGTGAGATGCCGCTGCTGCCCCACAAATTCTCGCAGAACGGCCCCGGCCTGGCCGTCGGCGATGCCGATGGCAACGGCCTCGACGACGTCTTCGCCGGGGCGGATCTGGAACGCGAGCGGATGCTCTTCATGCAGACCGCGCCGGGCCGCTTCGCCGCGCGCCCGCTGCCGATGGATACCCTGGTACACGACGACATGGGCGCGCTCTTCTTCGACGCCGAGGGCGACGGCGATCAAGACCTCTACGTCGTCTCGGGCGGCAGCCTCGCGCCGGCAGGCAGCCACATTTACCAGGACCGGCTCTTTCTCAACGATGGAACCGGCGCCTTCAGCCGGGCCGCGACGGCGCTGCCTGACCTGAAAACCAGCGGCGCGGGCGTCACCGCAGCCGACTACGACGCCGACGGCGACCTCGATCTTTTCGTCGGCGGGCGTGTGCGTGCCTGGCTCTATCCGTTCCGTCCACGCAGTTATCTGCTGCGCAATGATTCTGAAAACGGGCAGGTGCAATTCACCGATGTGACCGAAGAAGCGGCGCCTGAACTTGCCGAAATTGGCCTCGTCACCACTGCGCTCTGGACTGATTTCGACAATGACGATCAGGTGGATCTCGTCGTCGTGGGCGAGTGGATGCCCATCACGTTCTTCAAAAACGAAGGCGGGCGTTTCACCGACGTGACGGCAGCGACGGGCCTGCCCAACACGTCCGGCTGGTGGAACAGCCTCGCAGCCGGCGATTTCGACCGCGACGGCGACATCGATTACGTCGCGGGCAACCTCGGGCTCAACACCCGGTACGCAGCCTCGCCGAACGAGCCGGTGCGCGTCCATGCCGAAGATTTTGACAAAAACAGCCGCCTCGATCCCGTCCTCTCCTACTATCTCCAGGGAACGAATTATCCGGCGCACGGGCGCGACGAGATGACCGCGCAGATTACGGCTATGATCCGGCGTTTCCCCACCTATCAGGACTATGCCGACGCCTCGTTCGACGATCTTTTCACCCGGCGCGAACTGGAGGACGTCTACGTCGCCGAGGCCGTCCGGTTTGAAACGAGCTATCTGGAAAACCTCGGAGACGGCACCTTCGACATCCGGGCGCTGCCGGTCCAGACGCAGGTGGCCCCCGTCTTCGGCATCCACACCGGCGACTACGACGGCGACGGGCACCTGGACCTGCTCATGGTGGGCAATTCCTACGCGCCCGACATCGAAACCGGGCGCGCCGACGCGTTCGTGGGCGCCCTGCTGCGCGGAGACGGCACCGGGCACTTCTCCTATGTTGACTACCCCAAAAGCGGCTTCCTGGTCGATGGCGACGCTAAAGCCCTGGCCGAAGTCGCCACGGAAGGCGGCACCTCGCTGGTGCTGGCATCACAGAACAGCGGCCCGCTCAAGGCTTTCAGCAGCGCGCCACGAAGCCGGCACGCGATGCCTCTCCAACCGCTCGACCGCTATGCCCTTTTGACTTTCGAAGACGGCTCGACGCGGAAAGAGGAGTTTTTCTACGGATCGACCTACCTCTCGCAATCCTCGCGCGTGCTGTGGATTCCGGACGGCGTGACTTCGATTAGCATCGTCGATTCAGGTGGAAATCGGCGAATTTTGCCTGTTGACGAGGCGCAATAGGTCTGTTTGTTTAACCGCAGAGGACGCCGAGTGGGCACCCTTTGCGCCCTCTGCGAACTCTGCGGTTCAAAAATCGGATCTGAGAAGAAGCAACGCCGCCGCCGGCTTTGCCACCATACACGGCTACTGTGTGTGATATCGCCAAAATCCTGGTGTTTTCATAATATTTTATGATTGTAATAGTGCTGTAAAGAAATAGTGCTTGGGAGAAAACCTTACCTTGCACCTTATCGTGTCTTTACCGAAGTTTAGTGAAGGTCACATCAGTTCCGGGCCTGCAACCCCTCATCGCCGGAAATCGACATGCGGGAAGGTATCCCACCCCTTTCCGTGCAGCTTTTTTCAGCACAGCCTGTTCAAAACGCCCACACGCCATGCACAACGCTACGAGTACGCCTTTTTTCTACAGAAAGGCCAGCGCGCTTCTGGCTGCGCTATTCATACTGTTTGGACTTGCGGCATCGCCGGCCCTCGCCCAGCACGAGGTGACAGGCGAGGTCACAGACGCAGAAGACGGAGAGAGCCTACCGGGCGTCAACATCGTCGTCAAGGGAACGACGATTGGGACGGCCACACGCTCGAACGGGACGTTCACCTTAAGAGCCCCCTCGCCCCAGGACACCCTGGTGCTCTCGTTCATCGGGTATGAGCAGTTGGAAGTGCCCATCGATGGCCGCTCGGAAATCGACATTCCGCTTCAACTGGCCATCACCACGCTGCAGGAGGTCGTCGTCAGCGTTCCCTACGGCACCCAGACCGTCGCGACGATCACGGGCTCGGTCAGCCAGGTCTCCGGCGAGACGCTCGACGCGCTGCCGGTGACCAACCTCACGCAGGCGCTTCAGGGCACGGTGCCGGGACTCGTCGGCGTCCAGACCAGCGGCCGGCCCGGCTCTGACGATGCGACGCTGCTGATCCGGGGATCCTCCACGCTCAACAGTAATGCGCCCCTGATCGTGATCGACGGCGTGCCGGGACGCCAGGGGGGCCTCGCGCGGTTGAGCCCGGCGGATATCGCAGACATCTCCGTGTTGAAAGATGCGTCGGCGGCCATTTACGGATCCCGGGCGGCCAACGGCGTCATCCTCGTGCGCACCAAACGAGGACGGCCCGGCGAAACGCGGGTGAACTTCAACATCGAGCGTAACTTCGCCCAGCCGACCATCACGCCCGAGATGGCCGACGCGCCGACCTACATGCAGATGCTCAACGAGGTCGACCTCTATCGCGGCAACCCGGCGCGGTTCTCGCAGGAACAGATCGACGCGACCCGGAATCCGGATGGTTGGGAAAGCCACAACACCAACTGGTACGACGAAGGCCTCGAGAATTTCTCCCGCGAGATCGTGGCGAACGCCTCCGTCACCGGCGGCGGCGAGACGACGCGCTACCGGATCTCGGTCGATGGCGTGACCGAAGAGGGCATTCTCGTCAACAGCGGCACCGGGTATGACCAGGTCGGCTTCCGTAGCAACATCGACACGGACGTCACCGATCATTTCAGTGTGGCTCTGAACCTACACGGGCGGCTGGAGAACCGAGACCTTCCGTCCTGGACGCGCGGCCTCAATGCAGCCTGGGAGTTGCTCCAGCGAGGCAAACCGACCGAGCCCGCGTTCTGGCCCGACGGCTCGCCGGGGCCGGCGCAGGAGAACGGGGTCAACCCGGTCGTCGCTAACCAGACGGGCTTCGACAACCGCAAGACCTACTACTTCCAGAGCAACCTGTCGCTGGAACTCGACGTCCCCGGCGTCGAAGGATGGAGTGTTGAGGGCACCGTGGCCTACGACCGCGTCTTCGAAAACCGCAAGCGGTGGCAGGAGCCGTGGACGCTCTACATCTGGGACGGCACCCGCGACGGCAGCAACACACCCGTCTTGACGCCGACGAGCGTCGGGGTGCCCGAACCGCGCCTGACGCAGGAAGAAATGGACGAAACCGACATCCTGCTGCGTGCCACGACCCGGTACGAGACCACCTTCAACTACGACCACAACGCCAGCCTGCTGCTGGGCACCGAATATCAGTGGTCGGAATTTGACAGCTTGCGCGCGTTCCGCCGCTTCTTCCCCAGCGATGCCATCACCGAACTCTTTGCCGGCGGCACCGAGCAGCAAGACATCTTCGGGACAGGTAGACACGCGGCACGCCTGAACTTCTTTGGCCGTCTGAATTACAACTACCGGCAAAAGTACCTCTTCGAGTTCGTGGCGCGCTACGACGGTTCCTACATCTTCCCCGAAGGCGACCGCTTCGGGTTCTTCCCGTCGGTCTCGCTCGGATGGCGGCTGGCGCAGGAGGATTGGTTCAACAATATGACGGGCGATTTCTTTGATCGGCTCAAGCTCCGCATGTCGTACGGGCAGACGGGCAACGACCAGATCGAGCCCTACCAGTTCCTCCCCACGTTCGGCTTTAACGGACAGTTTGCCTACGGCGATGGGCTCGGCACCCGGATCGCCCCGACGCGGGTGCCCAACGAAAGCATCACCTGGGAGATCGCCACGCAGTTTGACGTCGGCATCCAGGGCGGCATCCTGGGCGAACGCCTGGCCTTCGACCTCACCTACTTCCGGCACCTGCGCGAAGACATCCTCTGGTTCCGAAATGAGGCCGTGCCGCAGACGGCAGGCTTCACGCTGCCGCGCGAGAACATCGCCGAAGTCAAGAGCCGGGGCTTCGAAGCCGAGGTGACGTACTCGCAACAGATCGGCGCCAACTCGTTCTTCAGAGCCGGGGCCAACATCACCCTGGCCGAAGACGAGATCAAGTTCTTTGCCGAACCCGACGGCGTGCTGCCGCATCAGCAGAACACGGGCCGGCCTATGAACACCAACCTCTATTACCAGGCCGACGGCATCTGGAATACGCAGGAAGAGATCGACAGCGCGCCGAGTTGGCCGGGGGCCCGGCCCGGAGACGTCCGGTTTACGGACATCAACGGCGACGGCATCATCAACGGCGATGACCGCGTCCGCATCGAGGAGAACGGCATACCTGACGTAATCGGGTCCTTCTTTGTCGGCGGGTCCTTCGGCCAGTTCGATGTCAACTTCCTGTTCCAGGGCGCGACGCAGGTGCGGCATTACGTCTTCACCGGCTCGGTCGGCGAGTTCGGCAATTACTTCCAGGAGTGGGCCGAGAATCGCTGGACGCCTGACAACCCGAATGCGTCGGGCGTGCGTGCCTGGAACCGCGTGGAGCCCTACTGGGCCGGCAACCAGAGCACCTTCTTCCTGGAGGATGCCAAGTATCTCCGCCTCAAGAGCGCACGCATCGGGTATACACTGCCGAACAGCACATTGAACCGCATCGGCGGGTTGCGGCAGGTGCAGGTGTATCTGAGCGGGCGTAACCTGCTCACGTTTACCCCGCTCAAGATCATGGATCCGGAAATCCGCAACGGCGGGGCGCACTCCTACCCGCTGGAGCGCGCCTTTACGGTCGGGATCCAGATGGGCTTCTAATCGAAAGGGCGAGCGGGTGACACGAGCGCGCAGCGCGACTGACGCTAGTAAAGGGGGAAAAACAATTTCTCCCTTTCCCCCGCTCTCCCTCTCACCCACACACCCCCTCTTTCCGCACATGGGCAGATCGACCCGTAAAGCAATCTGAATAGGCCCTCAGGGCCAGAACAACACACTCCGATGAAAACTTCAACGTACATCTTCGCCACGATCCTCGGCTGCTCGCTGCTCTTTGCAGGCTGCGACAACGCCCTGGATCTCGATCCGCGGGATGAACTCAGCGGCGACGCCGTCTGGCAAGACCCGGCCCTCGCACAGGCCTACCTCAACGAGGTCTATAACTCCACCGGCCTGGGCTATGGCGACCCGATGCCGACCCCCGGAGTAACCGACGAAGCCGTCAATACCCACGGCCATGACGGCACGGTCATCGTTACCTCGACCTTGACCCCGGATGACCGCGGCATCTGGGATTCGCCGGGATGGCGACCGACCTCCGAGGCCCCCTACGCGCCGTACGCCTGGCGGATCGTGTATACCAGAGTCCGAGACCTCAACATTTTCCTTCAGAATGTGGAAGGCAACGACGCAATGCCCGCCGCCCAGCGAGAGGTTCTGCTGGGAGAAGCCTACTTCTTGAGGGCCTTCTTCTATCACAATCTCATGAAGCTCTACGGCGGCGTGCCCCTCATCGACACGCCCTTCGAGTTGGGCGACGACCTTGCGCAATACCAGGTGCCGCGCGGCTCGTTCGAGGAGACCGTCAATTTCATCGTTGGCGATCTCGATAACGCTGCCAGCCGGTTGGCGCTCGACGCGCGGCGCCCGGGGGCGGCCACGCGCGGCGCGGCGCTGGCGCTGAAGTCCCGCGTCTTGCTCTATGCCGCGAGCGACCTCTACAACCGCAACCCGTCGGGCATGGCCGAGACCGGCTATACCAGCGGCGATCAGCAGTCGCGTTTGCGGGCGGCCAAGAATGCCGCCCAGGCCGTCATCGACCTCGGCGTCTATAGCCTGGAACCGGCTGCCGACGCCCTGGCCTATCACGACCTCATCGTCTGGGGCGGCGGATCGGGCTTGATCTGGGCTCGCTTTTTTAACGGAGACGGTCCTCAGCTCACATGCTGCGGCCCCCAGCATAACCACTCGCAGTTCGTCAGCCCCAACGGCTACAACTCCTGGTCGGGCGACACGCCAGCGCAGAATCACGTCGATGCCTATGAGATGTCGGACGGCTCGGAGTTTAGCTGGGACAACCCGGAGCACGCCGCCAATCCGTATAAGAACCGCGATCCGCGCTTCGACGCCAACGTGCTGTATAATGGGAAGATCTGGAGGCCGCGGCCCTCAGGCGTCAATACGCTCGATCCGAGGGGCATTATTCAGACCGGCTGGTATGAAGTGCCCGGCGAGCCCGATTTGCGTCCGGGGCTCGACACACGCGAAGGTCCCATTCAGAACTGGAACGGCACCCGAACCGGCTACAACCTGGCCAAGTTTGTCGACCGGAATATCAACCCGGATACCGAGCAGGCCTTCAACCCGTGGATTCAAATCCGTTATGCCGAGATCCTGCTCAACTACGCCGAAGTGTCCGAGGCCCTCGGAGAAACAAGCGATGCGCTCTGGGCGCTCAATCAAGTCCGTTCGCGCGTAGGCATGCCCGACGTCACCGGCCCCGACACCCGAACCGTTATGCAACGCATCCAAAGGGAGCGTCAGATTGAGCTTGCCTTCGAGGGCCATCGCTACTTCGACGTGCGCCGCACGATGACGGCTCCGGAAGCCTACACCGACGGCCTGGGCATGCGCGTTGTTGGTCGTCTCGATCCCAACGGCGAGTTGCTCGTCGACAACACGTATCGCTACGAGTATGAGATCATCACCGTGCAGCAGCGCGGCTGGGACGACAAGAACTACTTCCTCCCGATTGCCCGCGACGAGATGAACAGAAACCCCAATCTGGTGCAGAATCCGGGGTATAACTAGATAGTGCGTGAAACGTGACACGAGCCGAAGGCGACTGACGAAGTAAACGTGAGGGTGCTTGCACAACCGTCGTGCAAGCACCCTTTCGTTTTACGCCCTCGTGGATCTCCCTGTATCTATAGCCGTACCCATAGAGGGATCTATCTCTCATCTTAACCCCGATCCCATGCGTACGGTGCGCGTTCTTGGGGGACTCCTGCTGGCGAACCTCCTCGTTTTTTTCCTGCACGCCTGTTCAGCAGGCCCCTGGCTCAAGGTTCGTCAGGTGCCCGAGGATGGCTATGAGCAGACGCTCCACTACCAGTTTCAGGCCCAGATCCACGGCGACTCGCTGGGCAACTGCAAAAAGATGGTGGTGCGCGTCAAATCGTTTAGCAAGGTCTTCGCGAACGACGAAATCCCCGCGCGCCTCCAACTCTTCGACGACGATTGCATAAGCCCGATCCGGTTCGAACGCGTGCAGTACATCTCCAATGAAACGGGCGAGCACGTGCGGCTCTCCGGGACTGCCGTCATCCATTTTTTGAGCGATTACATCCGCCTCGAAGACGAACTCCTCGGATGGCTCTGGCGTCAGGGGGTGATCTAGCAGATTGCGAGGAAAAGCAAAGGCCGGCGCGGCCTCCCGGCCCCTTGAGAAACACGCAAAAGTTTCCGATATACAGAGCATAGCCTGGCCTGCGTTACCAGACTTTTGTGACGCTCATGACCTCTCAGAACCAAGATCGGCACGCAGAAAAGCTCGCCCTCATCGACCGCGTCAGAGCCCTGACCGACGAAGCCGACCGCCTCCCCCGGTCTCCGGCTAGCTTTGCCCGGTGGGAAGAAATCGATAGCGAACTCCTCGAACTATTCCGCAAGATCGCCGCGTTGTCGTCAGGGTCTCGGCCCTATTGGTTCGACGAACCGGACGATCCGCCGGAGGACCCGTGATACAGCGAGAGGCAGGACGCTCTAAGCACCCTGCCTCTCTATCGCCTGCTTACGCAGGTGGAGACGTGCATCAGCACGAGGTACGTTAGCCGACGCACATCACGTAGAAGTTGGCGTTGACTTCGATGGGGCTGTCTTCGAAGCCCTGCGCGCGCAGCTTGAAGGCCGGGCGCTGCAAGACGGTGGTGTTGCCCGCGTCGGTGGCGCAGTAGTAGACGCGGCGAGCGTTGTCGTCTTCGGCGTGAAGCAGCGTAGCCGCGATGCTGTTGGCGCCGTCGATGCTCACCTCCAGAATGGCATCGATACCCGGCTTCGTATAGAGCGCCATCACCGGCTCGTCGTTGGCGTCTTTAACCGTCAGCCACTCGTAGGGCCTGGCGTCTGCCGGATTCAAGCCGTAGATGTTGCCGTCGGGGGCGTGCCAGTAGATGGTGCCACTGGGATGCCGGCGGAGGTAGAACATCTGGATGCCCGGGTTGGGCGCCTGGATGGGCGCACTCACCTTGGCGGTGGACGCTTCAGTCGTGGTCGTCATGGTGTTATCCTCGTTGTCCTGGTGATTGTAAATGGGTGATGGGCCGGGCGGTAAATGGGCAAATGAGCAAATGGGCAAATCGGCAAAGGGGCAAAAGGGCAAATATCAAGTAAGCCACTATTTTCACTCTGCCTTTTGCATTTTGCCTTTTGCAATTTGCCATTTACAAAAAGCCATCCCGGCAACCACTCATACATGGCGACAAACACGGGCAAAACACCCAGGCACTCCGGCGGCTTCAATTTTCTTTCACAAAAAAAACCTCAGGGCTAAGGAGCCCCGAGGATCTTCGATGCAAGCAAAGCGGTGTAGGGTGCGGGTTCAGGCAGCCTGCGAAAGCACCTGTTCCAGCGAATAAGTCTTGATGCGAAAGACGATCCGCTTGCCTTCCTTCTTAATATCGAGCAGCGGGCGCTCCAGCGTGTTGGGCATCAGGCAGTCCCAGGCGATGTCTACGGCGGCGTCGAGCAAGGCCATCGGTTCGAGATCTTTATCTTTAGTAAAGACACCGCGTTCCCAGGCGATGCCCCCTCCGGCAACCTTGCGGAGGTTCTTGGTCATATGTTCGTGGGCAGTCATGGCTCATCAAAGGGATAAAGGTTTACCGGGTTAAATACTTCTATTGCTCAAACGCCCGGCGCGTTGTTCGCTTTTTTGTACGCTCATCAAGGTGTTGATGCGCTGGGTAACCTGACTGGCCTCCATAGCCTCGATGTCGCGTGCCATGCGCCCGCGTTCTTTGAGAGAGATGCCCCCGTCTGTTCTAAAGGTGAGCCCGAATTCGAAGATGCCGTGTCTGCGGAAGACGTGGCGAAGTTGGCCCATCGGATCGCGGTAAATCAGCAGCGTGCAATCTGAATTTCTATTATGCTGCACCTCGATCAGTTCGTCGCTTTCGTAAGCGGTCAAAGATTCAACCGAGGAGCACGCGCACAGCAGGCACGGCAGCAGGACGAGTAGAACAGTTAACGGTTTCATGACGGGAACAGGTTAGGCAGCGTCGTTCGTGCTTACACCAAAGAGCGTAGCGCATCAGGTTCGCCGGATAGTTAAAGGATCGTTCGAGATGAAGTAGATCAAGCTCTGTGCCAAGAGAGGCGAGGCACTAAAGATTGAATCCCTTCATAATTAGTACATCGATTCTTCACCGGAATTCTTAACTTTACCGGGAAGAAATTATGGATTTAGGTTGCTCTCGCTGGAGATCGAAAAGCGCCGCGATTCGGAAAAGATGCGCGGGGCCTCCGGAAAAATTTACCTCAAGCAGCGCGCAGGTGCGGCACGCGGTTGTAGTCGGCGGCGCGGCTGAGCAGCTTGCGGTACATAGCCAACGCACCGAGCGTGTCCTGGCTCTGGTTGAGCGCTTGCTGAAGGTTCGACTCCAACGAGAGATCCAATTCTCGGATCTGCTGAATACGATCGACGATGCTGTCGAGTTGGGCAGCGAGTTGGGTTTCGTTCAGGGCGTACATGGCGACCTCCATAGATCTAAATTGGTGTTAAGTAATAGATCGCGATTTTTTGTTCGTCTCGAAATAGGTAGAATTCCCTTTTGAATTAGGTTTTATTCCCCACCCTGTATGGGGATTTCTCCTATAAACATCGTGCAAAGTACCTGAGAAAGAATGTGCCTCCCTCTACTTATTAATACGGGAAAAACTATCGATTCGGGTCATGGATGAGCAAAAAAAGTGATGATTTTGCGGTTTTTCCTCGGTTTCATCCAAAAATTTTGCGAAGCAGCCGTTTGAACCACGACTCTCGCCCGGGTTCCTCCTTCGCCGGACTCGTCGTCTCCGTCATCGTCGGCGTAGTCGAGGTCGTCCCCGTGGTTGTAGCCATCGAGATCGGCTCCGGGGTCGGCGTAACCGGCTCCGGTTCTGGTTCCGGCTCCGGGGTCGGCGTAACAGGCTCCGGAGTCGGCGTGACGGGCTCCGGAGTCGGCGTGGTTGACGCCGGTTCTATAATCTGGATCCGGGCCTCATCGTAAGGCCCCGGCCAGGGCTGAATGCCTTTTGCCAGGTTGTTCTGCGCCACGTTGGCATCCAACACCAGATCTAAGCCTCGCACCCGAATGCCGGCAGCAAAGTCTTTGGTCGTGTCTTCGCCGGTGAAGCCCGCCGAGGGCACACCGTTATTATTGCACTGGTTGCGCGCAATCTGCGAGTTGAAACAGCCGTTGAGCACGATGCCGCCCCGGATCGACGCGTCGGAGTCTTGCGCCGGATCGGTTGAGACGCCGGGCCGGGCCAGGCCGCCGTAGCCGTTGTTGTGGCACACGTTTTCCTCGATGGCCAGGTTGCCTTTCTCCACCTTCCTCGCCGTGTTGACATAGAGGCCCACCCAGCGATTGTCGTGGCAGGTGTTGCCCCGCGCCGTGACCCCGTCGGCGACGAGGTAGCCGTAGTTGGTGATGATGCCGTGGCGCCGGTGCCCGCTACAGGTATTGTCGAGGATCTGCGTATTCTTGACGTAGCCCAGCCGCCATTTCGCGGGGTCCGGCTCCCCCCGGTTGTCGAAATTGGCGACGAAAGCGATGCCGGAATCGTTGCCGTAGGCGCTCTCGTCCGTAGGCGTAAACACGCAGGTATTGCCCTGGATGACGATGTCTTCGAACCGGGTGCCGTAAAACAAGATATCTTTGTAATTGGCCGGCCCCGACCGCTCCGGCGGCTTCGGTTGCTCCGCCGGCCTGCCGTTCTGGACGAGTTCGCAGTTCAGAATCCGGATGTCTTTCATCAAAACATCTTCGCGCGTATCGAACCGGATGCCGCAGCCGCTGACGTTTTCGATGCGGCACTTCTCGATGGTGATGTTCTTAACCACCTGCTCCACCCCATCCGGCTGCGGCTGCTGCTTGACAAAGACCCGGATGCCGCAGCCCTTGTCCGCATTGCTCGACACCTGATCGGTGATGTCGTCGCTCGTGCGCGGCCCCAGCAGGTGCAAGCCGCTGATCTTGACATTGTGCGGCGCCGGATCGTCGCCCCGAATGAGTTCGAGGTGGTTGACCTCCGGGTTCTGGGTGCGCAGCACGGTCTGGCCGGCAAGGCCCCGCAACCTCAGGCCGGGCCTGAGGCGCAGGGCTTTGTTGAGCACGTGTTGGCCGGCAGGCACCGTCGCGATGCCGCTTCCGTCGGGGCCGAGGGCCGCGTCGATCAGGTCTTGGATTTCGTCGGCTGTCATCGAGCCTCTTCGTTATGGTGATAGAGGGCCATTGTTGACACCGGGATCCGGCACATCTTGCGGGCTGTTGCTGACCCCGGGCTCTGCCTCATCCAGCAAAGGGCTATTGCCGGCAATGGGAGCAGCTACTCTCGGCATAATCCCCGTTGGTTCAAACTTGACATCCGGCCCGTAGGGAGACCACTTTACAACCTCGTCGTGGTCGTCGTTGGGTTTAACGTTGCCGGTCGTCTCGTTGGCGTCGAACGTCAGGCCATTACCTCGCACCAGAATGCCGGCGGCAAAGTCCCGGGTGATGTCCGGGTCCACAAAGTTATTCGAGGGCTTACCGTTATTATTGCACGTATTGCGCACAATCTTTGCGTTGTAACCACGGTTGAGCACGATGCCGCCCCGGATCGACTTATCGGTAGCGGTCGTCGCATCGGCCTTCTTAATGCCGCCGTAGCCGTTGTTTCTGCATTCGTTACCCACAATGGTGACGCCCGCTCTGTCTCCAGGGCTGAGTTCGTTTCCCGTGTCGAAGCCGGGTTCGCTGAAGGCCGCCCGCGCCGTGTTGACATAAATGCCCGTCCAACGGTTGTCGTGGCAGACATTGCCCTCCAGCGTGACGCCGTCAGCTAAGAGGAAGCTGTAGTTAGCGACGATGCCGTGACGGCGATGCCCGCTACAGGTATTGCCGCTGATCTCGCTATTTCTGATGTGGCCCAGCACCCATCGATCTCGGGGCCTCAATACCGTTTTCTCTTCACCGTCGATCAGCTTCTTCTCTTTATTATCGAAACTGGGAACGAAGGCGATGCCGGCATCATTGCCGTAGAGGCCCGCCTGTGTGGACGGCGTGAACTCACACGTGTTGCCCTTGATTTCGATGTCCTCGAACTGAGTGCCGGAGAAGAAGATATCCTTCCAGGGAGCAGGATTCTGCTCCGCCTCCGCCGGTCTGCCATTCTGGCGAAGATGGCAGTCCAGAATCTTGATGTTCCGCATCAACACACCGCCTTCCCCTCTTGTGAGGAACCGGATGCCGCACCCACCGAGGTTTTCGATAGTGCATCCTTTGATGGTAATGGTGTGAACCTCCGGCTTCGATCCAGCGAACGCCTTCCCTTGATCAGCATCGACATAAATGCCGCAGCCTTTGTTCTTGCCTGACACCAGAGACGTAATGTTGGCGTTGCTCGCGCGCGGCCCCTGCAGGTGCAAACCGCTGATCTCAACTCTGTTGGGGGGCTTCCGATCGGAGCCGGGGACGAGTTCGATGAAATTGACGTTCGGGTTCGTGGTGTGCAGGATGACGCCGGGCTCGCCCCGCAGCTTCACGCCGGATTTGACGCGCAGGGGTCTGCTGAGCAGGTATTTGCCGGAGCGCACGGTGACGAGAAAACTGCCCTCGCGTTCCAGGGCGGAGTCAATCAGGTCTTGGATGTCTTGGCCTGTCATTTGACTTCTCCGTTCTTAAGTGATAAAGGGTCATGAAGAACGATTACTGATAAAGCAATACTAACCTCCGGCCTCCGGATTCCTACACCAGATATTCAGAATTACTGCCTTCGTTCACCGTCTTCTTCAAGGCGTGTTGGAAAGGTGTCGATGCCGACCCCGCACACTAACCAGACTCCACACCCTTCTATACTGCTAAGCGTAGGATCGAACAGGATTCCCTCAAGCAACCGCTATCACCCGAATGCAGAACCCGCGCTAATGAACTTCTATCAACTACGACAAATCACAACCTTGCTTTATTATATAGACACTACAAACTAAAATACATAACCCCCTTCACAAAATCTCAACAAAGCCCTCATAAAATATGCGCCCGGCTTTGGGGTGCATGAGACGAGCGTTTTGCTTCACAAATCGACGTGCTCGCGTCTCCCGCTCTCCCTCTCGCTCACCCTACCGCCGCCAGAAAGACGGCACAAACAGGATCAAAACGGTGAAAATCTCCAGCCGGCCCGCCATCATCAAGATCGACATCACCCATTTGCCGATGGCGGGCAGGTGCGCGTAGTTCTCCGTCGGCCCGAACGTGCCGAACGCCGGGCCGATGTTGCCCACCGACGAGATCGACACGCCGACGGCGCTGAGCAGGTCGAAGCCCAGCAATCCCATCACCAGCGTCCCGAACGTGATGGCGGCGATGTAGAGGATCAGGAACGAGAGCACGTTACGCATCACATCCTTCGAGACCACCGTCTCGCCCAGGCGCACGGGGATGACGGCCTGCGGGTGGATGAGTTGCCGGATCTCTTTGAAGGAGTTCTTGAAGACCAGCACGTGCCGGATCACCTTGACGCCGCCGCCCGTGGAGCCGGCCATGCCGCCGACGAAAAACAGCAAGAAAATGACGATGAGCGCCAGCGGCGGCCAGATCTCGTAATCCGCCGTGCCGAAGCCGGTGGTGGTGATGATGGCCAACGCCTGGAAAACGCCGTAGCGCAGCGCGTCGGCAAACGAGGAATAAACCAGCGGTTCGGTGGTGGTCCCGGCGTCGAGCATCGCTGCCGATACGGGTTGCCACGTGCCGAGGGCCAGCAGCAGGCTCGCCCCGACGACGATGCCCGTGTAAACCCGCAACTCGGTGTCTTTAAACACGGTGATGGCCTTCCCGCGCAACAGCCGATAATGCAGCGCAAAGTTGACCCCGGCCAGAAACATAAACAGCGAGATGATCCAGTCGATGTAGGCCGAGTCGTAGTCGGCTACAGAGCCGTTGCGGGTGGAGAAGCCGCCGGTGGCCATCGTGGCGAAGGCGTGGTTGACGGCGTCGAAGAGGTCCATCGCAGGCAGGAGCAGCAACACCTGCACGACGGTGATGCCGACGTAGATGTACCACAGGCGCTTGGCGGTATCGCGCACGCGCGGCGTCAGCTTGTCTGCCGACGGCCCCGGCACCTCGGCTTTAAACATCTGCATCCCGCCGACGCCCAGGATGGGCATGATGGCCAGCATCAAGACGATGACGCCCATGCCGCCGAGCCAGTGGGCCAGACTGCGCCAGAAGAGAAACGCGTTCGGGATGTCTTCGATGGCCGGCGTCTCGGCCCCGCCGAGGATGGTGGCGCCCGTCGTGGTGAAACCGCTCATCGTCTCGAAGAAAGCGTCGGTGTAGGAGCCGAGCACGCCGCCGAGGACGAAGGGCAGGCTGCCGATGAGCGAGAGCACAAACCAGGCCAGCGCTACGATGGCAAAGCCTTCGCGAATCCGCAAATCCTGCTGCTGCGCCCGCCCGCCGCCGAAGGCCCACGCCCCGCCGCCGAGGCTCATCGCCAGCAGCGCCGTCACGCCGAAGCTCCACCACGACGCCTCGCCGTAGATCAACCCGACGATCATCGGCAAGAGCAAGGCAATCCCCAGAAAAAACAGCAACAACCCCAGCGTGCCGACGACGGCTTTGACGTTTAAGACCATGACGGGGAGATTTCTGATTTCTTGTTCGGATATCATACAACAAGAAACTACAATTCTCAGCACTCAGATCCTTTTTCGCGTTCTTTGCTTATCTAATGAAGTATGAACTATGGACCTGACTATCCGTACTCCATCACCTATCTTTTTAGCCTGGCTTTAAGGAGGCTGCTTTGCAAAGCTGTATTCAGTGTTTTGGTGTTTTAGTGCGATCAACTAAAACACTATAACACCAAAACACTATAACACTCTCCCCCTTTTACTTGCCTCGACCATCCATCCGTACCATGGCTATGTACAATCGCGCGATTTGTCTCTCGTTGCCGGCGCTCCTCGGCGCGCTGCTGCTCACCGTCTCGTGGGCGCCCTCTACCGTTTACGGACAAGCCGGGCCTGTGTTTGAAGACGGGCAGGCCCAGATCGTTCCAGCCTTTGAGGATTCGGAGGCCTGGATCCGCGAAGAACTCTGGGTCGAGACCGAGTTTGACTCCGACGGCGACGGCACCCTCGACCGGATGCACGTCTCGGTGGTGCGCCCGGCCCAGACCCAGACCGAAGGGCTGAAAGTGCCGGTCATCTACGAGACCAGCCCGTACTATGCCGGGACGGCAGGCATCGACTTCAGCTACTTTTGGAATATCCGGCAGGAAGTGGGCGCTGAGCCGCCGGAGCGCACGCCGCCGGCCCAGCCGCAGCTTCGGGCGCGCCCTATGATCTCGAACAGCCACGTCGATACCTGGGTGCCGCGCGGCTTTGCCGTCGTGCATTCCTCCTCGCCGGGAACGGGCCGGTCGCAGGGCTGCCCAACGGTCGGCGGGATCAACGAGTCGCTGGCGCCGAAAGCGGTCATCGACTGGCTCAATGGACGAGCGCGCGGCTTCACCTCGGTCGATGGCAATGAAACGGTTCGCGCCGATTGGTCGACGGGCAAAGTGGGTATGACAGGCACGTCTTACAACGGCACGCTGCCCCTGGCCGCCGCCACGACGGGCGTCGATGGCCTCGAAGCGATCATCCCCATCGCCCCCAACACCTCCTATTACCACTATTACCGCTCCTACGGTCTCGTGCGGCACCCCGGCGGCTTCCCCGGCGAAGACATCGACGTGCTCTACGACTTCATCCACACCCAGGACTCCGACCGCCGCAACTACTGCAACACGACGGTCCGAGACGGCGAGATGGCCGAGGGGCACGACCGTGTATCGGGCGATTATAACGATTTTTGGGCCGGTCGCGACTACCTCAACGTGATCGACAAGGTGAAGGCGGCCACGCTCATGGCGCATGGCTTCAACGACTGGAACGTCATGCCCGAACATAGCTGGCGCATCGCCAAGGCGCTCAAAGAACGGGGCGTGCCCGTCCAGATCTACTACCACCAGGACGGGCACGGCGGCCCGCCCCCGCTCGAACGGATGAACCGCTGGTTTAGCCACTATCTCTACGACGTGGACAATGACGTCGAAAACGATCCGGCAGCCTGGATCGTTCGCGAGGGCGACGACCGGCAGAATCCCACGCCGTACGACGACTATCCGAATCCCGCCGCCGAACCGGTTACGGTGTATCTGGAGACCGGCGATGCGCCCGTCGGCGGCATGAACGGTATCGGAAGCCTGAGCACCTCGCAATCCCCCAACCAGGGCACTGCCGGCCTCGTGGACAATGTCTCCTTCGACGGCCAGGCCCTGGCCCGCGCCGAGTGGACCCAACATCGCTTGCTCTACCTGACGCCTGAGCTTCAGGAAGCCGTCCACCTCTCCGGCGAAACGAGCATCACCATCCGCGTCGCCTCCGATAAGCCGGCGATGAATCTCTCGGTGTGGGTGGTCTCGTTGCCGTGGAGGGCAGGACGCCGGTTTAGCCAGGGCGGCATCATCACACGCGGCTGGGCCGATCCGCAAAACCACCAGTCCCTCACCGAAGGCAAACCGCTCGAACCCGGCAAATTCTACGACCTGACGTTCGACCTGCAACCCGACGACCAGATCATTCCCGCCGGCCAGCAGATCGGCCTGATGATCTTCTCCAGCGACCGCGACTTCACGCTCTGGCCGCAGCCCGGCACCGCCATGACGGTAGACCTCGACGCCACCTCGCTGAGCCTGCCCGTGGTAGGCGGCGAACCGGCCTTGCTGAAAGCGTTCGGGCAGGAAGCGCAGTAAAAACTTGTTGAGCTGTTGCGGAAAAACGCAAGCCGAAGCTCTTTGCTATTTTAATCAGGTAATGGGCAACACCCAACAATTCCCCCTTCGAAGGGGGTGCCCCGACGAAGGAGGGGCGGGGGATGTTCGTGCGGCCTTTTGAAAACCCCTTATTAGGCCGCGCGAACATCCCCCTGCGGCGCTCCGCCTTCGCTGCGCGCCGCTGTCCCCCTTCGAAGGGGGATTTTTCGGTTTTGCCCTTACTGAAATAAAAAATCAACCATCATCAGCCTGCGTTTTTTACAAGGTTTCGACCGGCTTTTTATCAGCTTCAGCCGGAGCGAAACGCTCAAAAAGCACGGGCACAACAATCATATTGAGGAAGGTAGACGTGAGCAGGCCGCCCAGGATGACGATAGCCATCGGCGTCTGAATCTCCTTACCCGGCTCGCCGCCACCGAGCGCCAGCGGGATCAGTGCCAGGCCCGCCGTGAGCGCCGTCATCAGGATCGGGTTGAGGCGTTCCATCGATCCCTGGAAAACTGCCTCACGCAGCGTCTTTCCTTCGGCCAGGAGCGTCTGGTAATGGCTCACGAGCAGGATGCCGTTGCGCACGGCGATGCCGAAGAGCGTGATGAAACCCACCAGGGCCGCCACGTTGAGTTCGCCGCCGAAGAGCAGCAGGGCGAAGACGCCGCCGGTCAGGGCCAGCGGAAGGTTGACCATCACGAGCAGGGCAGTGCTGCTCCGGCCAAACTCTTTGTAAAGAATCAGAAAGATGACCAGAATAGAGACGAGCGAGAGCAGGGTGATGGTGCGGGTGGCTTGTTGCGCACTCTCAAACTGACCGCCGTATTCCACATAATACCCATCGGGCAAGGCCACCTCGTCCAGGCGGGCCTGGATGCCGGCTACCACGCTTCCCACGTCGCGGCCCGCCACGTTCGACGAAATCACGATCTTGCGCTGTACGTTTTCGCGGCTGATGGTGTTGGGGCCGCGCTCTTCGCGCACGTCGGCGAGCCGGGCCAGTTCAACGCGCGGGCCGAGCGGGGTGTCGATCAGGGCTGTGCGGATGCGCTCGGCGCTGCCCCGGCTGCCAGCCTCGAAGCGGACGACGAGATCATACACCTCCTGGCCCTCGCGTATTTGCGAGACCGCCTCGCCGCCCATCGCCACGTCGATATACTCGGCCAGATGCGCCGGCGTGACGCCGTACCGCGCCATGGCAGAGCGGTTGGCGTAGATGCGAAGTTGCGGCACGTCGGCCTGTTGCTCCACCGACAGGTCTACCACGCCCGGCACCTCTTCGACCGTGCCCCGGATGCGTTCGGCGAGCCGTCGCAGTTCGTACAGATCCGGCCCGAAAAGCTTGATGGCGATGGATGCCCGCGTGCCCGAAAGCATGTGGTCGATGCGGTGGCCGATGGGTTGTCCGAAGGTGATGTTGGTGCCGGGCAGCGCCGCCAGCGATTGCCGCAGATCGGCCAGCGCCTCCTCCAACGTCCATTCCGAGAGATCCAGCAGCACATCGATCTCGGCAGCGTTGGCCCCTTGCGCATGCTCATCGAGTTCAGCCCGCCCCGTGCGGCGCGACGTCGAGACAACCGCCGGGTGTTCGAGCATGATCTTTTCGATCCGCTGCCCCAACGCATCCGACTCGCCAAGGGCCGTGCCGGGCGCCGTGACGGCAGACACCACCAGCGTTCCCTCCTGAAACGGCGGCAGAAAACCGCGTCCGAAAAAGGGGATGGCCGCGAGCGTCAAAACCAGCAACCCGACGCCACATCCAATAATCAGCCGGCGACGCCCCAGCGCAAACGCCAGCACCAGACCGTAGAGCGTTTTCAGCCGTTCGACCAGCCAGCTCTCGCGTTCTTTCTGCATAAACGGCGCATTCGGCAAGAGGAATGAGCAGAGCGCCGGGGTCACGGTGAGGGCGACGAGGAGCGAGGCCAGGATGCTGATGATGTAGGCAAAGCCGAGCGGGCGCAAGAGTCGCCCTTCCACCCCAAAAAGAAAGAACAGCGGCACGAAGACGACGCTGATGATCAACGTCGCATTGAGGATGGGGCCGCGCACCTCGCGCGAGGCTTCGTAGACGACTGCCAGCGCCGGGCGCTGTGCTGCGACCTCGCGGTGCCGGTTTTCCCTGAGCCGGCGGAAGACGTTCTCGACGTCGATGATGGCATCGTCTACGAGCGCGCCGATGGCGATGGCCATGCCGCCCAGCGTCATCGTGTTGATCGTGACGCCGAAGCCCTTCATCACGATGAGCGCCACCGCCAGCGACAGCGGAATCGCCAGCACGGAGATGGTCGTCGTGCGGAAGTTCCAGAGGAAAAGAAACAGGATGATGATGACCAGGATGGCCCCGTCGCGCAGCGCCTCGACGACATTGCCGACGGCCAGCGAGATGAAATCGGCCTGCCGGAAGACGGCGCGGTTGACCTCGATGCCGGCGGGAAGCTGCGCCTGGATGCGCGCCAGTTCTTCGTCGATGCGTTCGGTTAGCGCCAGTGTGTTGGCCCCCGGCTGCTTCTGAATCGACAGGATGACCGCCGGCTCGGCACGGACCGACGCCGTCCCGAAACGAGGACGCGGGCCGATCTCGACCGTGGCTACCTCGCGCAGGAGCACGGGCGCATCGCCGCGCACCGCCACCACTGTCTTGCCGATGTCATCGAGGTCGCGCGCCCGCCCCAGCCCCCGGATCAGCACCTCTCTTCCGCTGGCTGCATAGATCCCGCCGGAGGCGTTCCGGTTGGACCCGGACGCGGCCTGCACGACCTCATGGAGCGTCACGTCGTAGGCCCGGAGGGCTTCGGGGCGCACGAGCACCTGATACTGCTTCACCTCGCCGCCGATAGGGATGACCTGCGCCACGCCCGGCACAGCCAGAAGCCGTTTCCGAACCTCCCAGTCGGCAGCCGCGCGCACGGCCATCGGGGTATGCGTGTCGCTGGTCAGCCCGACGAGCAGAATCTCGCCCATGATCGACGTGATCGGCGCCAGCACCGGCGCATCGATGTCTGCCGGAAGCTGGGCAGAGACCAGTTGAAGCTTTTCGCTGACGATCTGCCGGGCGCGAAAAATATCCGTTCCCCAATCGAACTCGACCCACACGATGCTGATACCCTGCGCCGAACTCGACCGCACGCGCCGCACGCCCGTCGCGCCGTTTACCACCGTCTCAATGGGAAAGGTGACGAGCGTCTCGACTTCCTCCGCCGCCATGCCGTGCGCCTCCGCCAGCACGGTAACGGTCGGAGCCGTGAGGTCGGGGAAAACGTCGATAGACATGGTCAGCGCCGCGTACCCACCGAGCACGAGCAGCACCCCCGACGCGAACAGCGTCACGACCCGGTTGCCGAGCGACCATTTGATGATGCGATCCAGCATGTTCGATTTTGGATTTTAGATTTTGGATTTTGGATTGGGTGCTATGAGGATCGTTGTGCTAAATAAAAACATCCTGGCATCCTGAAAGGCATCGCGTTAAGGGTTTCTAGAAAGGATTGCGACAACAATCCAAAATCCAAAATCTAAAATCCAAAATTCAGTGAGGGTGTCCGTGATCGCTGATTTCGCTGGTGTTGAGCGAGGCGAGGTAGATCTGGTAGGCGCCTTTGACCACGACGTATTCGCCGGCTTCGACGCCGCGTTCGACGAGGGTGTAGTGCCCGTCGGTGGCGCCGAGCATGAGGGGGCGTCGTTCGAAGGATTCGCCCTGCGTCTGCACGTAGGCCACCGGCTGGCCGTCTTCGTGTTGGATGGCCTCGACGGGCAGCGCGAGGCCCTCAGTCTCTCCACCGACGAACGCCTGCCCTTCGGCAAACAGGCCGATCTTGAGACGCTGGTCGCTGTTGTCGACGGCCAGCGTCACGGGCAGCGTCCGGGTGTCCGGGTCGAGCACACTGCCGGTCGAGACGACGCGGCGGGTGCGAAAGGTCTCCTCGCCGCCTTCGACCGTAAAGACCACCTCCCTGATGGCATCCGCCTGGGCGGCCTCCCGCGCCGGCAGGTTGAGCCGCAACCAGACGACCGCCGGGTTGACGATTGTGAAGAGCCGGTCGCCGGCTTCGACGCGGGCGCCGGGCACCATCTCCCGAACATTGACGACGCCTGAGATCGGAGCGCGGACCGTGTAGTTGTAACCGTCCTCGGTGGCCCCGCCCATCGCCTCAAAGGCAGCCTCGGCCACCTCCAGGTCATGCCGGGCCTCGATGAGCCGTTGCTTCGGGATCGCCTCGGCGTCGAAGAGTCGCTGAAGCCGGTTCACCTCGCGTTGCAGCCGCTCGACACGGGCTTTGGTTTCGGCGTACGACTGATCGCCGCTGCCGGGCGCGATGACGGCGAGCGTCTGCCCCGGCCGCACCGGATCGCCGGGCGCCGGGGCGCGGAGGTTGGCCTGGGCCAGGAGGAGCCCGCTGACGGGCGCTGCCACTTCGGCCATCTGGCCGGCTGCCGGAAGAATCGTGCCGTTCACCGCGATGGTGCGGGCTACCGCGCGCCGTTCCACCTTTTCCACGCCGAACTCGATAGGCCACTGTTGCTCTTTGAGAAAGCTGATGGCGCTGCCGGCATCCGCCGCGTCGTCGTGCGGCACGTCGGCCTCGGTCGCGTAGACGGTGATCTGTCCGGCGTCGATGCGGTCGGTAAGCTGCGGGCTGTCTACATCGATGATGACGCGATAGACGCCGGGTTCGGGCAGGCTGGGTGCCGGGACGAAGATACCCGGACGCGACGGCGCTTCGGATTTGACCATGAAGCCCTGCCCGGCCTGCCCTCGAAAACGCAGGATCAGGCTTCCCTCAGTAACCGGCTTGAAATCGCTGAGCCTGGTAAGGTGGATCCCCCAGGGCGCCTTGACGCCGGCCACCATCGGGGGATACTCGAAGAAGACCTCGGTCTTTTCCGTCCACACCGTTACGGCGATGCCGGCGTGCGTATGGCCTTCATCCTGCTGCGCCGGCGCCACCCCCCGGCTGCACCCGGCCAGGGCCACCAGCAACAACACAACGGCCAAACCCGGCAATCTTGTTATTTGAAAAGGTTGCATAATCGATGCCTGTTCGCTATGAACCACACCATCCTGCTCACTCATGCGCCGGTACGCTGCCGTCGTGCGTATGCGTGTCCGGGCCATGCTCGTGGTCGATGTCGATGGCGGTGGTATCGACGTAGGTGCCTGCCGTATCGGCCACCATTGCGGGGGTGTCGTGGGTGTGCGTGTTGGGGCCGTGTTCGTGGCTCGCGTCGTCGGGCGAATGCGAATGGCCGCTGCCACACCCAGCCGCCGGGATGAGCAACAGGATGAGCGCGAACGTGGCGGTGAGGGTTTTGAAGAGGGTGGATTTCATACGTGCTTGTTGGTTTAGTTGAAAGAAGCCGGGAGCGGACCGCCTGCCGCGCGAAGCACATCGAAGTAGCTCGTCCAGAAGGCGGCGTGCAGGTCGATGCTCGTGAGCCGGGCGTCTCGGAAGGCCGCAGCAGCGTCCATCAGTTCGACGAGCGTCATCTCGCCTTCGCCGTAGCTGGTGAGGGCGATTTGCAACAGGTCGCCGGTCTCGGCCAGCAAGTTTTCCTGGATGAGGACGGTACGGTCGCGGAGCGAGGCGTAGGTGGCATAGGCCTGCTGCACCTCGTTTTCGACCTGCCGCCGCGCCAGGATGTAGCGGGTCTCGGCCGCATGCAGGCGCGCGGTTTCGGCTTCGATCTGGCCGGTGTTGCGACTGAAGAGCGGAAGCCCCAGAGAGGCACCGAGATAGGCCCCCTGGAAACCGTCGGACTGCCGTTTGAGCCCTGCCGTCAGCGTAGGTTCCGGGCGGCGCAAGCGGCGGGCCTGAAACAACACGGCCTGCGAGGCCTCGGCCTCGGCCCGGGCTGCCGTCACTTCGGCGCGACCTTCCTGAGCCCGGACGAGCAGATCGTCCAGGGCCAGGGAGGCAGGCGCCCCGTCCAGCCGATCCGTCGGGGCGAGCGTGGTGGCATCGCCTTCCGGCAAGATGAGCACCGCCAGTTGTCTGCGGGCAGCCCGGCTGTCGAGATCGGCCAGGGCGAGGGCGTTCTCGTAGCGGGCGCGTTCGACGCGTATCCGCCGGAGGTCGTAGCCGGAGACTTCGCCTTCGGCGTGCTGGCTCGTCCAACGGGCTTCGGCCCGGCGGATCACGCTGGTCACTTCCTGTAAAACGGCCCGGCGTTCGTCTTCCAAGGCGGCTTCGATGTAGGTCTGAATCACCTCAAAAGCCAGGCGGAGGCTGTCGGCGCGCACGCGGGCGCGGGCGGCAGCCGTCAGACGTTGCGCGGCCTCGATACGCGCCCGGCGCAACCCCGGCCACTCGATGCGCTGGCTGAGGGTAACGTAGGTTTCCGAATAGGTGTCGCCGTCGTTGAAGAGCGGCTCGTGCGTGAGCATCGCCGTCGGGTTGGGATAGGCAGCGGCCTGATGCGCCAGGCCGGCCTGTGCATCAGCCTCGGCCTGTACAACACGAAGCGCCAGGTTGTGCTGCGCAAACAAATCCAACGCCTCCTTCAGCGTGACGGGCCGGTCGGTCTCCTGGGCTTTTACGGGCAGGGCGAGCAGGAAACTCAAGGCCAGGAATCCTGCCAGACGCGCGCGCCGGAAATCTGGACTGCTCCCCCTCGGCGTTTTCAATCGACCACCCCTGTCCCCTCCTGTCCAGGAGGGGAACTCAGACTGCTGCCTCGACGCCAAAAACCTGCCCCTGTGAGCCGTTGGCCCGGGGCATCGCGCGAAGAAGGATCTGACTCGTGAGCGCATCATGCCGGCTTTCAGCCTTCACCACCATGTTCACCGCTCTCCCGATCATGCTCGCCGCCTTCTCCATCATGTTCGCCGCCTTCTCCGCCATGTTCGCCGCCCTCTCCGCCTTCATGGCCATGTTCGCCACTGCCGACTTCAGGATGGGCATTCCAGGCGTCAAAGTCTTTGCTCGTGGCGGCCAGCCTGACATCCGTCTTTTCACCGGGTTTGAGATCAACAGGCGTCGTGGGGCCGAGTTCTTTTCCGTTGGACAGATGCACTTCGACGCGGACGCGTTCCAGGGTTTCGGTCGTGGTGTTTTCCACGGTGCCGGCGAAGGCATTGCTTTCGGCGTCGTAGGCCAGGATCAGCCGGGCGCCGTTGCGGGTCCGGTCGTAGGTGTGGGCCAGGGAATAGAAGGTGCCCAATTCTTCGCCTTCCTCGCCGCCGCCCTGTTCGCTCTGGCCTTCTGCATCATGCTCACCGCCATCGCGATCATGCTCGCCCCGGCTCTCCGTGAGGTTGGTGGAGTCTTCTTCATGCTCACCGTGTCCGGCCTTGTTGGAACAACCGGCCATAACAACGGCCACCAGGACCATCATCGCGGCGAGTATGCTGTGAAAGCGGTTCATGGATGTCCTCCTTTAGGATTCAAAACAAATCAGGTGAAGGAACCAAAACGGGGCAAAGATCATCAACCACCCGCACCCCGTCGTCAGGCTCCTTATTATCCAACCCTGAAGAACCTACAGGTGCTCGCCTTTAGCCAACCTTTAGCGCACCTTAAATTTTCTAAAGGATTGACCGCGATGCCTCACCCGATGCCCTCGGCAGACAACCTCCAGCGACACGCCACCGGCAGGCTGCTGCTGGTCGAAGACGAGATGACCCTGGCCGGGCCGGTCATGCGGGGCCTCGAAGAAGAGGGCTATCTCGTAGACCTGGCTCAGGACGGCGTCGAGGGAGAGATGCTGGCGCTCAGCGAGACCTACGACGTGCTGCTCATCGACTGGCGCCTGCCGCGCATGGATGGCCGGACGCTCGTCGAACGGCTGCGCAAACAAGGCTATTCCCAACCCATCCTGATGCTGACGGCCCTCCGCGACGTCGATCATAAAGTGGCCGGGCTCGACGCCGGAGCCGACGACTACCTGACCAAGCCGTTCTCTTTCGAAGAGTTGATGGCGCGGCTGCGCGCGCTGCTCCGGCGCGTCCCGCAGACGGCTTCGGCCACGCTCCAACCGGTGCATCTGAAGGCCGGTCCGCTGGAGATGGATACCGCCCGCCGGCGCGTACGCTATGGGCCAACCACGCTCCAGTTTCGAACCAAGGAATACCAGCTTCTGGAATTGCTGATGCGCCATCAGGGCGAAGTCCTTTCCCGAAGCGTCATCGCCGAGCGCATCTGGGGCTCGGTCTACGACGTGACGGACAACGCCATCGACGTGACCATCTCCGGCCTGCGCCAAAAACTCGCCGCCGCTGAACCGAAAGACGGCGCCATCACCGTCGAGACCGTTCGCGGCGTCGGGTATGCGCTGCACGTAGCCGGCGGCTGAATCGTTTCGGGTTCAAGGTTGGTTCTTGAGAAACTTTGAACCTGGAACGTTGAACCTCAACTTAACCACGCCATGTCCAAGCTTCGCCTTCCCATCTCGGTGCGGCTGACGTTCTGGTACGGCCTGAGCCTGCTCATCATCCTCTCGGTGTTCGTGGTGTTTCTCTACACGAGCTTCCACGTAAGCCTGCATCGGGATCTCAGCGACCAGATGGCGCAGGCAGAACGGCTGTTGCTGCCCGCCATCGACACCGAAACCGAAGCGCCGGTGTTCATGCCCTCTGCCGCGATCCGGTCGGTGGCTTATCAGACCGACGGCGCCGCCGGGACCTACGTGCGCCTGTTTTCGGCAGACGGACAGGTTCTCTATCAGAGCCCTAACTTCGCCGCGCACCAACGCTTTCGCCCGTCGCTGCCTGCTACGGCGACCGAGGTGGCGTACAACCACACTTGGGAAGGCGCACCGGCCCGTTCGCAGTATACGCCCGTGCGCAATGCATCGGGGACGCTGCGCGCCTGGCTGGAGATCACCCGGCTGGAATCGGCCATCCACCGGGACTTGCACCGGCTGGAGTGGCTGCTCGCCACCGGGATCCTGCTGGGCGTGCTCGTGGCCATCGCCAGCGGCTATGGGCTGGCACGACGGGCGCTGCGGCCCGTGGCGATGCTCACCGAAGCCGCCAACGACATCCGCGTGACCGACTTGAACCATCGCTTACCGACAGACTTCGGCGTGCGCGACGAGCTTACCGACCTGGCCGATACGTTCAATGCGATGCTGGGCCGGCTCCAGGCCTCCTTCGAACGAGAACGCCGGTTCCGCGCCGATGCGGCGCACGAAATGTTTACGCCGCTCTCGGCCACGCAGAGCGAGATCGACGTAGCGCTGCGCCGCCCCCGCGAGGCGTCAGACTATAAACAAACGTTGCAGACCGTGCGCGATCACACCCGGCGCATGAGCAACATCCTCGACGGGTTGCTCCGGCTTTCCAGGGCAGAAGCCATCGAACATTCGCAGGCCAAAGCGGTGAACCTGACGGAACTCGCCCGCCAGCGGCTGGACTATTTCTTGCCCCGGGCCGGCGCCGGGCAGATTACCGTGCAGCACGAGATCGAACCCGATGCCTTCGTGCTCGCCGACCCCGGCCACATCGACACGATGCTCGCCAACCTGATCGACAACGCGATCAAATACACCCCGCCGGGCGGCACCGTCTCGTTGTCGATACGCGTCGAGGCCGGCGAAATCCTCCTCACCGTTTCCGACTCCGGCATCGGGTTCGAACCGGCGGAGAGCGCCCATCTTTTCGACCGGTTTTTTCGTTCGGACAAGCCGACCGTGCGGCAGACCTACGGCAGCGGCCTCGGCCTTTCTATCGTGAAAGCTATCGTTGACGGCTACGACGGGCGTATCCAGGCCCATAGCGAAGGAATCGACCAGGGAAGCACGTTCGAAGTGCGCTTCCCGCGCCTGCAAGCAACAGCGTGATTAGCACGTTTTGCGCTGATGGCGAGTAGATCGCCCTGGGGGTAGGAACGGTTTGTAAAAAGTGCTCAACGCGCAGATCGCCGGTGTTTATGGAACGGGATGCCCATTTTTAGAAGCCTTTAGATTAATCCAATGATTACAGGATTGACTTGCTTTTGCTGTTTGTCCTGTTATCTTATATCTATGTCAAGTATGACTGAAGAGCCGGTTTTACACCGAAGGTAGCGGGAAGTGCTTTGCTTGCCCCGTTACGGCGCGTCTAATCGCAGGGCAGACGCCCACATCACAGCGCCTGAGGCGCTTGACTGTCTTCCGGTCCACCAGCGTTGGACCCCGCTCGTCTGCCCGCAGCGTCTTTCTTCCGGTTCGCACCTAGCCGCCGTATGAGCGTTGCGGTGCGTGATGGCCTGACCAGCCGCGCTGGTTACTACAGAAGGCCATGTCTTCTACCGCAACCCACGCCGATAAACCCAATCGGCTGGCTTGGCACGATGACACACCGTCATCGATACCACAAAACAAGAACGACATACCAACACAGCTACTCATGGGAGGGCCTCGCCTCGCTATGGGCCGCTTTGTCTTCATGAACTACACCTGATCGTCCTGACTAACAGAGCATTGGGAGCACATTATGCCAAAGATTTTCCCAACCGTACTCGACGTGATCGGTCGGACGCCGATAGTGCGCATTAACAGGTTGTCTGTACGACCGGACGTCGAAATCCTCGTCAAGCTGGATTATTTGAATCCCGGCGGAAGCACCAAAGACCGCCCGCTCGCCCGCATGGTCGAAGAGGCAGAAGTCAACGGCGACCTCAAGCCCGGTTCGACCATCATCGATTCGAGTTCGGGCAATTTTGCCGTGGCCATGGCGATGGCCGGCGCGGTGCGCGGCTACCGGGTGATCTGTGTCGTGGATCCGAAGCTGACCGAGGTCATCAAGTCGATGCTGATGGCCCTGGGGGCCGAGCTGGTTTATGCCACCGAAGCCGATCACACGGGCAGTTACCTGCGCAACCGGCTGGCCGTCCGCAACGAACTGGTCAAGACCACCCCCAACGCCTGGTGCCCCGATCAGTACCGCAACAAAGCCAGCATCCGCGCCCACTACTACGGCACCGGCGCAGAGATCGTCGAGGCCGTCGCGGGGCGGCTGGATGTGCTGGTGGTGGCTACGGGAACCGGCGGCACCATCTCCGGTTGTGCGCGCATGGTCAAGAAGCACATCCCCGGCGTCCGCATCGTGGCGGTGGATGCCGTCGGGTCGAAGATTTTCGACGACGAAGTCTACAAGTGGCTTCAGAAAGGACTCGGTTCCGGGCTCAAGGCCTCCGAACTGGACAACGTTGATCTCAGCGTGATCGACGAGGTGCGGCTCGTCGGAGATCAGGAGGCCTTTATGACGGCGCGGGCGTTGGTGCGCAACGAGGGGATCCTCGCGGGCGGCTCGGCGGGCTGCGCGGTCTTTGCCGCGCTCACCGTCAGCCTCGACCTGCCCGCCGGCTCGCGGGTAGCAACGATCCTGCCCGACCGCTTCGAACGCTATCTCTTCGAGCATCCGACTGATGTGTGGATGCAGACGCATGGGTTTGCCCTTGATCATTCCACGGAAGCGCTCGCTGAAGCCGTGCAGACCTGGTGCGACCGCTCGATCATGGTCGAAGGATCGGCAGGCCTGCCGGTTCGCAAATGGCATCGCAAGATGCGCGAGGCGCCTCCGGCGCTTGAGGAAGTCTGACCTCCCCCTTTCAATATTTCCACCGTATGCAATCCGACACTTTACTGCTTCTGAAAGGAAACGACATCATTACGCTGTTGAACCAGCAGGAATCGGCTATTCTGAAGGCGGTGCAACGCGCCTACCAGGCCCATGCGCGTGGTTTGACCACGATGCCCGCCGATAGCTACCTCCGGTTTCCCGGCATGGAAAAAGAGCGCATCATCTCGAAAGTGGCGTATCTGGGCGGTGATTTTGAGGTGGCGGGCATCAAGTGGATCGCTTCGTTTCCGGGCAACCTGGCGAAGGGAATGGAACGGGCTTCGGCGACGTTGATCCTCAACTCGATTGAAACAGGCCGCCCGCTGGCGATCATGGAAAGCTCGATCATCAGTGCCAAACGGACCGCTGCCAGCGCGGCGCTCGGCGCCCGGCAGTTGTGGCCGCATGAGACGCTGACATCGGTGGGGCTGGTGGGCTGCGGGCTGATCAATTACGAAACCCTCCGCTTTCTGCTGGCTGTTTTCCCGATGATCGAGACGGTGCATCTCTACGACCTGAGCGCGGAGCGGGCGGCGCAGTTTTGTACGAAAGCACAGTCGTTGAAGCCGGGGCTGCGTTGGCAGGTGGAGGACGGCTTCCCGGCCCTGTTGGAATGCGCCCCGGTCATATCGCTGGCGACGACTGCCGTCACCCCGCACACGACATCGCTGGCCGGGCACCAGGAGCACGCGGTGATGCTGCACGTGTCGCTCCGCGACTTTACGGCGGACGTAATTCTCCAGGCCGATAACGTGGTCGATGACATCGACAAAGCGTCGAGCAACAACACCTCGGTTCATCTGGCCGAGCAGCAAGCCGGTCACCGCGACTTCATCCGCACCACCATCGGCGACATCCTCAACGGCGACGCCCCGCGCCGCGATTTGAGCAAGCCTTTTGCCATCTACAGCCCCTTCGGCCTGGGCATCCTCGATCTGGCCGTTGCCGATCTGGTCTATCGGCTGGGCCAGACGGAAAACACCGGCACGTCCATCGAAAATTTTCTCCCGCCATCCTGGCTCGAACGGTAATACTGTTCACTCCTTCTCAAAATAACGGGGACAAAACGTATCCACCCCAAGATCGCCTTTTCTGGACTAAAACGGCGGTTTGTCCACCTTGATGTCCACCTCAATGTCCCTCGGGACAAACGGGGACAGTTTTTTAGAAGTCTTTTAGAACCTTTTAGAATGTCCACAGGTGGACACCCAATGTCCAGGGGTGGACAGGCAGGTGGACACCGTACACGTACATCTATAGCTCTCAATGTGTAGAGCGATTGGCGTCAGCAGATTGCCGGTGCTTACGGAACGGGATGCCCAGCTTGCGCATCTTGTAGCGAAGCGTGTTCGGATTGATCGCCAGAAGCTCCGCCGCCCCACCAGGACCGTGTATCTTGCCCCCGCTCATCCCCAGAACCTTCCGGATGTGCCGCGCGATCACCGTATCGAGTCCAAGCGGTTCAGCGCCGGCACCCGACAGGCGTACGCTAGCCCCTCCCGTCAAGGTCGTGCCGAGATCGTCGAAGCGCAGCGCAGCGCCCCGGTGCAAGATCATCGCGCGCTCGACCACGTTCTCCAACTCGCGCACGTTACCGGGCCAGGCGTAGGCCAGCAGCGTGTCTATGGCGCCGGGCGCCAGGCGCGGCGTCTCGCCGATCTTTAGCTCACGGGCCTTGCGCTCGATGAAGTGCTGCACCAGCGCCGGAATATCGCTCGTCCGGTCTCGCAGCGGCGGCACGACGATGGGGAACACGTTCAGCCGAAACCACAGATCCTGCCGGAACCGCCCGGCCTCCACCATCTTAGCGAGGTCCTGGTTGGTCGCGGCGATGATGCGGATGTCTACCGGGATGCGCTCGGTGCCGCCGAGGCGCTCGATCTCTCGGTGTTGGAGCACGCGCAGCAGGCGCACCTGCGCCTCAAGGGGCATCTCCCCAATCTCGTCGAGCAGGATCGTGCCCTTGTGGGCCCGCTCGAAGCGACCGCGTTTTCGGGAGAGCGCCCCGGTAAAGGCTCCCTTCTCGTGGCCGAAGAGTTCGCTGTCGATCAAGGCGTCGGGGATGGCGCCGCAGTTGCAGGGGATGAAGGGTCCTTCGCGCCGGGGCGAGCCGAGATGGATGGCGTTGGCGATGACGTCTTTGCCGACGCCGGTCTCGCCGGTGAGCAGGACGGGGCTGTCGGTGGGCGCGACCTGTCGGACTTGATGCATGACCTCGCGCAGGCCAAAGTCGACGCCGACGATTTGGTCGCCTGCGATGCGCAGTAGTTCCCGGTGCAGGTATCGGTAGTCGTCGGCGAGCCGGTCTTTGAGTTTGACCACCTTTTCATGCTCCAGCGTGTTGGACATCGCCACGAAGCACGGCTCCTTGAGGAGGGCATAAAGCCGGGCATGGTGCTCGTCGAAGCGGTCGTTGCCCTCAGCAAGCAGGGCAAGGGCACCCGCAACCTGATCCTTGATGATGAGAGGCAGACTCATAGCCGAAGAGGACGGTTCACCGAGCGTCTCAAGGAGGTACTTTGTAACGGGTTCCTCCTCAGGCCTGTTGATCACGAGCACGGGAGGTAGCTTGCCGGCTCGCCATTGCCGGCCCGCCTGCGCCATGGCTGCCTGGGCCTGTTCGTTAAGTGGGACGAGTACATCCATCCGCTCACCCTTCTCGGCACTGGCCCGCGCAACGATTCGCATGGCCTCGAGGTCCTTCTCGTACCGCTCAAGATAAAAGGTATCGGCGGGCATGTATTGCGAGAGGTACTTGATACAGGCTTGAAGTCCCATCTCGATTTCCAGATGCCCGCAAATCCTCAAGGTGGCATTTCGAAAGAACTCGTTTTCATCAATCATGACGATCTCCCTCGTTGAGTCTGCCTTTTGGTGGTTATTGATAATAATACCTGATTTTGTGAAATACGACAACGGGATTTACGAATTACCACAATTGTTATAATGCTACTAATCATAAAATATTGTAAATAATAAATTTAAAAATTTGGCCCAATCCTTGGATTCTTCGCCCAATAAAAAGGAGCGAGATCATGAATACCGCACCGCATCGAATCGATGTGCACTACCACATCATCCCCCGGCCCTACGTAGAGGCGCTCAACAGCAGAGGCATTGAGGGCTCTACGGCCGTGAAATTCCCCAGGTGGACGCCCCACAAGGCGCTCAAGCACATGGACCGCAGCGGGGTCGCCACCGCGATTACCTCGCTGTCCACGCCAGGCGTCTGGTTCGGCGACGCGGCGCTGGCGCGGAAGCTGAGCCGGATCTGCAACGAGTTCCAGGCGCAGATGGTGGCGGACCACCCGGAGCGCTTCGGCTCGTTCGCCTTTCTTCCGCTGCCCGACGTAGCGGGCGCGCTGCTCGAACTGGAACACGCCATGGATCAGTTGGGCCATGACGGCGTGGTGCTCCTGACCGACATCGACGGGCATTACCTGGGCGATCCGGACTACGAGGAGTTGTTTGCCGAACTGGACCGGCGCCAGGCGGTGGCCTTCATCCACCCGCACACCGAGCCCAACCAGAGGCGGCGGTACGAGTTGTTCCACCCGCTGCTGGAGTGGCCCATCCACACCACGCGCGCGGCCATCGACTTGCTGTACAGCGGTCGCCTTGCCCGGTACCCCAACATCCGCTACATCCTGTCCCACGGCGGCGGTACCGTGCCATTCGTGGCCCATCGCATCGTGGCCGGTTTGGAGCTTGAAGACCCGGCCCACAACGGAGATCAGGGGATGGGTCTTGCGCCGGAAGAGAGCCTGGCGCGGGGGCTGAGCCTGCTCCAGGGCCTCTACTACGATACAGCCTCCCCTGGCAACGCACACCTTGCCGCGCTCCAGGAGTTCGCCGGCCCGAGCCACATCGTGTTTGGAACCGACGGCGGCTGGACCCCTCCCGTGCAGACTGCCATCACGATCAAAACCCTGATGGCCTACGACGGCTTCGACGAGGCTCAGATGAAGGCCATCGAGCGAGACAACGCGGCGGCCCTGTTTCCCCGTGTCAAAGCAGAAACACCCATACTGCGCTCTCGGGCTGCATAAAAGGACAAGACCATGACTTCGCAGACAATCAGCCTGACAGAACCGGCCCTGATCGATGTGCATCACCACATGGTGCCCCCGGGTTACCTGGCGGCGCTTAAGCAGGCCGGCGTGAACACGGTCGGGTTCCCACGATGGAGTCCCGACCAGTCCCTTGCGATGATGGATCGCCTGGGCATCGGCAAGGCCATGCTGTCGGTGTCGTCCCCTGGCGTCTGGCTCGGAGACGACGCCGAAGCCCGCAAGCTTGCGCGTTCCTGCAACGCGTACGCCGCGTCGCTGATGAAACAGCACCCGGACTGCTTCGGGGCGCTGGCGGCGCTGCCGTTCCCCGACCTGGAGGGTGCCCTTGATGAACTGGCGTATGCGCTGGACACCCTTCGTCTCGACGGGGTGATTCTGCTGTCGAACGTCGAGGGCAGGTATGTGGGCGATCCGGAATTCGACACCCTGATGGCGGAACTCAACCGGCGTGAGGCGCTGGTGCTGCTGCACCCCAACGAGGTGCCGGCCAGCGACGAGAACGCCGCGCTGCACGGCTGGGCGGAATACCCCATCGACATGGCGCGGGCCTACGCGCGACTGGTCTACAACGACGTCCTGGTGCGCTACCCCGGCATCCGCTGGATCCTGGCCCACGCCGGTGGTGTGGTGCCGTTCGTCGCCGAGCGGGTGGGCAAGGCGCACTACGCCAGGGAAAAGGGGCTGCGCTGGGGGCGGATCATCAAGGACATGATGGCCGGGCGGAACGGTGGCCTGGCGTTGGCCCGAGGTGTGAGCTACGACACGGCAGGGGCAGCCAACCCGGTCACCCTGGCGGCGTTGCGCCATCTGGTGACGCCGGAGCGGATCCACTTTGGCAGCAACTTCCCCTGGGACTCCGAGGCAGGAGCAGAAGCGTCGCTTCACTTTCTCGCGCGTATGGCGGGTTTGGACACCCGTGACCTCGTACCTCGATAAACCAACGTTCTCCTGTGGGAGGTGAAAGAAATGGCAGAAACCCTGCATACATACGCCACTGAGCACCTTGTAGCCGTGGGTATCCTTAATCCTGAACAGGTATTTTTCTTCTTCCTGCCTGGTTTCGGTGCGATTGTCCTTATCGCGCTTCTTCATGGCTTGTTTCGTTCATCTAAACCTCCGTTAAATCAATGAATGCGAAAGCGCCCCACCCCGCGTCGAGGGCCACGCCCGAAGTGACCGAGCCGCTGCCCTCCATCCTAAAAGATGCTGACCGGAGCATAAAGGAACTGGAAGAGGTGAAGGATGAGGATGCCTTCTGCGTTCCCTGGTACCTCTCCCGGCCTGCTCGCGAAAAGTCATGAACCGTATTAGGGAGAGACCCATGAAGACGCTTGTATACGGCGCAGGACCGATCGGAAGATGGTTGGCCTATCGCCTTGAGTTGACCGGCCAGGACGTGACCCTGCTCGCGCGCAACCAGACCTATCATGCGCTGAAAGAGCGCGGCCTCGAAATCGTCGATGGACTCACGGGAGAGCGCCTCACCGCCCCGGTGAAGCTCGTTGATCGGTTGGATCCGGACGATCCCTACGACCTCGTGGTGGTACCCATGCAGAAGGCGAGCCGCCTGGCCGCATGCCCCATCCTGGCTCGCAATAAGCATCTGAAGCACATCCTCTTCATGGGCAATGACGTGTCGGGCTTCCATCATTACCTCGACCACCTGCCTGCCGATAAGGTGTTGCTCGGTTTTCCGGGTGTGGGCGGTGGATGGGAAGGCATCGATCTGGTGATCATGGATCGTGAAAAGCCTGGCGGCCACCACGGCGAGGTCTATATCGGCGAACTCGACGGCACGATCCGAGCGCGAACGTTGCAGATCAAGCGACTCTTCGAGGCCGCCGACGTCAAGGTCAGCCTCGAAAAAGACATAGACGGCTGGCTCAAGTACCACTTCGCCTTTATGGCCCCTACCACCGGCGTCATCTTCATGAAAGGCGGCGACCTCCGCGCGGTGGCGAACGACGTAGCGGCGATCCATCAGTATTGCCGTGCCTGCCGCGAGGCCGGAAACGTCCTGCGCCAGGTAGGCTATCGGAGGCGTCAGCCGGGCATCTTCAACCTCTACTACTGGCTCCCACGATGGCTGGAGCCGAACGTGTTCAGCAAGCTCTTCAATGCGCGTAGCGCCGAAGTCCGCTTTGGGCTCCACGCCCCAGCCGTGGGCCCGGAGTTGCGCGAGATGGCTGACGAGTTTGCCGTGCTCAAGACCGCGGTAGGGATGGAAACCCCCACTCTCGACGCATTGCTCCATCATGTGCCACAGACGCGTGTGGCCGCACACCGGTAGGAGGTTGTCTTATGAAACGTGTGCTTGTCGCTGGCGCGACGGGATATCTCGGAGGATTCGTGGCGCACGAGTTCAAGGCCAGAGGCCACTTCGTTCGCGCCCTATACGCGAGGCGGCACTCATGAAGACCCTGGAGATCATCCACCTGCGGCTGGCCGGCGAGAGCCCCCAAACACTGGTCGAGGTCATCCACAAGTCCGTCGGTTCTGCACCTGACGGTATGGACATACGGATCTACCGTCACACCAGGCTCGAAACCGACCTGGCCGTTCATCTGCATTGGGAAGTCACCGGACGGAGTGGCCGGACCAGTGACGTCGGAACGCGTCTGGCCTCGCTGCTCCGAGAGTACGGCATGGTCGAGCATTCCGTGTGGGTGCAGGCTTACGATATGCCTGACGGTTCTACGTCATTCGAACAAAGACGGTGATAAGTCTACTTGTAGGAGGATGTCGCCATGAAAACAGTCACGACAGCATTGCTCGTAGTTGCGCTCCTTACCCCGTTGTCGGTTTTCGGACAGGAGAACCCAACGCCGGGCGTCAGCCTTCACATAGCAGCCCTTCAGGGAAATATAGAGGCCGTTCGGCTGCACATCGAGGCCGGTTCGGACCTGAATGAAAAAGATGCCTATGGGTCCACGCCCCTGATGATTGCAGCAACGTTTGGCAAGACCGAAGTGGCCAGGGCATTGATCGAGGCCGGGGCCGATCTGCATGTCAGAAACAACGATGGAGCCACACCGCTTCACGTCGCCGCCTTCTTCTGCCGCAGAGAGATTGTCGAGGCCCTGCTCGAAGGTGGGGCCAACAAGTATTTGAGGGACAACTTCAGAAGTACCGCGTTGGACGCCGTTTCCGCGCCTTTCGAGGAGGTCAAAGACATCTACGACAGCTTCGGGCAGGCCCTTGGACCGCTAGGATGGGAACTGGATTACGAGCACCTCAGAACGACGCGCCCCAAGATCGCAGACATGCTGCGTCCTCGGATGGAGGAACTCGAAGCGGTCGACTACGCACCGCTGCCTGGGGATGACTGGAAAGTATCGACGCCCGCCGAACAGGGCCTGGATCCGATGCGCGTGGCAGAACTCTATCTCGATGCGACGGGCCTGGAGACGCTCTATGGGCTGCTGGTCATCAAAAACGGCCATCTAATCGCCGAAGGGTACTTCAATGAAGGGGCGGTCAGACAGCTATCCGCCCGGCAGTCGATTACGAAAAGTTATACCTCGGCGTTGGTCGGCGTGGCGCTCGATCAAGGCCATCTCTCAAGCGTGGATCAGAAGATGTTGGATTTCTTTCCGGAGTTGTCTGGACAAATCAAGGATCCGAGGAAGGAGCAGATCACCATCCGACACCTGCTTCAGATGCGCGGCGGATACCCCGACGATGAATACACACGTCAGTATCTAGACAGTCTTTTTTTCACCGACAACTGGCACTGGCTGCCCCACCTCGTTGACTTCCCGCTCCTCAGCGATCCCGGAACCGCGTTCAACTACAGTAATCTGACGTCCCATCTCCTTGCCGTCATTGTGGCCCGAGCGGTGGATGCCGATCTCCAGGCATACGGCCAGGAACATCTCTTCTCGCTGATTGATACCGAGGTGGGTTCTTGGAGCAGCGACGCCGACGGCTACCGCTTTGGTTGTTTTGAGATCTACGTTACAGCCCGTGACATGGCTAAGTTCGGCTTGCTCTATCTCAACGACGGTGAATACGAGGGCAACCGGGTGCTTTCAGCCGACTGGGTCCGGGCCTCGCTTGAGCGGTACTCGGAGGGTATCAAACGCGCTGGCTGGCCCTCCAGCAAGAAGGGTCGTTTCTTCCGCGACATCGGGTATGGCTATCAGTGGTGGTCCGCCACGGCAGGCGCGCATCATTTCGACTACGCGGCAGGCCATGGTGGGAGCCTGATTGTCTTGCTCCATGATCTCGACATGATCATTGTCACGACGGCTGATCCGTTGTACGAGCTACCGGCGGGGGACGGCTGGAAGCACGAAGGAGCGATCATCGATGTGGTGGGCAAGTTCATCGCATCCTTACCCAAGGAGTGACGAGCAGGCCGGTGTGGCGTTACTGATACCAGGCAAGCGTAGATTCAGGGACATTTATTTGCATACCAAATACCGTGCTAAGATCGAATGATCTTCCTCGAAGCGGATTCACGCGGTCAGTTCGACGGCAACGGGGCTGAGGAAGCCGTTAGCGGGCGTCTGTCGTCAGATGAGCTGCTCCGTCCGAGGCGGCGCAGCAGGGCTCCGGCATCATGCAACACGTGCAGCATCACCGGGACGATGAACAGCGTGACCGGCGTAGCCATGAGTTCGGCGAAGACGAGCGCTACGGCGGCCGGAATCAGGTACTGTGCTTGCTCGGAGGTTTCGAACATGAGCGGCATCAGCCCGCAAACGGTGGTCGTCGTCGTCAGGAAAACGGCACGGAACCGGCTGCTGCCCGCCTCGATCAGCGCCGCCACCAATGGCTTCCCGTCGTCGCGCAACTGATTGTACCGGGTGACGAGCACGAGGCTGTCGTTGACCACGACGCCGGTTGCCGCCAGCATCCCAAAGAAGGAGAGGATACTCAGCGGCAGATCCATGATGAGATGGCCGAACGCAGCTCCCACGAACCCGAACGGAACCACCGCCATGATGACAATCGGCTTGGCATACGAGCGTAGCGGAATGGCCAGCAGGACGTAGATGAGCACGACGATGAAGAAGAACGCCTTTTTCATGCCGCCGCGTACTTCGCCCATCTCTTCCAACTCTCCTGCCGTACGGACTTCGAGACCCGGCCAGCGCTCCGGTACCTCGGCGAGGTCCATCCCGATGATTTGCAGCACATCCGACGCGCCGATCACGCGTTTGTCCAGCGTCGCCCACAGGGTGGCCACACGCTTGCCGTCGCGGCGGCTGATGGCGCCCGCCTCGAAGCCGGACACCAGGTCGGCCACACTTTGCAAGGTCACCCAGCGGCCATCGGGGGTGACGACCTTGCTGGTGAGCACCTCATGCAGGGAGTGACGGCGCTGTTCCTGATAGCGCACGTAGACCTTCACTTCGTCGGTCCCCCGTTGCATGCGTTGAACCTCGTACCCGCCGAAACCATCGCCGACTTGAGCGGCGAGGTCGTGCAACGTCAGGCCGAGGTGACGCGCCTCTGGTTTCAGACGCAGGCGGATCTCCGGTTGGCCGCCCTTCAGGTTCGAGCGTACGTCATACACGCCCTCTACCATGGCGAGCCGGTTCGTCAGCGTCTGCACGGCTTCGTCTAGCAGGGCTTCGTCATGCCCGATCACCTGCAACGCGAACCCGCCGCCGGTTTCGAATGAACCCGAGAACTGGACGTCATCAACACCTTCCATCTCACCGACTTCGTCCCGCCACGCATTGAGCACCGCCGTGGTGCCCAACTCGTCCATGGCCTCTCGCGTTATCTCGCCATAGGCTTCAACCGCCAACCGGCCGCCCACGGCCACCATGAGCCTGGCGATGGGTCGCGCAGACAAGCCGTGCTGCGCAACGAGCCGGTCGTTAACGGTGGCAACGGCGGTTTCGAGGCGGTCGGCGGTGACCTGGGTGAGCGACTCCGAAGCGCTTCGATCCATGTTGATCGTGACCGCGATGGTGTTGCCCGGCACCTCCGGGAAGAACACCGCCTTGATGCGGCCCGTGGTGATCAGCCCGATCCCCAGCACGGCGAGCGCCGTCAGTAAGACCAGCGTGGCGTAGCGATGCCGGATCGCCTGGGCCAACGCCGGCCGGTAGACCGATTTCACAAACCAGGCCAGCGCCTGGTCGATGCCGCCGCGCAGCCGGGACCAGGCCCCGGCAAAACCACCGGACGGCTCCGTCTTGGGGCGCCCGGCAGCCAGGTGCGCGGGCAGGATGAATTTGCTCTCCACCAGCGACATCAGCACCGCGACGATCACCACCACGGAGAAGCCCGCGAAGATCCGGGCGATGTCATTGTCGATCAAGATGAGGGGGAAGAATGCTGCGATGGTGGTCATGGCCCCGAAGACCGTGGGCGTGGTAACTTTATGCACGCCCGCGATCGTGCCTTCCACGGGATCGGCGAAACGCCGACGTGTGTCGTAGACACTCTCGCCCACCACGATGGCGTCATCGACCAGGATGCCCAGCACGATGATCAACCCGAAGGTCGTGATGTCGTTGAGCGAGTGGCCCAGGAAGGCATCGCCCATGATGGCCAGGGTGCCGGCGATGGAGATCGGAATGCCCATCGCTACCCAAAACGCCAGCTTGAGGTCCAGAAACAGCGTCAACAGCACGATGATGATGAGCAGCCCCTGCCAGGCGTTGGTCCGCAATAAACTCAGGCGATCCTGGATGTACTCGCTGGCGTCGGCCCAGACGTCGAGTTGCACAGCTTCGGGGAGTTGCGGGCGCACCCTGGCCAGGACTTCATCGGCGGCTTCGCGCACCCGCAGCAGGTGGCCCTTGTTGTCGGTATTGATAACCATCCCCACCGACGGCTGCCCGTTGTAGCGGGCTCGAATGAACTGTTCCTCGAAACCGTCGCGCACCTCGGCCACGTCGCGCAGGCGGATCACACTGCCGTCGGCGCGGGTCATGACCGGGATTTCAGCGAAATCCTCACGGTGGAACGCCTTGCCGTCGGCGCGCAGGAGGATGCGCTGCCCGTCGCTTTCGAGGACGCCGGCGCGATAATCCAGGGAGTTGGCCAGGACCGCGTTGCGCACGTCGTTGAGCGTTAAGCCATGGGCTTCGAGGCGGGCATGATCGACCTCCAGGCTCACCTCGTGGGCCTGCTTGCCAAAGATCTCAAGGTTGGTAATTTCCGGGTGATCCAGCAGTTCCTCCTCCACCAGGCGCGCGGCCTGCTGCAACGTGTGTTCATCGACGTCACCCGCCACCTGCACGATGAGGCCGAACACGGAGAACTCATCGCGTGTGATGATGGGCCGTTCTGCCGTCTGCGGAAAGCCTACGATGGCGTTGACGCGGTTGCGCGCATCTTCGAGGAGCCGCTGCAAGTCGTAGCCCGTCTTCTTCTCGACCGTAACCGTCGCGAAGCTCTCTACCGAGACGCTGGACGTGCGCTTGACGCCGGGCATGCCTTCGAGAGCCTGCTCGATTTTCTGCGTGACGCCTTCATCGACCTGGGCGGCGGTGGCGCCGGGATAGACCACGCTGATGCTGATCTGCCGGGGCGGAATCCGGGGGAAGCTCTCGATGCGTATGCCGGACACGGAGAGGTAGCCCGCCAGCAAGATGAGCACCATCAGCAGGTTGGCGGCTACGGGGTTGCGGGTGAACCAGGCGGAAATCCAATGCATGTCAACGTCCCTCCGCCGCCACGGCGTCTACGGTATCAGGCAAAACGATCTGGCCGACTAAATAGCTTTCAAGAGGATACCGGACGATGGGCCAGGAAGACCGGGGCTCCGGCTCGGCGATGTAGACGCGCCCCTCACGGGTAAAGAGCGGGGTCGCCTCGAAACGATTCAGCCGGTTGCCTTCATCGACGTACCAGATCTGGCCCTTACGCGTCAGTACGCCTTCGGGCAGTTCGAGCAGCTTGTCTACCCGACGACCGCGCAGGCGCGCCTGCACGAAGGTTCCGGGCAGCAGCGGCGGATCGGCGGCCAGGGGCCGATTCACGGACAGGTAGAGCGTGCGCATCCGCGTCGTCGGGTCGATGGCCGCGCCCTGCCGCACGACCATTGCCTGCCAGCGGCCGGGGCCGTCCGAAGCAACCAGATCCGCGACGGTTCCTATGACGGGGTCGGGCAGGTTAGGCCACTGCGTCTCGGGGACCGGCAGCGCCAGTTCGAAGGCATCGGTGGCGTAGATCGAGGCCACCGGCTCGCCCTGTAGAATCGATTCTCCCCGGCTAATATGCCGAACCGTGACGACACCGGTAAACGGAGCGCGGATGCGGGTATAGGCCAGTTGTTGGGCGGCCCAGTCGCGGGCAGCGCGGGCGGCATCCCGTTCGCTCCGCGCTGCCTCAATCTGGGGCTCGCGCAGCACGAGGCGCGAGTCCGGTTCGCCGCTAAAGCCCGATTCGCGCCAGCTACGCCGCGCCTCGTCGGCTTCCTGTTGTTCGCGCAAGAGCGCCAGTTCGGCTAAGCCCAGCCGGTTCTCTGCCTCGGCAAGGTTGGCCGTCCAGGCAATCGAGTCGATGACGGCCAGGACCTGGCCCGCCGTCACCCGCGCGCCGGGCTGAAACGCCTTCGCCACGGACACCAGGGTTCCGCTGACCTGCGCGCGCAAGGTCGAAGACCAACGGGGCTGAACCTCAGCGAAGCCTGTGATCTCGGCGGCGTGCGCGCCGGCTGTGGCCTGGACGACCGTTACCGTTCTGACCCGTTCTGACGGGGCAGCGGTGTTATCTTCAGGACTCGGGGGCTCACTCAGCAAGAAAAAGGCGATCAACGACAGGAGGACCATGAAGGCCCCCAGGAATACGATAGAGCGCTTACGTCGCGTGAGGAAACCCCTCATAGACGCGAGGGGGCGCTTTCGTGGCGTTGAGGGTGATGGTTGATTCATGACGGCTACGGATCTATGTCAAAGGGGTGTATGAGGGTCATAAGGGTTGCTCGTCGAAGCCGGCACCAACAGCCAGCGCCAGCGTAATCCGGTTGCTCAGGATTTCGCCGTCGACGGCCATGACCTGGCGGCGGATGTTCATCTCCTGATTCCGGGCCAGCAGCAATTCTGTGATGCTCGCCAGGCCGCGGCGATAGCGTTCTTCTTGAATCTGGGTGTTGCGTGTCGAGGAACCGAGGGCGCTGACCAGATGGTCGCGCTGGCCCACGAGCGCCCGTTCGCGCCCCAGGCCGTCCTCGACCTCGCCTACCGCTTGCAGCACCGCAGCACGGTACTCCTCCCAGGCGGCTTCCAATTCAAGCCGGCGAGCGTCTGACCGCGCCCGCAGCAGCCCGCGCTGGAAAAGGGGCTGCGCGAGCGATCCTGCGATACTCCAGATGGACGTCGCGTCCAGGAGGCCAGCGAGGGCGTTCTTGTTTTTAGCAACGTCGCCCGTCAGGCGCAGGCTCGGCAGCATGGCCCTGGCTGCTGCTGCCGCTGCTGCATCGGCCGCTTCGAGCCGCCACAGAGCCGCTGCGATATCGTACCGCTGGGCAATGGCTTCGACCGGATATCCGGGACTCACATACCGGATCGTGGGCAACGTGTCTGTAGTCAAGAGATCGGCCCTCGGGGCTCGGCCAAGCAAAAGCTCAAGGGCACGCACCGTCTGATCGTGGTCCTCGCGCAACGCGACCACGGTGGCGCGTGCCAACGCGGTGCTCGTGCGTGCCGCCGCCAGGTCGTCGAGCGTGCCGAGGCCGCGGCGGTAGCGACGCTGAATCGTTTCCTGAAGTTGGACGAGTACCTGCACACGCTCGGCTTCGAGGGCGAGCGCTTGCCGGAGCGAGGTCGTGGTTACCCATGCCTGTATAACACGTGCACCGAGCGCGTCGCGGGCGGCGGCAAAATCGGCGGCCTGGGCGGCGGTGAGCGCCGTATGCTCGTCGTGGAGATCCGCCAATCGCTGCCAGACATCCACTTCCCAGGCGATGCTCAGGGATACCCGATGCCGCGTCTCAGCAACCCGCTCCCCCAGAGCATCGAACCCCTGGTTGTCGCGAACGCCCGTGTACCCCGCCTCGACAAAAGGCCAGCGCACCGCGCTCGTCTCCGTCAACAGCCTGTGCGAGGCTTCGACCCGGCGCGCGGCAGCCCGGAGATCGGGGTTAGCCCCTATCGCCTCCTTCACCAATTCTCGCAGATGATCCTCGTCGATCAGGTCCAGGAAATGGGCAGACAGAGGCGCTGCCGTCGTGTCTGGCGCGGCTGCCCAGGAGCGCGGTAGCTCGCTGTCCAATTGGGCGACGGATGCGTGGGGGTCCAGCCGCGTCCCGGCACAGCCGCCCAGGATCACCGTGGTCAACAGCATCAAGGCCACGACGACCACCTTGTGATGCCAGCGGGCATCGGGGCTGGTTGTTGTTATGAAGCGTTTTCTGTTTAACATGGTTGATGGTCGCTTGATGAACTACCCGGCGGACGCCTGGCGGATGTTAGTCAGGTTGCCTGGATCCGCTGGCTGATTTCTCGAAGCCGGATCATCTGTTGAAAGATGATCGGCAACACATACACCCCTTCGGCAAATTCGAGTACATAGGCCAGCACCGAGAAAATGCCCCCCGGCGTTGGATTCGCCCCCTGCACGGATACGAAGAGGGCAAAAATCACGAGTGCGAATAACGCGAGATCGATCAGACCGAAATTGACCGATTCGGTGTCCGAGAGCTTGATGCGCCACCGCGCCAGGTTTTTAAAGTGTGCGAAGACAGACGGACGGGGGCTCTGTGTGATCACGTCGACCTGCTGTTCCAGTTCGTCGTTGAGGTGTTGGTTGAAGCGAAAAATGCGCTTCTCGCTCAGGCGATAAATCAGGTAGATCACGCCCATCGCCACCAGGCAACCCGCAAACAGTCGCCAATCAAAGACCGCCAACATAACCGTCGCCCCCAGGACCCCGATCGTCGAGGTGAAGCCTTGAGGGAGGTCATGTTCAAAAAAGTCCACCAACTCCCTCACCAGATTGCTACGCGTGACGATGGCGGACGTCGAGACCCCCTGCTCTCTCTGGTGTTCGACCGTATCCGAAGCCACAGCGGTGTAGACCGACGTGTAGGCGCGGGTGTCGTACATCCTGCGCCCCACCCCGATGACCAGGCCGCTCACATACAGCACCACGAAGAAGGTCGTGCCTCGAAGGGATTGGGCCAGCAAATCATTGATGGCAATGCCAATCACGAGCGGTTGCAATACCGCGACGAGGTTCTCCAGGAGAAGCAGGGCGAACGTGATAACGATCTTTCCCTTGAATCGCCGAAAAATATGTCGCAGCGAGAACGTAGCCGTCATGGGTCAGATCCTCTCGTACCCGCTCAGGGTGATCGTCGTTTTTGAGCTGCCCTTGAAGGAAAAAACGGCATACTTCGCGTTGAACCCGACCTCAACCACAACCTTGACGGGATACCAGGCGTCGGGTGCGGAGACGTTATACTGCGTGATGCTCGTCAGGGCTGTCACTTCAAGTCCGTCTTCTTTGATCGGCAATCCCTTCATCGTTGCTTCTACCTGAGCCGGTATGCCGGTTTCAGCGTCCAGCCAGGCCGTGCCGGCCCACGTTCCCTCCTGGGTTGTCTGCACATAGGTGAAGCCGGCGCAGGCACGACCGTTGATGCGTTTGACCTCACCGGAGCGCGTGACCGTGACCGTGTGCTGGATGGACGGATCAAATAGATTATCTTCGGGATCGTCGCGGGCGTACATATCCCTGTTCGCCTCAAGTTCTTTACGGGCCTCCTTGAGGTTGTCTTTGCCATTTTTGACGGCCTTGATGATCTGTACGTCCAGGTTGTTATCGGGCGTTAATCCCAGGTGGAGCAGATACTCGCTCGTCTCTTCAACCTTGCCTTTCTTATCAAAGATGGTCTCCACTTCATGCCATTGCATCGGCATCCAGTTCTCGTTGGCTGCCGCAAGGGCGACGGCTTTAGCCCAGAGGGTGTCCTGGGTAGCCCGCGTTTGAGCGAGCGCCGCTTGCGAGAACACGGCAAGCATACAGAGACTTAGCAGCAGGTAGCGTGGGGGGGGTTGTGATATCGACATCGGTTTATCTCGGTTGGTTATGTAGGTAAAGAGCCCGTCTGGTAACACGCTATCTCTAGCTCCGGCGATGCTCGTATCTCCCGCGCCTGTACCACCACCGGCGCACCGTCAACCACGGATGAAGCGTGGGCGGCCTCCTCGACGTTTAGCGATGAACGGCACGAGGCCAGCAGCACCGAGAAGAGAAGGGGCAGTAAGACGATAACCGTGAGCGTGACGAATAGGAATCGTCGCGTTTTAGGGGACCCTGGATCCATGGCGTGTTACCTGATCAACTGAAGGATGACAGCAGCAAGCATCCGCAACCTACGGGAGAAACCGTCCGAGGTCGGCCCATCGCGCCCGCTGGGACGTGTCAATCAGGGGACTTGAGGTATCATCCGAGGGGATGGGACTTATTTTACATGGGGAATGGCCAGTGGGATATAGCAAATGGCCAGTAGGATGTGGCCAGCAGGGTTCTTTATCCTCCTTCTTTTCCCCATTGGCTACTGGCCATTCGCCATTCCCCAACACCCCTATTGGCCACTGGCCACTTGCTATTCCCCATCCCCCCTGTTCGCCCTCAAATACTCCGTCGGGGTGCATCCTTCAACCTTCTTGAAGATGCGGTTGAAGGACGACTTGGAATTGAAGCCGCAGTCCAGGGCGATGGAGAGCACTGTGTAGTTTTTGTACCGGGGGTCCGTGATGCGTTTTTTGAATTCCTCCACCCGGTAGCGGTTGACAAAATCGTAAAAGGTCTGACCGAGATGTTCATTAATAACCTGCGAGAGATGCCGCGCCGGCACGTCGAGAGCCTGCGCGAGGTCCTGAATGGACAACCGGCTCTGTACGTAGGGTTTCTCTGTATCTACGTAGTGGATCAGGGTTTCGGCGTGGACCTGGGCCTCCTCGTCTTTAAGCCCCGACTTTAGATACTTGGTGGCCGGTTCAGGTTCATCGTCTGGCTGATCCGATGCCGGACGTGAAACAGCGTTGGGTTGCCACGTAATAATGTGGCCCTGTTTCAGGCCAAAATATCCCAGGTAAAAGATGAAAAACGTAGCGAGGGCATACCCGATTTGTACACTGCGTTCATCGAGGTCCCATGCTACATCCGTCCTGAAACTCTCCGGCACGGCTATGCCGAGCCAGAGCACGCCTGCGCAATATACGAGACCTTTAGCCCATTTCAGGTCGATGCCTTCGGTGTAGGAAAACGCATTCGAGATGGCGCGTTTGTGTTTTTGAAGGATCCACAGAGACCAGCCGGCATAGATGGGGATCGCGAGCGTGTCCAGCAGCAATGCAAGTACAAACAGAAGCGGCAGCTCCGCGTCCGGTGTCTCAGAAAACAGGACGTACAGTTCGTATTCGGTATGCACGCTGAAGAGGTACAGCCAATAGACCCATGTAACGAGGTAAGGCCCCAGATGCAGTAAGAGGATAGAGGGCCGTTGTTCTTGTGTTTGCGTCAGCGAGCGGATGTAGATAAAAAACAGCGGGGCCAGCAAGAGGCTGATGTTGAGCTGAAAGGCCATCAAGTCCGGCAGGTCATACGCCAGCGCAAAAAACGTGAGGGCGAAGGTAACCGCTACCGTGGCGAGGTAGGCCGCCAGGATATACTCCGGCCAACCCTTGTTTTTTTTGACCAGTACAAGAAGGGTCAAATACAGGGCCTGCGCGGCGCCAATGGCAATGAGCGTGTTAAGCATACATACAACGAGGCCTTAAAGAAGCATTCAGATCCCGTTAAATTAAGGCATCTTGGATTAATGCCACCAGAGATATGCCCTTATGAATTTTGACACGCCAACGCGGATAAAGACGAGGCCTGTTGGCCTGGCTCAAGCCTTACCGAAGTTGACGGTCAAAATTCATTAGAATAGCAGAAAACACTCGACTGATTACAAGGAAGCATGGATTCAGGTACACAACAGTATTTCCTTTCCAAATACCGCTTATTTCTTCTCAAAATAACATGGACAAACCATGTCCACCCCAAGATAGCCTTTTCTGGGCTAAAACGGCGGTTTGTCCACCTCAATGTCCACTTCGTTGTCCCATTTTCGGGACAAACGGGGACAGTTTTTTAGAAACCTTTTAGAAGCTTTTAGAAGCCTTTTAGAATGTCCACAGGTGGACACCCAATGTCCAGGGGTGGCCAGGAAGGTGGACATCGTACACACAACCCATACTTCGGAAAGAGGAAACTCGACGCATGGGGATGACGATTGACATCATCACGCATTGGGAGCGAAGAGGGAGATCTGGAGACGGCCCAGGCCATCGCCGCCTACGCGTCATCCTCGATGCACTGCCTGATGAACGCGTGGACGTCCGGGTGATTGGCTAAGTCAGAGTGGTGCATACCGCCAAAGACGGGGCCTGAGCAGAGGAGACTCTCCCGTGTGGGCGCGGGTGCGTATCCCGCTGCACCAGGCGGACGAACGTGCATATCACGAAGATTCGTGCGTAAAGAGGCGGTAGCAAGGTATTGAGGTGGGATCACCTTATGATTCGATGGATTGGGTTTTCAATCATACGAACCAAGAATATCGACCACGACGTCCTGTGCCCAGTAGGGGGTCTGGCCCTGACGAGAGAGTCGCCGTATGCCGTCAAGATCGTCACCCAGGGTGACTATGGCAGGTTCTTCCACTCGTTTTCCGTTGAGTCCCTTGATCTGGCCCAGTCCCACGCAGGCAAGGAGCCCGTTGCAAAGACACCGTCGCTGCTCGGTGTTTCGTTCGAGTCCCCGGTTCTTGATATACCCCTCGATAGGGCCAGCAGGACAGCGATGGAACAGCCGACGCGACCCGTCTTCGCCCGGCTTGCTGAGACCGCGCTGCTGAAGGATCCCGATGTCGCACACCCTACGCCGGGTCTCGAAGACTTGATCTTCAGAGAGGGTCTCTCCGAGTTGAACCACCTTGAAGGAAAAGCCCGTCGGGGAAAATAGGGTCGTCCTCACCAGCGACGTATCTTCCGTTCCGTTTTTAAGCGATTTGAGGATCGCCGACCGGAAGTCAGCCCTCATGCCCGATTCCTCGGAAAGGGCAAAGATCGAACCGGCCTGAACACCCATCGCGCCTGTGGCCAGGGCTTCCCGCAGTTTCTCGTTGCTGCCATACCCGCCGGCGAGCCAGAACGGGATCCCAACCTTTCTGATGGCTTCAAGGTCGGCCTCATCCTTTTCACTGTACAGGGGCTGACCCAGGTTATCTTTCTTCATCGGGCCGACGGGGTTGGCGTTGTGGCCGCCGGCTGTATGATGCTCGATGATGAAGCCATCAGGGGCTCCACTCTCGCTCTCCGCCAGGGTCTTCACCAACTCTCCCAGCGAGGCAATGGCCAGAAAAGCCGGCCTCTTCAACGGTTTCTTGGCAAATTGTCCATCCGCTATCCGTTGAGGGTCCAGAGAGATCGTGAATTCCTCGCCCGCCTGCCGATACAGTACCGATAGCCGCTTGGTGACCGCTTCCTGGTTCGCCAGACGTGCGCAGAGCGCCGGAAGCCCGTCAGGGTTCCCCGCGCCGACGACAATTCCGTCCACCCCGGCGAGCATCGCGCCGTAGAGGACGTAGAGGAGCGGAAGCTCGATCTTGTTGAGAAAGTTGATGAAGATCTTTCCGGGATGCCCTTCCCTGGCGAGCCAGACTTCAACGAACCCCGTGGCGATAAGCAGTTCGACGGTCTCGTCTTTCAGTTTGAGAGGAACCGGAGCAGCGTCGCTGCCGGCAGGCACTGGGAAGGTGCTCACCCCGTTCTGAGGGCGTAGGACCTGCATGGGGGCGCTCTTAAAGCGAGCATCGGGCACTTTGCCCCCATCAACGAAGTAGCGGTCGCAGATCTTCCGGCCGATGCCGGTTCCGAAGGTACGGTCGAAAGCCTGGAAGGCGCGACGGGCATGGCCGCCCGGATCGCCGAGTTGTAGCAGCCTGACGTATACCACGTCGAGGGCCGTGCCGGAGACCGTACCGGCGGTCTCACCAGGCCTCACCATGGCGACGGCTCTGGCGAGCCTCCAGTTTGAGACATAGACCCCCATGCCGCCCTGGATGAGCTTTACGCTCTTCAAGAAGTTCATCATGCGTCATCACCACACGTTGGGAGGGGAAGAACCAGGGTGATGACACAACGAGGTCTAGAATAGACGAGGGACGTCGACTATAGGAGACAGGGTCGAGAGACCATCCTGTCGAGCACTTGTTGTATGCAGCACGGGCTCAATAGTTGCAAGCGTTCGGCAACCAGGATCACCTTCATATCGCTACCTCCCGCTGCTGGGATGGGAGGAGTCAAGCTCCCGTCAGGACCCAAACAGGGCGACGGCTTCTTCCTCGGTGTCGACGATGTTGAAGAGCAGGGGAAATCCTAACAAATCGAAGGTATTAAAGACATTGGGTTTGAGCGCGGCAATCTTGATGTCGCCGCCCTGCTCACGTATGTCGTCGATACAGCCCAGAAAGACGCCCAATCCCGCGCTGGATATATACAGCAGGCCAGCGCCGTTGACGACGATCTGATGATTGCCGTCTTGCCGGCACTTCTGGAAGGCGGCTTCAAGTTCACGTGCGGTATGAGCGTCGAGCTCTCCTACGAGATCGAGCACTTCGACAGCACTTGAGGAATGGAATCCAACCGAGAAACTGCGCATGGGTTCTCCTTGTTCGTCGTGCTGCACAGGCATCTGGAGCCCTTATCTGGGCCTCGCACAGGGCTACGCTTCAACCACCGTCAACACGAGACTTCCGAGCAGAGAACCGTTGAGCGCTGCAATAGCCGTTCTGGCCTCGGACACCTCCCTCATCTCGATGAAGCCGTATCCGCACGAGGGTCCACCCGGCCTTTCTCGGACGATAAGGACGCTCGCGACCTTGCCGAAACCCTCAAAGAGCTTCCGCAATTGGGCTTCCGTGGTCTTTCGCTGCAAGTTGTCGACGTATAGTTTCATCGTCCTTTACCTTCATCGTCCTTGGGGAGAGAGTCTTGCATCGAAGGCTGCCTGGAGGGTGTCAGAAAACAACCGCCGCGCTTCGTTCCGGCCAGCACAGCTACGAGGTTCCCCCATCGCGTTCTGCGCGGGGTTTCGCTGCTTTGACTTTTAGAGCCCGATCACCGAGCAGGGTACCGTGGAGTTCGGCGATGGCTACTTCGCCTTCCTCGGCCCGGTCCATTTTGACCATGCCCCAGCGGCGCAAGTGGCCGTTTTGCTTATCCGAAATGATGGCGACGCGGGAAACCTCCCCGTAGGGCGCAAAGGTCTCTCGAATCTCTTTGTCCGTGGTCTGCTCTGCCAGGTTGCCGACGTAGATTTTCATAATCTTCTCTCGATGTAGCTGCATCTCAGGCCCCTAAACCAAAAAGGGTTCACGCCCCAAGGTCCGCAGGAAAGTAGACCTTGGGGCGTGAACCCGAAGAAGTGCTCTCGATGCAAGCTGGATGTAATACTGTCTACAACGAGCAGCCCGGGATGATCCTCAGATCCCAAACTTAAACGGCTCCGAGGACAGAATCCCCCCGTCTCCATCAAACAGATATCGCAACGCCTGCGCCTTAGGTCGCTTCATGCGAAAGAACCCTGGCGGCTCTGGCGCGTTTACCAACGCTCATTACCTCCTTTAACACCTTGCTGACACGACTTCATCTCCCCCTGTTAGGCTCTTCGTGATTCTTCTGGTCGGTTTTGATTGACGCGTACAGTGACACAACACCCCGTACAAACAATGGCAAACGGTAAAGTCAAATGGTTCAACGCCGACAAAGGCTACGGCTTCATTGAACCGACGGACGGCAGCAAAGACGTTTTCGTGCACCGCAACAGCGTTTCGGGCCTCGGCTGGGACGAGGGTCTACGTGATGGAGAAGAAGTAGAGTATGAAGTAGAACGCACGCCCAAAGGCTTAAGCGCCATGAATGTGCATCGGATGAACTAACGCTTCATCCCGACACCTTGAAGCAAGAAAGCCTGGCCGCTATGGCCGGGCTTTCTTGTTTTTATGAATAGTATTTGCTTGCCGTCTGCTTGTCTTCGAGTGCCCGTGCCGAACGCGCTGGGCTAAAAGAGCCTAGTGCAGCAGAACGGGGCGCACCTACTCCTTGCGCCGTTCGGCTTCTTCCCCTAGCTCGGCGAGCGCGCCTTGTACCTGCGCCTGTAGCCTTCGTATCTGCGAACTGTCCGTAAACCGACCGAGCCGCAAGAGCATTCTTTTGTACTCTGTGATGCTCCTGGCAAGCGTGCCGTTGGAGAGGGTGTCGAGGGGAAAGCGCGAAAAGGGGTTCTTCATAGATTATCATCACCCGTTGGAAAGGAAAGGATCAGGGTGATGACACAACGAGGTCTAGAACAGACGAGGAATCGACGGCTACGTAGACAGGGTCGAGAGACCATCCTGTGGAGCGCCTGTTGTATGCAGCATGGGCTGGATAGTTGCACGTCCTTTTTGGCACTCTGCGTCCCCATTGGGATCTATTGCCGCAGTGCCCTGTTCAAGGTCACGCGTTCAACGCATCGTATCGTGCCGGTTCTGCACAGCGTAAAGCTCTCTGCAAGAAGGTAAGTAAACGACCTTCCTTTTTGCAGGGAGCTTTTTCTTTTGCCGGCTACCGGCCACTCACCAAGGAATGAGGTACCCAAGATGCCAAAAGGCAAAATCAAGTAGTTCAATCCTGACATCAATGACAAAAACACCTTACACAATGTCTAACGAGAAGACCATTGTACGCGTCAGCATTGATCTACCGAAGGCGCTACGCAACCGGGTAGACGAGGCGGCAGCGGTAGAAGGGAAAGATTTTGCTTCCGCTGCGCGTGTCGCCCTTCGTGAATGGGCAGATCGCATCCTTTCCGAAAAAGACGCCCTGCTTTCTTCCTGATCCCCACGGCGGCACCGTTTCACGATGGCTCCGTCCTCACCCTGGCTGAATGTCAACACACCCTCTGAAGGGGATCCCACGAACGATTCTGCTTCTCGGCTTCAGCACCTCTTTCACAGGCCTCCGGCTCGATGCCAGCACGGCCACAGGTACACGATCATGATAACTTTCGAATCTCTCGGCTTGTCCGGGAAAACACTGCAAGGTGTCCTTGCAGCAGGCTATACGACCCCCACGCCCATTCAGGCCCAGGCCATCCCGGTTGCCCGGGCTGGCCGCGACCTGATTGGCTGTGCCCAAACCGGCACGGGCAAAACCGCTGCCTTCGTCCTGCCGATGCTCGACCGGTTGTCTGCGGAGGAGCGTCGCAACGGATCACGCAGGGCGCGCGCGCTCGTCGTTACGCCGACGCGCGAACTGGCTTCGCAGGTGGAAAAGGCGATCCGCACCTACGGCACGTTCACGCGGTTGCGTAGCCTGGCGATCTTTGGCGGCGTCGGCATTCAGCCGCAGCTTAAACAACTACGGCGCGGCGTCGATGTCGTCGTCGCCACGCCAGGGCGGCTCCTCGACCACCTCGGCCGGGGAAGCCTCGACCTCTCTCGCGTCGAAGTGCTGGTTCTCGACGAGGCCGACCGGATGCTGGACATGGGTTTCATCCATGACATCCGCAAGATCGTCGCGGCCATCCCTGCCAGGCGGCAGACGCTCCTGTTCTCCGCTACGATGCCGAAGGAGGTCCAGGCGCTGGCGAATACGATTCTGTCCGACCCGGCCTTCGTTGAGGTCGGAGGGCGTCGGAACCCGGCAGAAACCGTCATGCAGCAGGTATGCTCGGTGGCGAGCCATCAGAAGATGGACCTCCTGTACCACGTGCTTGATACCGAGCCGGTGGACAATGTGCTGGTCTTCTCCCGGACGAAGCACCGCGCCAACCGGATCACCCGGAAACTCTCGAAGCGAGGGTTCGCGGCGACTGTGATCCACTCGAACCGGACGCAGGGTCAGCGGCAACGTGCGCTGGGCGGGTTCCGCAACGGGACCTTCAAGATTCTGGTGGCGACGGACATCGCCGCCCGGGGCCTCGACGTAGACGGCATTTCGCACGTGATCAATTTCAATACGCCCAACCAGGCCGAGGATTACATTCACCGCATCGGGCGGACGGGCCGCGCGCAGGCGAGTGGTCATGCGATCACCTTCGTAGCGAAGGAAGAAGAGCGTTATCTGCGGGATATCGAGCGGCATACCGGCCAACGGCTCGCGCGCAAGGTCTACGCCGATTTTGAACACGACGCTGAAGCCAAAAACGGACACCACCGGCCGTCGGAGCAAGCGCGAAAGCATACCGGGAGAGCCGACGCGAACCGGCAGCAGGGCCGTCATCGCCGCCGCAAGAGCGTCCGGGGTTCTCAGTCGGCGCGCCGGAGGTAAGCCTGGGGCTGGTCGCAAGGCGGGTCATACGGCGTGCCCGGCTTGGCGTAGCACCGCCTCCGGGACCTTTCCATACCGGGGAGTGTAGCAGTTATGTTTTACGTCAAGCCACCGTGGAAGCCGCGAACAAGCTTACGCCCTGAAAGGACGCAGAACTAGCGCCTTGCAGGCCGTAAGCTTTTTTGTTTGGCACCCATTTCACCCAAACCGAGAGGCGTACCATGAACATCTATGTGGGGAATCTATCCCCGGCAACTACGGAAGAGGAATTGCGCAAAGCATTTGTCGAGTTTGGCCATGCCGAGTCGGTCAAAATCATCAAGGATAAGTTTACCGGGGAATCACGCGGGTTTGGGTTTGTCGAACTTCCCAATGCGGCGCAGGCCCGGGAAGCCATTGCCGGGCTCAACGGCATTGAACTCGGTGGAAACATCCTGACGGTGAATGAAGCCAGAGCCAAACGCCAGCGCGGAAGTGGACGCGAGCGGCGCTCGTGGTAAGTGAGGCAAAGCTGTCTTCGGAGGGGCGCAGCCATTTCTTCGCCCTATTCGGTGCCATAGGGCCGAGTAAGACCTCCTCAATCTGGAGAAGCCATGTACGTCCCCCGCCGCCAACGCATGCTCGATCAGTATCTCCAGGAGATCGCTCAGATCGACCTAGTGACGCCGGCTGAGGAGACCGACCTCGCCCGACGCATCAAACAAGGCGACGAAGAAGCACTCCTCAAACTGACCCGCGCCAACCTCCGCTTTGTCGTCACCGTCGCCAAGAAATACCAGGGACAAGGCTTGCATCTCACCGACTTGATCAACGAGGGCAACTACGGCCTCATCAAAGCCGCCAAACGCTTCGATGAGACGCGCGGCTTCAAGTTCATCTCCTACGCCGTCTGGTGGATCCGGCAGGCTATCCTGCAAGCCCTCGCCGAGCAGGGCCGGGTGGTGCGCCTGCCGCTCAACCGCATCGGCACGATCTCGAAGATCCGCAAGACCAGCGCTCGCCTGGCCCAGGAACACGAACGCGCCCCCAACCTCGAAGAACTCGCCAGCGAACTGGAGATCGACGTCGAGAAGGTGCGCGAGGCGATGCAGCACGCTGGCCGCCACCTCTCGATGGACAAACCCTTCAATGAAGACGACGACAATAGCCTGCTCGACGTGCTGCCGAGCGGCAAAGGCATATCGCCGGACGACTCGCTGCTCGATGAATCGGTCAAGATCGACATCGCGCGTGCTCTGAGTCTGTTGAAACCACGTGAGGCAGAGGTCCTTCGCCTCTATTTCGGCATCGACCGCGAACGTCCGATGACGCTCGAAGAAGTCGGTCAACGCTTCAACCTCACCCGTGAACGCGTGCGCCAGATCAAAGAGAAGGCCCTCCGTAAGCTGCGCCAGAAGCCCTACCACACCGCGCTACTGCCGCACCTTCTCTAAGGGCCACGCCCGGACATCGCTATACCGTTCAAGAACGGCTTTGTCATTGCCTGCCTCCGTGTTCATCGCCAGGCGACGGCAGACACGACGAGCGCAAGGAACGCTCTGAACCCTAACGGCCCCTGGCCGCCCACTCCTATGAATGACCTGTTTGCTTCGTTCAGTGTGCTTTTCATCATCCTGGCCGCTCTTGGGTTGGTCGTCTTATTCTACGTCGTGCCGATCCGCCTATGGATCACGGCGATCTTCTCCGGTGTGCGGCTCAACCTCTTCCGCGACCTCGTCGGGATGCGCCTGCGCCGGGTGCCGCCTGCGCAGATCGTCCGGCCGCTCATCACCGCCCACAAGGCGGGCATCGAGGTCGATACTGCTCCGCTGGAGGCGCACTACCTGGCCGGCGGACACGTGCAGCAGGTCAT
>JANQES010000035.1 GCA_028278205.1 Rhodothermales bacterium
GATGTTGGAGCGGGTGATCTGTGCCAGCAAGGAGCCGGTGGGTCAGGCCGAGGCCGAGCCCTGTCCGTGCAGCAAGGAAGCGGTGGAGGCCGCAGTCGATTAGCAGGGCATATATATCGCGCCAGGGCTCTGTCAATTCCATAATGACGCGTCGATGGCTGGTCATTTTTGTTGCCGCCAGAACCCGTCAGGATGGGATTGACAGAGCGCCAGGTGCCCTGGTCACGGCCAGGGCGCCTGGCGCTCCTGCTCATCTGGGTGCCAACCGAACCGGCGGCGACCCCAGCTTGATTTGAAAAGGGATAGCCGCCGCAGGTGAGCCACAATCCTACTTGCTACTTGTCAAGAGGGCAGCGCAACTTTTTTTCATCTCGTTTTCCTGGAACGAAATAAGGAAGCAGAAAATATGTCACAGGAGAATGTCAAGATGCTTCAATCCGGGTACGATGCTTTCAGGCGTGGCGATCTTCCATTCATCTTCAATCTCTTTGATCCTGACATTGAGTTCTATCAGTCTCAAGAGGTGCCCTGGGGCGGTCAATACAAGGGCCTCGATCAGGTAAAGGAGTTCTTTCACAAACTCACAACAACCATCGAGTCTCAAGTTGAACTCGATCATTTTGTCGATGCGGGTGACCGTGTTGTCGCTGTGGGTCACACCCGAGGCAAAGTACGCGCCACGGGCAAGGCGTTCAACGTACCCGCTGTTCATGTATGGACGCTGAAAGACGGCAAGGCGATTCGATTCGAGGCCTATATAGACCATCCGAGCATGCTTCAGGCGTTGCAGAGCCAGCGTTCGTAATTTGGTCAGGGGACGAATCCCAACGCGCAGTCTTTGCCTGACCACCGCTTCAGCCGACCACAAGCTCGACGGTCTTGCTGCTTGCAAAGCCGGGTTCGTCTTCGGGACGACGCCGGCGGGTATCGAGTACGACGGCCAGGTCGCCGGGGAGGACGTCGGCGGCGGCGCGGGGAGCGGCCGCCAGCAGCGCGGCTCGGCGGGCGGCTTCAACCTCAATTGGGACGGCTCGTGGGACGTGGCCACCACGACGGACCATCGCGGTTGGTACGCCGAGATGCGGATTCCCTTCTCGACGCTGCGGTACGGCGCTGGAGGACCGCAGGACTGGGGCGTGAACTTCGAGCGGAAGATCCGGCGCAACAGCGAGCAGTCTATGTGGGCGTCCCTGCCCCGGCAGTTCGATGTGTACCGGATCTCTCTGGCGGGCACCCTCGCGCTGCAGGCTCCCTCCAAACGCACCGTGACGGTCAGCCCCTACGTGCTCGCAGACGGCTTCAAGGATTATCAAGCCGTGTCGCCGGAGGTCGAATACGGGCGCGAAATCGGGGGCGATGCCAAGATCGGGATCAACCAGAGCCTCACCCTCGACCTCACAGTGAACACCGACTTTGCGCAGGCCGAGGTAGACGATCAGCAGGTGAACCTGACGCGCTTCAGCCTCTTCTTCCCGGAGAAGCGCGCGTTCTTCCTGGAGAATGCAGGCACCTTCGCCGTGGGCGCGGGCCGTTCAGCCGAGCTTTTCTTCAGCCGCCGTATCGGCCTTTCGGGCAATCAGGAGGTACCCATCCACGCCGGCGCCCGGCTGACGGGCAAAGTCGGTGACTTCCAGATCGGCCTGCTCAACATCCAGACCGGCGACGCCTACGACATCGACGACGAGACGGGGCTGCGCGAGCAGATCGCACCCAATAACAACTTCGGTGTACTGCGCGCCTACAGGGAGTTCGGCAATCGGACCCAGCTCGGCGCCATCATGGTCTCGCGCCTCAACACCGGGAACACCGACGACTACAATCTCACCTACGGCGTCGATGGCCGGCTGGGCCTTGGGGACGCGCTGACGTTCGACGGCTGGGCAAGCATCACGACCACACCTGTGCTCACCGGTGAAGAGGAGCCCGGCTCGGGTTTCAACGAGGGCGAGTATGGCTTCGCCGGCGGCATGCGCTACGTCACGCGAGACTGGCAGATTTCCGCCGGATACAGGCAGATCGGCGATGCCTTCAACCCGGAAGTCGGCTTCGTGAACCGACGCGACTACCGGCACGTGAATTATCGGATTCTCCGCCATATCCGCACTGAGAAGGTGCCCTGGTTTCGGGAATTCCGGCCTCACATCTCGGGCCGTGTGTACTGGACGCTGGCGGGCTTCAACGAGTCGTATCTCTTCCACTTCGACAACCACTTCGCCTTCGAAAACGGGGCGTTCTTTCAACTCCCCGGCTTCAACCTCACGGGCGAGGGCCTCGAAGAGCCGTTCGAGATCCGGGAAGGCATCGTCATCCCGGCCGGTACGTATAACAACGTGGACTGGGAATTCAGGGCCAACACGAACCGAGGCGCCCCGCTCTCGCTGTCGGGCGGATGGGACCTCGGTGGGTTCTACAACGGGACGCGCTTCGGCCCGACCGCGACCCTCTCGTATCGCTACGCCGACAAGCTCACCCTGAGCCTCCGCGCGAACTATTTCGACGTACGGCTCGATCAGGGTAACTTCCAGACCGCCGTCGTGCGTTTCAATGCCTCGTACTCGTTCACGCCGCGCCTCTACGTGCAGGCCAACGTCCAGTACAACGACGACACCGAAGACGTCAGTACAAACATCCGGTTCGGGTGGCTCGACACGGCGGGCACGGGGCTCTTCATCGTGTGGAACGACACGAACCACCGGGGCGCGCTCGAACGCACGGGAATCGTCGCAGGCCCGAAGCAACGTCAACTCGTCATCAAGTACAGCAAGCTCTTCGATCTGACGCGGTAGCCCGGCAAAGCGAATTTTCGGTGCTATCCGCGTTGTGCGCCCCCTACCGCCGAACCCCGTATGCCTGGGGCGGTTGATACTAATTAAGCCGAAAACGGCAGGCGCCCGGATGGCTATCCTGACAGGTTTGTCAAACACATTGAAAGGTCTGTGATGATGAATGACAAAGGAATCACCGTTTGCACCAGCATCGACCTCCCCCTGAAGCCCGCCGAGGCCTTCGATGCTGTCGTTAAGGATTTGACGCTTGCCCTCACCCGGTCGGGCATTCACTTCGAGACGGGTTCAGAAGGGCGCATCATTCAAAAAACCTTCGAGGTCGGCCGCATCGTTGCATGGGAGCCGGGCAAACGCATCGCCATCGAGTGGCGGCAGGCTTCCTGGGAACCGGATGAGGTCACGGAAATCGAGTTCCTCTTCAAGGAGATCGAGGGCAGTACGCAGGTGAGCATCGAGCACCATCACTGGGGCCGGCAGCTTGGAGACGCCAGTGAAATCGCGGGGTGGTTTGCCTCCGAGATCGCTGCGCCGTTCCTTCGCGCGACGGCGCCGGAAGCGCTCGCGGATTGGATTACCGACCGAATGGCGCGGCGTCCGTCGGGCACACAATCTCGCGCCTTTTACAGCGATCCGCTCTACCATTACCCCAATTTCCGTGTAATCTTGTCGGAACTCGCTTTGACACCCGACGACTATTTACTCGAAGTTGGATGCGGGGGCGGCGTGCTGCTCAAGGAAGCCCTGCAGAGCGGGTGCCGGGCCGCCGGCATTGACCATAGCCTCGATATGGTGGCCCTGGCGCGTGAGGTAAACCGCGATGCCGTAAGCACAGGCCGGCTGCAAATAATTGAGGCGAGTGCGGACCACCTTCCTTTTTCTGACGCTACCTTCACATGCGCCACGATGACGGGTGTTATAGGTTTTCTGGACGATCCAGTCATTGCGCTGAAAGAAATCCGGCGCGTGCTCGTCAAGGGCGGCCGCCTGGTTGCCCTGGGGAGTGATCCCAAACTGCGGGGCACGTGGGTCATTCCAAAGCCCATGGGCCCCCGCCTTCGGTTCTTCGAGGACGACGAATTGGGTAGTTTTGCTCACAAGGCCGGATTCGCCGATGTGCGCGTCGTGCAGCGTAATTTGGAATCCTTTGCACGGGACGCGGGGGTGCCTGAAGAACACCTCTCACTTTTCGCTGAGGACACGTCTTTTTTGCTCGCTCGCAATGAATGACGATCAGGCCTTGATTTTTGCAGTCAATCGGATTCACGGCGACGATCTGGCCATTGCTTTGGATTTTCGAACGTCAATGGAGGATCCACGGGTTGTTGCGTCTTTTTGGCATACTGACCCGTATCAAACTGAATGGCGTTTGGTGACGGAGACCTTTTCAGAGTTTTTGGAACGATTGGAGTTGGTTCACCCATGAGCTAATCGTAGCAAAAGTCAAATGCAATCTATCGACCTCATACGCGACAACTTGGAAAAGAGCGCGCACCGCGTGCTCGCGCGCGTCGAAGAAATGCGAGACTATTGCGTGGTCTTCCCGACGCCGAAAGGGGGCTGCCACACGCTCTGGGTGCTGGGGCACCTGGCCTACATCGAGGCGCTTGTTATTCGCAGGTTCATGCTCGGAGAACCGAACCCGCTGGCCGAGTGGGAAGAACTCTTCGACGGACCCGACACGACCGGGGATGTTAGCCAGTTTCCGCCCTTCGACCAGGTCCTTGCCCGGTGCCGCGCGATGCGCGCCTCGACGGTGGCGCTTCTCGATGCTCTCACCGAAGAGGATCTTGACAAGGCGAGCGCGAACGCGCCTCAGGGCTACGAAGACACCTTCGGCACCTACCGCCTTTGCCTGCAGTACGTCGCCGACCACTGGTATATGCACCGCGGTCATCTGGCCGACGCGCGCCGCGCCGCGGGGTTGGAGCGGATGTGGTTGTGACGATCTTTCGAGAAAGCAGCCGGAGCGTACTATGATCGATCAATCGCGGCCTGATCCCGGCGAGGAGTGATCCGGTTTGCGGTCCCAGGGCTGAGGCGGTGTCGGGTCGTATTGGGGCCAGGCATCTTGCTCAGGAAAAGAGGCCACGACGGCCTCCAGCCGCTCGCGCGCGGCGACGACCTGCGGGTCTGTGCTTTCGATCAGATTGTTTTTCTCGTCCGGATCTTCGAGAAGGTCATAGAGGCGAGCGCCCTGGCCGCCGAGCACCCACAGCTTGTAACGCTTGTCGCGGACGACGCGGTCTGTGTAAGCCTGCACGGGCGCCACACCCTCCGCCGTCAGCCGGGCCGGGCCGAAGCCCATCGCGGTGATCCACGCGCGGGGAGAGTCTGTCGCCTTGCCCAAGAGCAACGGGGCGATAGAGTGCCCATCGACGACGACGCTGTCGGGCACAGCGGTCCCGGCGAGTTCGGCAAACGTCGGCAGCAGGTCGGTGAAATCGGTCAGCGCGTCGGTGCGCACTCCGGCGGGGACGAGCCCCGGCGCGCTGACGATGAACGGCGCACGCACGCCCGGCTCGCCCAGCGTAGCCTTGCCTCCCTTCACCTCGCGCCCGTTCATCGTCGCCGTAATGCCTCGGGTCGATCCGTTGTCTGTGGTGAAAAAGATGATCGTTCGTTCGCGGATGTCCAGGGCTTCCAACGCCTCGACGAGCCGCCCTACCGCGTGGTCCATGTAGCGGACCATGGCTTTCTGCTTTGCCGGCGTGCCCTCCACATTCGGATCGAGGGGGGTGTGGATCATCGGGGTGTGGGTCAGCGCCATGGGGAAATAGAGCAGCATCGGGTCGTCTTTGTGCTGTTTCATGAAATCGATCAAGAAATCGACAAAGACGTCGGTGCCGAAGCGGCCCTCGTAGGTACGGCTGCCCTCGCGTGTATGGATGTAGGGATCCCAGTAGCGCTCGGCACTGGGCGGGTTTTGGGTCTCGAAGCCGGTCCACATGGCATAGGCGTCGAAGCCGTGCTGCTCCATCGCATCGGGCTGGACGCGGAAGTCGTTGATCTGCCATTTGCCGGCGGCAGCCGTCGCATAGCCCGCTGCTTTTAAGACACGTGCCAGGGACAGGTTATGCGCCGGGTCGAAGTGTACGCCCGCGCCCCAGCGCGGCACGTCCCAGTGGTTCAGCCAGCCGTGCCGGAAGGGGTACTGCCCCGTCAGCAGCGTCACCCGCGTGGGGGTGCACTGCGGCATGGAGTAGGCATTGTCGAAAAGCATGCCCTGCTCGGCCAGCCGGTCGATGTTCGGGGTTTTCATCTCCTCCCCCCCATAGACGCTGATCCATTCCGGCCCCAGGTCATCGACCAGAATAAACAGGATGTTGGGAGGGCGCTGTGTGTCCATCGGTTCTGCGCCGGGCACACACCGGCTCAGCGCCAGAAGCCCCAGACCGGCCAGCACGATGGTCAGTGATTTCAATTTCATCGGGGTGGGACTGATTGTTTATAGCATCACATCAGGCAGAATGAATGTCATTGCACTCAGCCCAGAATACTTCAAAAGTGCCCGCGAAGCAATGGAACAGCAGGCCGGTTTAAACAGGATCGATAACAAACGATACGCGTCAGTGCCACAAATCCTATCTTCCCCTTGATCTTTATCCAGATTCACCCGGCCAGTCCATGAACATCCTCGAACTCAACCACGTGGCCCTCCACGTCTCCGACCTCGACGCCAGCATCGCTTTTTATCGCGACGGGCTCGAACTCCCGCAGATCCCCCGCCCGGCGTTCGACTTTCCGGGGGCGTGGTTTCGTCTGGGGCCGACGCAAGAATTGCATCTGATTGCCGGGCGGGCGCTGCCCGAGCCGGGCCACCACCGGAGCCGGCACTTCGCCTTGAAGGTCGCCTCTATCGATGAGGCCGAGGCGTTACTCCGGCGCAACGGCGTGGCCCATCAACCACGCAAACGCCGCCCCGACGGCGCCTGGCAACTCTTCCTCCATGACCCGGACGGCCACCGGATCGAACTGACAGACCTCTCGCCGCTGGAAACGACGACGTGAAACGCAATACGCCTTTTTGCTGAAATTTTTCGCGGCGCCTCCTTCGTTGCTCTGAAGCGCCTATCTTTGGAGGTCCGCGTATCCCCCTGGCGTTTTAACCACACCGATGTCTGCGTTTCTTCCCGACTGTGTGCGCCTCGATGAAAAAGGCAGGCACTGGGCCGGCGTGCATATTACCGGCGCAGGCACCCAGTGGCAACCGATGCCCAGCCAGGGAACCATCGTCCGCCCGCCACCGGGCAATCTATGCTGTGAAGTCTGCCAACGACGCCCCCCCGACGAGGTGCCCCTCTTCGGCGGGCCGGGCGATCCGCTCCAGGGCGACTATACCGGCGCCCTCCTCGTCAAACGCGCCCGGAGCAAGGGCTTGCTGGGGTCCAGTTGGGAATGTCGCGAATGCGTCACGCTCAGCGATGAGGACTACGAGCGCGCCCTCAAGATGCGATAATGCCAAATCGCACACGCGATCTGGCATAAGGTCAGCCGGGTGAGGAAGGCTATAAAAAAGCAAAGTCCCGGGCCTTACGGGGCCCAGGACTAGAAGCTTTGAGTCTCACCTTACCCTGGATATCGGTAGCCATTCAAATTCCTTAAACCCATTTCGAAAAAAGTGAATACTTTTTCCGAATATCAGTACCGCCAGCTCGTCAGGTCGGCGCCGGCGGGGGCGCTGTCTTCGATGCGTTTGAGGATTTTGGGCACGTACATCGTGTTGTAGCGCAGGCGCGAGATGTGGTTGCCGTTTTCGTGATCGCCGTTCCAGCAATGCTCGGCCCGGTCGCCGTAATCAACCTCGCCGCCGTAGTACGGGTTGGTGGTGCTTTCGAGAAATGCTTCGGTCAAATAGACGGCATTGTTGAGGTAATAATTATCCATGTCGCCGCAGTAGATGTGGATTTTGCCTTCGAGCTTCGGGCCGAGCGTGGCCCAGTCGCGTTCCATGATGTAGCGCAGGTCGTAGTTCTCTTTCCAATACGCGGCTACCTCGTGGTCGATCTCGCCGGTGCGTTTGTCCCAGATGGGTTTGGGATAGCCGTCGTCGCCGATGGGCGAATAGACGGCCTGCCAGATGTCGAACTGATCGCCGGAGCGGCCTTTGGACGCCAGCGCCAGTTCCATGTGATTGTAGTCTTCGATGGTGGCGTCTACCTCGCCGAGATAGTTGCGATGCACGGGCCGCTTGATGCGGCGGAACGGCCCGTCTTCGTAATACGCGTTGTCGTGCTCGTAGATATTGACGAGGGTGTAGGCGCGGAAGTCGATAGGATCGGGGCAGGCGGCGAAGGTGCCGTTGTAGTCGTCCGGATAAAAAACCTGCACGGCGAGGGCTTCCCAGCCGCCGGTAGAGCCGCCGTAGAGAAAGCGCGACCACCCTTCGCCGATGCCGCGAAACTGCTCTTCGATGTAGGGGATCAACTCGTGGGTGATGGCGTCGCCGTACGGCCCCATGCTGGCCGAATTGACCGCGTACGAATCGTCGTAATACGGCGTGGGATGCTGGATCTCGATGATCAGAAAACGCGGAAAATCGTCGCTGATCCACGTCTGGTAAAAATCATAGGCCTCCTGCTGCACGATCCGGTTGTAACACGCGACGTGGAAGCGCTGGCTGTAGACGCATTCGAGGTCGGGGTCGGGCGGTTCGGTGCGGAAGCCGCCGAAGTCGGAGGGAAAATGGCCGTGGAAGATCATCAGCGGATAGCGCGCCTCCGGGTGCTCTTCGAAGCCTTCTGGCAACAGCACGTGCGCGCCCAGGTGCATAGGCCGCCCCCAGAACTCGGTCAACAGGTCGCTCTGGATCTTGACGTGCTTGACGTACTTCGTGTCTTCGGGCTCGGTGATGGGCGGTATTTCCTGGTCGAGCGTGATGGCGAGGCGCCCGGCCTGCCCCGGATCGAGACGCACCTTTTGCGGGGTGCTGTAGAGGTTGCCCGGCGCCCGGTTCCATTGCTGCCCCTCGCCCCGGTCCATCGGCAGCTTGACGGTGTGGCCGGCGGCGAGGTTGAAGGTCTCGTATTTGTGAAGCAACGCCTGCACCGTGTACTCGCCGGGCGGGAGCGCCGCGAGGCTCTCGGTGGGATACCCGAAGACCTCCGCCGTAAAGACCGCCTCTTCGCCGGGCGCCATCCCCTCCACGTCGATCCCAAAGACCTGCATGCTCCCCACCCTGGCGCGGATCTGAAAACGCGGCTCGGCCTCGTCGTTCGTCGAGATCAAAAGCAAGACACGCCCGTCGAGCGGCCCGGCGCTGCGTTCTTCGGGAAAAGAAACGGCTATTTCGAGGCCGGAAGCAGCGGCCTGCAAAGCGGCTCCGTTCTGCTCCGGCGAGGCGCAACCGGCCATCGCGACGGCGATGAGGACGATTAGGCAGTAGAGATGGCGAGGCATGTGATTTTGGATTGGTCGTTTGACGATGTCTTTTCAGCAAACGAAAAAGCCTCAGTGGCTCTAACCGTCGCGGCTTTTTCGTTTGCTGAAAAGGGCTCGGAACATTCCCAATCCAAAATCCAAAATCTAAAGGCTCAATATGGGTTCCAGGGAGTTATCTGGCAAGGCCAGATGCAGGTTGATATCTTAGCCACGCAAGCTGCTCCGTCCATACCATCGAAGAAACA
>JANQES010000055.1 GCA_028278205.1 Rhodothermales bacterium
TAGGGCGAGCGCATGCTACTTTTCGAAGCAGTCTTTGACTCCTCCCTTGAGGGAGGTGGGCCGCCGAAGGCGGGTCGGAGGGTGTCAAACAGCCTGGTGAACATCCCCAGTCGCTGCGCGACAGCCCCCTCAAGGGGGCGGTTTGCTTCCCAAGCCGCTAACACATTGAGCGTGTGCTCGCCCTACTCCTCCCTTGAGGGAGGTGGCCCGAAGGGCCGGAGGGTGTAAAAGCGGGCTGTTTACACCCCCAGTCGCTACGCGACAGCCCCCTCAAGGGGGCGGTTTGTTTGCTTCATCAACACCTTTTAAACACTACCGAGTTTTTTTCCAGTGACCAGTGACCAATGACCGGTGACCAATATCTTCGATAGAACAACGCGCCAACGCATCAGAAATATCCTCACCCGTTCTTACAAATTACCGAATGGAACCGCGTGAAACCATCGTGATTCTGTTGGCCGAAGACGATCCCGATGATCGGATGTTGACGATTCGGGCGCTTCAGCACAACCGGCTCGCCAACGACATCAAGTGGGTCGAAGACGGCGAGGAATTGATGGATTATCTCTACCGGCGGGGGGCCTACAGCGGCCCCGGTGCGGCGCCGCGGCCCGGGCTGATCTTGCTGGATCTGAACATGCCGCGCATGGATGGCCGCGAAGCCTTGCAAGCCATCAAAGCCGATCCTGTGTTGCGCCGCATCCCCGTGGTGGTCTTGACCACCTCGCGGGCCGAACGAGACGTCGTGCAGAGCTACGACCTTGGCGTCAACGCCTTCGTGACCAAGCCGGTCACGTTCGAAGAACTGGCCGGCGCCATCAAAGTCCTCGGGAATTTCTGGTTCGAGATTGTCAAATTACCGCCGGGACAGGCGTGAGGGTATGGGCGAAGTACGCGAGTCGTTACGGATCCTGGTCGTCGAAGACGATGAAGACGATTACTTCATCGCGCAGCGCCTGCTGGCTAAAGCCACCGAGGCGACCGTCGATTGGGCCAGGAGCTACGACGAAGGGCTGGCCGCCGTCACGTCGGCGCCCTACGACGTAGCCCTGGTCGATTATCGCCTCGGCGCGCACAACGGCCTCGACCTGCTCAAGGAAGCCGTCGACCGGGGTTTCCATACGCCGTTCATCCTGCTCACTGGCCAGGGCGACCGCGCCGTAGACCTGCGCGCGATGACCGCCGGCGCCGCCGATTATCTGGTCAAGTGGGAGTTCGACGCGCCGCTTCTCGAACGGTCGATCCGCTACGCCCGCGAGCGCGAACGCGCCCAGGAACGCATCCGCGAACAGGCTGCCTTTCTCGACAAAGCCCGCGACGCCATCAGTGCCTGCGACCTCGAAGGCCGGGTGATCTACTGGAACAAGAGCGCCGAACGCCTCACCGGCTACAGCGCCGCCGACGTCATGGGCAAAGCTGCCGACGCGTTACTCTACGGCGCCGACGAGGCCCGGCTCAAAGCCGTTCACCGGGCTGTGCGCGAGCGCGGCGAGTGGTCGGGCGATCTGCGCCAAAAAACCAGAAACGGCGGCGAGATCACCGTCGAGAGTCGCTGGACGCTCGTGCGCGACGCTGCCGGCAACCCGCGTTCGATTCTCGTCATCAACACCGACGTGACCGAGCGCAAGCGCCTGGAGTCGCAGGTGCTCCGGGCGCAACGGATGGAGAGCATCGGGCGGCTCGTCAGCGGCATCGCGCACGATCTGGGCAACCTGCTGGTGCCCATTTTGCTCGGCGCCAAGGTGCTCCAACAACGCTTCGAAGACGACGAGAAAGCCATGCGCACGCTGGCGATGATCCAGCAGAGCGGCCAGCGCGGCGCCGACATGGTCAAGCAAGTCCTGGCTTTTGCGCGCGGCGTCCAGGGCGAGCGTGTGGCGCTACGCCTCGAACAGGTCATCCGCGAAGTCGAAGAGTTAATTCAAGAAGCCTTTCCCCCAGGCATCGAGGTGACCACGCGCCTGCCCGACGACCTCGCCCACGTGCGCGGCGATGCGACCCAACTCCAGCAGGTGATCATGAACCTGTGCGTCAACGCCAGCGATGCCATGCCCGACGGGGGGCGCCTCGCCATCGAGGCCGAAAACCTCGTCGTCGATAGCGTCATGGCGCGGATGAACCTGGAGGCGGTGCCGGGCGACTACGTCCGCATCGCGGTCTCGGACACCGGCGCTGGCATCCCGCCCGAGGTGCTCGACAACATCTTCGAGCCGTTCTTTACCACCAAGCCTATCGGCAAAGGCACCGGGCTGGGGCTTTCGACTGTCTACAGCATCGTCAAGAGCCACGGCGGCTTCGTCGGCGTAGAGAGCGAGGTGGGCGTGGGGACGCGGTTCTACGTCTACCTGCCGCTTGCCATCGAAGGGGAAGGCGTTCGGGTCGATGGGCCGGTGGCCGAGGTGCGCGCCGGCGCCGGCGAACGCATCTTGGTCATCGACGACGAGGCGTTTATCCGCGAGACGGCCCAGCAGACGCTCGAAACTGCCGGCTACCGGGTCTTGACGGCCTCCGGTGGCAAAGAAGGCCTGGCCGTCCTGGCCGAACACGCCGACGAAATCGACGCCGTCGTCACCGATTTGATGATGCCCGAAATGAACGGCGTCGCGACGATCCGCGCGCTGCGGCGGCTCTATCCCGGCCTGCCCGTCGCCGCCGTCAGCGGCCTCGACGACGGCACCGCGCAGGACGCCCTCGATGCCGGCGCGCACCTGTTCCTGGCCAAGCCCTTCACCGCCGAGTCGCTCTGCGCCGCGCTGATCGAATTGCTGGCGCAGGAGATGGAGAAAGGGTGAGTGGGGGAGAGGGAGAGAGGGAAAGAGGGGGATGATTGGCTGATCAGATATAGCGCAGTTGGTTCATCATTTCCCCCGCCGTGACATTTTCCAAAGTATGTTTAGCCGATTCCACGGAGCGCAAAGCAGATCAGGCTCATTGCTTTTTCTCAACAATTTGCTTTTTCTCAACGATTTGCTCTTTCTCAACAGTGGATGAGTCGGGATCAAGTTGTTCTGCAACCCGCGTGATAATGGTAAGCAGGCGTCTGCCCCCCAAAAGGAATAATCCTACTGCCAGGTATAATTCCGGAGATGACATCACAATAGGGAGAATGTTCTCGTCTATTATCTCTAGCGTTGCCGCAGAGATCACAGCAACACCGACAATTCTGTTCAAAACGAAGTTTACAATCTGGCCCCAGGCTGTGAGGCGTTCTCTACGGATGATCCTGAGCAACTCTTTTTGTTTTTTGAGGATTTCCAGTTTTTCAGATAACAGTTCAGAACGGTTGCGTAGTTCAATTGCGAGTTCGGCCTGCTCTTGCTCTAGAAGGGCTTCTGCCTCAGCCACCTCCTGCTGGAAGGATCGATACCCAAGTTGAAGGGCGAAGTTGTCCGGTTCCGAGGCTAGCTGCTGGGCGTAGTCGGTCTCAAGGTCTCGTGCTTGCGCGAGCCGTTGCTTCAGGGTGGTCGTTCTGTTTTCAACCATCTCGCTCTTGTACAAGTCGAATCCAGCCTTTCGGTTTATCTCCGTAGCCGAATCCAAAAACACCGCGCCAATACATGCGACGATTGGGATCATGCTTAACTAGCGGGTCGAAGATAGCATCGGTCCAGTACAGAAATTTTGTACGCTGGCGGTTTAAAAAAAGCTCCTTCAACAATTCCTGTCCTGCCGTGTCGAGATTATTTACGGCTGACGGGTCATCAGGAATAAATAAAACGTCAATGTCTCCCGGGTTCGGTTTAGCCGTAACATATGATCCGTTAATCCAGATCTCCCAATCCAGGGAGAGTGAAAAAATCCTTTCCAGTAGCTTAGAAAAGCGATCAAATATTACACGTCGTTTTGGGTTATTGCCGAAATCTAAAACGCATAACGTTTTCACTTCCTGAAGTGTTTTGTCATGTATGCCAGGTTCTAGCAGTGGTCGATAGTCCGTCTTGTTAGGGAAAGCCATGTTTTTAGGAAGCGCTTGCGTCCTAATCAGTGTCGATGTGCTGGCCTACAGTATCTGTGATACGTCCCTAAAAAACAACCCCAGACCTTACCGAACCGTTACAAACCTCGTCCCGATTCCCGGCGTTGCAAAGTCGCGAAACACGTTCTTCAGCCATGATGGATTGTTTCTCGCAATCGCCCGTCAGCGGATGTGCGTCATTTGATTGGTGACGGTCCCGGACGGCGGGTCGAGTTGGTAGAAATAGACGAAAACGAACCTGTTCGCGAGAACGGAAAACAATCCGGCCTATTCCTTCCCCTCTTCGTAAGAGAAGGACGCAGCTTTCTGCTGTTGAGCCCAGAATCCTGCATATTGGCCATTCTGGGCAAGAAGCGCGTTGTGGGTGCCGCGTTCGATGATTCTTCCCTGTTCCAAGACGAGGATCTGATCGGCATCCGTGATCGTGTTGAGCCGGTGGGCGATCACCACCACCGTGCGACCGGCGATCAACGCGCCAAAGGCCGATTGAATTTCGGCCTCAGACTCCGGATCGACGGAGGCAGTGGCTTCGTCGAGCAACACGATCGGAGCGTCCTTGAGGATCGCGCGGGCGATCGAAATACGCTGACGCTCGCCGCCAGAGAGGGTCATTCCGGCCTCGCCCACGAGCGTCTGATAACCGGCTGGCTGGCTCATAATGAAGTCGTGGGCGCACGCCGCTCTGGCAGCGGCCTCAATCGCTTCCTGGGTCACCTCGGGTTTGCCGACCGCGATGTTGGCAGCGATCGTGTCGTTAAAAAGGTAGACGTCCTGAAACACCATCGCCATTTTCGACAGGAGTTCGTCAGGATCCATTTCGCGCACATCGACTCCTCCCACGGTTATGGCGCCGGCGCTGACATCGTGGAGGCGCGCGATCAGGTTGACGAGCGTCGTCTTTCCCGACCCCGATTCGCCGACGACCGCGGTGAACGAACCTTCCTGGAGGGCCGCGGAGATATTCGTCAGAGCCGTCGCATCGACGTCATAGGCGAAGGTGACGTTGTCGAAGACGATGTCATAGCTTTGGGGCAACAAGGGCTCCGCCGGCGTCGGAATCGGCGGGGCGTCCGACACCTTTCGGATACGTTCGACACTCCGCGCCAGGAAGTGCGACTCCGCGAGGTTCATCGCGGCCTCGGTCATGGGTCCGTAGAAGCGCTGGGTGAGCACGAGAAACAGAAGCAGCGCCGCCGGCTCGAGCGTGCCGGTCGTCAAGAACAGGATCCCGGCGCCGATAACGGCCAGGATGCCGGTCTCCAAGACGGTGGCAAACACGAAGATCGCCAGGCCGCCAAAGGTTTCCAGCCGTATCGACGTGTTGCGCAGCGCCTTCAGGGTGGAAGCCAGCCGGGTGAAGCGTTCTCCGGCGATGCCGAAGGCACGAATGACTTTGATGCCTTGCACGTATTCCAATAGACGGGCCGAGGTTTCGCCGGAGATCGCCATGCGCTGGCGCGATAGACGCGCGAAAAACGCGCGCCACAGGCTCATCACGGCAAAGGCCAAGGGGACGGAAGCCGACGCGATCAACGCCAGGCGCCAGTCGATGAACGCGAGAATCAAGGCGACGAAAACAGGTACGGCAAAGGCGCCTGCCGTTTGCGAGGCCACGTGGGTAAAGAGCTGCTCGGCGAGGCCGACATTTTCGGTCACGACGTTCGCGAGATCGCCTGTCTGCGCCTTGGAGAAGGCGCCCAAGGGCCAACGTCGGATTCGGTCGGCAAGCACGAGACGCAAATCATTCATGATCGCGTAGCCGGCGATGAAGCAGCCGAGATCGGCGAGATAGGCAAAGAGGAACTGACCCAAGAGGCAACCACAGAGGGCGACGATGAGCCAGACGAGCTCGCTCATCGCCAGCGTGCCGGCAAAAAACCGCGCGAGCGCAAGATACAGCACAACCAACGTGAGGGCCGTGAAAAACGCCTCGACAACCCGGAAGGCGATGCCGCGCCACATCTTCCCGGCATCAGGGCTGCCGGATAGGGTCGTGAGTTCTGAAAACACTGTGGCCATGAGCACCTCCTTATTCCGCGGCCTCCGGATCCAGCGCACTCCGGAACCGCCAGCCACGGGCCGCCCGGTGGGCGCGCCAGAGTTTTGCGTACAGCGGGGAGGAGGCGAGGATTTCGTCGTGTCGGCCCCTGGCGGCCAGTTGCCCTCGATCAAGCACGACGATCTGGTCGAACCCGGCGACAGCGGACAAGCGATGGGCAATAACAATCAGCGTCTTGCCGCGCGTGAGCTGCGCCAGGGCCTCGTTGATCAGCGCCTCGTTCATGGGGTCTGCGAACGCGGTTGCTTCGTCAAGCACCACAATGGGCGCGTCCTTCAGCATCGCGCGCGCGATCGAAAGGCGCTGACGCTCGCCGCCGGAAAGCCGCGCGCCCCGCTCGCCGATCTGGGTGTCATAGCCCTTTGGCAATCGTTGGATGAAATGGTCCGCGCGCGCTGCCCGGGCGGCGGCCATGACATCCGCAGCGGAGGCGTCACGATTGCCCATGCGAATGTTTTCGGCAACCGTGCCGTCGAACAGAAAGATATCCTGGAAGACGAGCGCGATCCGGGCGTTGATCTCCTCTTGCGTCATATTCCGGACATCGGCGGTCCCGATCTTGACGGCGCCTGCGGTGACGTCCCAGAACCGACCGAGCAGGAGCGCCAGCGTGGTCTTGCCCGCGCCCGACGGGCCGACCAGGGCCGTGCGCGTGCCCTCGGGTACCGCGAAGGAAATGTCCGTCAGGGTCTCGCCCTCGTCGTAAGAGAACGAAACATCCTCGAAGGAGACGGTGTTGTTTTTGGGGATCTGTGTGTTGCCCATCGGAAGATCGGGGGTTGTCATGATCTCCGAGATTCGCCGGCTCCCTTGCTCGATCATGCGCAGATTGCCGCTCGCCATGATCAGACGTAAAAGCGGCGCGGTAAGCCCCAACCCGACCAAAAGCCCGAACACGAGTTCGGCGCCGGTGATCCGCTCCGACATCGCCAGCCAGAGCCCCACGGGAGCCAGAAACAGGATGTTGCCGCGCGCGGCCACGGTGAAAGCCGACCAGGCTGGTATGACTTGCCTGGAATACGTGCTGAGGAGATCACGATAGGCCTGAAGGGACGCGCGCAGTCTCTCGAAAGAATGGGCCGTCAGGTTGAAAGCCTTGATAATCGAGATCCCATTGAGGAACTCGACGAGCGTACCGTTAATCTTCTCCTGCGACTCGGTATAAAGCGCCATCATTTCATCCACGTCCCGATACATCAGCGCTTGAAGAAGGAAGGCGATGGGCAGGGTTGCCAGGCCAGCCAGGCCCAGACGCCAGTCAATCCAGAACAGGACAGCCACGCCCGTGATTGGCGCGGTGAGGGCCGCCGCGGCATCCGGCAGCATATGCGCGATGAAGACCTCAATCCGCTCCACGTCATCCTGCAGTATCTTGCGCAGGGATCCACTGGTGCGCGCGGTGAGAACGCCGAGGGGAACACGAGAGAGCTTTTCCGCCAGGGCCATCCTGAGATCATACAGCGCGCCGTAAGCGGCAATGTGAGAGCAGGCTATCGCTGAGCCCAAGAAGAGAAGCCGCGCGACCAGGAAGGCAAGCGCGATCGCCCCCCAAAACCAAAGGGCCGACGCCTCCCAGGACGCGAACGCCAGTTCGCGGGCTATCCCGAAAACGGCGAGGGCAGGCCCGAAGGAAAGCACGGTGCTTACCGCGCTCAAAAGACAGGCAAACAAGATTAAACTGCGTCGCCTCCGGGCGATCCCAAGCAAAATCCGTAAGCCCTTGTTTGCGCCTTCTAAAGCGGCCATGGTGATCCAGACGGATGTGACTAAATCAGTACAGCAGCCGTGATGGATTGTTTCGCGCAATCGCCCGTCAGCGGATGTGCGTCATTTGATTGGTGACAGTCCCGGACGGTGTGTCGAGCCGGTAGAAATAGACGCCGGGCGGCAGGTGCTTTCCATCGATGGAGACGCGGTGGCGGCCCTGGGGAAGAGGCTGGTCGAAGAGCCGCATCACTTCGCGACCGAGCACGTCGTAGAGCGCGAGGCGGACGCGCCCGGCCTGCGGCAGGTCGAAGGCGATGGTGGTGGCGTCGGTGAAGGGGTTGGGGTAATTGAACAGGGGGATGTCGGGAGCCGGGCCGGGTGTCTCCTGCGGCTCGGTGATCGATGTTGGTGTTTGCGCCCGGCCCCGGAAGACGCCGCCGGTGAGGGTGCCGGCCACCATGGCGCCGGTGTGCGGATCCCAGGCCAGAGAGTTGACGAAGCGATGCGTCAGGCCGTCGCTGATCGCGTGCCAGGTGCGGCCCCGGTCGGTGGAGCGATGGACGCCTTCATCGTGCCCGATCCACAAGGCGCCGTCCGGGCTCTCGATCAGGGAATAGAAGACATCGGCATCTGGAATGTCCGCAGCGCGGTGCCAGGAGGCGCCCTGATCAGCTGAGTAGTAAACCGTGGTTCGGATGGTAGCCCAGAGCGTATCCGCCGAATCCACCAAAAGCCTGACGCCCCAGTAGGCGTCGTTGACGTTCAGGCCCGGAAAGTCTGCGTTGAGCGCTTCCCAGGTCTGCCCCAGATCCCGCGTTTGATGGATGACAAAGGTTTTTTCGAGCGGCTCCAGGACGGCGGCATAGACCTCCTCCTCGTCGGTCACGGTCATCGCAAACAGGGGCGGGTCGATGCGGTTGTTGATGGGGACGTTCATAGGATGCCAGGTCTGACCCCGGTCCTGCGTATAGTAAATGTCGTAGACGGGATAATGGGCGAACAGGGTTTGCGACGCTGGCGCGTACTGAAGGTTGTAAATGTTGTCAAACACGTCGTGGGGGACGTACTCCCAGGTAGCACCGGCGTCGCGGGAGAGGAAGAGGCCGTCATAGGGGGTGGCGGCCCATAGCTCATCGGGGGTCGCGCCGGCTGTGATGTCGATGATGTTTTTCGATTCGAAGCCCCATTGCCGGTTCCAGGTCTGGCCCTGGTCTTCAGAGTAGAACAGGCCGTCTTTCGAGGTTCCGGCCCAGATGATGCCGGTCTGCTCTTCGACGAAGACGCTCCAGACGTTGGCGGCGGGGATGCCGGTCTTGGTTAAATAATCCCAGGTTTCGCCGCCGTCGCGAGATCGGTAGGGGCCGCCAAAGCCGGAGGTGACAAACAGGCGGCCCCGTGTGTCCATCATAGTTGCTCTCAGGCTTTTGTACCGGCTTGAGCCAGAGGCTGCATGCTTTCGTTCGAAGTCTTCGAAGAGGGTGGTACACGTGCTCAAATCGGCAGGCACCCTGTAGATGCCTTCGTCGCTCGCCATAAACAACCGGCCTGTTGCGTCGAAGCCCAGTAAGGACCTCGGATAAAAGCAGGGCCACCGCAAATCTCCCACCAGTTCCCAGGTGTCGCCCAGATCAGACGAGATGTAGAGCCTGGTGCGGCGGTAGGAGCCGCTATCATCGCTGATGGCGAGGTAGAGCCGGTCGTCCGGCCCCATCAAAAGGGCGAAGGGAGTCTGCCCGGAACGGAGCTGGATGGGTTCCCAGGAGAACCCGCCGTCGCTGGATCGTATCAGGTGGTCTTCATAGTTCGCCCACGTGATGGCCAAGATTACCCCTTGATCGGTAACGACCAGATGTTCGATGCTGTGCGAGTTGGTGCGCGTCCAGGTATCTCCGTTATCGCTCGATACATAGATGCCCTTGTACGCGCCGGCAATCACGTTGCCGGTGACGTCGTCGAAGGCGAAGATCCGGGCGGAAGTGCTGTCCGGAAAGCCCGTTCTCAACCAGGACTGCCCGTGGTTGTCTGATCGGTAGCGGCCGGCGAAGATGGTGCCGTCGGCGCGAAAGCCGAAGGCGGAAGCGCTAAAGGGGCTGCCTGCCCGCTCTGTCCACGTGTCGCCGCCATCGCTGGAGACATACAGGCCGTTGGATGACTGGGAGGCCCACAAATCGCCGGTGTAGGGATTTTCGGTCAATCCAGACAGAAAGCCCCCGAACGGTCCTCCGACCCGTTGCCAGGAGAAGGGCTCTTGCGCCGCCGCATCCACCTGAAAGAGCCCCGCCGTCGCGGCGAGCAGGGCTGCCGTTATGATCCACGCGTGTCGTGTCATGATGCCGTAATCCTCCCCTTAAGAATACGCGACACGGGCTTCGGACGCATGAGGCGAAAGTCACGTTTTTATCGGGACCGTTACAAACCTCGTCCCGGATCCCTGCGTTGCAAAGGCGCGAAACACAGTTCATCCAAGATAAAAAGCGAGGTTGTTTTGACCTGGATAGATAGATTAGTCGAGCGGGACGATGCCCGCCTCAACACACGCACCGAGCCGGTGATTGCCGGGCCGGAGGCGCCGCACGCCGTCGTCATCGGCGCGGGTTTCGGCGGGTTGGCCGCCGCCGTCCGCCTGGGCGCGCGCGGTTTCCGCGTGACGGTCGTCGATCGATTGGAACAGCCGGGCGGGCGCGCGCGCGTCTTCCGGCAAGACGGTTTCGCCTTCGACGCCGGCCCGACGGTCATCACAGCGCCGTTTCTCTTCGAAGAACTCTGGAGCCTGTGCGGCAAACGCTTCGAAGACGACATCGACCTGCGGCCCGTCTCGCCGTTCTACCGCGTCCGCTTCGACGACGGCACGTCGTTCGACTACACGGGCGACGCCGAGGCCATGAAACGAGAGATCGCGCGGTTTGCGCCGGACGACGTGGACGGCTATGAGTGGTTTCTGGCGAAGAGCCGGGAGATCTTCCGCGTCGGCTTCGAGGAGCTGGCGCACGTGCCCTTCAGCCGGGTGCAAGACATGCTCAAAATCGTCCCGGCGATGATGAAGCTGGAGAGTTACCGGACGGTCTACGGGCTGGTCTCGAAATACGTCAAAAACGATAAGATCCGGCAGGTGCTTTCGTTCCACCCGTTGCTGGTGGGCGGCAATCCGTTCAACGTCACGAGTATTTACACGCTCATCGCTTTTTTGGAGCGTAAGTGGGGCGTGCATTACGCGATGGGCGGCACCGGCGCGCTCGTGCGCGGCCTCGCCGGTCTCATCGACGGTCTCGGCGGCACGATACGGCTGGGCGAAGAAGTCGCCGCCATCACGCTCGACGAAACTGGCGCAATGCCCCGCGCCAATGGCGTCCGCCTCGCCTCCGGCGAAGTGCTCGACGCCGACCTCGTCGTCTCGAATGCCGACACGGCGTGGACCTACCGCCATCTCCTGCCTGAACGCGTCCGACCGACGTGGACCAACCGCCGGCTGGAGCGGTCGCGCTACTCGATGGGCCTGTTCGTCTGGTACTTCGGCACGAAGCGGCAGTACGAAGACGTGGCGCATCACACCATCTTGCTCGGCCCTCGGTACAAAGACCTCCTCGAAGACATCTTCGAACGCAAAGTCCTGGCCGACGACTTCAGCCTCTACCTGCACCGCCCCAACGCCACCGATCCGTCGATGGCGCCCGAAGGCTGCGATGCGTTCTACGTCCTCTCGCCCGTGCCGCACCTCGATAGCGGCGTCGATTGGACGGCCAAAGCCGAGCCCTACCGCCGCGCCATCTCGCAATACCTGAGCGACAGCATCCTGCCGGGTCTGGAAGACGAACTCGTCACCTCGCGCGCGTTGACGCCGAAGGGCTTCCTCGACGATTACCTCTCGTTCAAAGGCGCGGCCTTCAGCATCGAGCCGGTGCTCACGCAGAGTGCCTTTTTCCGCCCGCACAACCAGAGCGAAGACATCGGCCACCTCTACCTCGTCGGCGCCGGGACGCATCCGGGCGCCGGCATGCCCGGCGTGCTCTCGACGGCCCGCGTCCTCGACACCATCGTGCCGGACGTGGAGGCTTTCCGCAACGACAAGAAGGTATTGGTAGCTGTTTAGTGTGGATTTTGGATTTTGGATTTTAGATTTTGGATTGGTGATGCCAGGCTGTCTCTAACAGACGAAAAAGCCGCGATGCTCTGAGCCGTTGTGACTTTTTCTGATGAGATGACGATGCAGGATAAGCCCAATCCAAAATCTAAAATCCAAAATGGACGAGCCGGTTAGCAAGAAAGAGCAGATCCTCGCCCTGTTCATCTCAGGTGTCACCGAGATCGAAGACCTGGCGTTGATGACGGGCACCCGGCCCACCTACGTCGGCTCCATCCTGCGCGAAGCCGACCTCGTCGAGGATTATTTCGATCTCTACACCTCCACCGCCCACCCGATGAACGTCTACTCCCGGTATTTCGCCGGGAAGCTGGGTTTCAAAGACGTCGAGACGGCCCGTCGCAGCGTGGCGGTGATCGACGAACTGCATCATCAATTCGATGTGGCGCACGACCGCGCCGGGCAGCACCACGCGCTCTTGATGGCGCTGACGATGTTCAACCGCGCCCGCTGGACCGGCAAACACAATGAAGCGGAGGTCTACCGCCAATGGCTGGCGCATCAGCTTGGCGGCGGCCAGGAAGGAGAGGAGTGATTTTATCGGATTCGCCTATCCGGGCGGCACAACTCGTAGCTTGTGGCGTTTTTGCCACAAAGGCACGAAGACACCAAGACTTCGTGATCCGTCGTGTCTTCGTGGCTATGAAAAAGCATCTCTGATATCGCGACGACGGGGTGTCTTGCCGGGGCGTTCTCGTCGCGGATGCACGGAACCCGGTCGTAGGCGAGCGGGTTCTTTCCCACCTCAATGCTGAGCATTGTAAGCGGGCGTCGGTCCGCTTTTTTTCTTAGTGCGAAATGTGTAAATCGGCCCTGATGCGGCCTCGTTATGGAGACACAGGCTACCAAACAGGCAGAACCCGGCGCGAGCAAGGCGTACGATCCGTCCGAGATCGAGCGGGCGTGGTATCAATATTGGCAAGACAACGGCTTCTTCCGCGCCGACCGCGCAACCGGCAAAAAGCCGCACACGATCATGATGCCGCCGCCCAACGTCACGGGGGCATTGCACATGGGGCATGCGTTGCAAGACACCATCCAGGACGCCCTCACCCGCATCCGGCGGATGCAGGGCCGCGAGGCGCTCTGGATGCCCGGCAAAGACCACGCCGGCATCGCCACGCAGAACGTCGTCGAGCGCACGATCAAAAAGCAGGAAGGCCTCTCGCGCCACGACGTGGGCCGCGAGGCGTTCATCGACCGCGTCTGGGAGTGGGTCGATGAATACGGCGGGCGCATCCTCCAACAAAAACGCCGCCTCGGCGACTCGTGCGATTGGGACCGGGAGCGCTTCACAATGGACGAGCGCTACGTCCACGCTGTGCAGCGCGTTTTCGTTCAACTTTATGAAGAGGGGCTGATCTACCGGGGCCATTACCTCGTCAACTGGTGCCCCGTCGATCATACCGCGCTTTCCGACGAAGAGGTCGATAACGTCGAGCGCGACGGGCATCTGTGGTACATCAAATACCCGCTGGCCGATGATAGCGGGCACCTGACGATTGCCACGACGCGCCCCGAAACCATGCTCGGCGATACCGCCGTGGCCGTCCATCCCGACGATGAACGCTACAAGCACCTGATCGGCAAAAACGCCATCCTGCCGCTGCTCAACCGCGAGATCCCCATTATCGCCGACGAGTACGTCAAGATGGAATTCGGCGCGGGCGCGCTCAAAATCACGCCGGGGCACGACAAGAACGACTACGAAATCGGCAAACGGCACGACCTGGAGGTGCTCAGCGTCATCAGCACCGATGCCACGATCAACGAGGAAGGCGGGCCGTATGCCGGGCTGGATCGGTTCGACGCGCGGGAGAAGATTGTCGAAGACCTGGAGGCGTTGGGATTGCTCGAAAAGACGGAGCCCTACAAAGTGTCGGTGCCCATCTCGCACCGGTCGAAGGCCGTCATCGAGCCGTTGTTGTCGCGGCAGTGGTTCGTCGAGATGAAGCCGCTGGCCGAGCCCGCCCTCGAAGCCGTCCGCGACGGGCGCATCCGGTTCTTTCCCAAACGGTGGGAAAATGAATATTTCCGCTGGCTGGAGAACATCCGCGACTGGTGCATCAGCCGGCAACTCTGGTGGGGCCATCGCATCCCCGTCTGGTATTACACCGATGAAAACGGCGAGATCGACGAAGCGCGCGGCTTTGTCGTGTCTATCGAGCAGCCGGAGCCGGGGATGGTGCAGGATAACGACGTGCTCGACACGTGGTTTTCGTCCTGGCTCTTCCCCTTCGCCACCCTCGGCTGGCCCGAAAAAGACGACAATACACAGCGCGACCTCGACTATTTCCACCCGACCGACGTGTTGGTTTCGGGCTACGACATTCTGTTTTTCTGGATCGCCCGGATGATCATGGCCTCGATGCATTTCATGGGCGAGATCCCGTATCGCGACATCTTCATCACGGGGATGATCAAGGACAAGCTGGGGCGGTGGATGTCGAAAAGCCTCGGCAACGGCATCGACCCGCTGGAGATGATCGAACAGTACGGCGCCGACGCCGTGCGCTTCTCGCTGACGGTGCTCTGCGCGCAGGGGCAAGACATCAAGCTCGACCCCTCGCGCTTCGAGATGGGGCGCAACTTCGCCAACAAGATCTGGAACGCGTTCAACGTCTTCGGGCGGTTTGTGGAGCCGGGCAAAGACTATCGCCGCCGCCGGTCTTTCGACGAGTTGGAGCTGGTCGAACAGTGGATGCTCACGCGCCTCAACCGCACCATCGAAGCCGTCGATGCCGACATCGAACGCTACCGGCTCAACGAGGCGCTCACGAAGATCTACACGCTTTTCTGGGGCGATTACTGCGACTGGTACCTCGAACTGATCAAGCCGCCTTACGGCGAGACGATGGACGAGGACACGCTGGCGCTGGCCGTCGAACTTTACGAGACGATGGTGCAGCTTCTGCATCCGTTCATGCCGTTCATCACCGAGGCGCTGTGGCACCGGCTGCGCCCGCGCGCCGACGGCGAGGCGTGCATCGTCTCGGCCTGGCCCGCAGCCAACACCGCCGAGGCCAACGACCGCGCCGCCGCCACGTTTTCTTTGATGCAGGAGATGATCTCCGGCATCCGCAACGTCAAGAGCCGCTACGGTGTGGCGCCGGGCAAAGAGATCGCCGCGACGATCAACCTGCCGCGCGAGACCGACGGCCTGGAGGCGGCGTTGCAGGAGCACGCGCCCTACTTCGCTCGCCTCGCCCGCGTTGCCGACCTGACTGTGGGCAGCGGGCAGCCGAAGCCGGCGGCGAGCGCCTCGGTGGTCATCCGCGAGCACGAGGTCTTCGTGCCGCTCTCCGGCATGGTAGACCTCGACCACGAGCGCGAACGCCTCAGCAAAGAGATCAAGCAGAAAGAGAAATTCCTCGTCGGCGTCCAGCGCAAGCTTCAGAACGAGCAGTTCGTCTCGCGCGCGCCCGCCGAGGTGGTCGAACGCGAACGCCAGAAAGAGCGCGACGCCACCGCCGAACTCCGCCGCCTCCGCGCCAACCTCGAAGACCTGGGATGACCGAGATGGAAGAAACCGCAAGCCTGGATTACACCACCGCCACCGCAGACGCACTCCTTGCAGCGCTCGAACAGGCCGGGCGCACGCCGGACCGCGCGTTGCTCGAAGCCTGCCTCGCCCGCCGCGACGACCTCGTCCCTGGTCTCATGGAATGGTTGGCGATCGGAAACGAGCAAGGAGATGCAGAGGAATGGGACGACGAAGACCCGCGCTGGTACCGCGACATCCACGCCGGGCTGCTGTTTATCGCCTTTCGCGAAGAAAAGGCCTTGCCGCTCTTCGCCGATCTTTTTCGCGACGAAGACCGGGAGCATCTGCGGGATTGGTTCGGCGTGCCTTTTCGGAATTACGGGCCGCTGGCTGTGGATATGCTGATTGATCTGCTCAAGGATCGAAAGGCCCCCGTGGGCCCGCGCCTCGGGGCTTCGGAGAAGCTCAAGGACATCGCCCTGATGCATCCCGAAACGCGAGACCGCATCGTTGAGGCGCTACGCACACGGTTGCCACGGGTTGATGACGACGGCAACTTCGTCATCCCGCCGTTCGATACCGACGATCAAGTCGAACTCTGGTCGTTTGTGGCCTGCGCATTGGCCGAGTTGAAGGATACGGCCAGCCAGGCGCAGGGCAAAGCGCTCTACAAAGCCGACATGATCGATGAGATGTTGATGGGGGACGTCAACGATTACCTGGCGATCTTCGACCAAGACCCTTACATACGGGAACCTTTCGATCTCATCGAGAAATATCATCCCTCGCCGGAGGCGATTGCCCGGCAGGAAGCTGCGTTCGAAAAGTTGGAGGCGGAAATCGATGCGCCCTTTCTGAATCTTTCGGCGGACGAACTGGTGCACGAACTGGCGGCGGCAGGCTACGTCCCCGAGCCGGGCCTGATCCGCGCGTGCCTCAAGCGTCAGAGCGCGATCACTCCCGGCCTGCTCAACCTGCTGGCGCAGTACGGCGATCCGGCCTGGGGCGAAGACGATCCTCGCTGGTATGGTCCCATTCACGCCGGGCGCCTGGTCATCGCTTTCGGCGAAGAAAGAGCGCTGCCGCTTTTCGAGAAGATGCTGCGCGCGGAGGAGGTCGATCTGGCGCTCGATGCCTTTCAGGACGAGTTGGCGTATCTCGGACCGGCAGCCATCCCGATGCTCACGCGGCTGTTTCAGGATGAAACAGTGCATCACTTCGTCAGCAGCATCTGCCCGTACATCATGAAAAACATCGCGCAGTTGCACCCCGAGGCGAAGCCGCAGGTGGTGGAGATCCTGCGCGCGGCGCTGCCGCCGCTCTCCGAACGGGGCGATCCGGACGTGCCGGGCGAGGTTTCTTCGGAGAAGATGAGTCTGTGGGCCTCCGTCGCCGACGCGCTGGCACGGTTGGACGATACGGCCTCGCAAGCACAGATCGAAGCCCTGCACGACTGGGATCTGATCGACGAATCGCTCTACGGCGGCTACGATGAATACCTGAAGATGCTGAACGAGCACACCGATCTGGGGGTGCCGCCGCCTGAGTACGACGTGGCCTTCTTTTATCTGGATCATTACATGGCCCATCAATCGTCTCCGGAAGCATTGTTGCCTTTCGATGAGCCGTTTGAAGAACCCGAAGCCCTGCTTGAAGACGATGACACCTCGTATCCGATAGGCTACGGCAGCCAGCCGACATTCGTCCGTGAAGCGATCAAAGTAGGCCGCAACGATCCGTGCCCGTGCGGCAGCGGGAAGAAGTACAAGAAGTGCTGCGCCCGGCGTTAAACCGCTCCATCCATGAACATCCTCGGTATCTCTTGCTGGTATCACGACGCCGCCGCGTGCCTGCTGCGCGACGGGCGCATCGTGGCGGCGGCGCAGGAGGAGCGGTTTACGCGCAAAAAACACGATCCGTCGTTTCCCCGCAACGCCATCGACTACTGCCTGCGCGAAGGAGGGGTGACGGCTAAGGATCTCGATATCGTTGCCTTCTACGACAAGCCGTTCCTCAAATTCGAACGCCTGCTCGAGACTTATCTTTCGTACACACCGAAGGGCCTGAAGTCGTTCATCAAGGCGATGCCGTTGTGGCTCAAGCTCAAGCTCTGGATCCCCGATCTGCTGTCCAAAGAACTCGACTACGACGGGCCGCTCGTCTTTCCGGAGCATCACGAGAGCCACGCGGCCAGCGCATTTTTTCCCTCGCCTTTCGAACGCGCCGCCTTCATCACCACCGACGGCGTCGGCGAGTGGGCCACGACGTCCTACGGCGCGGGCGAAGGCAACCGGTTGCGGATTCAGGCTGAGATCCACTTTCCGCATTCGCTGGGATTGCTCTACAGCGCTTTCACCTATTTCTGCGGCTTCCGCGTCAATTCGGGTGAATACAAGCTGATGGGCCTGGCGCCCTACGGCGAGCCGCGCTATGTGCAAACCATCCGCGACGAGTTGATCGATCTCAAAGACGACGGGTCGTTCCGGCTCAACATGGCTTATTTCACGTATCCCGCCGGGCTGACGATGACGGGCAAGAAGTTCGCCGGCCTTTTCGGCGGGCCGCCGCGCACGGCCGAGGGTGAACTGACGCGGCGCGAGATGGATCTGGCGCGGTCGGTGCAGATGGTCACCGAGGAGGCGCTGATGAACATGGCGCGGCACGTCCACCGGGCCACGGGCGAGGCCAATTTGTGCCTGGCCGGCGGCGTGGCGCTCAACTGTGTGGCCAACGGGCGGATCTTGCGCGAAGGGCCGTTCGAGCGACTCTGGCTTCAGCCCGCAGCCGGCGATGCCGGCGGCGCCCTCGGCGCGGCGCTGATGGCCTGGCACGAGCACAGCGGCCACCCCCGCGCGCCCGAACCTGACGACGCCATGCAAGGCGCCTACCTCGGCCCCGCCTTTTCAGACGACGAGATCGAAGCGTTCCTGGATCGCGAAGATCTGCCGTGCGAATACGTCGGCTACGACGCCTTGCCGGACCGCGTGGCCGACCTGCTGGCCGAGCAGAAAGTGGTCGGGTGGTTTCAGGGGCGGATGGAGTTCGGGCCGCGCGCCCTCGGCGCCCGCAGCATCCTGGCCGATCCGCGAGGCCGCGAGGTGCAGCGGCTGGTCAACCTCAAGATCAAGTTTCGCGAGAGCTTCCGCCCGTTTGCGCCGAGTGTGCTGGCCGAACGCGCCGATGACTACTTCGCCCTGGGCGACGACAGCCCGTACATGCTGCTCGTCGGGCCGGTGCGCAACGTGTCGATCGAAGGCGAGGGCCTCGAACGACTGCGCCACATCGACTCGCCCGTGCCGGCGGTCACGCACGTAGACGGCTCGGCGCGGGTGCAGACCGTCCATCAGGAGACGAACCCGCTTTACTGGCAACTGCTGCGCGCTTTCGAAGCGCGGACGGGCTGCCCCGTGGTGGTCAATACGTCGTTCAACGTGCGCGGCGAGCCCATCGTCTGCACGCCCGAAGACGCCTATACCTGCTTCCGCCGCACGCACATGGATGTGCTGGCGCTCGGCCCGTACCTCGTCACAAAAACCATGTTTGCCGACGCCGAAGAATCGGTCTACACCGCCGAGCAGATCGCGGAGGCGTATGGGCTGGATTGAGGGGGTATAGTGTTACGGTGTTTCAGTGTTATGGTGTTATAGTATTGGGAAAATGAGCTAAAAATCGCTAAAACACAGAAACACTCAAACACTATAACACTCAAACACTATAACACCCAAAAACATAAACCCGGATGCATCAGATACGCGCTATATTGCTGATCTCGTTGCTGCTGTTCACGGCGGCGTGCGGCGGAGAGGCTGCCGAAACGGACGAAGACCCGGAAGCGCGGGTGAACGTCGAGGATTTTCGCTACGTCATGCTGCCCGGCGGCGCGCGCATCGTTTCGGGTAAATTGCATAACCTCACCGCCGAGCCGATCCATGCCCAGATTCAGGTTGCCCTCTACGACCAGGATAACCGCTTCGTCACGACGATGAGCGTGCTGGTGCGCGACATCGGTCCGGACGAGCACAAACCCTTCCGCCAGGTCGTCGATGCCGACGACTCCGTGCAGGGCGCCCGCGTGCGCAGCGTGTTGGTGTTGTGAGAATGCCTGACTTCCATCATCAAGGATCATTACCTTATCGATACATCGATTTTTTCACACCAATCGTCAAACTCATTGGTATCTGCGTATTAGAAGTAGGATTGATATAACGTCTAGCCGTTTTACGACGATGAACCGGGCCTCGTTGTTAATCGGGATGGTGTGCGTGCTGAGTCTCGCGGGAGGCGCCGGCTGCCTCGGCGATGCGCCGCACGACAATCCGGTCGATCCCCAATCAGCGCTTTTCGTCAGGGAAGGAGGCGTCTTCGGGCTCGTCACCGACCGGGCTGGGACGCCTTTGTCCGAGGCCGAAGTACGTCTCATCCCCGGACGGTCCGGGGCGCAGCCCGAATTGGTGACGCGCACTGACAGCCGGGGCGAATTCGAGATCCTGGGAGCGGCGGAAGGATCGGGCTATCGGCTGATGGTGCATAAGGAGGGCTACGACGATGGGATGATCGAAGCCATCGAAATCAAGCCGGGCATCGTCGAAGAACTCTCGGCATTTCGTCTCAACGCTCTGCCCTTCATCACCAACACGGCCTTCCGCACCATCCACATCAGCCGGTGGTGGCCCAGCAACGACCTGTTTTTCCTCGAAGTCAACGCCGACGTGGCCGACGCCGACGGCCCCTTCGACATCGAGCGCGTCTGGTTCGAAATACCGGATCTGAATTATTCGATCACGCTCGATGCGCGGGTGCAGCCCATCGGGCGGTATGATAAACTCATCCGGGCCGACTCGCTCTCGCCTCGGGTGAGTTTGCAAAGTTTGTTGGGCAAGACGCTCCGGATCAACGTCCGCGACAAACAAGGCATCATCGTCACCAGTGATGCCGGGCAGTTGGTGCGTGTGCTCGAAGACATCCCCAATGCCCTCGAACCCATCGCCGATGCCCTGCTCGACACGAACCGCCCCACCCTTATCTGGGAACCCTTCCCGCCGCGTTTTGACTTTACCTACCGGATCGACGTCTTCCTCGACGAGGACAACTTTGACCCCCTGGTGCGGCAGGTCACGAATATCCCGATGGACGTGACGACGCTGCAACTGGAGAGCCTGCCTACCGGCAAGTACTTCTGGACCGTGACCGTCGTGGATGAATTCGGTAACCAGACCCGCTCGAAACAAGCTGGTTTTCTTATACCCTGACCATGGAAACCCGACCGACAAGCCTGCAAGATCCGCTACGCGCCCTTTCCGAAATCGCCCTGATCATCAACACCATCCAGGAGCCGCATGCGCTTTTGGAAAAGGTCTTGGAGATCGCGATGGAGACGCTGGAGGCCGAGCGCGGCTTTATTCTGCTGACTTCGGAGACGCAGCCGGAAGGGTTCGACGTGGCCGTCCGGCGTAATTTCACCGAAGAACAACTCGGCGACGTGGTGCGCCTCTCGACGAGCGTCGTCTACGAAGTGCTGCGCAGCGGCGAGCCGGTGCTCGTCTACGAAGCCCTCGAAGACGCCCGCTTCGGCGGCGCCGAGAGTATCGTGTTGCAGCAGATCCAGTCTATCGCCTGTGTGCCGCTGCGCCTGAAAGAGCGGCAGATCGGCGCCATCTACCTCGACAGCCTCAGCAAACGCGGGCGTTTCACCCGCGACAACCTGCCGTTTCTCGATGCGTTCGCCAACCAGGCCGCCGTGGCTATCGAAAATGCGCAGCTCTACCAGACGCTCCGCGAAGAAAACGGGCAGTTGCGCACCGAAATCCAGCGTCTCCACGGCTTCGACGAGATCATCGGCCAGAGCCCGCCCATGCGTGATGTTTTCGAAATGATGTCGCGCGTGCTCGATAGCGACGCGACGGTGCTGGTCGAGGGCGAGAGCGGCACGGGCAAAGAACTCGTGGCGCGGGCCATCCATTACAACGGCCATCGCAAAGCCGCGCCGTTTGTAGCCATCTTCTGCGGCGCGCTCTCGGACGAACTGTTGGAAAGTGAGCTTTTCGGTCATAAAAAAGGCGCTTTCACTGGCGCGATGACCGATAAAAAAGGACTCTTCGAAGCGGCAGACGGCGGCACCATCTTTCTCGACGAAGTGGGCGACCTCAGCCCGCGCCTGCAAACGGCGCTCTTGCGCGTGTTGCAGGAAGGCGAGATCAAACGCGTCGGCGAGACGCACGTGCGGCGCGTCAACGTTCGGGTGCTCTCGGCCACGAACCGTGCGCTCGAAGACCTCGTCGAGGACGGGTCGTTTCGGGAGGATCTTTTGTACCGGCTCAACACGATTGCCATCACGATGCCGCCGCTGCGTCGTCGCCGGGGCGACATCGCGCTGCTGGCGCATCATTTTCTGGACAAATATGCCGTCGGCGGGCGCAGCGCCATCCGGGGGTTCACGCCCGCCGCCATCGAGGCGTTGCGCGTCCACCCCTGGCCCGGCAACGTGCGCGAGCTGGAAAACACCGTCGAACGCGCCGTCGTGCTGGCGCGCGGCGACCTCATCGACACGCCCGACCTGCGGTTGCCCGATCAGAAAACGGTAGACCCCTTCGAGCCGGGCGTGACGCTCAAGGAGGCCGAACGCCGCCTCGTCCAGCGCACCCTCGACGAATGCAGCGGCAATATCTCGGAGACCGCCCGCGTGCTCGACGTCTCGCGCCGCTGGCTCCATTACAAACTCAAAGAATGGGAGGCTGATTAGAGAAAGGGGGAAAGGGAGAGTGGGGGAAAGGGTGATCAACGTGTTCTTCACCCTCTCGCCCTTTCTCCCTTTCACCCTCTCGACCCACACATGGGGCACGCGCACCGGAAAATAGCGGATATCCAGCCTTTTGCCGAACTGGCTCAGGGCGCCACGACGGTGGTCTACAAAGGCTACCAGCAGGCGCTCGACCGCTTCGTGCTCTTGAAGGTGCTGCGGCCCGGCCTTGGCCACGACGACGAACGCCTGCGCCGGTTCGAGGACGAGGCGCGGCTCGTGGCCCAGGTTCAGCATCCCAACGTGGTGGCGGTCTACGCCGCAGGCCGCGACGACGGGCAGGCCTACATCGCCGCTGAGTTTGTCGATGGCTTTGATTTGCGCGCGTTGCTGGCGCGGCGTCCGTTGCCGCTGGATCTGGCGGTCTTCGTCGTCCTCGAAGCGGCGCGCGGATTGGAGGCGGCGCATGCCCACGGCATCCTGCATCGCGATCTCAAACCGTCGAACATTCTGATTGCCCACGACGGCCAGGTAAAGCTCACCGACTTCGGCATGGCGTCGTTATTGGAAGACGAGGCCGAGGCCGAGGTGCGCGGCACGCCGGGCTACCTGGCGCCTGAACTCGTGCGCGGCGAGCCGCCGGCCACGGCCTCCGACCTGTTCTCGCTCGGCGCGACGTTCTACGAAGCATTGGCCGGGCACGCCGCGTTTGCCGGCGAAGACACCGGCGCTTTGCTCGACGCCGTGCTGCACCACGATCCGTTGCCTCGCCTCGAACGCTTCACCGAGTTGCCTGAGGATGCGCGCCGGATCCTTGCGCGGCTCCTCGCCAAAGACCCGGCAGCCCGCTACGAAGACGCCGGCTCGCTGATCGATGACCTCGAAGCTTTTTGCACGGCGCACGGCGTGACAGCCGGCGCGGCGGCGCTCAAAACGTTCCTCGAAGATCCGGAAGCCTACTGGCGGCTTCAGCGCGCGCAGGTTACGGTGGCAGCACAGGCCGAGCCTGCACCGCCGCCGGAGGAGGCCGCGCCGCCTGTGCCGCCGCCTCGCCGGGCGCCCCGGCGGCGCGTCCGGTGGGCCTGGGGATTGGCCCTGGCGGTGCTTGTGGCCGCCGGGTTGGGTGCCAGCCTCTTGCTCAAAAACGATCAGCCCCCGCCGCCCGAACCTGCCGAGACGATGGAAGAGGCAGCGGCCCGTCTGCCCGAAGCCGTTCAGCCGGCACCGCCCGGCGAGATCGACACCGCCGATGCCGCCCCGACGATCTCTATCGAGACGCAAGAGCCGGAACCGGAACCGCCGCAACCCGGCGACCCGGCGGACGATCTGACGAAGACCCTCGCCCCGGTCGAAGACGACACCACGACGAGCCTCGCAGCGGATCTGACGCCACCGGACACCACCCTGCTGGAGATCGCCGCGCGAGACGAAGCGGCGCCGGACGAAGCGCCGGATGAGGCGCCGGGCACGGTCGCCGTGGACGTCAAGCCGTGGGCCGACGTGTATGTGGATGGCGATCTGGTGGGCCGGACGCCGATGACACCGATGACGCTCCCTGCCGGGACGCACCGCATCGTCTTCAAAAATCCGCAGTTTCCAGATCACACAGATGAGGTGGCTGTTGCTGCCGGCGAGGAAACCACGGTGCGCGTTTCGCTCTGGGATCTCGTGGGGCGCCTCACCCTCCAGGTCAGCCCGTGGGCGGTGGTGGCCATCGACGGGGCGCCGCGCGATACGATCCCGCCGCAGGAACGCCCGTTGATCGTAACGCCCGGCCTGCGCCGGTTGTCGTTGCGGCATCCGGCCCTCGGCGTCTACGATACCACGTTCACCATCGCGCCGGGCGAGGTCAAGACGCTTCGCTTTAACCTCAACAAATTGAGCAAACGATGAGTGCCTTTACCGTCGTTTTTTTGGATTGGCATGGCACATAAATGGAACATCACTTGCCTTACAGCCTCAGGTGAGGGCTGTATTGGCTCTAAACCGCGCATGATTTGCACAGAGCTAGCCCGCTGATTGCATGACGCATCTGCGACTCATACATATCGTGTTGCTGGCCGGCCTCGTCTGGCCGGCGGCGGCGCAGCAGTGGGAAGAACGCCCGCCGATGGACCAGCCACGCACCGGGCTGGCTGCGGCGGCGCTCGATGGGCAGATCTATCTCCTCGGCGGCAAAGATCAGTTCGGCGCCGTCCTCAACACGGCGGTGCGCTACGATCCGGAGAGCGGTCAGGTATTCCCGCTGCCGTCCATGTTACAAGCCCGTGTCGATGCCGCCGCCGCCGTATTTGCCGGGAAAATCTTCGTCGTGGGCGGACGCGATGAGGAGGACGAGGTCCTCAACGACGTCGAGTTCTACGATCCCAACGACAATCGATGGCATACCTTCGCCGACCTGGATGAAGAACGGCAAGGCCTGGTCGCCGTGGCCAATGACACCAGCATCGTCGTGGCCGGGGGGTCAGACGACGACGACGAGATCCTCACGAGTGTTGAGTATTACGATTGGGCGGAGCAGGAATGGAAGACGGTCCTTACGCGAAACCCCAACGACGGGTCGGTGGCGCCGCTTGAACTGACACCGCGCGCGGCCCTGGCTGGAGCCGGCGTCGGGGAGAACGTGCTTTTTCTGGGGGGGTTCGGCCCGCGCGGTCCCCTCGCCGTCGTCGAAGGGCTTGGACCTGGAGGCGCCCTCGCCCAACTGGCTTCGTTGCCCACGGCGCGCGGTAGCCTGGTCGCTACCGCCAGCGGCGATAGCGTCTATGCCATAGGCGGGCTCGACGGCACCAACCGCATCCTGGCCGACGTGCAACGCTACGACCTGAACACCAACACCTGGCAGCCGATGCCCCGGCTTCGTATTGGCCGCGAAGGCGCTGCCGCCGTGACGGTCGAAGAGGCGATCTTCGTCTTCGGCGGAAGCGATGCCAATGGCCGCGTGCTCGACGACGTCGAATCGTTCGGACGAGTCGGTTTGCCGACGGCCACGGAGGACGAAGCAGAGACCCCGGCGCCGGGCGGCTTCGGCCTGGAATCCAACTATCCCAACCCGTTCCAGACGGCGACGACGATCACGTTCACCGTCTCGGAGACCGAAGACGACCGCCATGTGATGCTCTCGGTCTACGACGTACTGGGGCGGCGTGTGACGGTCCTGATCGACGACGCCCTGGCGCCGGGTACGCATACCGTTACCTGGGACGGCACAGATCGCGGCGGGGCGCCGGTCAGGGCCGGCCTCTACGTCTATCGCCTGCAACAGGGCGCGCTGAGAGCACACAAGATGATGGCGATCCTTCGCTGAGGCATGAGAGCATCCGTCCACATATTCGCGTTGACGGTGGGCTGGCTGGCCTGGGGTGCAGCGCCGGCGTGGAGCCAGGTGGCCGAGCCGCCGCGCCTCGATGCGCTCTGGGAAGCCTATCAAGCACTCGATTATGAGAAGGCGCAAGCGTTGGCCCAGACGGCGCTCGCGGCCTTCGAAGCGCCTGAAGACCTGGCCCAGGTACACGTTGTGTTGGGCTTGATCGCCTTCTCACAGAATGATCAGAGAACAGCCACCCGTCAGTTCACCGACGCGCTCGTGCTCGACCCCGCCGTCGAACTCGACGCGCTGCTGGTTTCTCCCAAAGCCATGGACTTTTTCAACGACATCCGTACCGGGCTGGCGCAGGCCGGCCGGGCGGAGTCGCTCCCGGCGGAGACCGCGCCTCGCTACATACTCGTGCAAGACCGCCGGGCCGAGGCCGCGCTCCGCTCGATGGTGTTGCCGGGCTGGGGGCAGCTCTACAAAGGCCAGCGGGCCAAAGGCCGTCTGCTGATCGGCGTTTGGGGTGTTGCCGTGGCCGGCACCGTCACATCCCACATCTTGCGCCAGCAGTCTTTCGATACCTACATCGAGGCCGGCCCGGAAGATGTGGAGCAACGCTACGACACCTTCAACCGATGGCATAAGACGCGCAACACCCTGGTCTTGGGCGCCATCGCCGTCTGGGTCTACAGCTATCTCGATGCCCTGATTGCCGGCGGCCAGGCGCTTGGCCAACGCAACCTGCTCGTCCCGCTTACCTTTTCAGATCGACAGATGCACGTCATCGTGCGTGTGCAGTTCTAGGAAGGCACGTCTATGTTTGTTTTTCTGTCCGCCTGGCCGTGTGCATACTTTGCAGAAGGATGCGCATGATTTGCGCAGTAGGGGGCTCCGTACACCGACGCCGAGCAGGTACTCTTTCCATCAGGCCACAGGCATAACGGGCAAAAAAACTCAAAATGTAACGTTCTTTTGTCGGCTGGACCTTTCCGGGGGCTTCGGGAGGCGACGGGTATGAACTGGCACTCACTTTGTACCAGCCCTCAGCAGACATTGTCGCTCGGGGCCTGTCCCGGCTGAGGTTGTGTAGGGGGCGGCGGCGTCTCTTCGTAATTCCTTTGGACAACTATCGGGAGCGAGACTATGGCGAAATATCTGATGATCCTGTTCTTAGCCAGCGCCGTTTTTGTGGGTAGTGGCTGTGACAACGGGATCGCCTCTATATCAGAAGACGAAGCAGTGGATGTACGCGAGGCCGGCCTGAGCGTGCTGCTCACCAGCAACTCCACGCCGCATGATCTGGTTGCCAAAGCGAATGTTACCGTTACGCAGGTAGATCTCCTCGGTCGTGATGCGATCACGATTTCTGAAGAAAAGCGTGTTTTTAACTTGCGGGCGTTTCAAAATGGAGTCTCTGCTTCGTTGGGCAATCGAAGCCTGCCCCAGGGTTCATATACGCACGTTCGGATGACCATAACCGAGGCCTCGGTGGAGACCGAGAGCGGAACCGTCTACGATCTGGCGGTTCCGCCAGAGGCGCAAGCGGGTCTTGTGGTGCCCCTTCCCAGCGGCTTTGCTTTGCAAGGGGGCGCCCAGGCCGTCGTGACGCTCGGCTTTGACACGGCGGTGTCTTTCGTGGCCGAAGGCAATTCGACATCGGAGGAGGATGTCGCTAGATTCCTGTTTGATCCAGTCGTCGAGGTCGCGAGGATCGACGGCGCTAACTCAGACGATGAAAGTTCGGATGACGATGGGGATGGCGAGGATGGCAGCTCAGACGATGAAAGTTCGGATGACGACGGGAATGACGAGGATGGCGACGAGGGCGAGGACGATGATGGCGAGGATGACAACTCAGACGACGAGGACGACGACGGAGATGACGACGATGGTTCGGATGATGACGATGGTTCGGATGACGACGGGGATGGCGAGGATGGCAGCTCAGACGATGAAAGCTCGGATGACGACGGGAATGACGACGACGGTTCGGATGATGACGGGGATGACGACGGGAATGACGAGGATGACGACGGAGATGATGACGACGACGGAGGAAGTTCTTCGGCCATTCCAAGAAAATAAACGTTCATGCAGCAATCTGCTTAAATAGATCGCATATCCCTGGTCCCGTTGCTTCCAGACGAGGCTGCTGGGCCAGGCAACACGCCGCCATCCAAAACCAAGCCAACGAACTCATGAACAAACGCCACCAGGCTTTTCACATACACAGTTTGTTGTTTGCAAGCGTCCTGTTCACGCTCGGACTCACCGGGTGCGACGGCGTAGGCGCAAATAGCGAGGAAATGGTGCCTGTTGAACTGCGCTTTCAGGTTGCTTCCTCCGGTGCGGGCAAAACCGCCGCACACGTCGAGGTTGAGCAGGCCAAGTTATTGGTCAAGACGGTGCAGTTCAATGCCGAAGACGGCGAGGAATACGAGGTCAACACCGAGAGCTTCGTCGTCGATCTAGGCTTGTCACGTCGGGCGAACGCGGTGAAGGTCGGGGCCGTGCCGCCCGGCGTGTACAAGCGCCTTACTTTCAAGATCCACAAGCCCGAAGATGACGAGGCGGTGCCGGATCCGGTGTTTCGCGAGGGCTCTAGCGGCGACGAGCGGTTCTCGCTTGTGGTCTCGGGGCGCATTGAGGACGAGCCTTTTGTGCTCAAAATACGCGAGTCGATCCAACAGCGCATGGCATTCGCGCCTCTCCTGGATCTCGAAGCGGACGACCGGGCCGTGACGGTGACGTTGTTGGCCGACGTCGATGCGTGGTTCGTCGGGGAGGAGGGCGAGGCCCTTGATCCCCGCCGCGAAGACGACGCCGACGACATCGCAGAGGCCATTGAAGCATCCTTTCAGACACTCAGCGTTGACGTTGATGATGACGACGAGGACGATGATGACGATGATGACGATGGACAAGAGGATAATGATGATGGATAAGTAGATATGGAGAATGCATCGTAATATCGCTGTGTCTTGATAGCTGTGTCACAGCATCCAGAGCGAGGGCGTCGCGATCTGTTTAGTGCGCGGCGCCCTCGCTTTTTTGTTATGTGCAGGAAAAGTAGGTTTTAGATTGATTCGATGTTGGCGCATCACAGAAATGATGGTGTGGGTCACTGGTCATGAGTCACTGGTGGAGGAAAAAGAACCAGTGACCCGTGACAGCGAGCCGAAGGCGAGCGTAATGACCAGTGACCAATGCTAAGCTTTACACGAAGTGGAACCTTGAGAATTACCTGCGTACTTTTTTCTTGCTACCCCGGCGTAGTCATTCGGCCTGCTTCGTGGACTGTACAGGAAGACAGGAGACAAAACAACCCGGTTTTCGGCGCGCTCGCCTGGCGCCGGGGCCGGCTTAATGATAGACGGCTTATGGACTCAAGCGTCTCGCTTGAGGAATTGTGCCGGCGCCTCAAGGCTTCGGATCGCGCGGCTTTCGAGCAGCTTTTTCGTTTGCTGCGCGAAGGGCTGGTGCGCTACGTCCGAGCGCTTATCCACGACGACACGGTGGCGCACGACCTCGTCCAGGACGTGTTCGTGTATTTGTGGGGCTTGCGTGAGAGCCTCGATCCGTCGCGATCTTTGAAGGCGTACCTTTACAGCATGGCGCGCAACCGCGCCTATCGCTTTATGCGAGACGAACGCACCCACGCCGAAAAACATGCCTACCTGAAGCAGCAGGAAACCGCCCGGACGCCCGGCATCGAGGATCTCGAAGCCCGCCTCGACGCCGACGCGCTCACCCAACGCCTGCGCGTCTGGATCGGCGAGTTGCCCGAACGACAACGCGAAGCCCTTCTGCTCAGTCGCTACCACGCGCTGAGTCATCGCGAAGTCGCCTCGGTGATGGAGGTCTCTCCCCGGACGGTCAACAATCACATCATGCGAGCGCTGGAGCATCTTCAAGAGCGCATCCAGACGTTCGAACCAACGCTAATGGAGCCATGAAGGGAGGTACTCACGGGAGCATGCCGCCGGAGGTTCAGGAGGAGCTCGAACGCGGCGCTCCCGAAACGCGTCGTAAGATCGAGCAAGTCTGGCATCTGCTCGGTCGCCTCGAAGACGACCCGCCGGCCGTGTCCACTGGCGACGACGCCTGGGTCGATCTTGAGCAACGGCTCGAAGCGCCGGCCCCGGCGCAACGAGCCAGAGACCGCGCGCCGCATCGACACCGCGCGCGGCGCAGCGCCCGTGGCCGCCGGCTGGGGTTAACGATAGCAGGTGGCCTGGCCCTGCTCCTGCTCGGCGTGTGGCTGTGGCAGCAGCCCGCGCAGGTGGTGGCAGAACGCGGCGATCAGCGCATCGTTACCCTGCCGGACGGCTCGACAGCGCATCTCAACAGCGAATCCCGGTTGACGTATCGCCGGGGCTTTCAGGCCTGGCCTTTCATCTCGGCTGACCGGCGCGTGGTGATGCTCGAAGGCGAGGCATTCTTCGACGTCGTGCCCGGCGCGCGGCCCTTTGTCGTCGAGACGTTCAACGCGCGCGTAGAAGTGCTCGGCACCGAGTTCGACGTGCGCGCCCGGCGAGGACCCTGGGAAGGCGAGACGCGTGTGATTCTGGCTTCCGGACGCGTGCGCGTGTCGGCCCAGCACGATCCGGAGTACGCGGTGATGCTCACCGAAGCCGGGCAGATGGCCCGCATCGGGCAGACGACGGCGGTGCCCGATGCGTCGTCGTTGCAGCAAGCCCAGATGAATCGTTTATTGATCTGGCGGCGCAATGGCTTTTCCGTCGTCGATAAGCCGCTGCCGTTTATCCTGGCGAAGATCGAACGCCGCTTTGCGGTGTCGATAGACATTGAAGAAGGTCTAGCTTTAACCGATTCGATGACCCTGTTCTATCCACGCGGCGCCACGGCTGAGAAGATCATCAACGACATCTGCCTCTTGCGACAATGCCGGTACCGCCAGACGAGCAGCGGCTTCACCATGTTTCCGGCTGATCTTTGATGCCATACTTTGGTAAGGGCATTACCAAAAGTCCCCCTTCGAAGGGGGAATTCTCGATCCCGGTCACGTTTTATCAAAGTGCATCAAATCCCCCCTCAACCCCATGAAAGCGAGGCTGATCATTTTGGTGGTGATAGGGCTGTGCGGCCTGATCGGGAGCCGCCCGGCGAGCGCGCAGTCAGTGGAAGGGGGGGGCTATACGCTGGTGCTGCGCGGCGTGCCGATGAGCCAGGCCCTCGAAGAACTCGTCGGCCTGACGCAGATCGATCTGGTGTATAACTCCAGCCTCGTGGCCGGCAAGCACGTCTACTGCGCCGGTCGAAATCTTACGTCGGAGGCGCTCTTGCGGTGCGTGCTCGACGGCACCGGGCTCGACTATGTGCGGTCTTCGGCGGGCACCTATGTGTTGATGCAAGCCCTGGAAGAGGCGCCGCGCCGGGGCGACCTCGCCGGCAGCATCACCGACCTGACCACCGGCGAGCCGTTGCCCTACGCCAACGTGCTCCTGGCCGACGCCTCCACCGGCACCACCACCGACGAATCCGGCCTGTTCAGTTTCTCATCGGTGCTCTCCGGCATGCAGCGCTTCGTGGTGACCTACGTCGGTTATGAGACGGTGGTCGATAGCGTCTTTGTGGCTGCCGGGGGCCGGGAGCGGCTGTCGATAGCCCTGCGCCCGCAAGCCGTTTCGCTGTCGCCTATCGTCATCAGTGGGCTGTCTCAGCGCCTGCCCTCGCGCGATCTCGGCGTGGGTGAACTCTCCAACCGTCAACTGTCCGATTTTTACACCGCCGGCACGCCCGACGTGGCGCGTGGAGCCGGCAGCCTCATGGGCATAGCCGTCCAACAACCGCTGGCCGATCTTCACATCCAGGGCAGCGCCAGCGGCGAACACCTGACCGTGCTCGACGGCGTGCCCGTGCGCGACCCCGTCAGCCTCGGACGCCACCTGAGCGCCTTCAGCCCCCTCGCCATCGACCGGCTGACGGTGCATAAGGCGGGCTTCGGCGCCTCGTATGGAAGCCACCTCTCCGGCGTGGTCTCCGTCGAGCAGGACGTCACCGGCGCGGCGCGGCGCGGCGGCGTGGTCAACGCCGATCCGGTCAGTCTCAATGGAAAGGTGCAGGGGCGTTTCAAGCTGCCGGTCGGCGACGGCGCGGCGATGCTGGCCCTGCGCACCAGCGTCTGGGGCGTTTACGAAGATCCCGGCGTCTCGTCTTTGCTGCGTCATTGGAGCCAGGTCGATCCCGTCCTCGCGACAATCTGGGTTCGGGAGGATGTCAGCACGGCGTCGCTGGGCCTGAACCGGCATGCGTCCGATGTTGCTTTTTCGGACCTCCACGGTGCGGTGCGGCTGCGGCTGAGCCCGTTCCAAACGATCCACGCCTCGGCCTACCGCGCCGGCAACCGTATCGCGTCGGACCTCGCGGCGTCCAACACCGGCAATGCCGACAGCACCGACGTGCTCGTGCTCACCCGCGACGATTACGACTGGACGAACTGGGCCGGGCAGATCCGCCATAGCTGGCTCATCGGCGCCCGGTCCGTGGCGATGGTGCAGCTTCAGGGGGGATGGCACGATTCGCGCTATGCCTATCGCGGGTTGCGCACCGAGACCGAGCCGCTGACGGGGCCGGGCGCGCTCGATGCCGCCATCGCCGATTTCGAGCCGCAACTCGGAACGGCGGGGGGATCGGAAGAGCGCAACAAGATCCGAGAACTGGCGGTGAAGGCAGAACTCAGCCACAGCCTCTCGCCGCGTCATCACGTCGAAGCCGGGTTGGCGGCGAAGCACATAGACAGCCGGTTTCAACTCATCAACCAGTTTATCGCGCCGTTCACGCACGAGGCGGCGGCGTGGGAACTCTCCGGCTATGCCGAGGGCAAGCTCTCGTTCGGCTGGCAGACGACGCTGGAGCCGGGCGTGCGCCTGACCTATCTGCCCCTGCGCAACACCGTCTATGCCGAGCCGCGCCTCGCCGCGCGTTACGACCGGGCAGCCAGCCGGATCGGCCCCTACGCGCTGCGGGTGGCCGGCGGCGTCTATCGGCAGTTCACCAATCAGTTCGAACTTACCAGCTCCGGCTCGACGGCCGTGGTGCCGTACGTGTCGTTCTGGTTGCCATCGGATAGCACCGTGGCGCCGCCCCGCACCTACCACCTCGCCGCCGACGTGCTGCTGATGCCCCGCGACCGCTGGACGATCAGCCTGGAGGGCTATTACAAGTGGCAGCCGCGCCTGCTCGTGGTCGATTACGCCCGCCTTCTGGCCGAGCACCCGCGCGTCTGGCCGCCCCTCGACCCGGTCGAGATGCACCAGTCCGATTTCGTCGGGCGCGCGCGAGGCCGCGCCTACGGCTTCGGCACCAAACTGCACCACTCCGGCGACCGCCTCGACGTCACCGCCAACTACAGCTACAGCCGCGCTCTGCGCCGCTATCCGGGCCGCTTCGACGGGCGGATGGTGCCCGCGCCCTGGAACCAACCCCACCGCCTCGCCCTCGACGCCACCGTGGCATTCACCGAAGACCTCAGCCTGGAAGTCAACTGGCGCGGCGCCTGGGGCCGGCGCTGGGCCGTCCGCCGTGCCTACTACGACTACCTTGCCCTCCGCGACGATCCCATCACCTTCGACACATTCGATCTGAGCCGCCCCTCCGAGCAGAAAGTCTCACCCTACTACCGCCTCGACGCCGGCTTCACCTACACCCGTACCTGGAGCCGCTCCACCGTGCAACTCCGCGCCTTCGTCGTCAACCTTTTAGATCGCAACAACGTCTACGACTGGAGCATCGAAGAGCCCCCCACCGGCGGCGAAGCCCGCGTCGAACGCACCCTGCCCGGCCTGCATCCTGTGTTTTCGTTGCGGTTTGATTATTAGGCAGGGCGATCTGCGAGGCTTGCATTTCATCTTCAAAGAGCGGATACTACTGGTAATCTTGGCGCGTATTACCTCGCCAATGAGACGATAATGCGTAGTAGGCTTTATGATGCTGTACCTAATTTGAAGCAGATATCATCGCAATTGAACCAGTGCATTATGAAGCAGGACGTAACGGAGCATCTAGATCTTGAGTTGGCTTGGAGACGAATTGAGGCGGACGAGAAAGCTGGTATTATGTTCGTTGTTCCATCATTTTTAAGTGACTTGATTCGAATAGATTTAGAAGGGTGGCTTGAGAGACTAAAAGTAGAAATAGTGGAAGGCACCTATTCTCCAAAGGATGTACGCATTTCCGATGTACCTAAGCCAAAATACGCTACTCGTCCAGGTGCATAGGTGTAGATTCTGTCTTAGTTGAAATTGGATAAAGCAAGAGGTTCCTTCCTGTTGCCTCGTGACCTTCATCACCAGAAAGGAACCCCTCATGAAAGCA
>JANQES010000094.1 GCA_028278205.1 Rhodothermales bacterium
GGGTAGCGTCGGGTCCGCGGTGGTGCAGAGCGGCGGTCATGCGCTCGATGAGGCGGCGGTGATCCGGCGGCGGTTTGCGCGTGGTGAAAACTCCGGCTAGTGCACTCATCAGGCCTCCAACACGATGATGTCTTGTTGTTGCAACGCTTCGAAGGCTGATCGAAGCCGCTTGCGAAACTCGGCGCCCCCGTCGCCCGGCAGCCCGTAGGCGGCCGACGCGCCGTCGATGATCTCGTTGACGCGCTTATCGCCGTTGCACTGGATGATGAGATCCCGCGTAACAGCCCCGACCGTGAACACCCGGGATTGCCCGTTGGGCAGGCGCTGAAAGATGACCCCGTGATCGACCTTCTTCGCGCTTCCGGCCCGATCATGGAACTGTGTTGCCGTATCGCCATTGGCCGGCATGTCGTCCTCACGAAAGAGCGGTGTTACCTGGTGCCGGAAGGACTCGACGAGGGCTCCGTGCTTCAGGCGCGGCTTCTTCTGATCGACAGCCCCGTTGGTATGCAGCCACGCTTTCAGCGAGGGCAGCGCGCTGGGTTCGTCCACCTCCAGCCCCCATTTTACTTGCAGGCGTGCGCGCTCAAAGCGAATAATCTCATCGACGAGGGGCGAGCCTGCGTTGAGGCGTTCCGCGCGAAGTTCGTCTTCGAGGTACTGGAGGAATCGCACCGTGGAGCCGGGATCGACGGTGTGAGCACCGTTCTGCCGGCGAATGAAATAGCTGGCCGCTTCGCTGAACTGGTCGCCGTCAAAGAGATCGACCCAGGGGATCATCGGCGACAGGAACCTCAGAAAGGGTATCCGGGGGTTCGGGTCCTGCACCTGGGCATCGGCCTCCTGCTGAAGCTCTTTGAAGGAGCGCGCCGCCGACGGCTTCCCGGCTGCCCGGTAGACGATGTGCTCAAGGTCGCTGACGAAATCCTCGTAGCTGTCAAACTCTTGCGAAAGCTCGAAGCCTCGTTGGCCGATTCGGTTGGCCCGTTCCGGATCCCGTACGACTGCTTCGATGGCGGCGGCGAGCTTGTCTATGTCTTTCGGGTCGTCGACGGTTATCAGGTTTTCACCATCCGACATGGACGAGCGATAGGTCTGTTTGTTGACGATCTCGCCGGAGAGGATCAGACACGTGCCACAGCCGAGGATCTCACGCGGAACACGCGGACCGTGGATCATGATCGGGAAGTCTCGCTCAAGAAAACACACGGCCGTGCAGGTCCGGATGAAACGGGGTACCCGCCAGTTGGGCATGAACGGCACCAACCAGGTGCAGTCGTCGAGCCCTGCGCGTTGCACGGCCTCCTTGAAGCGGTCGAGGCCGTATCCCTGCGTCATGGCCAGGAAGTTGAACGCCAGGCCCTGCTCCCGCACGCGCGCGAGCGCCTCAATGAGATCGAACGAGCCTTTCGCGGCCCCGACTTTGCCGTATATGCCGATAGAAGGCTTCGACAGATCGAGTGCCGAGGGGTCGGTGGTGCTGATCTTTTGGGCACGCGAGAGGACTTCCCGGGCGTCTGCGCCGTCGTCGTCAGGCGAGAAGACGGATTGGGGCGGGAGCGGGAGGACCGGGCTGGGATAAATGCGCGCGGTGTCTACCCCGACGCTGGCAAACCGGCTGACGAGGCCCTCTGACGTGAGGACCGCCTGCGCCGCTCGGAGCACTTCTCTGTAGGATTCGGAGATGCCCTTATCGAGCATCAGGTGTCCGAGGTCGCTGCCGGCATGCTTTACGATCAAGGGCAGGCCCGTCCACGTCGAGGCGAGATACCCGGCAACCCCGTAGGGCTCGAAGTAAGAGGCATAGACGGCTTCGCAGTCGTGCGCTCGGATGACCTGCGTGGCCACCGACGCCAGTTTGGTGACGAACGGATTCGAGCGCGGGACGTAGTAGAGACGCAACTGATTGATTCCGGGCGTCGGATACACCTTCACCAATCCGCCGGTCTCTTCGAAGGCCGGCTCCAGCCAGGGCTCGTCGTCAGGGCGCAAGGCCATGCGGAAGTTGGGCTCCACTTCGAAGGCGTTCGTGACGACATGCACCTCGTGCCCCCGTTGCGCGAGCCCGCGCGCAGCCCAGTAGTTGGTCGTAGAGACGCCTCCTTCAATCGGAGGATACTTCCCCAGAAAGCAAACATTCATAACAGGCCTTTGCAATAGCTTTGGAGTGTCAGGCGACGACGCCCTCCAACCTGTGCATGTACCGGTCCATGAGCGCGCGCGCGCGCGCCACTTGATCGGTGAGGTCGGAAAATGCGTCTGGATAATTCCCGTCCCGTTCCAGGAGGGTGCCCTTGATAGCGGTACGCTTGAGCAGCTCTTCGAGCAACACCCAGCTTTCTTCCTGAACAGGGTACGTGTGGGTGTCAGAAAAGACGTCGCCGGTCCACAGACCGCCGGCCAGGTGAACCTGAACGACGCGGTCCAGGGGCATCGCTTCCATGAACGTGATCGAGTCGACCTCGTTGTTCAAGGAGTTGATGAAGATGTTTGTTACGTCGAGGAGCACGCCGCAGCCGGTGGCATCCACGAGCCGGTTGAAAAACTCGGCTTGCGGCATATCCGCGTGGGGAATGCTAAACATGTACGTCACGTTTTCGAGCACGAGCGGCTTTCCGAGCGTGTCTTGCACCTTATGCACCCCATCAATCGTGGTCCGGAGCACCTCTTCGGTAAACCAGAGCGGGGAAAGATGGCCAAGGTTGATGCCGGGCGCCCGCGTCTGGCAGAGGTGCTCGCTGTAAAACGGGCTCTTTGTCAGCTCAGAGACCTCGCGGATCTGCCGCAGATACGCCTCGTCGACGCCGTCGGCAGACCCGATAGAGAGACCGACACCGTGTGGAATGACAGGAAAGTGGTCGCAGATCTCTTCCAGCGTATCTCGATTCAGATTGTTGCCCATGAAATCCTCGGTGATGATCTCGAGAAAATCGATGGACGCGCGCGCCTTGAGCGTCTCTTGCATCAACTCTTTTCGGAATCCAAGCCCGGATCCGAGATACGGAATGGTATTCAGGCTGTCCATGATGGCTTCAGGTGGGTTGCGCATACACCGTTGATGGCCGTGCGTGATCTACGCCGCGTTTCGCCGGCTGAGCCGGTATGCCCCGGTCTTGCTTCGACTTTTCGGCGATACGGTTAAGCATGAACGTGCGCACGAGATGACAGTGCATGCAGGCGTCACATCCCTGCGGACCCGGATCCCTTTCCGCCTCGGCATCAACTTCGGTGAAACTGAATTCAATGGACGTCATGAGTCACTCGTTTTAGCAACGTTTTTCCTCGTCTGGCCGAGACCCGCACAAGGACACGTTCTTCCTCAAGCCGGCGCAACAACGCGATGATGCTGCCGGCTAATCCGGTCGCCCCAAAAGACGCCTCCACGGCGTCGACGCCCTCCCGAACCGTACGGCGCCCATCGACCGTTCGCAGCAGGATGGCCGTGGGGCCATTTACGGCGAACGTCCTTAGCTTTTCATTTCGGTTCTGCAGCACGACGGTCGTGCGCTTCTTGCCTACGTCTGTGGGAAGACGACCCTGTTGAAGCGGTGCTGCGATGTCGATGACGTTATAATCGAACCGCACGACGCGGGCTCCTCGACCGACGGAAAAGACATCATCCAGGGTTATCGCTTCCGAGGCCCCGGAGGCGTACGCGTGCCCGTTGGTCGAGACGTCGCCGGGGGCCTGTAAACGCGCTGCTCCGGATCGAGCGAAATCGTAGCGGGCGATATCTGCTGCATAGGCAGGCACCCTGGCGTTACCCTGGAGGGATTGCGCTATGAAAGCGGCGAACAACCGGACCTCGACATCCCAGCTTATTTCTGAAGTCGCCGGGTGGAGACTATAGAATCGGTTGAAGAGGCGCGAAACCTCTCGCTCTTTCATCAAATCATTGATGGCGAACAAGAGGCGGAAAACCTGACGAAACTTCTTCTCGCGTTTGCCGGCGAGGCCAAGGGCGTGAAGGTCGAGTCTGTCGGCATCGATCCCCAGGAGCGCTTTTTCCTCTGCCGCCGTGAGCATGTAGCCTTCGAGAACGAGCTCCGGCCTGTGGCGAAAGAGCTGCCGGCAATACTCGTCAACGTAAAGCCGGGCCAGCAGCGATTGCATCTCGATGGCACTCATGCTTTGCTCTTAAATCGAATGATTTCAGTAGATTACGCTCCAGGCGAAACCTGGAGACCTGCCACGATGCCCGTATCTCATGGGCAGAGACGAGCCCGCGACTTCGACAGGTAGATCCTCTCTCGCTCTGACGAGCGGCTCCCAACCTGAGTGGAAGCGGCGTTGCTGCCGAGGCCGCGGGCCTCTCTTCTAGTGAAAAAACGCGAAGACCGCCGGGTGCTCTCGGCCTTAAGAGACTGTTTGGTAAGTTCTCTAAAGACCCAGTACCCCCAGCTTCTGACGTGACCCCCGTGCAACATCCACAGCCCCCACCGCCGCCGGCGCGGTCTCGATGGCCGGCGGCAGCATAAACACGTCCTCGATGCCTTCTTCCGAATCGACGAACTTGATGTTCCAGTTCGTGAGGGTGCCGCCTACTCAGCAATTGAGCTGCCCGGCCACGTTTGACAGATGGTCAAAAAGCATTCAGCTTAGAGAAATCGTACTTAATAACTCAAAATCCCTACTTCTGCTTCTGACGTAACTCCCGAGCAACATCCACAGCCCCCGCCGCCGCCGGCAACGGCCTCCAGTTCTTCCGCAGTAAGCTCCGGGGCGGTCTCGATGGCCGGCGGCAGCATAAACACGTCCTCGATGCCTTCCTCCGAATCGACGAACTTGATGTTCCAGTTCGTGAGGGTGCCGCCTACGGCTTCGAAGGCTGCCGTAGCGTCGTTCAGAGCCAGCGCGCGGAACTCGGGCTCCGTCATTGATCGACGGTAGATCTCTCTCAACAACGTGGCGAGTTCCGGATGGTCTCCGCTCTCAATTGCATTGATGACCTTAGACATAGGTACATTGGGGTTTGGTGAAGAGGGTTGGACTTTGTGGCTTCCGTCTCAGCAATTGAGCTGCCCGGCCACGTTTGACAGATGGTCAAAAAGCATTCCAACTTGGAGAAATACATATCGTAAGTGTCTCAATAATAAATACCTATGCAAATATCAGAAATCTCGTTGGCTCGCCATTTAGAGCAACCGTTCTATCATGCGAACCGCGTCTCTAATTTTTTGGCCGGAGAAGCTGAAGATGCTAAAGCGCCGGATGTACGGGCGCGCCAGGCTGGACCTTCCGTTGTGTGCCAAAACATGTACATCCGGGCCTGCTTCATCCGTAAGATGATTGGATAAATCTCTCCTAACAGGAGAAAAAGCCGGCTCTTACGCGAAGGTGAGCAGTCCTTTATTGACCAGATGCCGGACCAGCACCTTCTTGCTCTGGGTGTCAAATGAGGCAGGCAGGTCGCTGACCCGGAACCGTTCTTCTCGAGCCATATATTCGAGCAGGGGCTTGACGCGAGCGGGAAGGTGGAGTTTACGTCCGTCGTCCACATCGAGCCGGAGGTGCTCTCCCTTTATCCCCACGTCCCACGTCAGATGCTCGGGGATTCTCACGTCGTCGTCCAAGTCGAGTGCCTGCGTGCGGTCGATGTCTGCGAGATGCCCGCGCACCGAAGCCGGACCTCGCCCTTCAGCGAGACGATTAGCGATCTCCCGTAGGGCATCCTTGATGTGCTCGGCGCGGAGGTGCATACGCACCAGTTCTGCGATGCGCGCGCTGGTCTCTTCGATACCGGCCGCGTCGAGATTTCTGGTTGGAAGGTCGTGAGGCAGAAAGTCTCGGAACTCCCCGTGCTCCTCGACGAGCCTCGATAAGGCATACACCGCCGCGACGTGCCACGAGTACCCATAGACGCCAAGGGTAATGTGCATGGACAGGTCGTCGGACGTCGTGGCTTCGTGGTCGAAGCCGCGAGGAATGTAGAGGAGGTCACCGGGCGTCAGGGTGACGTCGAGGAGCAAGCCATCCGTGCCTTTTTGCGTAGTAAGCGTGGTAGAATACCTGCCGGGTGTGTGTCGTCCCAGCCGTTGCCTGGAGTACGGCCCGGAAAATTTCTTACTCCCCACGGTGATGCCGTACGACAAGGGGCGATCCTGGCTCGGCGCGTAGACCTTCCAGTGCTTTTTTCCATCCGTCTGGAGGAGAAACACGTCGTGGGGGTCTGCATGCCGTCTTAGCATCTGCTGATGGCGAGGCGTTATATACGTGTTTGCCGTCGCCGAAGCACTGAGCCGGCTCTCCAGAGCAGCCGTTACCTGACGGACCGACTCGAAGAAATGCTCGGTGTGCCCCACACGCAGCGAATTGCCCCTGGCAAACGCCTGGCACACGGATTCATAATCGATGGCCCCGTCGGCACCGCGCGCGTCCTCGATTTTTACCTTACCGAGACTATTGGCTTCACTGCCATCGACATACGTGAGGTGAAACCGTGGGTCCTGGCGGTGCAGCGTGATCAGCGTGTCGATGTCGTGCAGGCTGATCAGGTTGTCAAAGTAGTCCTCCCGGCGCGAAATGTAGAGCGGCTGCTTCTGCCAGTACGTGTCGAAGAAGTCCGCATCTTCGAGAGGACTAATAAGGGAGGCAAACGAGTGCATGGGCCTTTCTGGTCTTGCTTGCATGCTGCAAATCAGGTTAGATTTCACGCCCGCTGTCCCGGTGGCAGGAAGCGAAACTGTGAGTTGCCAGATGCCAGGTCGTATTGTCTTTCATTCTGAATGTCAATACGATCTGGCGAAGGAAGCTCGAAGCCCGACGGCTTCTTCTTCCTTCACCGTGCAGCCTCGTCAAAAGCTATTCCATCCAGGTAGACGGGCGACCAATCCCGGTTTCAAGCATGCTGGCCCGGGAGATCCACGCGTGGAGGGCAAGGAACTAGAGCATTCTCTCTACTTCCCCGAGTACGCGCTCTACTCTTCCGAGGCAACGCCAAAAGCGGCCGATCCTATCCGGATCTCGGTGCCGTCGGGACAGGGCGTATGCGTCCTCAAAACCTGCACACGTTCTCCACGGGCGGCTCTGCGCCCAGGGATACCACATCGCAGTCCGTCCCGTATACCGAGCAGTAGCAGAAGACAAAGCTGTAGGTTTGCAGCACATCATACATCACGATGCTCGACGGCGACGGGCCCAGCGAGTCGCGGTCCACAGCAGTAAAGGGGATGCCCACTGCCAGGAAATCATGCACCTCTCCAGCCTGCAGCATGTCGCCGGCTGTGTAGGGACGTTGAAGGAAGCTCGTTGCAAAGGGAAGCTTCCGCAAATCACGGCGCACCTCCTGGAGGTAATTGCCCCTGTCTGACTGCCCGGCATCGTAGATCTTTTGGTCTTTCTGGAAGACCACGACGTTTTGCAAGACTGCCGGTCCGAGGCCGGAGTTTTTCAGGACATAGCTCACTGCATACAGGCTATCCATACCCGAGAGCAGGTTGAAATACTCGAGTTCGATAGGCGTCGTGCTGTTGTAGGTGGCTTCGATAGGCTCCAGGTGCGGCAGCACCGACAGCCGGTTGTGGCGCCGGTTTTCGAGGCCTTCCCAGACGGACAGCAGGATCGCCGATAGGGCCACCGCCGCCGTCAACACGTTGGCGAGCGTCTCCAGACGCACCGTGATAGGACCACTGATTTGTAAGGAAGACGATTCTTGCTCGGGCGAGGAAGCCGTGCCTGCCGAAGCAGCATCCGGGGCCTCGTCTCGTTCAGGGGCGTTTTCGTGATCGGGCATGAGGTTCCTGCTTTAAACGGTTGGTAGTCTCTGCGCTTATCCCTCCCCGTGTTCTACTTCCGTTTGATCACCACGAGCGTGATGTCGTCGTTCTGCGGCTCGCCGTCGGTCCAGGAGGCAGCCAGTTGCGCCAGCCGCTCGATCACCTGCTTCGAACTGCCCGATGCCGTTTGCCGGACCCGTTCGATGATCGGTTCGTCGCCCAGCATTTCGTGTTCCGGGTTGAACAACTCCGGCAGGCCGTCGCTCATCATCAGCAGCAGGTCGCCGGGCTGTAGGGTGAAGGCGTGTTGCTGGTACGGAAAGTCGGGGAAGCTGCCCAGCGGCATGCCTTTGAGCACGATCTGTTCGACGGTATCGGTGTCGCTTCGGTAAAGCAGGGCCGGCGGCATGCCGGCAGCCATGAGGGTGGCTTCGTCCTGGCGGAGCTTGAGCAGCGACAGGCTCATGTACATGCCGCGCAGCTTCATCTCTTTGAGGCCCCGCGAGATCTGCCGGACGATGCCCAGGCTCTCTTCGGCGGCGAGCGATTGGAAGTAGCTCTTGGTGGTCGCCACGACGAGGCCCGCCTTCATGCCGTGCCCGGTGGCGTCGCCGACGGCCACCGTCAGCGTGCCGGACAAGTCGAGGCTGAAGTCGTAGTAATCCCCGCCGACCTCGGTGGCGGTGCGCATGAAGACGGCGATGTCGAGGTCGTCGAGGGCCGGGGGATGTTCGGGCAGCATCGCCAACTGGAGCGCGCGGGCTTCTTCAAGCTCTTGCTTCTGGCGAGCGTGATCGGCTTCGAGTTGTAGATAGAGCGTTTCGGTTTTCTCTTTCTCATGGCGCAGGCTGTCGGTCCGTTCGGCGACGAGCGCCGTCAACTCGCGTTCACGCTGTTTGAGTTGGCGCACGCGCAGGCCGTAGATCCCCGCGCCGAGGGCCACCAGGCCCAATGCACAGAGCGCAAAGAACCAGGAGGTCTGCCAGAAATAAGGCTTGAGCACGAACACCTGCGCGGCCCCCTGCTCGTTCCACAGGCCGTCGTTGTTGGCGGCGATCACGCGGAAGACGTACGCGCCGGGATCCAGGTCGGTAAAGAAGGCTGTGCGGCGGCTGCCGGCCTCCACCCAGTCGTCGTCCCGGCCTTCGAGCCGGTAGCGGAAAGCCACCTTCTCCGAGGCTACGAAGCTCAGGCCCGCATAGTGGAACTCGAAGTCCTGGCTGCCCGGTGGAAGCACCATCTGCCGGGTGGTATCAACAGGAAGGCCGTCTACGACCATTTGCTTGATAGCCACCGGCGGCGGCAACGGATTGCGGTATTCGTTCTGGGGATCGACCACTGCCACCCCGCCGGGCGTAGCGAACCAGAGGCGGCCATCGCTCGCGCGCCATGCCGCCGGGCGACCGGTCAAGCCCTGAGCCCGTAGCAGCCCGTCACTCTCGTCGAAGAGGGTGCAATCCAGGTGCGCGGCCCGCCCGTCGGCAACGGCATGCAAGGCCGCGAGCGAGACGCGCGAGATGCCCCGGCTGCCGCTCATCCAGAGGTTGCCGGCTCCGTCGTCTACGAGGGCGTTGAGGGCGTCGTCGCAGAGGCCGTGGCGAGAGGAAACCGTCGTGATCTCGCCGTCTCGAATGCGGTTGACGCCTCCCCCATCCGTGCCGGCCCAGAGCGTGCCGTCCTCTTCCAGGTAGAGCGTCATCACCACATCGTCGGCCAGGCCGTCGTCGGGGGTAAAGAACGTAAAGCTTCCGCCGGGGTCACGTCGCCCCAGCCCGCGCCACATGGCAAGCCAGAGCGTTCCTGTTGCCGTTTCGATCAGGTCGTTGACGACGTGTGCTTCTCTTGGCAGGGTCTCTGGCGCCGCCTGCCCCCGCTGAATACGGTATAGCCCCGTGTTTCGACCGTCGATGCCAACCCAAACACCGCCGTCTCGGCTCGGTGCGATGGCGGTCACGCAGAGGGGAATGCTCCTTTGTTGGACGCCGTAGGCCGCGACGGTGCCTTCGTGCAGCCGCCAGGCACCGGAGCAGCGCCCGCCGAGCCACAGCCCGCCCTCCTGATCTTCGGCGATGGCGTGAACGACGCTCTTATAACTCGCCGCCTCCCAGGGCTCGAAGCGACCGTCCCGGTACTGCATCAGCATGCGGCCTGAACTGACGACCAGGCGGCCGTCGCGCAGTTCCCGAACCGCCAGCGCCCAGGGGGCCGGCAGCCCCCCCTTCTCGCCGTAGTTTGTAAACCAGCCATCCCGAAATCGGTTGAGCCCATTAACCGTGCCTACCCAGAGGTTGCCCTCGCGGTCCTGGTAGATCGCGTGTACGTTGTTGTCCGAGAGATCATCTTCGGCGGTTATCTGCTCGATGCGACCTCCTACGAGCCGAGCGAGCCCGCCGCGTCCACCGCCCCAGAGCGTGCCGTGGCGATCTTCGTAGAGAGCCCGAAGACCGCCTGGCGTGCGCTGGCCGTCCGAAAGGCGAACCCTCTGCCAGGCACCGTCTCGGTAGTAGCCGACTCCGCCTCGACTGCCGATCCACACCGTCCCGTCTGCACGCAGCGCGAGGGCTTCTACGAACCGGTTTGTCAGTTCCTTCGGCGGTTGCACCACCGTCACCACGTCTCCGTCGATGTGGGCCGCACCGTTGTTGGTGCCCACCCAGATGCGGCCCTGAGCATCCCTCAGCGTTGCCCAGACGGTATTATGAGGAAGGCCGTCGGCTTCGGTGTACATCGAGAATTGCTCGCCGTCAAAGCGGCCCACGCCGTTGCCGAAGGTTGCCACCCACACGTCCCCTGCGCCGTCGATGACGATGTCCGAGATGTTCTCGCTCGTCAGCCCGGCCTCGCCCGCATACCGGGTGAAGGTGCCGTCCCGGTAACACAGAAGCCCGCCCTCGCTGCCAATCCAGAGCGTACCGTCGTCCGCCTCCGCGAGTGCCGTGATCCGGTTGCGCGTGAAGGCCTCCTCGGTGCGCTTATCGAAGACGTCGAAATGCACGCCGTCGAAGCGAACGAGCCCGCCGCCGGTGCCGAGCCACAGGTAGCCGTCGCGTGTTTGCAAGATGGCATAGACCGCGCTGTGGGGCAGGCCTTCTTTCTTGCGCCACACGTCGTGGACGTACTGCGTGAGGGCTTTTTGGGGATCGAGCCCCTGAGCCAGGGCCGATCTGTCAGGCAGGCCGAGCATGAGCACAGCCATCGCCCAAACGGTTACTGAAAGCGGCACGCCAACCCGTTTCGATATCATGCGCACGAAGGCGTTGGTTGCTGATGAGCTTTCTATAATATCGCATGCCCGGCTTTTGAATTCCAGGCAATCGAGGGCAGCCACGGCGGAAGCGCAGCGAGCGCCGACGAGCGATTTTTTCTGGCATCCTGTTTGTTCATGTAAAAGCGATATCGATGTCGTTTAAATCAGGCCGGGTGGATCTATGACTGACAGGGAGCATCTTCAGTTTGACGACGGGCCTTTCCGGGAGACGCAGGACGGCTTACAGCAACTGCTGGCCCGATCTACAAAAGATTGGGAGTTTCGGCAGAAACTTCTGACCGATCCCCGGGCGGCCCTGGAGGAACATCTTGGCTACCCGCTCCCCACCCCCCTGAATATTCGATTTGTAGAGAACGAAGCCGACGCGACGATTGTGTTGCCCAGTTATGAAGGCGATGAGTTTTCGGATGAAGAACTGGAGGCCGTGCTGGGCGGTACCTTCTATGTCACCTCGGATGCCGGCATGCTCAAGTTGACAACGTGGTTGAGATCACACGTAGACAATAACAACAGCGGGACCCGGAGGGCTTCGAAAAATACGCGGGATTGAATAGAACGTCACCTCTATAAAGATCGAATGCTGCTTCTACAATCTCTGCGCTGGAGCGGACGGGCAGGCGGCAATGCGGTCGAAAGTGCACTATAAAAACCGATTCGGGCGCGGCGCAGCGTTGGTATGCGTCTTGCCAACAACATCAGACACGTGGAATGGTACCGTCTTTTAACCAAGGCCCCCGTTGCCGATGCACCGTTTAAGGAGTCAGCTTGCCTGGAAGCAATATCTGGTGTGCAGCTTGCTGGTTGTTGGGTGTCTGGGGGGAGCAAGCCGAGCGCAGGCCCAGCAAGTCCATCTACAGGAAGTCATTCGCGCCGCGCTTTCCGATAACCCGTCGTTGCATATCCAGCAAGACGGGGTGCGCGTCTATGAAGGAGCGTGGCTGGCGCTCCTGGGCCAGTACGACCCGGCGGTGACCGTCGCGCTGGCGGGCAACCGGGATCACACGCCGCTGCTCACCACGGGCGAGTTCACCAACATCAGGACGGATGCCAGCACCTACAGCCTGGGTATGCAAAAGCAGTTTCGCTCGGGGCTGACCATCACGCCCAGCCTTGAGATGGTGCGCCGCAACGGAGCCACCGGCAGCACGCTCAACAACGCCGAAGTAGGGATGCAGCTTCGGATGCCGCTGATGCGCGACCGGGGCGTACAGGCCAATGCAGCGGGCGAACGCGCGGCCTATCACACCTACGAAGCCAGCCGGCTGGACTTCAACGAAACCCGGGCCGGCGTGGTGCTACAAGCGGCCCTGGCCTACTGGGGCTACCTCGCTGCCTGGCGCACGCTGGCCGCCTATCGCGAGTCGGAGGCGCGCGCGCAAACCCTCCTCGACGAAACGCAGGTGTTGATTGAGGCCGAAGAACAGCCCGCTGCCGACCTGAAACAGTTGGAGGCCAACCTGGCCGCCAAGACAGCCCAACGCATCGCAGCAGAACAGCGCCTGTTCGAGACCGGGCAGCAGTTGGGGCTGATCATGGGTATGCCCTTCGAGCGAATGCGAACGCTGGGCCAGCCCACTGATGTCTTCCCTGAGGTCGACGAGCACCTGCTCGATGAGATCGTCCAGGCTGAGGGGTATATCGACCTGGCCCGTCGCCGCCGCCCCGATCTGGCTGCCGCCCAGCGGCGTGAAGAGGCTACAGAGGTGTTGCTCCGGGCGGCCCGCAACGATCTTAAACCTCGCCTCGACCTGACGCTCGACGTCGGCTATGCCGGGCTCGACACCGGGACCGCCTTCGAGCAATACCTGACGCCCTTTGGCAGCCACGTCGGCGGGGTCAACGTCGGCGCTACGCTGAGCTACAGCCTGCCTGTGGGCAACCGAACGGCGCATGGCAGGGTGGCGCAACAGGCATCGCTCTACCGGCAACAGACCACCCTGATCCAGGATCTCGACCGCGTCATCCATTCCAGCGTCTTAGTGGCCCTCAAAGCGTTGGAGCGCAGCGTCTACGAACTCAAGTCGGCTGATGCTGCGGTGGCCTTGTATCGGACCGCCGTGGCGAACGAAAAGAAGAAGTTTCAGATGGGTCTGGCTACGCTGATCGACGTGATTAACGTCGAAGATCGGCTTACCGATGTGATCCTGAATCATATCGCCGGCCAGCAGCGCTATGCCAACGCCCTCGTCCAGATTCGCTACGAGACCGGCACGCTGATCTATCCCAACGAAGAGGGGGTCAGCCTGCAACGCCTGACGACGGTGCCAGACCGGGACGACCCTTAAATCACCCTCAACAGACGGCCTATCGCGATGTCAAGCAAGATTTTTCGCAAAGCTTCGTTGGAGCGGCTCTCCTCGCCGGAACAGTTGGATCAGATGATCCAGGTCACCAATCCGAGGGGATGGATTGCCCTGACTGCGCTGGGCGGGTTGCTGCTTACAGCGATCCTCTGGAGCTTTTTCGGAAGCATTCCCACCAAGGTACAGGGCCAGGGCATCCTTATCAAAAGTGGCGGCGTCTTCGAGGTCGTCAGCGTAGGAAGCGGCCAGGTGACGGACATCGCCGTGGAGGTGGGCGACAGAGTCTCTGAAGGGCAGGCCATCGCGCGCATTGCGCAGCCGCAGCTCCGCGAAGAGTTGCAACAGGCCCGGGCCAACCTGCGCGAGCTAAAAGCACAGTATGCGCGCGTGCAACGCTTCAGCCAACAGGACCTCCAACTGCAAACGACCTACGTGGAGCAGCAACGCGCCAACCTCGAGCAGAGCATCCGAATCGGCGAGGAGCGGCTCGGCTGGCTGGAGGACAAGATCAACAGCCAGGAGCAATTGCTCGAAGAAGGGCTCATTACCCGGCAAACCCTGATCACCACGCAGCAGACCTATCATCGCACCAAGGAAGAGGTCGAGGACAACCGCAATCAGCTCACGCAACTCGAATCGCGCACCCTGACGCAGACCAACGATGCCGAGCAGGATCTGCTCACGTGGCAGTTCCAGATTAACGAGACCGAGCGCAACATCGAGCAACTCGAAGAAGAGTACGACTTGATGTCTAAGGTCATCAGCCCGTACACGGGGCAGGTCTTAGAGATCATGGCCGAGCCGGGCAACCTGATTCAAGCGGGCGTGCCCGTGGTGCGCCTGGATCTGGTCGGGCGGGCTATCAAAGACCTGGAGGCCGTCGTCTACATCTCGTCGATCGACGGCAAACGCATCAAGCCGGGCATGGAGATCCAGATTGCGCCGTCGACGGTCAAGCAGGAAGAGTATGGCTTCATGCAGGGGGACGTGACGTACGTCTCGGACTTTCCGGCCACCACGCAGGGGATGATGCGGGTGCTCAAGAACCAGCAGCTCGTGCAGTCACTTTCGATGGGCAGCGCGCCTTTCGAGATCTATGCCGATTTACGGCTGGATCCGAGCACGATCAGCGGCTACGTGTGGTCGTCCTCCGATGGACCGCCCCTGGACATCCAGACAGGCACCATGTGTCAAGCGTTGATCACGGTTGAAGTGCGGCGTCCGATTGAACTGGTCCTTCCGATCCTTCGCAATTTTGCCGGTGTCTGACCATGGCTCCCCTGGCGCAACGCTTCGGTTTTGAAAAAGTACGGCAAGGCCTGGCGCGCGTATGGACCCGCGTGAGGGGCGGTGAGGCGAGCGATAAGCTGCCCCGGCGCGTCAAAGTGCCGACGGTCTTGCAGATGGAAGCCGTCGAATGTGGGGCGGCCTGCCTGACGATGGTGCTCGAATACTTCGGGCGGATAGAACCGCTGGAAACATTGCGGACGGCCTGCGGCGTCTCTCGCGACGGCAGCAAGGCCAGTAACATCATCAAGGCGGCGCGGTCGTACGGGCTCGTCGCCAAAGGCTTCAAGCGGGAGCCTGAGAAGGTGAAGACGATGCAGGGTCCGATGATCGTCCACTGGAACTTCAACCACTTCGTGGTGCTGGAGGGCTTCAAGCGAGACCGTGTGTACCTCAACGATCCCGGTAGCGGGCCGCGCATCGTCACCGAAGAGGAATTCGATCAGGCGTTCACAGGGGTCGTGCTCTCCTTTGAGCCGGGGCCGGATTTCACAAAGGGAGGCACCCGCCGGAGCCTGATCGGCGCGCTCAAGACGCGGCTTATCAATGCCTACTTGCCGGTTGTCTTCATCGTCCTGGCCGGCCTGGCGATGGTTATTCCGGGGCTGATCATTCCCACGTTCTACAAGATCTTTGTCGATGACATCCTGGTCAAGGGGCTCGTAGACTGGATCCAGCCGTTGCTGATTGCGATGGGCGCTACGGCGCTCGTCTTCGGCCTGTTGACGTGGCTGCGCCAGGCGTACCTGCTGCGCCTGGAAACCCGCCTGGCCTTGAGCACCTCCAGCAAGTTTTTACTGCACGTCTTCAAGTTGCCGATGGCCTTCTTCACCCAGCGCTATGCGGGCGAGGTAGGCAACCGCGTCGGCATCAACGACCGCGTGGCGCGGTTGCTCTCCGGCGAACTGGCCACCACCGTGCTCAACGTCGTCCTGATCGTCTTCTACGGGCTGTTGATGATCCAGTACGATGTCACGCTGACGTTTGTCGGCATCGGCATCGCTTTGCTCAACATTGTGGCGCTCAAGCTGGTCTCGCGCAAGCGCGTAGACCTCAACCAGAGCCTCTTGCAGGACCGGGGCAAGATGATGGGCACGGCCATGGGCGGGCTGCAAACCATCGAAACGCTGAAGGCTACCGGCTCCGAGTCCGATTTCTTCACACGCTGGTCCGGCTACTTCGCCAAGGTCAATAACGCCGAGCAGCGCCTGGGGCTCTACACCCAGGTGTTGAACGCCGTGCCGCCCATGCTGACGGCCATTAACGTGGCGCTGATTTTAGGGCTTGGGGGGCTCCGCATCATGGACGGCCAGATGAGTATGGGTATGCTCATCGCGTTTCAGTTTCTGATGGCCAGCTTCATCACGCCGGTCAACCGCATGGTCAATCTTGGCAGCACGCTCCAGGAGGCCGAAGGCGACATGAACCGGCTCGACGACGTGTTGCGCTACGAGCAAGATTCGCAGTTCGACGGCTCCGAAGACATCGTCAGTGATTCGGCGGAGCAGCAGCCGGCCCTGCCCAAGCTCGTCGGCCAACTCGAATTGCGCGACATCTCGTTCGGCTACAGCCCCCTGGAGCCGCCCTTGATTAACAAGCTGAATCTGACGCTGCGGCCCGGCGAGCGCGTGGCCCTGGTCGGCGGCTCCGGCAGTGGCAAATCGACCGTCGCCAAGCTGGTATGCGGCCTCTACAAGCCCTGGAGCGGTGAGATCCGCTTCGGCGACCAACGCCGCGAAGACATCTCGCGCCGCCTGCTAAACAACTCCTTCTCCTTCGTAGACCAGGACATCTTTCTCTTCGAAGGCAGCGTGCGAGACAACCTCACGCTCTGGGACGAGACGATTCCCGAAGCCGATATGATTCAGGCCGCCCGCGATGCCGCTATCCACGACGCCATCGCCGAGCGACAGATGGCCTACGCCAGCCAGGTCGAAGAAGGCGGGCGCAACTTCAGCGGCGGCCAGACCCAACGCCTGGAGATTGCCCGCGCGCTCTCCGGCAACCCTACGATCATGGTGCTCGACGAGGCCACTAGCGCCCTCGACCCCACCACGGAAAAGCTCATCGACGACAACATCCGCCGGCGGGGCTGCACCTGCCTGATCATTGCCCACCGCCTGAGCACCATCCGCGACTGCGACGAGATCATCGTGCTCGATCGCGGTAAAGTGGTTCAGCGCGGCACCCATGATGAAATGCGCGTCGTGGACGGCCCCTACAAGCACCTGATCGAGTCGGAATAAAGACCTCCCCTTGTGATGCCGACGGCCAACCAACATACTATCCACCCGGTCACGCAGGTGCTCACACGCGATGTGTTGCCGTGCAGAACCTGCTTGTTGAACGATCCGACACAGGCCTGGCTGGTTCAGGCAGGACGCGCCGATGTCTTTTCGGTTCGGGTGGAAGACGGTGTGCCGGTGGGCAACCGCAAGCACCTCTTCCGGGTTGCCGCCGGGCAACTCCTCTTCGGCATCGCACAACCGCCCGATACCGACGTAGCGCTCTACGCCGTCGGGTCGTTCGATACGGAGATCGTCGAGGTGAATCTGGAGGAGCTCTACGCCCTGGGGCACGCCCCCGAACACACCGAGACCGTTGGCACGCTGGTCGAGACCTGGATCGAACACCTCTCTTCGGGGATTTCCATCGGCGTAACGCCCAAGGAAAACACCGAACTGGCACCGGGCACCGAAATGGAGGTGCCGCCGGGCACCAATGTCATCGCCCAGCGAGGCGTTTCCTGGGTGAGCCACGTGGAGGGGCAATCCCGCTTGATGGGGAACGAGGCCTTACCGCAAATCAACGGGACGGGCTTTTTCCCGCTCGCTCACGAGACGTGGCTTGAGACCGAGGAACCCTGCACCTTGCTGGGTCACACCACACACGGCGTGATGCAAGCCGATGCCTTGTGGGAAGGGTTGGACCAGATCCACGCCGTCGTCTTCGAGTGCGTTCGGCTCATCGAAGACCAGGCCGAGGCCGAAAACCGGGCCCGGTTACAACGCAAGGCCGAGGCTGACCGGCAGGCGCTGGCCCAGGCCGTCTCCAACCTGACCGGCGTGCTGATGCCGGAAGCGCCGCCGGTTGCAGTGGAGCATGATCACGACAACCTCCTGCTTACCGCGTGCCGCCTCGTGGGCGAGCGGCAAGGCATCACCATTACCGAGCCGCCCAAACGAGACGACCAGGAAAGCCGGCAAGATCGACTCGGCGACATCGCGCGGGCTTCACGAATCCGGACGCGGCGGGTCGTGCTGGCCGATGACTGGTGGCGGCACGATAACGGACCGATGTTGGGGCTGATCGAAGAAGGGCGCCGCCCTGTGGCGTTGTTGCCGCCCAAACCCGGATACTACGAACTCTACGACCCGGCCACCGGCACGGTTCAGCCGGTCGATGAAGAAATCAACGAGGGGTTATCGCCTTTTGCCTTCACCTTCTTCCGCCCCTTTCCCGAGGATAAGATTACGCTCCGTCGCCTGCTCGCCTTCGGCCTTCAGGATTGCAAGAAAGACCTCGTGACCATGCTGGTGATGGGGGTCTTGATCGCGTTGTTGGGCTTGCTCAGCCCCATCGCCACGGGGATGATTTTCAATACCTTCATTCCCGGAGCCCAACGCAGCCAGTTGCTCCAGCTCACGGCCATTCTCATCGTCAGTGCGTTGGCCATCGGTTTTTTTGGACTGGCGCGCAGCCTGGCCATCTTGCGCATTAACGGGAAGTTGGGCACCAACGTGCAAACGGCGTTGTGGGATCGGCTGCTGCGCCTGCCCGTGTCCTTTTTCAAGGATTACACAGCGGGCGACCTCGCTATGCGGGCCATGGGCATAAGCCAGATCCAGCGCTTGATGTCCGGCGTGGTGATCACCACGATCCTGGCGGCCCTCTTTTCCGTGTTCGACATCACCCTGCTCTTTGTCTACAGCCCGCCGCTGGCGCTGTGGGCCATCCTGCTGGTGGGTATCGCCGTGGCGATTACCTTCGGGCTGACGTATTCCCAACTCCGTTTTCAACGCGCCATTTCGGCGTTACGGACGAGGCTGTCGGGTCTGGTGCTCCAGTTTCTGACGGGCATCTCGAAGCTGCGCGTAGCCGGGGCTGAAGCCAAGGCCTTCAAGCAATGGGCTGAACACTTCAGCAAACAGCGCAGCTTGCAGTATAAAGCCCATGTGACCGGCAACTGGACGATCATCTTCAATAATGTATTTCCCGTCGCCGCGTCGATGCTCATCTATTATCAGGCGCTTATGCAAGTGACCGAGGGCGGCTCTTTGCTCACCGGCGACTTCCTGGCCTTCAATGCCGCCTTTACGAAGTTTCTCTTTGCCATGGTGGCTACCAACGGGGCCTTGCAGGCCATCCTGGTGAGCATCCCCGTTTACGAAAACGCCCGGCCCATCCTGGAGACGCTGCCCGAAGTAAACCTCTCCAAGGCCAACCCCGGCGTGTTGCGCGGCGAGATAGAAATGCAACACGTGGCCTTCCGGTATACCCCGGACGGCCCGCTGATCCTCAAAGAGGTATCGATGCATATCGAGCCGGGGGCGTTTGTGGCCTTCGTGGGCACCTCCGGCTCGGGCAAATCCACGACGCTCCGCTTGCTCCTGGGCTTTGAGACCCCGGAATCCGGCTCCATCTTCTATGACGGGCAGGATCTGGCCGGGCTCGACATCCAGGAGGTGCGCCGGCAAATCGGGGTTGTGCTGCAAGACGGCAAACTCCTGCCGGGCGACATCTTCACCAACATCATCGGCTCGTCGCTGGCTACGATAGACGATGCCTGGGCGGCAGCCCGCATGGCCGGCTTCGACGAGGACATCAAGCAAATGCCCATGGGGATGCACACCGTCATCAGCGCCGGTGGCAGCACCCTTTCGGGCGGGCAGCGCCAGCGCTTGATGATTGCGCGCGCCCTGGTCAACAAACCCCGTATCCTCTTCTTCGACGAGGCCACCAGCGCGCTCGACAACCGGACCCAGGCCATCGTCAGCGAAAGCCTGGAACGCTTGCAAGCCACCCGCATCGTCATTGCCCACCGCCTCAGCACCATCATAAACGCCGATCACATCTTCGTGATGGATGCCGGATACGTCGTTGAGCAGGGGTCTTACGACGAGTTGATGGCGCTCGACGGGATCTTTGCCGAACTCGCCAAACGACAGATTGCCTAACAAGCCATAAAAGGTGGATGCTATGCGCCCTGTGTTCTCGAAAACCACGTACGCTATAGCAGGGCTGATGCTGTTTGCATTGGCTGCCTGCGAAGCATCGCATGATCCCGCCCAGGCGCGTATCGAGCGGGCCGAAGCCGGCACGGGCGAGATCGTCATTGGCGCACCCTGGCCGTGGGAGGCGCGGGGCAGCTCCAGCCTCTATGGCGATGGCATGGACCTGGCCGTCGAAATGATCAACGCCGACGGAGGAGTGCTCGGACGCAAACTGCGCATCGCGCGGATCGACGACAAAGAATCGGTTAACGAAGGCCGTCTTGTGGCGCAAATCCTGGCCAACGACCCCGAGGTGGTTGCCGTGATCGGGCACTTGCAGTCCTACGTAACCATCCCCGCCGCCTCGATCTACGATCAAGGGGGTCTGGTGATGATTGCCCCGCTTTCGTCGAGCCCCAAGCTGACCCTGCAAGGGTTCAAACGGGTCTTTCGCACCACGTTCAACGACAAACAGGTGGGGCGGCAAATGGCGGTGTTTGCACACCGGCGCGGCTACGAGCGTGTGGCGATCCTCTACATGCGCAATACCTATGGGCGAGATCTGGCCAATGCCTTCGAAGAGCGCGCCCACGAGCTTGGGCTTAACGTCGTAGAACGGCAATCCTACACAGCCGCTGCCGAGCGCATTAAGACCAGCTTTGGCACGGTGCTCCGAAGCTGGAGAGACGTGGAACTCGACGCCATCTTTCTGGCTGGTGCCGTGCCCGAGGCTGGAACCTTTATCGTGCAAGCACGGGCCGCCGGCATCGACGTGCCCATTATCGGCGGCGACGCCATGGACGACGCAAGCCTGATGGAAGTGGGTGGAGAGGCGGCGGAAGGGACCATCATTGCGTCCAACTTTCACGTCGATGATCCCCGTCCGGTGGTGCAGCAATTTGTGCAGGTCTTCAACGAAAAAACAGGGCAGATGCCCAACCGCGGAGCCGCCGTCAGCTACGATGCCGTGCGGGTGTTGGCGCACGCCATGGAACAGGCCGGCTCGACCGTGCCGGAAGAGGTCACCCAGGCGTTGCGCGCGATGGGGCCCTGGGAGGGGGTCACAGGTATCATGGCTTTCGACGAAAAAGGAGACCTCGCCGACGATGTTCTCATCGCCAAGGTGGTTCGAAATGGAAAATTCGAGTACCTCGAAGCCCTGGCCGGCAGACTGGAGACGCCCCAAACAAAGGAAGACCTGGCAGCCATCACGCCCTGAATAGGAGTGTCATGAGTCATGGGTCATGAGTGAGAAACCAATGAGCCATGACTCATGACCTATGACTGTCCAGTGTGTATCTCCTGAGTCTCTCAAATAAAAAAATCGAACCTGCCTCATGAACAACCATCAGGCCTTCAGAGCGGACGTGTTGCGCCGATGCGGGGCGACCGAAGCCGAAATCGAAGAATTGCTTCGGTATAACCAGAACGTGTTCGACCATAGCCAGGCCTGTCCCGGGTTCCCCCTGGAGGACGAACCGTTTGTTGAAACCTGGGCGCAGTATGCCGAAGCCTCCGAGCACGACGGCGTCTTCTCCACGCTCAAAGAGCAACTCATCCAACTTCAGTTTCCCATTCAGGAAGGGATCAGCCAGAGCGATGCCTATCAGACCGCCATTCGCCGGGGGCAGCTTAATGGGCACGCCGGGCAGCATCCGGAGCTGGAACTGGTCGCCCCCGACGCCCTCCGCCTGATGCTCTATCCGACACCAGCCGGGCGCATTCCTGTTTTGATCACCACCGAACGGTCCGATTTTGTGCGCCTCGTGCAGGCCCTCACGCGGCGCAACGAACCCCAGGTCGTTCCGCCTTCGATGGGGGCGTGCATGGTGGCCGGGTATAACAACTGGGGGCGTATCCGCGCGCTCCGCCTGGCATGGACTGCCAAACATCCCGGAGCAACCGAGGCGGCCTGGAAGCAGGCTTTCCGGCGTATCATCCCCCAAAAAGCCCTGTACCAGGATCGCTTCATCCTCCTGAGCGACGGCCCCTACAGCGCCGTACCCGCTGCGTCTCTGGGGCTGACCGACGCCCAGTGGCGCTCCTGCTCGCTGGCGATTCGGCTCGAACACGAGTGTGCCCATTACTTCACCCGGCGGGTGTTGGGATCGATGCGCAATGCCTTGTTCGACGAGGTGTTGGCCGATTATATGGGGCTGGTCGTTGCCGTCGGACGTTTCCGTGCCGATTGGTTCTTGCGCTTCATGGGCCTGGAACGGTTTCCGCACTACCGAGAAGGCGGACGCCTGCAGAACTATCGGGGCAAACCGCCTCTTTCGGATCGCGCCTTTGAGCTTTTGCAAACCCTCGTATACCACGCTGCCGAAAACCTCGAACGCTTCGACGCGCGCCGAACCCTGGATTTGAGTATGACCCAGCAAAAAGCCTGGCTTCTGTGGGCCATCTCGCAACTAACCCTGGAACAGTTGGCGGCAGAGAACGGCGCTACCGCCATCGAGCAAACAGTGGCGGACGCGGTCAGGATGTATCAGGACGTTGTCGTGTAATTAATCTTGGGCTGCCAGCCATGTCGGATTTAAACGAAGCGGCTCTGCACAAGTACACGCTCTATGGACCCGCTTACAAAACCGATCCATACACTACCCTTAGGGCCTTGCGGAGCGAGGGGCCTGTTTGCCCGCTGATGGGTATTACCGGAAAAAAAAAAGTATGGTTCGTCTCGCATTATAAAGAAGCCCGACAGGTGTTGCGCGATCACAAACGCTTCGTGACGGACATCCGCAATACCTATACACCCGAAGAAAAAGCGGCCCAACGGCCCGTGCCCAGGCTGGAGCGGTATCTGCGGGGGCACTTGCTCAGGCGCGACTGGGAGGACCACACGCGGCTGCGCAACCTGTTGCAAGCGGCCTTCCACAAACGGGCCGTCGAACAAATGCGACCCCGTATTCAGCACCTTGCCGAGGCCTTGCTCGATGCCGTAGAGGATCAGCACGAGATGGACCTCATTGAGGACTTTGCCTTGCCCCTTCCCAGCCAGGTTATCCTCGAAATCTTAGGCTTTCCTACCGATCATGATCATGTAGCTCGCCTCCGTTCGTGGACAGAAGCCATTACCATTCATCCGCAGGCCGTGATAACACCGCAAGAACGCCTTGAGACCCAGGCGGGCTTCATCACCTATCTGCGCGCCTGCTTCGACGAGCGCAAGGCCAACCCACAAAACGACTTGATGACGCACCTTGTCAGGGCGGTGCAAGAAGGACAGCTTCGCAAGGAAGAATTTTTCAGTATGGTCACCATCTTGCTCATGGCCGGGCATGAACCCTCCGTCAGAATGATCGGCAACAGCATGTTGGCCTTGCTTCAACATCCCGAGCAACTTGGCATGCTCAAGGCCCACCCTACGATGCTTGATCGAACCATAGAGGAACTGTTACGCTATGATGGTTCCGTGGAAAGAGCCACCCCCCGCTTCGCCACCGAGGATCTGGAACTCGGAGGCCAACAGATAAGCCGGGGCGATACCGTGATTGTCATCCTGACCAGCGCCAATCGCGATGAGCACGTATTTGAAAACCCGGACGTCCTCGATGTTGACCGGCAGGCCCGTTCTCATCATCTAAGCTTCGGCTATGGACCCCACTTCTGCGTGGGAGCCTCGCTGGCACGCCTCGAGATCAAAATCGCCATCGAAACCTTATTGCGCCGGTTCCCCAGACTACGCCTTGCCGTACCGGTCGCATCCCTTGAATGGGCCATCCTCCCGGTCGTACGTGTTATAAGCAGCCTGCCGGTTCGGTGGGATTAATCCTATTTGTTTTGGTATAACACACAGATGACCAGGGGCTTCGGCATGGTCATGAAAAAAACCCTTGAACGCTTTCCTTTGCCGGTAGTATTTTTAGCGCGTCGTAACTATTTAGATACCCGGATAGCGTTTTTTGCCTCAATCGCTTATTCTGTGTCGCGGCGAGCCCGCCTTTAGGCTGAAAACGACTCTTCTCGTAGTCCCAGGTTCTGTAAATCGTCCAATTTGAACCAGAACCGACGTTTTGCTGGCCTAAATAGTTACCCGATGTCAATCAGGAAGTCCCGTATCTCCCACCAACTTGATGCCCTGATTGATAGCTCTCCCTGGTATCCGTAGAATGGCAGCATGCCCCCTGCCATTGTTTCCCTTGAAGGTCGAATTGTTATGGTACTGTCTCAGGCACAGATACGCATTATCGTGGCCGATGACCACGCTGTAATCCGGGCCGGCATCTGCCGCTGGCTCGATCAAGAGCCGGACCTTGCCGTGATTGCCCAGGCTGAAAACGGACGCGAAGCCCTCCGTCTGATTCAGCAGCACCGCCCGGACGTACTCCTGACGGACATTGAGATGCCGGATCTGCTGGGGTTAGAACTGGTGGGGATGATTCGAGAAAAGCATCCCGATATCAGTGTCGTCTTGATGACGGCCTATAAAGGGTGGTACGTCCGCGAGATTATGGACGTCGGCGGCGTCGGCTATTTGAGCAAGGAGGCAGAGCGCGAGATGTTTGTCCTGGCTATCCGCTGGGCCGCTCGCGGTAAATGCTGGATCGACCCGGAAGAGCTACGCGAAGAAATAGACCGCGTCCGCGAGCTAGACTATCTGGGGCTGACCCCTACCGAGCGGCGCATTCTTGCCCTCATCGACCGCCCGAATGCGGGCATTTCGCAGCAACTCGGCATGAAGGAGACGACGCTCCGCAAGACGCATCTGTCTAATATCTTTTTCAAGATCGGCGTCAACAAACGGCACGAGGCCATTGCCTGGGCCCGGCGCAAGAAGCTGCTCGGACGCGACCACGCCTGACTGTGCCGGCGCTGCCGGGCCGCTGCCTCTCATCCCGCCCCCTCATCCGGCATATCCAACTGGTGATCCTGTCCGGGCCGTTCGACTGAGTATCTGCTCATGATGTACCTCTTCGTTTGCGTGATGGAGAGGTTATTTCTGGATGCGCCCTCAGCAACCGCGAGAGCCTGGCACCCTCATGATTACAGCGGCTAATTGCTCCAATCGCCCAGATCGCAGGCATCGCATGCAGGACAAGGTGAGCCGCCTGCGGCCTGCTCCAGGTCTGCCTCGCTCAACTCCTCCCCTGCCGAGACCGGAGCCGGCAACGCCGCCGCATAATCGTACCCCTGCGCGTCGAAAAACCTGATCGTGAAGCTCTCGGGCACGGCCACGCCCGTCTCCTGGCGGATGGCTGCGTGCGGATCCTTCAGCGCCAGGGCGCGGAATTCGGGGTCGCTCGCCGCCCGATGAAGCACTGCTTCGATGGCGGCCTGGTGATCCTGTCCGGGCCGTTCGACTGAGTATCTGCTCATGATGTACCTCCTTGTTTGAGTGACTGGTGCTTTCGCCAACCGAGGTGATGCCGGTCGAAGTCGTTGAGGTTGTCGTCGATCATGATGCCGAGTTCCACCGCGCGCCTGAGTTCCTGGCACCAGCGATCATCCGGCTCGTGCATCGATCCGTGCTCTTCTAGGCTCATGTGAAAGCAGCCGCCGCCGCAGAAATACCGCGCCCAACACGCGCTACACTTGGGATGCGACAGGCCGTAGTTCTCGAAGTAGGGTTGACGCCGGGTCAGGTCGAAGCCTTCGTTGACGTTACCGAGCTTCATGTCTTCCTGCCCCACAAAGCGGTGGCACGGATACACATCGCCGGTGTTGGAAATGCTCATGTAGCTTCGACCGGCGCCGCAGAAATACAGCTTTCTATTCTTCGTCCAAAGCCGCTTCAAAATGTCGTTGAACCGAGAGGAATAGACGGGGCGGCGTGTTTTGATCAGGTTGATCGTCTCCCGGGCTATCTGCTCCAGGCTGTTTAAGATTTTCTGCAAATGTACCTGCTTGAGATGCGAGTCGGGCTGCTGGAGCATCACTACATCCGCCCGATGATACGTGGGGCGATCCGTGAGCACGGGCAGCGCCTGGAACAGGTCGTCCTCCTCCACGACGCCGGCAGCGACAGCCTCATCAGCGGGCACCTCCTCCAGATTAGGCATCGCGACGGTGGTCAACTGAACCGCTTTGAAGCCGATCTCAAGCAGCGCGCGTTGCACCTTTTCCAAATCGGCATTGTAGCCGGTGATCGTAGCGCGCCCGCTGGCCCGTCCGTCTCTTGAGTCAAGAAAACGTTCTACCCTGGCCTTGATATCTTCGTAGGACCCTTTACCTCCTTTGAAGGGCCGGTTTTTATTCTGCATCTCGGCATCGCCATCATAGCTGACGACGACGCCGAAGTCGTGTTCGTTGAGGTAGTCAATCGTCTCCTCATTAAATCTGGTCCCGTTGGTCGTTATGGTGAAAGCAATCTTTTTGCCCTTCGTTTCGGCTTTTTCGGTTGCATAGGCCACCACCTCCTTGATCAGTGGGAAATTCAGCAGCGGCTCGCCCCCAAAGAAACAAATCGTTAACTGCTCAGCGTCTCCTGCATTATCGATCAGGAAGTCAACCGCTTGATAGGCCGTTCCGCCATTCATATACCCTTTGTGGCCGTACTCTCCGCCCACGCCGTAGCAGTAAATACAATCGAGGTTGCAAAGCTGCGCCACGTTCAAGGCGATGGTGGCGATGGGCGCCTTTTCAGGATTCGCAAGCTTGACTTGAGGCAGCGCAGGCGGTGCGTCCAGTCTCAGGTTCAATTGATCGAGCGCCTCCAACAACGCCGGCTCGACCTGCCGGTCATCGAGCACCGGTTGCTCGCCGAGATCCCGAACAGCCTTCGCCAACGGCGCACTGATGCGATAGGCCTCCATGTGCTCAACGTGGAACAGATACCACACATCTTCAAGCGCGAAGGTATGATGCTCGGCCAGATAAAAGACGGACATAGGACGTGGGGATACGAACTTCGTGGAGAAAGGAAGCCGGCTACCGTCGTGTCGTCAAGATGTGTGCCAGAGATGATGCAGCGGCGGTGAGCGGCGCCTCCAGTCCGTCGTAGAGCCCGCTTTTTTAAACAGACGCGCCGGGGAACGATGCCCGGCAACCGAGCCGGCGCCCCCCGGCATGCTGTTCCCTCCCTTCGTATTCCGCAGGGCTGTTAAGTGCTCTGAAAATGGTCGTTCGGCAACACCAACCAGTTTCCCCTCCTTTCGCAGGAGGGGAACTTGAGATACCACGCCGAAGAGAACTTAACAGCCCTGCCCGCAGACGGGAACCAGGAGGGGAACTTGGACCGCTACCTCGAAGAGAACCCCGGCAGCCCTGCCTCGTAATCCGGATGAATAGAGCGAGACCTCGGAGAAGTAGAGCACGCTTTCGAGCATCGGAACCGGATGTTTATGTGTTCCCTTGAATTCTATTAGGAAGGTCGATTTTTCAAAGTCGGGACGGCGAGATTCGAACTCGCGACTCCTTCAACCCCATTGGTGTGACTATCGTGCTAGCATACGCTACAGGTCGCATTTCGGCGTCGTTTTGAGGATTTTTCGCCCCCCTATGCTAGCAAACGCAGGAGATAGCAGGGGGCGTACGTACACGTTGACGTACACCCCCTGCCTGCCTCAAAGACTTGCTTCAGCATGATCAGATCGTAAAAGGCTTCTCGGCGTCGAAGCTTAAATGGTCCGGCCCGATCACGTAGTGGTTGGGCTGTTGCTTTTCAGGCATCTTCGCGATGATCTCCTGGTAAAACGCCTCATAGTCCCCCTCGAAAGCTCCCTCGCCCCACACCTCTAACAGCGTAGCCGTAAACCGGCCATGGGGGATGCTCGGGTGTTCCATGGAGTACTGGTCGTCCTGGCAGCCCGATATCAGCCGCACCCTGGCGTGCAACGACGAGGGGTTCTCCGGCAGGGCTTGCTGGATGGCTACGTAGAACGGCGAGTTGTTCGTAAACGTCCGCACCGCTTCGGCGGGGGGCATGAACCGGCCCGCCGGCACTTCGCCTTCCGGCGCGTCGGGGTCTTTGGTTATCGTGCCGCTGTGGCAGCTGTCCGAGAGCACCAGCACACGCACGCCCTCGGCAAACTCGGCCCATAGCTCGTGCAGTTCGTCGTCGAGGATCTGGCCGTCGTAGAGGCACCAGGTCTCATCGATGTCGTCCTCCTCGTCGTCGTAGCCCTCTTCGTCGGGCACGGTGCCGCCATGGCCGGCGTAGGTGAGCAAGAAGCAATCGCCTGTTTTGAGCGAGCGGGCCGCGCTGCGGATGCCCTGGATCACGCCCTCACGCGTGGCAAAGTCGGACAAGAGCACGCTCGACCGGAAGCCTTGTGCGCTGGCAAGCCCGCGGAGCGCTTCGGCATCGGCATGGCAGTTGGGCAGGTAGCCGTCCCAGCCGCTGTAGTGATCGGGGTCCAACCAGTTGACCCCGATGTGGAGGGCCAGGCCTTTGGGCCTGGCATCTGCGGGTTGCGCCTCGGCTTGTGCCGCCGGGGCATCGCTTAATTCCTGGGGCACTTGACGGCCCGTATCAGGTCCAGCCATGAGTCTATTCGTTTTTGGGTGTGAAGGATGGAAGTCATAACGCGTGCGTTGACACCCGGCGCGTCGCTCAGGCGGACAGGGCCGGAGCCCAGGTTACAGGCAGCGCGCCGAGGGTTTGGAGGCCGGCCTCCGAAGAGAAGTAATTCAGGTGATGACACACCACGTCGAGCGTCTGCGGGGCCGGCTGCCGGACGCCGCCCACAGCCCCGATGCTCCGGCTGCTCACTGCGATGTCGTTGGGCTCGTCGTCGTACACGATACCCCCGACACCCACCGTGGCCTTTTCCAGCAGCCGCTTAAACCCGCCGCCTTGCACCTCGTAGTCGGTGATGTCTCCGGCGAGGATCGTGTAGGGAATGCCGGGGTCGTCGCTGCTGTTGAGGGTATTCAAGAACGTAGAGCCGGGGGTCATCTGGCCCAGCGTGACGGTCACCTCTTCGGCCCCTTTCAGGACGTTGAGCACGGTGCCGGCAAAGGGGATCTGCTTCGTGATAAAGTTGATCGACAGGTTGAGCGCCGTGGAGACGAACTTCCGGTATTGTTCGATGGTGCCGAACTTGCTGCCGCCGTTGGGCGTGCCGGCCAGGATCAGGTGATCGACCACCTTGTTGCCCTCCTCCTGCTCGATGAACCAGCGGGAGACCAGCCCGCCCATCGAGTGAGCCAGGATGGTGAGATGCTTGCCGTCGTCTTCTGTGAGCCCGGCCAGGGCCAGCTCGCGCTTCAACGTCTGGGCGGTCTCTTCGATGGGAGTGTTGAGGTTTTCGTAGTCGTAGGTCAGCATCAGATCGAAACGGTCTTTGAGGCTCCGGCCCTCGGCGTCGCGGGCGTGGGGCAGTCCGGCGGCTATCGATTCGGTGTCGCCGATGATGCCGTGGATCGCCAGCAGGATGGTGTCGGCGGCGGCGACCTTTTCGTTCAGGCTCTCGCTGCGGCGTTCGACGCTGCCGTCTTCCTGGAAGTCCGCCCAGCAGAGCTTATTGATGCGGTCGGTCTCTTGCTTGAGCGCCACCTTGAAGAAAGCCATCTTGAGCGCCTTGAACAGGCTCCGGTCCTGCGGTTCCTCGCCGAAGGGATTGACGGCCTGCCCGCCGTCGGTGAGTACCGGCTCGACGTCGGGCAAGGCGCGGATGCGGACGACGGTTTCACCCTCTTCGACCGCGGAATCGCCGATGACGACGAAGTTTTGCCCGTCGAAGGCGATGGGCAGCAGCATCGCGTCGTTGTCGTCCGCGCCGGGCAGGACGATTTCGAGCGGGTCGTCGAAGAGCGCCGCCGGATCGTCGATCTCCAGGTTGCTGAGTTCCACCACGTTCTGCGCGCCGAGATCGCGGTGGCTGCTGAAGTTCATCATCTGGAAGGCCGGGTCGTCGAAGAGCGCGAAGCGGTTGGCCGGGTCGGTGCTGCGCGTGCCGGTCTGGGCCGCGCCGAGGTTGACTTTTGCGCGGACGCCGGCGTGCGGCCGGATGCGCAACGCGCCGCCGGCCAGGCTCACCTCGTTGGCGGCCTGGACCTCATCGACCTGCCGGACCATCGTCACCCGGATCGTCCGGCTGGCCCAGGCATCGAAGACCTTTTGCGGGGCAAACGCGCCGAACGTCGCCCGCGACCCGCCCAGGCCGTCCTGGAGAAGCTGGATGTAGTCCAACTCTTCGGTCGTGACGAACAGCTTGAAATAGACGGTGGCCTCTTGCTCGTCTTCGTTGAGGCCCCACCCCATAATGCCATCCGGCATCCCCTTCATCAGCGGGAATATGGCCTGGCCCTCGTGTTCGCCGGGCCTGAAGACGATCTCGCCCTCGTCGCACTGGATGCTGTAGTCGTTGTTGAGCAGCAGTAGATAGAAATAAAGCTCCTGCGTGGCGCTGGTCTTGACGACAGGCTTGAAGCCCATCAAGTCGGCCTTCGCGTCCGCATTCCAGAACGTGTTCTCCTTGGAAGCATACAGCTTGATCTCCGGCCCGGTGAAGGTGCCCTGAGACACCGGCCCTCTATCACCTGCCTCGAAAACCTCCACGTCGAAGTCGAACATATTCTCGATCCGCGAATCAGGGTTTTCCAACGCCACCGTCCGCTCCCAGCGCGCAATGCGGCCCAGGCTTTGGAGGATGAGTTGGGCTAATTTGGCCGTGTACGCACCCTGGTCAGGCCCCTCTTCGAGGTGTTCCTGATGGATTTTCCGCCTGCTTTCCACGTCGCGGATGATGAACGCGCCGTCTTGCGCTTCTACTTCCACCTCCGGCTGCTCGTCGCCGTCGCGGGTCTCTACGTAGAGGACGTTTTTCGAGCGGTCCCAGTGTTCTTTGAGCAGGTCCACACCCGCCACGTCGCCGTGAATCCAGACGTATTTGGGCGGTGCGGGTAAATGATGGAGGACGCCTTGATAGGTCTTCTTGGGTTCCAACGCGGCGTCCGCCGGTAGCGCGAGCGGGCTGCGCTGCGCACCGACACGGGTGATGGTGGCCTGGGCGACGACTTGCTTGTCGGGTGCCGGCCCCCGGACTTCGACTTCGAGGGGTTTCTCCGCCTGCGTAGGCAGGCCGTGGATGGCGCCGCACTTGACGTACCAGGCGTCGCTGCCCGCGTCGTGGTAGACCTCGTAGGTGTCCGGGTCGCCCAGGGGCTCGCCGCTCAGGAAGCGGGTGTAGGGGTTGAAGCTGCCGATGGTCTCGAACTGCGGCGTCTGGTTCTTGCCGATCCGTTTGGCCGAAGCGCGGGTGCGGACGAAGAGGTCGGCGTAGTTGATGGCGCCGTTGGCGCTGCCCAGCGCGCGCATCAGGCTGCTGGTGAAGATGCCGCCGAAGGGCTTGTCGCCCGCCTTCTGGACGCTCTCGCAGGCCGAAAACAGGACGTGTTTGGACAGGGGGACGTGCAGCGCCTCGCCCTGCCGGGCATAGTAGCCGTCGAGATACGAAGCCAGGGGCCGCGCGTCGCCGCCACGAGCCGGGACGTTGCGCGTCCGGAACAGCGGATCGTCGCCGAGGTCGCGGGTGCCGGAGCCGGAGTGGCAGCAATCCAGCGAGACGACCAGGTGCGGCCCCGACGCCTTCTCGGAACCATCGGGAAACTGCGTCTCCACCTCGTGCAGCAGGGCGGCCAGTTCTTTGTCGGCCAGGTGGAGGCCGTCGGGGCGGCTGTCGAAGCAAACCAGCGTCTGGTCTTTGCCGTTGGGTTCTAGCTTGAGGAATTCCTCGGCGGTGGGTTCTTCGGAACCGTGGCCGCTGAAATGAAAGAAGGCCACGTCGTCCGCGCCGGCCCGGCACAGGTGCTCGCGGAAGCCTTTGACGAGGTTGGCGTAGGTGGCATTTTCGTTTTCGAGCCGGTGGATGAAAAGCTCGCCCTCGCCGAACTGACCGCGGAGGAATTTTTCAACCTTGTCGATGTCGAAGATGCAACCGTTGAGCGTAGAGACGGGCGCCGGGTAGGTGTTGATGCCGACGAGGAAAGCGTATAGGCGTTTCATGATAATTCGTTGTAGGTTGGTTAAAGAATAAATCCCGTCGAGGAAGGGCTGTGCAATGAACACAGGTTGGAGCCGCGCCCGGCCTGTCACAGTCGCGCTTTACCTATCTATGCCTAAAACAGCACGGAATTTTTCATACCCTCGAAAAAAAGAGGGCACTTGCATGGAGGTCTTCGTATTGCGTTCAGAAAGGCACCTACGACAACACTTCGACGCCTGGAAGCAAGTCTTCCAAAATGGCAAACCGTACGCGTGTGCGTTCCTGGCTTTCGTCGTTATTCGAAATCAGGCCGCGCCGTACCTGCTTTTTGACCCTTTTCAGCGTTGCCTGGTGCGAGGTAACGTCATTATAGAGGTCCTCGTCTCTATCCTTCAGACCGGTTTCAAGCAAGTCGAGCGCCTGTTCGAGTTTATCCGAGGCGACGAGTTGCCGGATCTCTTCGACGGCGTCCTGCTTTCCAGGGCTGGGCATTGTGCTTGAGGGCCGGCGTGCGGAGGGTTGGGGTGCGCGGGACGGGGTCAGTTGCGGCGCGAAGAGGGTGCCGTCGGGCGAGCGCATAAACAGCACGGGTGTGGCCCATTCTACGGAGTCGTCCAGGCAGATCGCCACGCGGCCCTCGGCCACGGCCTCATCCACCGAAACGCCGAGCGCCAGTTGTCTATAGATCTCTCCGGCAAACGTGATCGCGGCGGTGTCGGTGATGGGAAACTGCATCGCCACCACCGCCGGGATGCCTTCCATCACCAGCGCCGAGGCCACCCCCGCGAACGGGTCGAGGTGGTCGGTTTTGGTGCTCTGGGCCGTCTGACACGCATTCAAGAAGACCAGGCGCACGCCGGTGCCGCGCAGCGCAACCCGGAGCTGATCCCCGCTCACCTTCAACTGACAACCCTGCTCATCCTCCATCAACAAGACCCCCTCTCCGGTGTTCGCGTCGAAGGTGCCGTGGCCCGAATAGTGCAAGACGTGAAACGGCTGCGCTTTGAGCCGGGCGCGTAAGGCTTGCAACGTGGTGCCCTGGACGACCTCGACTGCGACGTGCTGCGTATCCTGCCAGCTCGCTTCGATCTTTTGTCGCTCTGCCTCCAGGTTGAGCGCGTCGGTGCCGGGCGGGTTGGCCAGCACCACGAGGATGCGCAGTGGCGGCGCGAACGGCGGCGGATCTTCGGGGCGCATCACGTCGAGGTAGCGCACGACCGGGGTCTGGCTGTTGAGGTTCAGGTATTCGTTCTTCTCCGGGTCGTAGAGGAGTTCCCAGGGGAGGTTCGCCAGGAGAGCATGGTCCGGCTGGTTCAGGTCGAGGTGGAGCTTGATGCGCAGCCCACCTTTGCCGTAGACCCGGCCTCGGCTCTCGGAGAACGCCGTGCCCACCGGCCCGGTGAACAGCGCCTCGAAGAGCCGGGTGCCTACCGCGCGCGGCGAGAGATCCTGGGTGAAGATCGGCGCAAACGTGCCGCGATACCGCCCCAGCGCAGCCAGGACGCCCTCGGCTTCGCCGGGCGCGTAGGGAAGCTGGAGCGGTGAGGTGGACGTTTGGCCGGCGGGAGACTGTATAACCTGGACGGTGAAGCGCCCTTCGGCCTGGGCCTCCATCTGAATGGAGAAGTCTTCGTAGCGGATCATGGTGTTCATGAGGACTGGGGTAAGGGGCTCTTCTATTGGGGATTCACTGGCTGGCCGTTAACTGCTCGGTGGATTGCCCGGAGGCTTCCTTTAGCACTGAATTGAGGCTATCCTTTATCGAGCGCAAGCGTTCGATTTCTTTCTTCTTAACCTCCACGAGGCTGTCATTCCTGGCTTGCTCATAGATGATAACATCTTGTTCTAATCCTTTAATTTTCAGATTTTTTTCTTCAATCTTTAAGGCCATGATACTATCTGCTGCATCCTTAACGAGGCCGCCTTCCTCAGCTTGCCGATAGATGATGGTGTCTTGTACTAATACGCCAATACTTGTTTTGATTTCGCCAATCTGTGCACCTAAGGATGCCTGCAAATGCTCTCTAGCCATTTGATAGTTCTCCTCAGCTTCTTGTGTCGCTCGTTTGGCAGAATTGTAATAGAAGCCGACGAACACCAGCGCGATTAAGGCGATGCCAGCTAAGATATAGGCGAGGCGGCGTCCCTGGACGGCTTTAACCCGAAGCGCAGCTTCCTCCTTCGCTTTGGCCAGGGCCTCCTCGGCCCGTCGCTCAGCTTCGCGGCGTTCAGCTTCCGCTTGCCTGTGCAGGGCTTCCTGTTCGCGGCGTCGTTCTTCGGCCTGGCGGGCGTGTTTGGCCTCCAGGATGGGCTCCACCAGCGTATCGTGGCTCAACTCGTAGGTGTAGCCGCCGCTCATGTTGGGCTCGGCCCGCAGCAGGTGGTGTTTGTTGACCAGCAAGCTCAGGATCTCATCGGAGATCCCTTTACCGTGGATGATGCCTTCGTAGAGCGAGATCCGCCGCTTGTCCGGCTCGAAGATCAGGTCTTCCTCGATCAGCTTGCGCACGGTGAGGCGTTCCTCATCGGTGGGTATCTCGTCCAGCATGGCGTCGTAGTAGCGCCGGTAGATCCGGCTGAGGTCGCCCAGGTCGTCGGGGCGAACCTGGGGGATGCCGGCCTGATTTCGCTGCCTGACGGCGCCGTCCTCAACCAGGTGTTCGGCGTGCTGGCAGATGATCTGGAGCTGGGTGGTCTCGATGGTAGCCTGGCCGCCGCCGGAGAGAAAATTGAGGATGAAATCGAGCGCCTCATCGGTGTAGTCGAAGCGCTGGACGGCAAAGTCGGAGTCGTTGTGATAGGCCGGGTTGAGGATGGCGTCTTCGGCTTGAAGACGGGTCAGCGGTTTGAGTTGATAGGTTTTGTGGAGGATATCCGGCAGGTGGTCTTTGAGTTCGTCGAGGAAGCTCATGCGGTCGGAGCGGATGGCGAAGACCACTTTGAGGTTGAGCGGCTGGAAGAGGGCTTCCTGTTCGGCGGCGTCGAGGGTTACGGCCTGGCGTTCGAGCACCGCGCGGACGGGCTTGGGGATCCGTTCGTAGAGCGCCTGGGCCAGTTGGGCGGCAAAGGCCTTAATCTGAGCCGGAGGGTAGGTGAAGAGCTCTTCGAACTGATCCAGAATCAGCAGCAGGGGCTGATCGGGGTGAAGGCCCTGCACCGACTTCAGGGCTTGCCAGAGCGGAACCGCTTCGCCGAAGCGGCCGGTCCAGTCGCCGGCCCGGCCCAGGGCGCGGAGGCGTTCCAACACGTTTTGCAGGGGCGTGTGTGCATCGCCGGCCTCGGTGTAGCTGCCGAAGCGGAGCGGCACGGCAAAGACCCCGGCGCGCCCGCCTTCACGAGATTCTTGCAGCCGGGGGACCACAGCGGCATTGAGCAGCGAGCTTTTGCCGAGGCCGGATTTGGCATAGAGTACCACCATCTGCTCCAGCCTGATCTTTTCGACCAGGCGGCGGGTGTCTTCTTCGCGCCCGTAGAAGATACGGCGGTCGTTCGGGGTAAAGGGCTGGGCGCCGGGATAACGATAAGCTGTGCTCATACCAGTTCCTCGTTAAGACTCAGTAGATTAAATCGTAGCTTGGCGCGTGAGGCAGAAGCTTCCTCTTCCGTGACGATACCCTGCCGCTCCTTACGCTTCTGGCGCGAGAGCCGGCCACTGAGACTGATCGCCTCGTCGAGGAATTCGTCCTCGCCGATGTCTTCGAAGTGATCGGTCAAGAAGGCCAGCGCATCTTCCAGGCGATCCTGCTCCACCATTTGCTTGACCCGCTCGGAGGGTCCGGCTCCCGCTGCCGGGTCGGGCCGGAGCAGGCCGGCGGCGGCGCATTGCGTGTGCAGTTGGTCTATGAACGCCCGCACGCCTTCCTGGTCGCGGATGATGCGGATGTCGAACTCGCCATCGAGCACATTCATCACCGCCTGGTCTACCTCGGTCTGCTCCGGCACCCAGGTGTAGGCCACGTGGCTGTCGTTGATGCTCCGGATGAGCCGTAGCAAGAGTTGCACGTACCACTTCTCGAACTGAAAGCCCAGGAAGACAAAGTAGCGCGCCCGTTGCAACGCAGCCTTGAGACTGGAGCCAAGCTCGCGAGCCCCGAGGATCGATTTGATGTATTCGAAGAGGTCAGCGTGGGTGAGGATCAGCGATTCCTCGTCTTCGATGCAGCCGAAGAGGTCGTAGAGCAGCGGCCGGTCGGCGGTGGGGGCGTCCATCTCCGCCCCGCAGCGCTTCATATGATAGAACCCATAGTTGAACAGATAGGGGATCTCCAGGCGGGGAAAGGTCTGCCTGGGATTGAGGTAGGGAGAGAAGGAAAGCAGCAAGTGCAGTTGTATCGAGGCCAGCTTACGCAAGAGATCCGGCACGAGGGGATGTTTTTTCAACTGGTCTTTGAGCGTGAAGTAGCTCTCGTTCTGGGCCGAGCGTTTGCCGAAGAGGAAGAGTTCGTCGTGCTTGTAGTAGGCCAGCAGGTTGCGCTCGTGCTCCTGCCGGATCGTTTCCATCAGGTACGGATGCAGCGGGCGACTCTCGCCGTCTACATCGATCTCCAGCATGTTCGGCCCCAGGAGGACAACGCATTTGTCCTCTCGGATGGCTTGAAGAAGGTGGTCCCAGTTAATCATCGTAGTTGGGTTTTATTGAGCGCGCCGGGGCACGGGTTTGAAAAGACAGGAGATTACTGCTTCGGTTCGGGCGGCACGAGCATTTCTCCCCGGTCGTTGATGTAAAACATCAGGTTATGCTCGGCCACGTAGACCCGGGCAACCCGCTCGTCGTTCTTGTCATGGAAGGGCGTCACGGCGTCGTAGCGGGCCTCGATGGGGTCATAACTATCGCGGTTTTTATCCCAGCGCATGAAGCCCCATTTGCCCTTTTGTTTAACCAGGAGCAAGTTGGAACTGGAATCGTTGGAACCGGAATCAGCGGAGATACCGTAACCGATCTGCTCATAGTCACAGGGTAGGAAACGGAGGGTATCCGTCTTCGCCCCGTCGGAGCCGTTCGCCGCGAAGGCCACGAAGCCCTTGCGGTTGCCTTGCCAGGTGAGATACATGCGACTTCCGACGTACGCCAGACTGTCGTACTCCGGTGAAAGGACCACCTCCCCGGCAGCATTGATCAGGCCGACTTTGCCGTTTCTCTCTACCTGCGCGAGCCCCTCGAAAAAGGGCGCTACCCTATCAAAGAGATACATCGGGTCAACGACTTCGAGGCCGTGCTTGTCGATCACGCCCCATAGACCGACAACGAGGCTGTCCTGGTCGTTCACTTCTATGCTGTCTCTCTTCACCCAGGCGAGCCCCTCGGAGAAATCCCTTATCTGATCATACTGCGGTTTGACGATGTTAAACGGTTCGGCGACGATGTCGCCCTGATTGTTGATAAAACTCCATTGATCCTCTCCCTTCACCAAAGCGAACCCCTCGGAGAAATCCCTTACCTCATCATAGCCATTCGTCGGGTCGACGACGAATTTGCCCTGCTGGTTGATTGCGCCCCATTGGCCGTCTCTCTTCACCCAGGCGAGCCCCTCGGAGAAATCCCTTACGTCATCATACCCATTCGTCGGATCGACGACGAGGCTGTTCTTGTTGATAAAGCCGTATTTCTTTGTGCTGTCTTGGTACACCCAGGCGAGCCCCTCGGAAAAAGGCCCTACCCTATCAAAGCCGTACTGCGGATCGACGACGAATTTGCCCTGCTGGTTGATCACGCCCCATAGGCTGCCCTGGCGCACCCAGGAGAGCCCCTTGGCACGCCCTACCCTATCAAAGTCATACTTCGGGGCAACGACAATGCCGTCCTGGTTGATGTCGACGACGACGCTGCTGTCCTGGTTGATAAAGTCGTATTCTGTGCTGTCTTGGCGCACCCAGGCGAGCACCTCGAAGAAGCGCCCTGCCCTATCAAACTCAAGTTCCAGATTGACGACGAGGCTGCCCCGCTGGTTGATCACACCCCATTGGCCGTCTCTCTTCACCCAGGCGAGACCCTCGGAGAACGCCCTTACCTCATCATACCCATTCGTCGGATCGACGACGAGGCTGCCCTGCTGATTGATCACGCCCCATTGGCCGTCTCTCTCCACCCAGGCGAGCTCTTTGGAGAAGCGCTCTACCCTATCAAACGCATGATCCAGTTTGACGACTTCGACGCCCAGCGTGTCGATCACGCCCCATAGGCCGGCCCTCTGCACCCAGGCGAGACCCTCGGAAAAGGGTTCTACCTCATCAAACGCATGATCCAGTTTGACGACTTCGACGCCCAGCGTGTCGATCACGCCCCATAGGCCGGCCCTCTGCACCCAGGCAAGCCCTGAGGAGAACTCTCTTACCTCATCAAACTCATGTTTCAGATTGACGACGAGGCTGCCCTGCTGGTTGATCACGCCCCATCGGCCGGCCCTCTGCACCCAGGCAAGCCCTGAGGAGAAGCGCCTTGCCCTATCAAAGTCATGCTTCGGGTCGACGACGAATTTGCCCTGCTGATTGATCACGCCCCATAGACCGACGTTGAGGCTGACCTGGTTGATCACTTTTTTGCTGTTTTTGCGCACCCAGGCAAGCCCCTCGGAAAAGGACCCTACGTAACTAATATGTTCCAGTTTGACGATGAGGCTGTCCTGCTGGTTGATCACGCCCCATTGGCCGTCTCTCTTCACCCAGGCAAGCCCCTCGGAGAACGCCCTTTCATGTTTCAGATTGACGACGGGGCTATCCTGCTGGGAGAAGTGCTCTTCTTTATCAAACAGCGGTTTGACGATGCGGACACTCTGCTGGCGGTACGGTTTGCGCGACACGAAATCAGGCCTATCCACTTCATTCTTTTTGCATCCCTTTGCGTCGAATGCGGAAACTACAGGCTCTTTGGCCTTGTCTGGAATCCCCCCATAGTAGTTGAATGTATCTGTAACATTGCTATCCGATAATACTGCGGAGTGCAGCCAATTGTAGCTTTCGCTTTTTTGCTGCTCTTCACAGTCACACGCGCGTCCTTGTGTACACACCAACCAGTACTTATCCTCACTTTGTGCAATGGCTATGCCCTTCCAGAAGCCTTTGGGGTCTTCCCAAAGAAAATCTCCATAACGCTGCCCCGCTGTGTCTATCACCGCAAACTTTTTATTCTTAATACTATACGCCCACGAGAAATTTTCCTCGCTGCCTTCTTCAAAAAAATATTCTTTCATATCAGCGAGGAGCCTGGCGATTTCTTTCTTTTTTTTTCTGAGTTCTTCGGAAAGGTCAGCTTGATGCATCTCATATTTGATTCCACCGAAAAGATGATCATTCATCCTTTCAGCGACCGCCTTTGCGCTGTCCGGTCTATACCGCGCTGCCGCCTGATACTTGTGGATCGCTTGCTCGTATTTCCGTCTCTCCACTAAGTTATCGGCATCGGACATCAGGCGCTTGTAGGTCGTGCCTTCTTCGGTCGTCTCTGCGTACTGCGTGTCAGCCTGAGCAACGATATCCGATTGTGCCCGTGTGACCTGGGGGTAACTGCCGGCCAGGATTAACGCAGCGAGGAGCGCGATGGGGTAGCGGCGTGCGTTCATGATCTCACCTGTCGTATTAATGCATTCAAGAAAAGACTACCGCATGGTTTGATTGAAAAGAGAGGAAGCCCGGTGTCTTGGCCCACACCCCCGACGCAAGCGAATACCTCGCGTCAGGGCTGCGGGCCGTACACACCTGTCAGAAACCCCAGGTCCTACTTAAGCCGGCGCCAGTGTTTCTGCCGTTACGAGGGGGGCGCAGCGCGTCCGCGGTCAGGGCCTGCGCGTCCGTGGTCGGGGCCTGCGCGTCCGTGGTCGGGGCCTGCGCGTCCGTGGTCGGGTCCAGCCATGATTGATACCTCCTTTTGGATTGTTTAAGGAAAGATCCCTTCGAGAAAGGGCGCTGAGATGAAAACAGATTGAGGCCACACACGGCCTGCCACAGTCACCCTTTACCTATCCATGCCTAAAACAGTGCGGAATTTTTCATGCCCTCGCAAAAAAGTGGGCGAAAGACTTTTAACTCTAACGGGTGTTCGGGAAAAGAAGAAGCCCTTAAATCATTAAAAATATTAATCGGGTAGGAGACGGGGATGACTTGAAAAGAGGATGGCTGCCCTGTCTTCCAAGATTTATATCCCGAACTCCTGTTAACGCTATCACGAAGGGCGTCAAAAGCCCCGCCGGTTGCCTGTTTTTTGGAGTTACGGGGCTGAACCCTGAGGAGGCTCCAAGAACTGCTGTCGCAAGGCCTGGAAGCCGGGTTTTTCGCGGAGCGCCTTCAGCCAGGGATCGGTTTCAATGCGAACGGGGGGAATCCCGTCTTCGAGGGCGCGGCGGAGGTAGCGCAGGGCCAGATCGCGCTCGCCCAGCATTTCATAGGCCCTGCCAACATAGTGAAAGGTGTAGGCGTCGGGAGGGGGCAGGGCAAAAAGACGGCCTATGTAGGCGCGTCCCTGGTCGGGGTCTCCCAGCGCAACATAGGTAGCTGCCAGCCGGCCCAGCAATTCCTTTTCATTGGGGTTGCCCGCCAGGATCTCATCGGCTAATGCGATGAACCGCTGCCAGGCCATCCGGGCTCCTTCGGCATCACCGTCCCAGTAACGAGCTTCGCCCAGCAAGAGCCAGATGTTGTCATCGTTTTCTTTGAGCGCGCGCGCGTTCTCATACATTTGGGCGGCTTCGAGATACTGCCCTTTCCGAAAATGCAACCGCCCGAGGTTGAGATACGCGAAAGCGTTGGGCTTGAGCGCGATGGACTTTTCGAGCCGCCGCCGGGCCTCTTCCTCATGGCCGGTGTCGAGCCGCTGGATGCCCAGGTTGTTGTAGCCGATGTAGTTGTCCGGCGTCAGGCGGATGATTTGTTCATAGTGCGGGCCGGCTTCTTCGAGCCGGCCGGTATAGAAATAGAAGGAGCCGAGTTCGCTGTAGTTGAGCCAGTAATCCGGCTTCAGCGCAATCGCCTGTTTGAAAGCCCCTTCCGCTTCGCCGATTCTTCCCTGTTCCTGGTAGACCCAGCCGAGCCAGCGGTAGGCATCCGTGTTGTTCGGATCCAGGGTGAGGGCCTTCCGAAGTTCGGCCTCGGCTTTCTGGAGATCCCCGCGCCCCTCATAGTAGATACGCCCACGGGTGACCGAGACGGAGGCCAGTTGATCGTCGAGGGCGACGGCCCGTTCACAGCTCTGGAGGGCCTGATCGATCCACCGGGTGTCTTTCGTGCTTCGATACTGTTGCCAGAAGGCTTCGCAGCGCCCGGCGTGGGCCAGGGCATAGAGCGAGTCTTCGGCGAGAGCCTGCTCGAAGAGCGTGACGGCGTTGTCGAGGTTGCCGGCTTTGTCGTAGCGTTGGAGAAAGCCCAGGCCCTGGAGATAGAACGCGTAGGCGTCGGGCGCAATGGAGCCGCCTGCGTTGATGACCTGTCGCGCCGGACCATCGAGCCCTCCTCTGAGCAACCCCTGGAGGGCTTGCAGGGCCTGCTCCTGAAAATCCGAACCCAGCGGCGCCTTGACAGTCCGTGTATCGACGATCCGCACCTCATCGGGATCGATCAGATTGAGGATCAACTCGATCTGCGGCCCCAGGCGCTGTACGCTCCCGGTCACGACCCGGTTGACGCCGAAGAACGCGCGTGCGTCGCCCGGCGTGGCGACGTTCTTAAGGCGGATCTCCTCCGCCGGCACGACCCACAACGGCGGATCCTGTGTTTCGAGACGGGCCATCATGCTCGTCAACGATTGCATCAGCCCGTCGGCCAGGGCCTGGTTCTCCGGGCTCTCGCCCAGGTTGTTGAGCAGCGGAAGCATAGCCAGGCGCTGCCCCTCCTTCGTCTGGCCCGGCCCCATGATTTGCCCCACCAAAAAAGCGGTAATCAGCAGCAACACACCGAAGGCGCCGATACCGCCTGCGATCATCCAGCGGGCCTGCCTTCGTCGCGTTATGAGCGTGCGGAGGGCCTTGCGCAGGCTGGTGTCAGCGTCTTGCACGAAGACCTCCAGGTCGGCCAGCAGGTCGGCCATCGAGGCATAGCGACGCCGGCTTTCCTTTTCGAGGCACATCGTCACGATGTGTTCGAGCGCTTCGGGCGCCTCGGGGTTCAAGTCGGTGAGCCGGGCCGGATCTTCGTGGAGCACCGAGTAGATGATGGCCTGGTCATAGTCGCCTTTGAAGGGGCGCGCGCCGGTGAGCATCTCGAAGAGCAACACCCCCAGCGACCAGATGTCCGTCCGATGATCGACCTTGTCGCCGCGCGCTTGTTCGGGGCTCATGTAGGCGACGGTGCCCATCGTCATGCTCGTTTGCGTCAACTGTACGTCGGCGATCTTGGCCAGGCCGAAATCAAGGATCTTGACGGCGCCGCTGCCCGACTCGCCAGGGACCGGCTCGGTGATCATCACGTTGGCTGGCTTGACGTCGCGGTGGATAATACCTTTGGCGTGGGCGCGGGCCAGGCCCCGGGCGATCTGAACGGTGTAGGCGACGGCCTCTTCCACCGGCAGCGCCCCGCCCATGATCTTGCGTTTGAGCGTCTGACCGTCGTAGCAGGCCATCGCGATGAACGTCTGCCCCGCCTCGGTCTGGCCAATCTCGTGAATGGTGCAAATGTTGGCATGGTCGAGCGCCGAGGCGGCTTTGGCTTCGTGGATGAAGCGCATCCGGGCGCCGGCATCGGCGTTCAGATGCGGCGGGAGGAACTTGAGCGCGACCACGCGGTCGAGCGTCGTGTCGTGGGCTTTGTAGACGACGCCCATGCCCCCGCCACCGAGCTTCTCCAGAATCCGATACTGCGCCACCGTCTGCCCGGCAAACGGATCGATTTCGGGTGCTTCGCGGGGACCGTCAGAAGAAAACAGGGGGAGTTGAGGAATTTTTTCGAGCACGTCATGCACCGCGGGCGCGCGCTCGTCGAAAGCCGCCAGCAGCGACGCCACCTCGCGCCGGAGGTCGGGATCGTCGGGAGAGGCCTTCTCCAGCCGCGCCGCCCATTCGCCGGGGTCGAGATCGACGAGCGCATCGAAGAGCGCCTGGATCTGCTGCGCACGTTCGCGGGAGAGAGAGGCTTTCATGGCAGGCAAGGGCTGCCGGTGTGCGTCGAGGTCAATGGGGACACGGCCTGAGCACTTCAGCGCATTGGGGGGGTGCGGCTCTACTGGTAAACAATAAAACGAGCAAACTCTTAGAAAACAAGATCAAATGAGAAAAAACCCAAAAAACGAGACCACCCGCTACAGCATACCTTGTTTTTCCTCAGCGGCAGGCCGGGGCGCAGCCTCCGGCGTGTCCATCGCGGCGAAGTGTTCGAGCCCGTTTCCAGCTCGAATGCTTCCTGGCCATCAACCTGATGGGACATGATGTGCGGGTGCGTATCAGGTGCATTTTCCTGGACAGATCTGGACTGAGCCCTCAAAATTCACTATTTCAACAACAAAACCCCCTCAAAAGGCCACTAATGACCTTTTTAAGGGGGTTTTTGGCCTTGAAAGCCCTGTCGGGACGGCGAGATTCGAACTCGCGACCCCTTCAACCCCATTGAAGTGCGCTACCTGGCTGCGCTACGTCCCGAACCCGGTGTTATACTTAAAAAGAATCTAAGGGATTCGCTTTAAAAGGTTCTCTAAAAAACCGCGAAGCTCTAGAAGTTCCCTCCGCTGCTCGGTGAGCGGGATGCGTTGCCCGTCGCTGCGGTCCAGCACTTGTTTGGCGCCCTCAATGGTGTATTTATCCACCCGCAGCAGGTGCTGTATCCGCTCGACCACGGCGATGTCTTCGACCGTGTAAATGCGCCGGCCTGCCCGGTTTTTGCGGGGTTTGAGGTGTTCGAACTCGGTCTCCCAGTAGCGCAGCACGTGCGCTTCCAGGCCCATCATCTCGCTGACCTCGCCGATTGAGTAATAGAGTTTTTTGATGCCTTCGGCAGCCATCGAACCGGGGTGGGCTCATGCGAATTGCTTCGGAATTGGGGGGAAACTACGAAAAGCTGAGTGAAACGTGAAATCGAAATGGAAAGGGGGACACGAGCCGAAGGCGACTGACGCCAGTAAAGGGAGAGAGGGGGAAAGGGGGATAAATGAATTTTTCTCCCTTTCCCCCTCTCTCGCTCTCGCCCTCTCCCAATAGAAAGCCTACATACCTAAAAACGCTCTATATTGGCCCCTCATTCGCCCAGAGCCACCCGCCCATGCCCCGCTCGTCCGACATCAAAAACGATCTCGCGCTGCTGTTCGTCATCCTGGTGTGGGGCTTTAATTTTCCCATCATCAAGGCGGTGCTGGCGCTGATGCATCCGCACGCGATGAACGTCTTCCGGCTGTGGGCGGCGGCGCTGGCCCTCGGCGCGCTGCATTACGTGTATCAGAAAAGAGCTGGCGAAGCGTTCTTTGCACCGCTGCGCACGCACGGATGGCGCCTCTTCGGCCTGGGGCTCATCGGGTATCTGTTCTACCAGTTCTGCTTCATCGTCGGCGTAGACAACACGACGGCGGGCAGCGCGGCACTGATCATGGCAAGCGCGCCGCTGTGGACAGCCGTCTTCGGGCACTTCCTCCGGTTCGACACGCTTCGCCCGCTGGCCTGGATCGGGCTGCTGATCACGTTCGCAGGCGCCGTCGTCATCGTCGTCGGCGGCACGAAAGCCATCGACTTCGGCGACACGACCTTCTTCGGCAACGTGGTGATGACGGTGGCCGCCGTCTTCTGGGGCGCCTACACCGTCCTCAGCAAACCCTTGACGCGCCAGCTCAGCCCCGTCGCCATCACCTTTCTGGGCCTGCTCTTCGCCCTGCCTTTCCTGACAATGCTTGCCATCCCCTACTTCGACTCTGTGGAATGGAACCGCCTCAACGGATGGATCTGGGTGGCGATTATCTTTTCGGGCAGCCTCTCTACCGGGCTCACCGTCGTCATCTGGAACAACTCCGTCAAAAACGTCGGGCCGTCGCACACGGCGGTTTACGGCAACCTCGTGCCCTTCGTGGCGCTCTTCAGCGGCGCCTGGCTGCTCGCCGAGCCGATCCTGCTGGCCCAACTCGCCGGCGGCGTGCTGATCCTCGGCGGCCTCTTCGTGATGCGACGTACGCGGCAGAAGGTGCTGAGTGGGTAGGACGTGAGTATTCCTGAGCGTCGATACGTTGATGAGGTGTCGGCGCAGGTCACTGGTCATTGGTCACTGGTCACTGGTGAGGTTTTTTCCAAGAACCAGTGACCAGTGACAGCGAGCGCCAGCGAGCGTAATGACCAGTGACCCACGCCAAGTCCTCTACGAAGCGCAACGCCGAGAAACACCTACTCCGGCGCGATAGCCGAACCCTCACACTCCGATTACCTCAAAATTAGACCCGGCGGCGGGGTCTTTTTCGATTTCGATGCGGACGGGGAAGACTTCTTTGAGTTCGGGCAGGTGGGTGATGACGAGGATCTTGTCGAAGTCGTCCTGGATGATCTGGATGGCTTCGACGAGGTTCTGGACGCCCTGCTGATCTTGCGTGCCGAAGCCTTCGTCGATGACGAGCGTGCGGACGCGGACGCCGCTGCGTTCGGCCAGTAACTGAGCCAGGGCGATACGCAGGGCAAAGTTGACCCGGAAGGCTTCGCCCCCGGAAAACGTCTCATAAGGCCGCGAGACGCCCTGCTCATCGGTGATTTTGATCTCCAGCGTCTCTTTGGTGCCGCCCGTCTTCTTGTCTTTCAACGTCTCCAGGCGGACGTGCATCTTGCCTTCGGTGAGGCGTTCGAGCAGGTCGTTGGTGCGGTTTTCGATCTCCGGCAGCGTCTGCTCGATGATCAGTGAGGGAATGCCGTGTTTGCCGAAAGCGGCCTTGAGATGCTTGTACAGGTTCTGCTGATCCTGGTTCTTGGTTTGTTGCTGCCGGCGTTGTTTTAGCTGATCGCGGTCGCGCCCGGCTTTTTCCAGCTTTTCCGAGAGTTGACCCAGTTGCACCTGCAACGTATGCAACGCGGTTTCGACGACGCGGCAGGCCCCGGTTTTTTCTTGCCGCTGCGTCTCTAACACGGCTCTTTCGCCGAGTTGACCTTCGAGCGCGACGAGCCGTTCGGCCTGCTGTTCGCGTTCGAGGCGCTCCGCTTGCGCGCGCTCCTGCACGTCGGCCAGGCGTTGTTTCCATTCGGCGTGGTTTTGCTGCGCGTTGACCAGATCGTTCATGCGCTCGCCGGCGCCGCTGAGTTCGTCCAGGGCTTGCTTGACGGCGTGGAAATGCTGCGCGTCGAAGCCGATGCCGGTCAGTTGCTCATCGAGCCGGTGGATCTGTTCCTGAAGCGGTCCGAGGGCCGAGCCGTCGTCGAGCGACGCGCGCAGGGTCTGGGCTTCGGTTTCGGCGCGTTCGATGGTGCGTTCGAGTTGTTCTTTGCGCCCGGCGGTGGTTTCTAGCTGCCGGAGCCGGTCTTCGAATCGGGCTACCTGCGCCGCCTCGTGACGGATGCGCTCGTACGCCTCGTCGTCGAAGGCGAGCGTTTCGCGTTGTTGTTTGAGGTCGCGTTGGCGCTGCCGGAGGGCCTCGCCGTAGGCCTCGGTTTCGAGGGCGTGGCGAAGCTGCCGGGCCTCGGCTTCCTGCTCGGCCAGCACGGCTTTGGCCTCACGCACGCTGCGGATCTGTTCATCCACCTTGGCGAGTTGCTCAGCCACACCGTCCAACGCCGTGATCTGATGCTGGCGGTTTCGGTATTCGCTGAGCAGGCGCTCGCGTTCCTTTTTGCGTTCGTTGATCAGGCGTTCGTCCTGCGCCAGCGCCTGCTCCAACGTGGCGATGCCCTCTTGCAGCGCAGCAGCCACCTCGTCGCGATGCGCCGGGGTGAGGTCGGTGCCGCAGGTGGGGCAGGTGCCGCTGGCCTCGGTGCGCAGAAAAGCGGCCTGCTCCTGTTTCTCGCGAAGCTCTTCTTTTCTGGCCGATAGCTTGCCCGTCCGCGCATGCAGATCTTCGGCCACTGCCTGGCCTTTAACCCGTGTCGTCTCAAGTTCTGCTTGAAGTTCCTCCCGCTGCGCAGCCGATGTCTTAAGGTCGGCCTGTTGGGCTTCGAGCTGGTCGAGATCGGGCAGCGCGCGGGTGTCGCGTTGGATCTGTTGTTCCAGCGCTTTCAGCCGCCCGCTCAACGCCTCGCGCTCGCCTACCAACGCCCGCTCCGTAGCGCGCAGGTCTTCGTCGAGCGCCTGCCGTTTTTGCTGGAGGGCCTGCATCGACTCCATCTCCTTCCTGGCCGCCTGCGCCGCTTCAAACTTACGCTGCACCGACGGCGCTTCGATCAACATCGCCTCGCACTCGGCCAGCGACTGCTTGTGATTTTTCAACTCGAAATGCAGCTTGTCGAGCTGGCGTTCGAGGTCGTTTTTGCGGTCTTTCAGGTCTCGCTCGGCGCGCTCGCGTTGCTTTTCGATGCCGCGATACAACTCATTTTTGGTGTCGAGTTCGTCGCGTTCTTTTTGGAGCGCCAGATACCGCTCGTGGTCGCGCTGGATGGCCTCGCGTTGAGCGATGAGGGCTTCGGCGCGCTCGATGCGTTGTTGCAGGTCGAGGGCGTCTTGTTCGTGCCGGGCCAGGCGGGCGTCGAGGGCGTCGAGGGCCTGGCGCAGGGCAGCGGCTTCGCGGGCGCGGGCGTCGAGCGCAGCCAGCCGTTCGGTGAGGTCTTTTTCCTCGGCCCGGAGCGCGTCGAGCCGGGCGCGTTCCCCGGCGATCTGCTCTTCGGTCTGGGTGTGCTGGCCCTTCCATTCAGGCTCCGGCTCCAGCGATTTGATCAGCCGCTGGACGTCCATCTCGGCCTGTTCGATGGCTTTGCGGGCGTCGCGTTCGCGCCCGGACGCCAGGTCGTAGAGAGCCTCATAGCGGCTCAGGTTGAGGATGCGCGAGAGGATCTCCTTGCGCTCGCCGGGCTTCTTTTTGGTGAACTCGTCGGAGCGCCCCTGCAACAGAAACGCCGAGTTGATGAACGTGTCGTAATCGAGCCCGACGACGTTGTCGATGTGGTGCTGCGTCTCGCGCATCGAGGCGCCGGTGAGCGGGCGATACTCGCCGTTGGCGGCCTCGCGCAGGTGCAGTTCCAGGTTGGGCCGCGTGGTCTTGCCCGACGCGCTGCGGTTGTAGCTGCGCACGACCCGATAGCGCTCGCCCTCGATGTCGAAGACAAAATCGACTTGCATCTCGCGCTGGCCGATGCGGACGAGTTCGTCGTCGGGTTTATGGCCGCCGCTGGATTTGCGCGCCTCGCCCCAGAGCGCCCACGTGATGGCATCCAACAGGGCCGACTTGCCCTGGCCGTTGCGTCCGGAGAGGCAGGCTACCTGGAACTGTTCGAAGTCGAGCACCGGCGCGGCCTCGCCGTAGCTCATAAAGTTTTTCAGCCGTAGCGAAACGGGGATCATGCGGTTTTTTAGTGCTTTGTGCTTAGCTCTTTGTTCTTGGTTTTGGCGGGCGCTGGTTTCAGACGATCACATCAAACAAAGTACGAAGAACAAAGAACGAAGTACTACTCCTCTCCTGTCGAATCAGGCGGCGCGACCTGCGGCAGCGGATTCACGTTTTCTATCTCTTCCCCAACTTTCTTACCGAACTGTTCAGAGACTTTGGCGACTTGCGGGAAGGTGTCGGAGACATAGCCCCAGGCGGCGGGCAGCACCGTCGAGACCGGCTCGTAAAACGACGAGTTCTCGCGGGTTTGCTCCGACGGCATGCTCACGTAGCCCAGCACCAGAAACAACACGCTCAGCACGAGGCACGCCTTGAACGCGCCGACGCCCCCGCCCAGCAGCCGGTTGGCCCACGAAAGCTTTACGGCAGCGACGACTTTTTCGAGCACCTTCGTCAGGGCGAAGACGATGGCTTGCACGGCCAGAAACACCACCACAAAACCAACGAGCGGCGCAATGCCTTCGGAGACTCCCAGGCTGCCGGAAACCATTTCGCCCACGGGTGTCATCAAATGCAACGAAAGCACGAAGGCTACCAACATCCCGACAAAGCTCAACGCCTGCTTGATCAGCCCCGACTTAAGCCCGATGACCAGCCCAACAGCCAACCCACCGAGGATGAAGAAGTCTAAGGTGTTCATGGATGGTTTCGTTGTTATGGTGTTTTAGTGTTATGGTTTTATAGTGTTTAAGTTCTTTTATATCAAACAACTAAAACACTATAACACTTGAACACTCAAACACAAAAGGCCCGTGTCTGTTCGCCTCAGGCATATCGTCAACCCCTCACCCCAACAACTCCCGCGCGATCTCGTTAATGCGGCGGCCATCGGCGCGGCCTTTTAGTTGTTGCATGGCCGCGCCCATCACTTTGCCCATGTCGCGCATCGACGAGGCGCCCGTGGCGGCGACGATCTCTTCGACTACGCTACGGATCTCGTCGTCGCCAAGTTGCTGGGGCAAGTAGGATTCGATGATCGCCAGTTCTTCGCGCTCTGCCGAGGCGAGGTCTTCGCGACCTGCCTGTTCGAACTGTTCGATGGCGTCGCGGCGTTGCTTGGCCTGTTTCTGGAGAACGGCCATATACGCCTCTTCGGAGAGCGTCGCTTCGCCGCCGTGGCGCTCGGCAATTTCTTTGTCTTTGATAGCAGCGCGTAGCGAACGGATGGTGCGCAGGCGAACGGCATCTTTGGCCTTCATCGCCCGCTTCATGTCTTCGGTGAGTTGATCGGTGAGGCTCATAAGGGCAACCGCAGATGTATGGGGATAATGCAACCGCAGATGGACGCGGATGGACGCAGATAGGGCAACGTTCTGCGCAGATCATCCGCGTTTATCTGCGTTCATCTGCGGTTGCAGGGATGGACGCAGATTTGATCTAATTTACCACTGCCAACGAATGAAGGGGTTTCGGCTTCGTAGAATTTACATCACTTCAAAATAAACCGAATCGCCAGCACGCCCAGGCCTACTTGCATCACGCCGAGCGAGACGGCGGCGCGGGTGTCTAAACTATTGATTTCCGGGCGTAATTCCGGATCGCCGGTCTGTTGATAGCGGTCGTTGAACCGGTCAGCTTTGAATTTGTAATGGATCGAGAGCGCTCCGGCGGCCACGGCCACGGCCCCGGCGGTATAATCGATCCACCGGCGGCGTTTCGGCGGGGGCTTCCAGGCCATTTCGGGCGACTCCACTTCATCAACACGCAGCGGCCTCAACGTCACCAGATACCGATTCCAGACTTCGTTGCCGGGCGTCAGCTCTTCGGTCATATAGCCCTGCCGCTCCACGATAAACATACCGTCAACCACGTCGGGCGATTTGTAGAGCACCGGCGTCGTGCCGAGCGCCGCGCGCCCGTCGAGGGTTTCGAGATAAGCCGTCGCGCCGAAAGGAATGGTTTCGATCTGATAGTGATAGGGAAACGCCAGATGTACGTCTACCGTGTCGCCGGCTTCGGCCTGCAGCGGCGTTTCGATGGGCGCGATAGACCAGGCGTCGCCGCCGAGCGGGACCAGACGCAGGCGGCGCGTGTGGGCCGGCACCACAAACGTACCCAGCGCTGCCGCGCCGAGACGCGTCGAGTCGGCGTAGAGCGTCGCTGCCGGATAATTGGTCTCGACCAGGATGATGACGCGTTCCTGCGCCCGGCACACCCCGGCGCTCACCCACAGTATCACGATCAAAAATCCTACGGTACGGAGCAGATTCCTTCTGTACATCCCGTTCACCACACGAGCCGAAGGCGATTGACGAAGTAAACGGGATCGAGCGGTATGGGTCCCGTTCGGCGAACGGGACGTACTCGGACAACACGCAAATTCAGATCTGCTCAACCTATGGAGAAACCACATCGGCAGCCGAAGCTGATTTGAACAAAAAGACATAACGCGGCTCGGCAAGCACCACCAGATACCCGTCGCGCGCCGCAAACGCAGACTTGACGCGACCCCTGAGTTGCTGTTCCCACTTCTTTTCGCCGGTGGCCCGGTCGATGGCGAAGACCGAACGCCTCATGCTGCCGGCGTACACGGTGTTGGGCGTCAGCAGCGGCGTGGCCGTCAGGGCGGCGTCGTTGTGGAAGATCCATTGTTGATCGCCGGTGGCCTTGTCGAAGGCGCGCAGCGAGCCGTCGGACGCCCCCACCACCACGAGCGAGCCATCGACGGCGGGCGCGCTGAAGCGGACCGTCGTGTCGGGCAGTTCAACCTTCCAAAGGACTCGGCCTTGCGTTGCATCTAGCGCGAAGAACCGCCCGCGTGTCGTCGGTACGTAGAGTGATGCCTCATCGGCCGCTATCGACGTATAGACGGGCGAGCCGAGATCCTGCCCCCACTGCGCCGTGCCTTCCGAAGGATCGAGCGCCACCACCCGCCCCCGGTCGTCGGCCACGACGATGTTGTTCCGGGCCAGCACCGGCGTCGTGTGGATGGTAACGCGTTCGCCGAGGGGCTGCTCCCACACCACCGCACCGTCGTCGGCGTTATACTTACGCACCCAGGCCTCGGCATCGACGGCGATGAAAGCCTCGTCGAGGGCTAACAGCCCTGTTTCGATGGGCACGCCTTTGAGCTTCCAGCGCGTCTCGCCGCGCCCCAGGTCATAGGCATAAAGCGCCTGCCGGCCCCATCCGACCGGGATAAAAATAATACCGTTCTGGATGACCGGTGTGCCTTCGACCACGTCGCCGAAGCCCTCGATGCCCATCCGTTTGCCCGTCTCGAAGTTGATGGCATGCACCTCGCCTTTTCGCGTGCCCACGATGACGGCCTCGCCCAGCAGCAACGGCGAGCCCGGCCCAAACCCGGCGCCGGCATTATACGCCCACACCTCTTCCAGCGGCGGATCGAGCACCTCGCCCGTCGCATGCCGCCGCTCGCCCGAATCCCCCTCGGTCAACCAATCGCCCTCCGAGACCATGTTAGCCTTCTCAACCTTCAACGCCTTACATCCCGCAAAAAGAAGCAAGGCCGCACCGAAGGCGACGAGGGTCAGCTTTGAAGTTGATACCACCATTTTGCCCATAATTCAGGCGTGAAACGTAAAACGTGAGGGAGCTTCGCCCCAACCTTTCCAACACCCCCCCATTTTTTGATTTTTAGACCGGCCACGGTCTAAAAATCAAAACCGAAGAAGAATTGCTTGAACCGCTTGTCGTGGCGGCTGAAGCCGTCGCGGAAGCGATAGCCGATGTCGTAGCGCAGGACGAAGCCGCCGAAGAGATTCATCCGTAGGCCGATGCCGGTGGCGCCCAGCGTCTCACCGGCAAAGATCTGGGGGATTTTCTCGTTATAGCTCTCATTCCAGGCGTGGGCCGCGTCGAAGAAAAGCGCACCGCGCAGGTTGGCGATGCCGAAGGGGGCCAGCACCGGGATGTAGAGCGAGGGCGCCCGGAGAATCGGGAAACGCAGTTCGTGCGAGGTGAACCACATCTTCTTACCGCGCACGTCGAAGAGTGGGAAGCCGCGCAGATCCCAACTGCCGCCCATAAACCACAGCCGCGCCTCCCGCCCATCGTTGACCCGCGCCGTCACCCGCGAGGCGAACGTCACGTCGCGATGAATCCGGAGGTAATGCCGGATGTCGGCGGCGAGGGTGACGTAGTTGACGTTTGAGTAGAGAACATCCGTCGTATAGGCCGCCGTCAGCCGGCCCCGCCATCCGACCACCGGGCCGTTCTGGCCGTAGAGCGCGTTATCGTGCGTCAACGATACCGCGTTCGAGAGCAACAACGCCTGCCGGTCGATCTGACGCACCGGGATCTGCTTGTCGTCCCAGCTAAGCGAGGTGCTCACTTCGATGCGGCGGAACATCGAAATGGGATAACTCACCGAGCCGAAGCCGCCCCAGATCTCTTCCCAGAAACGCGGAAATTCGGTCGAGGCGTCGGGGTCGGTGATGTCGTAGCGGAAACCGCCGAAGCGATAGAGGCCGTAGCCGATGTTGGCGCGGCGATGCAGTTGCACCCGCGAGACGGCCACGTTAAGGCTCCGCAGAAAATCGCCGGAGTTCTGCGACGTATTGTAGAGCGTGACGAAAAGCCGGTCGTTGCCCATCAAGTCGGAGAACGCCAGCATCGCCCCGCCGGTGGTGCCCCAGATGGCGTTGTTGCTCAACTGCCCCTGCGCGATGTCGAGCGAATACCGGCGGCGATACGGCAGCCGCTCGACCCCGCTATCGGTGCCGAGACGCTCGAACTTCCAGTGTTGATTGCCCGCATCGGCGAGGTTGACGACCTCCCGCTTTTTGGGCGCCGACATCAACGAATCGACTTCGGGAAGCTGGCGGATGGTGAAGCGGAAGTTTTCGAAGCTGGCGAAGACCATGTGGCCGTCGCGGGTCCAGACCGGATCGAAGGCGGCGGTCGTCAGGCGGGTCAGTTGCCGGAGACCGCGCTCGGCAGGCTCTTCGATGTAGGGTTCTTCGACGAGAGCAGCGGGGGCCGTGTCGCTGTCGCCATCGCCGTCGCCGGCTACCACGGGCGTGGGCACGCTGGGCCGCGTCGCCATGTCGATCACGTAGATGTCTTGCCCACCGTAGCGCCCGGTGGAGTCGCGCCGCGAACTGGTGAAGACGAGGTGGTTGCCGTCCGGGCTCCAGCGCGGCGAAAGGTCGTGATGCTTGCCGAAGGTGACGTATTCGACGCCGCCGGTTTCGAGATCGTACGTGAACAGATTGTACGCATTCTCCTGGCCTACCGACGTGCGATCCGACGAGAACGCCAGATAGCGCCCGTCCGGGCTCCAGGCCGGGTCGCGCTCGTCGTAACTATCGTTGGTCAGCTTGCGGAGGGCTCGCGCTTCCGTGTCGTAGATGTACAGATCGATAAAGCCGCTCTGGTCGATCGACGAAAAGGCGATCTGCCTGCCGTCGGGGCTCCACGAGGGCGAATAAACGGCGATCAGGTCGTCGAAGCTGTAGGTGGGGCCGAGTTGCCCGGCTTCGAGGTCGTAGGTGTGGATGACGTCTTTCTCGCCGCTCTTCGTGACGAAGGCCAGCTTGCCGTCGAGCGAGACGCTCAGGCGGCTTTCGAAGAGGTGGAACGCCTCGAAACGGTCGCCCCGCTCACCCCGGACGAGCACCTTCGGCTTGGTCAGCGGGCGATAGAGCGAATCGACTTCGACGTAAAAAACGTTGCCGTAGCCGTCGTGATTGCCGACGAAATAAACCTGCCGCCGCCCGTCTTCAAACTGATAAAAAACCGGCTTCGAGTTGAATCCTTCGACAGACAATCCCCCGGCGATAGCCGTCGGAAACTCGGCGTCTTCGAGCTTGGGATAGTACTGCTCTTTGAGCCACGTCTGCCACCGATCACTGATCACCAGAAAATCCTCACGCAGCGTCCGGGCCAGCACCTTGCGGAAATCCCGATCCATCCACGCCTTATCGATCAACTCCAACAGCTTCTCCTCGCCATACGTCTCTGCGATGAACCGGCAGAGGGCCTCTCCCTCTTTGTACATCACAAACGAGCCGTTAATCCGGTAGATGTTTTCGAGCGGGACGAGGTAGTTCGAGTAGATGGCGTCGCGCATGACCATCTCGTGCTGGTAGTCCTGCTCGCCAGACCAGTACTCGGCCAGCCCTTCGGTAAACCACAGCGGCAGGAAACGATCGGGCGGGATGCGATGGTCGCGCAGCACGCGGAGAATTTTGTTGAAGGTGAAGACATGCACCATCTCGTGCCGCACCACGCGCCGGAACCGGTGCAGGTTGCCGTTAGCCGGTATCACGACGCGCCCTTTGAGAAACTCGAAGAACCCCCCTACCCCATCGGGAATAAAGCCGGGCGTGATGTTGGTCTGTTTGAAATGCAGGTTGGACGAATAAAAGATGATGGGCGTGCGGTTGTTGAGCGAGAAATTGAATTTGTTTTCGAGTTCTTGATAGATTTCTTCGGCAAAGGCCGCGCCGTGCTCGGCCAGCTCTTGCATCTCGGTGTAGAAGTAGATGTCGAAGTGCTCGGTCTTGAGCACGTGCCAGTCGAAATTCTCGTACTGAATCTTATTGCGTCCGAAGTGAAAGCCATACTGCGCGTAGACCGGCGCCACCAGGAGCCCGACGCACAAAAAGGTAAGAAGGGAGGATACACGTCGTAGCAGCACCATAGGGCAAGACCCGACTAAATGAGTGGGTTGGGGCTTTATACAACGAGGGGGAGTGGAGCTTATTAAAAACTTCACACCATGGCAACGCAAAAAAACCGCCCCCCGTTCCCCCTACTTCCGGTATCGGAGGCCCTCGGAATGAAACTAAAGAGTGAAATCATACAATCACAAAAAAAAGTAAGCACCCAGGACGATGAAACCACCGCCTGAGCCGCTTCAGAACGAGGGCGAACGGTTATTTGAAAATCGATTATCGATTTTCAATCGGCCAGGGCTTCTTTGAGCTGGTTGATCAAGCCGATGGGCGTGGGATCGACTTTGTGGAGGATGGCCAGGTAGAGGCTTACCCAGTCGCCCAGGTAGATGAGCGACATGAGGCGGGCGAGCTTGCTCGTGCCCCGGCTATGCACCTCCGTCCAGAAGCCGGCGAGGTCGGTCAGCAGGTCGCGGGTGACGTCCATGCGGCGTTGCACGCGCGGGTGGTCGTCGCGGTCGCGCAGGACGATGACGCCGATGCCCTTGAGCCTGTCCGTCCGGCGTGCCCAGCCCATGATCTCGTTGTGATTGAGTTCGGGGAAGACGTTGCCCACAGCGTGGGTCTTGCTGTTTTCGTGCATCTGGTTGCGCCAGCGCAAGTTGACGGCCTCCAGCAAACCGCCGCTGCTGTAGACCACCGGCAGCCTGCCGTTGAGCGCCGCGGCAAGGTCCAAAGCCCGGTTCTGCGGCGCCTCCGGATCGGCCAGTGCGGCGACTTGCTCTTCGAGGAGCGCCTGCGTCTCGGCCCAGGCGGCGGCATCCGGCCTGAGCAGGCCGATGTGTTCGGCCACCGTCAAGAGCGCCGTGAGCGAATAGCCGAGGGCAGCGCGTGGTTGAAGGCCGCCGGTCATCGGCACGAAAGGCCAGCCTTCGGCTTCGGCCCGCGCCCTCAACGTCCCGCCCGTGGAGATGCAAACCACCGAGGCCTGCCGCTGCAGCGCCTCGTCCAGCGCCGCCAACGTTTCTTCGGTATTGCCGGAATAACTCGACGCGATGACGATGGTCTCCGGGCCGACCCACGCCGGCAGCCGGTAACTGCGCGAGACGATCACCGGCACCGTCGCTTCGTCGAGCGCCAGCGTGCGCAACAGGTCGCCCCCGATGGCCGAGCCGCCCATCCCCACCACGACCACCTGCCGGTAGCCGTCTCGACGGACGCCGCTGAGATCCGCCTTCAGCGCACCTTCCCGCCCGCTTCCCCATTGCTCAGGAAAACTTCGAACGGCGTCGTACATCCCGCTGCTATCTACACTGCGAATATCGTCGAGGGTCATGGTTTGGAAGGTTTTGGGAGTGTTTTAGTGTTTCAGTTTTATAGTGTTATAGTTCTTTTAGCTCAACCAACTAAAACACCAAAACACTACAACACTCAAAGAAACTGATCGAGTTTACAGCCGTGGTCGCCGAGCCAGTGGTCTAGCAGGATGCTGACTTCCTCGGCGTCTTTGGCCAGCAGCGCCCGCGTGGCCAGTTCGACGGCCTCCGAGCGGTTGATGGCGCGGATGACCCGCTTGACCTCCGGCAGATACGACGGCGAAGCACTCAGTTCGTGAATGCCGAGCCCTACCAGGATGGGCGCCACGCGCGGGTCGCCGCCCATCTCGCCGCACAGGCTCACCGGAATGCCATGCTTTTCTCCGGCGTCGATGGTGCGTTTGATGAGCCGCAACACGGCGGGATGGATTTCGCGATAAAGCCCGGCCACGAGGTCGTTGCCCCGGTCTACGGCGAGGGTGTACTGCGTCAGATCGTTGGTGCCGAGCGAGAAAAAATCGACTTCTTTGGCGAACAGATCCGTCATGAGCGCCACCGCCGGCACCTCCACCATGATACCCAGCGGCACGTCGGCGGCAGAGGCGTGGCCTTCCTTCGTCAGGTCGTCCTTGACCTGTTCGATGATCTCCCGGAAGCGGCGCAATTCCTCGATGTTGGTCACCATCGGGATCAGGATGCGCGCCGGGCCGAAGGCGCTGGCCCTGAGGATGGCGCGCACCTGTGGCACCAGCATCTCCGGCCTGTCGAGCAACACCCGCGCGCCGCGCCAGCCCAGGAACGGGTTGTGTTCGCGGTGCGCCACGGGCAACATCTTATCGCCGCCGAGGTCGAGCAGGCGGAACGTAGCCGGTTCCGGCGTCACGGTCTGAACCACCAGTTTGTAGCTCTCGAACTGCTTCTCCTCCTCCAGCTTCATCTCTTCGCCTTTCATCAACAACAGCACCTCGGTACGCATCAGCCCGATGCCTTCCGAGCCATAATCCTTCAACACGTTCAACTCTTCTAAAAACTCGACGTTGGCGCGCAGGTGAACGCGGACGTGGTCGAGCGTCTCGGCGGGCAGCGGCGCCAGTTGTTTGTGCTCCTGAAGCAGACGCCGGTAGCGTTCCTGGCGGGTTCGGTAGGCCGCCAGCGTTTCTTCGTCGGGGTTGATGATAACGTTGCCGTCGATGCCGTCGACGATGAGCAGGTCGTCGGGCTGGACGACGTCGGTGATGCCGTGGAGGCTCACGACCGACGGGATGCCGAGGGCGCGCGCCATGATCGAGACGTGCGAGGTGGCGCCGCCGCGGTCGAGCGCGCAACCAAGGATGCCGCGCTTGCTGAAGATCAAAAGATCGGCTGCCGTCAGGTTTTCAGAGACGACGATCGTAGCCGGATCGATCTGCGAGAAGTGCTTGCCCCGGCGCAGGTGCATGATCAGGCGTTCCTGGACGTCTTGCAGGTCGTGGGCGCGGTCGCGCAGGTATTCGCTGGCGCTGGCTTCCATGCGCTGCCGGTGCTGCGTCATCACTTTCATGACGGCATAATCGGCATTGCACCGCTTGTTGCGAATCCGATGGACGACCTCCTGATAGAGCGCCTCATCGCGCAGCATCATCGACTGGGCTTCGAAGATCTGCACGCTCTCGTCGCCGAGTTTTTCGCGCGCCAGCGCCAGGATCTTTTCCAGCCCGTGCTCGGCGCTTTGGACAGCCCACTCGAAGCGGTCGACTTCATCCTCGATCTCGTCCGGGGCCAGTTCGCGATGCTCGACGGTGAAGGCGGCGCGGGCATAGAGATAGACCGGCCCGATAGCGATACCGGGCGAGACGCCAAGCCCCTGAAGCCGGTCGGAGGCGCCGGCATCCTGCACAGCCGCCGGCGGCTCCTCGTCTCCTGGGTCGATCTTTATGTCTCGCGCGTTGCTCATAGTTGCTTTTCGCTACCGGTGCCCGGTGAATATGCGTAAGATAAGGCAAAAAACGAGGATTTGGCTTTCAGACGTACTGCGTACTGCGTATTGCGTATTGCGTATCGCATATGAGCAAGCCTCCTTACGCAGTACGAAGTACGCAATACGGATCCTCAGAATCGCTCCACTCATTATACTGACCAGCGGTCCTTGTAGCTTCACACCTGATGGGCTCGTGATCATTTCACCTCGCCAAAGCCGCCGGCGAAGAGTTGCTCCATCGCGTCGGCGGCGTCTTCTTCATCGGCGCCGTTGAAGAGAAGCGTCAGGGTGGCGCCTTGCTCAGCCGCCAGCGTCATCACCCCGATGATGCTCTTGCCGTTGATCTCATATCCGTCTTTCTGAATCCAGAAATCGGCCTTGAATTTGGCGGCGGTGCGCACAATCATCGAAGCCGGGCGCGTATGGACGCCAGCCTGGTTCGTCACCATCACTTCCCGCTTGATCATGATTACATCAGTGTTTTGGTGTTTTAGTGTTTTGGTGTTTTAGGGGGATTAACGCAAACACTATAACACGAGAACACTATAACACCCGCTGCGCCGGGGATGCACAACGGCTCCATCGCGCAACAGACCGCTTTAAGCAATCCTAATGCATCCGCGCTTGCATACGCTGGATAAGCCAGCGCAGGGTGTCCAGGGCCTCGCCCTGCGGCAGGGCCTCCAGGTGTTCGATGGCAGCGGCGGTGTGGCGTAAGACCGCTGTGCGCGCTTCGTCGAGCACCCCGAGGCGTTGCATCCGCGCCCGCGCCTCATCGACCTCTCCGGCAGGCAACCCGTCGTTGTGATGAATGCGAGCGAACCACGCGTATTCGTCGCCCTCGGCGCGTTCGAGCGCTTCGAGGAGCAAGAGCGTCTTCTTGCCTTCCATCAGGTCGCCGCCGATGGTTTTGCCCCAGCGGTCGTCTTCGGCCACCAGATCGAGCAGATCGTCCTGGATTTGAAAAGCGCGGCCCGCTTCTTCGCCGAACGCCCGCAACGTAGCCCGCTGCGCCTCAGACGCCCCGCCGATGACACCGCCTAGCTCGACGACGGCACGCAGCAAGGCGCCGGTTTTGCCGTCGATCATGTCGAGATAATCGGCTACAGAAACCGTATCGCGTTTCTCGAACTCTTTGTCGAGCGATTGCCCTTCGCACAGGCGGGTCATCATCTCAGAAAAGACCTGCATCAGGTCCGGCAGATGCGGCGTATCGGTGCGGGCCAGGAGTTCGTAGGAGAGGCCCATCAAATAATCGCCGCACAAGATGGCGGTGTCGGTGCCCCAGGTCACGTGTACGGTGGGGCGCCCCCGGCGCGTGTCGGCTTTGTCTACGATGTCGTCGTGGACGAGGGTGAAGTTGTGAAAGACTTCGACGGCGAGGGCTGCCGGCAACGCGCGCCGGGCTTCGACGCCGAAGACTTCTGCCGCCAACAACAACAAGACAGGACGCAGGCGTTTGCCCTGGCCGGCCAGGACGTAACGCACCGGCTCGTAGAGACTGGCTGGCTCTTTCTGGAGCACGAGCCCCGGCACCGCCTCGTTGACGAGGGCGCGCAGCCGGCCTACGTGCTCGGCGCAGCGTGACGTTTCAACCGTTATCTCCATCAAGACCGGGGCTACACAGGCACGATTCTGTTGTGCGGTATGAATAACGTCGCCACGCTGCACCGCCGTTGGCATGGGTCATCGGTCAACAGGCATCGGTCAACAGGGAGAATTTTGCTGGCGTCAGTCGCTACGCTCGTGTCCCGATGACTGCTGGCTGATGACCCACGCCCTGTTTGGTGCGAAGCGTGGCGTTTGGGCTTACTCCCTACCTTGTGCTCGCTTACTCAGCAAGGCACGGTATCCGTGTGGGCTTTCAACACCTCCTCAATCCGCGCAGCGATCTCCTCGAAACCGCCAACGGCATCCACTTCAACCAGGGCGCCCTGCCGGCGATAGTAGTCTTCCACCGGCTGCGTCTCGATCTTATACACCTGGATGCGCTTCCGGATCGCATCGGGTTGATCGTCGGGCCGTTGGATGATCAGGCTCGGATCGATGTCGGGCGGTGGTGGCTTGTGGTCGAGGTGATAATTTTCGCCGGTTTCCTTATGAACGCGGCGTTTCGAGAGACGGTCTATGATGACCTCGTCGGGCAGGACGAAGAAAATGACGGCGCAGAGCGGGGTGTTGCGAGCCACCAGAAACGTGTTGAGCCACTCCGCTTGCTGCACGGTGCGCGGGTAGCCATCGAGGATATACTGATCGCAGTCTTCCGCGATGATAGCGTCCTCGGCCAGCGTACGCACGACCTCGTCGGGCACGAGTTGCCCGGCGTCGATATACTTTTTGGCTTCGAGCCCAACCGGCGTGCCGGCTTTTATGGCGGCCCGAAGGATGTTACCGGTGGAGATGTGGCACAGGCCGTGACGTTCGGCCAGGAGCGTCGCCTGCGTCCCCTTGCCTGCGCCCGGTGGTCCGAATAACGCGATACGCATACTGATTGTCCTCAAAGATGAAACGGCCTTCGAAGGTGCGCTACCGGGGGCGTATGCGCCCATTTTCGCTAAAGTTATGAATCGGACAGCCACGTTGCCAACCGATCCTTCACCTGCACTGTATTTCTTTGATGAAGAATCCGATTGCGTACTGCTTACTGCGTATTGCGTTACGTAGTACGCAGGATGAATCATGTGCTACCGGAGGCGTCGCTGGTCTCCTCACCCGTGTCTTCCATCAAATAATCCAACCCCATCTGAATACCCATCGGCACGAGTTGACGCAGCGCGAGGTTCATCAAGGTACCGGTCAGGCTCGATTTGGAAGACGTTTCGGGGACTTCGTAGACGATCAGCGGCACGCGCTCGTGCAAGGCCGCGCGGACGGCCTCCTCGGCGTCTTCGCCTTCGGCCATACGGTGGCGGGCTTCCTCGACAATCGCTCCGACGTAATGATCGACCAGGGCGCGGTGGTTGGCGCCGGCGCCGAAGGTGTCTTTCCGGCGCTTCTTGCCGCCGAAGAGCAAGCCCACCACCAGCCCGGCCAGCAACGCCCCGCCGACACTGACCAGCGGGTGGTTGAAGACCGCATCGCGAATCGAAGGAGCGACCGTAGAAACCTCTTCCTGCAACGCCGCCAGCCGCTGCTCGATTTGGTTCTTCTTTGCATTCAGCGCCTGCTCTACCTCTTCTTTCGTGCGCGTGTCTTTGGTTTCTGTCTCCATGGATGATAAATGGCTAATGGCTAATGGCTAATCGAAGCTTTAACGCTCCTTTGCCTTAGTTGCCTGTTTGCTCCGATGCCTCTTCAGAGGATCCGGGCGGCAGCTTTTTCTGATCCGAAGACGCGGCCAGTTTCTTCTGTTCAGGATCCGGCTTCCCGGCTTTTTTCTTCCCCCGTGAAGAATGCGCCCCATACAAAATACCGCCGGTGCTGAGCAAAATCCCGGTGACGATCAAAAAGCCCCAGGCCGGATGCCCGAGCCACGCGCCCAGCCCCAGCGCCAGGGTGACGAGTAAAAAAACGAGCGCCAGCACACCGATAAAACCAATCGCGGCAAACATAATGACATCGTCTTGCCGCGCTTTGATCTTCTCCTTGATCTCCAGTTCGGCGAGCTTGATCTTCAGGTCGATCCACTCTTTGACATCGTCGAAGAGCCCCTTCGATTGCTGGGCGATGCGTTCGACTTTTTTAGCGCCTTTCGGAATCGGCTCCTCCGGCGAGCGCGCCTCGGCGACGACCTCCGGATGCTCGTTGGTTTGCTCCATGCCTGTGTGCCGGCCTGTTCGAGAATTCGCGCCTGTTTGCCGCGCGATGTAGCTAATTTAAGCGAGATTCGGGTTTCGGGTTTCGGGATTGGGGTTTTTTGTTTCAAGTTTCGCGGGAGGGGTTTCGAATAACCCTTTACAACCAGAAACTTTCAAAGCGAAGCCAGAAACGCCAGGGTATCCACCCCGTCGGGGCACCAGTCGAGTGGGGGGCGTTGCGCCTCGCCGAAGGGTTCGACGGGCAGCGCGGCGGGCAGGCGTTGGGCAACGGCGGGACGGGCCAGGATGAGTTGAAGCTCGTCGCGATGGCGGGTGAGCCAGGCCGCTACGTCGTCGAGCGTTGCATATTCGACCCAGCGCAGGTGCCCCGGTCCCTGCACCTCGGCCTCGCCTTTGCTGAGCAAGAATTCGAGGCCGTCGCCGTACGCGTGGGGCAGATCGAGCGCTGCCAGAAAAGCCTGTTGCATCGAGAGCACGCCGGGGGTTTCGGGATGCGGCGGGAAGACGGCTCGGAAGGCGGCAAAATGATCGAGATAGGCATCCGGCGCCATGCCCTCCGGCGCCCAGATCAGCGCGGCGTTGCGGCATCCCAGGCCCTCGTGCAGCAGCGCATCCTCGGCCAGACCGTCACGCTCGGCCTCTGTTTCGAGCCCGTCGATGACGGCGACGGCGTAGCGATGCCCGCGCAGCAGGCAGCGCTCTGCCGGGATGCCGTGCTGCGCGCTCTGCGCCTCGGCCCAGGCCCGCGTCTCGTCCGAGCCGGTAGCGATGACCGCCTCCGCCCCGGCCCACACGTCCTCAACCGGCGCAAACGAAGCCGCCAGCGACGGCACCTCTCGGCGGAGGGCTTCGACGAACGCAGGCAGCAACACGGGCGACTTCGAGGAGACGCTTCCCAGGTAGCGATGCCCCATCAACACGACGGCCAGAAAATCCTGAAGTCCTACCATCGGGATATTGCCGGCATTGAGCACCCCGACGACACGCGACGCGGCAGCGCGCTGCGCGCCGACCCACGTCGTCAGGGCCTCCGGCGTGAACAGGCTCATCTGCTGATTGACGGCAAAAGCCAGCGCTTCTTCGGTGAACCGATTGGGCGCCGCCAGCGTCTGCGCCGCCGCCTCGGCACGCGGCGGATGATCCGGATCGAGCCAGACCTCGGCCACATGAGCAATGGCAATGATCAAGTCGTGAAGAGACGACGCCGGGGTCATGGATGCGGGATGTGGGATGCGAGATACGGGATGCGGGATGCGAGATGTGGGATGATAACAAATCCAGTAAAAAGTGGCACAAAAGTACATCTCGTTCGGCGAATGGGATCTGCAACGTTCGGGTCCCGTTCGCCGAACGGGACGTACTGGGGCCTCAGCTTATGAGACAACTGATCAACCAGATTCAGTATGATTCACACAGTGAAGATCTGATCATGATCACCCATAGATCAATATCCCACATCCCGCATCTCGAATCCCGCATCCCGAAACCAAAAAACGAAAACCACACACCCTCCTCCAACACCGAATTGCCCCTAACTCAGGCTGGAAGAAGGTGCATGGTTCTCGCGCGGTGCACCGCGACTTTCAAAGACGCTATGGCACGTTCGCCGGCAGCGGCGCGCTTCGAAGCAACTCCTCAGAAGCCCTCACCGGACGCCGTTGCCGGTATTGCGACGGCGAGGTACCAAAAAATCGTTTGAACGCGCGACAAAAGGTTTCATAATGTTTGTATCCCACGCTCGACGCGATCAGGTACAGATCCAGGTCGTCGTACTGGAGAAGCTGCTGCGCCCCCGTCAGGCGGGCCTGCTCGATGTACCGGCGCATCGTGATCCGGCCCCGGCCGGCCGCTTTCATCTGATGTTTGAAGCGGCCACTAAAGCCGTGCGACCGAATGTTGCAACGCGCCAGGATGACATCCACGTTCAACGACTCGTCGAATAGATGCGCCCGTATGAAATCCAGCACTCGCTGAACCTCATAACAGGCCTCGTGACGGTCGCGTCTCAGGGATTGCTTAAAGGCGTGAAGTTCCCGCTCGACAAGGTGTTCTTGTTCGATGTCATTCATAAGAATGCACTCCTTTCGAAAACAGCGGCTTCTACCTACAGAAACGTAAAAACGCGCCGAAGTAAGACATCCGAATTTTGGATTTTAGATTTTGGATTGGGTGCTTCCTGCCCCGAATTCAACAATCGAAAAAGCCGCGCCGGTCAATGCCAGCGCGGCTTTTTCGGTTTTTGAAAGGGGATCGACCATCTGCCAATCCAAAATCTAAAATCCAAAATCCAAAATTCTCTGACCTTGTTTACAGACTTTGTTCGAGCAAGAAATTGCAGCCGCGTAGTTCGGCTTGCGAGAGGCGGCCCAGGACTTCGAAGCCGGCGCCGCGTTGCACCGCGCGGTCTTCGGTGAGCAGGGCCGAGACGGAATAACAATTGGCCAGATCGACGACGGCCAGCACACCGGGCCGGCCTTCCGGCATGACACGGTCGGGGTGTTCGGGATCGACGATGCGGGCGCGCATCCACGGGGGTGGGAAAAAGACGGGGCCGCCTCGCGTGTAGGCCTGGCTCATCAACTCGCACATGCCGTATTCGCTCCAGATCTGCGCCTCCGGCAAGGCAAAGCCCTCGGCCAGGCGTCGATGCAGGTCGGCCCGGCTTATCTCGCGGCGATAGGTCTTCATCCCCCCGGTCTCGACGACACGCGCCGTCTCAGGAAGAACAAAGGCGGCTTCTTCGATCAGATCCAACAACCCGAACGCCGCTCCGAAGAGCAGCAGCGGTGTGCCCTCGGCCCGGCTGTGCGCAACGGCCCGCTCCAGAACCGTTCGATCCTCCAAAAAAAAGCCGCTGAAATCGTCGCCGTAGCGTCGAATCAAATAATCGACCATGTAGAGCAGCGACGACCGTGTGCCTTTCTCGGCATAATGCGGCAGATGCGCCACCAGCGTAAAAGGCCCCGGGCCGAAGACCGCCTCGAAATGCGCTCCGACAGACCGCTCGTAGATGGAAAGATGCCGGACGTAATGTTTGCTCGGCGTCGTACGCCCGGTGCCGCTGCTCTCGAAGACGTGCTCGGCCTCTTGCGCCGGGAAACTGGTCACCGCTGCATGTTTAAACGCCGCCACCGGCAAGTGTCTTTGATTCTTGCAATAACGTCCATAAACCGGGTTATGTGCCTCCTGAAACGCATAAACCGCCTCGGCCATCGCGTCGAAACGATCCGGGCGATCTGCGGTGAGCGTCGAGAATTGCCGGGCTACGTCCTCTATCGTCACGGCGCGTCGGGAGAAAGGGCGTTCCACTGGCGAATGGCGAATAGGAAATGGCGAACAGGGTATCAGAAAATCAATTCCCCATTCGCCATTCGCCACTCGCTATTCGCCCTTAAAATCACCCACCAGGATTATTAAACTTGATGCGGCAGCCGAAGGCTCTCGTCGGCGTCACGTCGGGGGTTTCGCCGTTGGCGAGCATCTCGGCTACCTCGCGCAGGTAGGATCGCTGCACGTTAGCCGGATCGCCGGGGCTGTCGTCGATGCCGCCGGTGTAGACGAGCGTGTTGGTGCCGTCGAAGACGAAGACGTCGGGCGTGCGAAAGGCCCTGACGGCCCGCGCAAACTGCGACCCGGCATCGATGACGTAGGGCATGGGATAGTTCTGTTCCAGCCCCACCGAAGCCGCCTCTTGCGGAAACGCCTCCGGATCGTTGGCATTGACCAGGACGAAGGCGATATCGAGCCCCGCAAACTCCTCGTGCAACGCCAGCACGCGCTCTTCATACCTTTCGGTCCACTGGCAGTTGTTGCTCCAGAAAATGAAGATCGTGCCGCTGGCTCCGGCCAGCGCGCCGATGGTCGTTTGCGAGCCGTCGACGTTTTGCACCGTGTGCTCCTGCATGGGCAACGTGGTGCCGAGCGGTAGAGGCTGGGGTTGCGCCGCAGCCAGCGATACACTCATCAGGAGCAGCACCGCGCTGAGGCTCAACGATCTATAGGTTCTAAACATGGTTTCGACCTTGTTCAGGTTAAGGGTGAAGGGCGTTTAAGACCCTTTCTTTAAGTGCTTCGTAATCGACGGGCGTTCCCTGCCAGAAGTCGGCCAGGGTGCCATTTTGGCTGTACACAAACGTAGCCGGTAGCACGCCGGTCCAGTCCTGGTGGATGCCGAGGATGAACTCATGATCCTTTCCGGTTCGCAGAAAGGACGCGTCAGAATAGCCCTGTTCGGCTAAAAACGCTTCAACAGCGGGCTTTTCCTCCTCAAAATCCATCGATACAAAGAACACTTTCACCCCTTGATCGGCAAGATCCTTGCCAAGTTGGACGAAGTAGGGGAATTCTTCGATGCAGGGCGCGCACCACGTGGCCCAGAAGTTCACCACGGTCAAGGTTGCGTCATTTTCGTCCAGAAACTGCTTGAATTGCGTGATGGTCACCTCTTCGACGGCGGATTCCTGCGCCATCGCCAGAGGCGCCGGCAGGACGAGGCTGAGCAAAATGATACAGTTGGTGATGATGCGTTTCATGAGCATTCGGGAGCAGGGTCAACGAAATCTGGGGAAGTACTGCGTAGTGCGTCCTGCGTAGGATTGCCACGATCACGCAATACGAAGTACGCAAATCCGAAGCATGTACCCCGACGTCACAATCAGGGTTTCGCCTCACTCTACCGGCTCGCCGGGATTCGAAGGATGGGATACGCGGTCTTTTCGGACGCCTCGATCAGGCTCCAGGCGGCCAGGCCGTCGTCGGAGCGGGGTTCGAGCAGGGAGAACGCCAGGCGTCCGAGCGGCTGATCGACCGGGGCGACGAGGGTGCCTGCGGGCAGGGTCAGACGCGCCGTTTCGTAGGCGCCGAAGAGCGTCTGTGCGCGGTGCCCCTGGTATTCACGCCCGGCCACCTGCACCGAATCGATCCGGAACCGCTCGGCCTCAAGCGTCGAGTCGGTTTGCAGCGTCCGGTAGCGGATGCCGTGGACGTCGAGCCGGTCTATCGTCGCCCTCAGGTCCGGGGGAATGAGGTAGGCGCGGGGTGCCGTGGACGTCTCGGTAGGCTCGAAGCGACCGTATTCGTGCATCGTCTCGGCCTCGCGCACGTCGAGGCGTTGCCGCAACGTCGCGCCAGAATAGGGATGTTTGACCTCTTCGACGGCCCCCATCAAGATCTCGACGGGCTCTTCAGAGCGCGCGTGCCGCGCCCGGAGCGCCAGCGCCTGCCCGGCCACACTCCAGGCATCAGCCCGCCGCGTCATCGCCCGGATACGCCCGGCGTTTTGATGCGCAAACGACAGAACCTCCTCGACGAAATACAACGTCGCCAGCACCCGCTCTTCGAACGTGGCATAGGCATACGCCTCGCTCAAAATCCCGAAACGGTTGCGCAGGCCCGCATAATTGTTGTTGAAACGCGGGCGATGATCGAAGGTGTACCAGCCCCGCTCGGCGGTCGAGTTGCGCCACGGGAGGTTGCCGTAGTAATAATAATCCCACCCGTACATCTCCTTGATGCGCTTCGTGACGGCGGGCAACCAGTTTTGCCGCAGAAACGCGTCGATGGACGCGGGCGTGTTGGGATGAAGCGGCGGCGAGTACGTCAGATGATAAGCGTGCCGGGTGCCGTTGGTCGTGTGCAGATCGACGATGACGTGGGGGTCGTAGTCGTTGAACAGGCGGACGAGCGACCGGGCTTCGGGCGAGTCGAGCTTCATGTGGTCGCGGTTGAGGTCGAGGCCTTGCGCGTTGGGGCGTTGGCCCATGCCGCCGAGCGGCCCGTTCTGGCCGGGCCGGTTGGTCAGGCTGATGCGTTCGTTGCCGTCGGCGTTGTAGATGGGCGCGGCCAGCAGCACCAGCGAGTCGGCCCAGGCGGCGTGTTGGCCGGCGGCCAGCGCCCGGAGCACCATCAACAAGGCCTCCTTGCCGCACACCTCGCCCGCGTGGATGTTGGCCTGAATAAACACCCGCGTCTTGCCTGAAGCGCGGACGGCTTCAGGACTGGCACCGGCCACATCGCCATAGACCACCAGCGGCAGCGCCCGCCCTTCGCTCGAATACCCGAAGACGGACGTATGAATCTGCTCCGAAGCCAGCCCCAGCACGTCGGTAAAAGCCACCACCTCGTCATACCGGGAGGTCTCTCGAAAGTCCGTAGCCTCGGCCCGCGTCTCCAGAAACGCCAGATCGATAGACTGCGCAAGGGCTGGTTCTAACAAGAAGAAGAGCAATCCCGATACGATGAGCCAGGGGACCTTCATGAGGATTTTAGATTTTGGATTTTGGATTTTGGATTGGGTGCATTCGAGACGATCCTTAATAAACGAAAAAGCCGCGACGGTCTAAACCGTTGCGGCTTTTTTCATCAAGCAAATCGGACCGGATCAGATCAATCCAAAATCTAAAATCCGAAATCCAAAATCGTCTCAGGCTCGCATCGTGCGGCGTTTGCGTTTTTTGTAGAGCACGTGACCCATCGTTTCGAGCAGCAGGCGTTTGTCGAGGGGCTTTTGCAGGCACTCGTCGTAGCCGACGGCCATGTAGTGCACCTCGCCGCCGTGGACGGCGTGCGGATCGAGCGCCACGACGGGCACCTGCTCGTAGCCGTTCACCTGGCGGAACGGCGCCAGCGTCTCCGCCGCCGACTGCGCGTCGCTCAACTCGGTGTCGAGCAAGACCACGTCGTACTGGACTTCCTGAGCACGTTGCAGGGCCGAGACAAAGTCTGAGGCGTATTCGACGTCGAAGTAAGGCGCCAGGACGTATTCGACGAGGGTGTGGACTTCCTCGCTCTCGTCGGCTACCAGGATGCGGTTGCGCGAGCCGGCGCGCGGGTGCGGGAAAGCCGCCGGGAACGTCAGCGTAAAGACACTGCCCTCGCCCTTCTCGCTGTCTACGCTGATCTCGCCTTCCATCAGATCGATCAACCGCTTGACGACCGACAGGCCGATGCCGGTGCCTTCGAAGTTGCGCGAGAGGCCGCTGCTTTCCTGGTTGAATTCTTCGAACAGGAACGGCAGGAACTCGTTGCGGATGCCCACGCCCGAATCCATCACGCGCACGTGGACGAACTCCGGATCGCCGTGGACTTCGACGATCACGCCGCCGTCGTTGGTAAACTTGATGGCGTTGCCGATGAGGTGTTCCAGCACGCGGAACAGGTGCCCCCGGTCGAGCCGCACGAGCACTTCCGGACGCGTGGCCCGCAGGCGTAAGTACAGCTCTTTGTCCTGCGCCATCGTCGAGAGCGACTGTGCCACCTGCTTGACTTCGTCGACCAGGTTGAAGACCTCGACGTTCATCTCCAGATAGTTCGAATGGAGCTTCGAGAGATCGACCATCGAGTTGAGCGTGGCCATCAGGCGGCGTCCGTTGCGCAGGATGATATCGACAAACTCGCGCTGTTCGATATCGACATCTTCTTGCAGAAGCTGGGCGAAGCCGAGGATGCCCGTCAGCGGCGTCCTGAACTCGTGGCTGATGTTGGCCAGGAAAGATTCTTTGAGTTCGACGAGCCGCTCAGCCTCGGCCTTGACCTCGGCCATCTGGTCTTGATACGCCTTCAACTCGGTCATATCGACGCCGTAAACGATCACCGCCGAGACATCGCCGCGCCGGTCGAGCACTGGGTTGAGAATACGCGTGACCGAGCGCATCGCGCCCTCGGCATCGGGAATGATCTCTTCGTAGCTGACCGTGGCCTTGCTGCTGACGGCCCGGCGCCGGTGCGAACGCCGCCGCAACGCCACTTCGGGATGATACCCCATCTCCTGGCAATATTCGACGGCGGTCTCGCCGACCATGAATTCGCGCAGATCTTTGTCCGGGATCGCCTTCGGGTTGACGTAGAGGTACTGGCCCTGCGGCGCCATAACGACGACCTCGATGGGCAAGTCTTCGACGAGTTGACGGTGGAATGTTTTAAAGATCCGCTGCTCGTCTTTGTGCCGGGTAATTTCGTGAAAGGCCGTCAGCAAAAACGGCTCGCCGGCCAGGCTCACCTGCCGCGTCGTCGCCGCCAGGTCGATGGGTTCGCTTTCGTCGTGATGAACCGACGCTTCGAATGTGAGCACTTTGCCGGCGGCAATCGTCTCTTTGATGACGTTCGGCTCCAGTTCGGTCTTCGTCTCGACCAGCGTGTTGAGCGAATAGGCGGTGATTTGATCGCGCGCATAGCCGAACAGGTCGCAGGCGGCGCGGTTGGCGTCGGAAATTTTCCAGCGCAGGTCCGTCATCACGACGGGTTCGGGGCTTTCTTCGTAGAGGGCGCGTTCTCGGCGGGCCGCCTGCCGGATACGCAAGGCCCAGATCAGCCCGATCAAGGCGAAGACCAGGGCAAAGCCGGCAAGACCGAGGAGCAACGTCGCCGAGGAGGCGTCCTGAGCCACCGGAGCATCGTCGGCTTCCTGCGGGGTGTCGTCGAGGAGATTATCGCCGGGTGCAGCAACCACGGAGAGGCTCGCGCCTGGGGTGGCCGGAGCAAGCGAGGCTGCCTCGCCGCGCGCTTGCACGGGCAACATCGCAATTGATAAAACCATGAGCAGACCGACCGTGACCCCTAACTGTGCGGCAATCTTACGCTTCATGATCGTGGCTGGCTGAGTGTGAAAAGCTCCCGTTAAAGCCCGTCTCCCCGCACGCCCGAACGACAGGAAGGCAGTTCTAGCTTTCATAGCATCGGCAGAAACGAGCAGGTCTTAAACGGATTTTTTTCCTGTTTTTGGGATGCGAGAAGGGGTTGGATGGGCCGTTTGAAAACGTGCACGATGTGTTAGAAAAACGGGGGCGTAGAGACGTTACATGTAACGTCTCTACAACGGTCATTACCATTATCTATCTTATTAACAAACAATCACCAAAAACCAGCTATTTACCCCTCAGATCCGATTGCAGCGTACGCCGGCTCATCCATCGATTCAACACGACAAAGATGCCCATCGCCACGCCCCATTGCACCAGGCACGACATCACACTGAAAGGATCCGTCGGATCGTACCACGTATCGGGGGCATAGACGGTGGCCGAGAGCCAGAGCCACCAGACCAGGAGCACCACGGCCAGCGCCGGAATCACGTAGGTCATCACCAGATCCCACGGGCGTTTGGCGTTCCAGTCATCGGGCAGCCCGTCGATGTTTTCCTCACGGAAGCGCGTGGCGCCGTATCGAATCACCGCGAAAGCGACGAACGCGCCCGAAATCATCAACGCCACACCCCAGACGAAATCCTGGTTTTCAAAAAAGCCGAGGTTGATGGCCGACGGGATGCCCAGCACAAAGCCGGTCGTACACACGCCGACGATGGCGTAGCGACGCACCACGCCGAGGTCTTCGACGATGCGCGTAACCAGCTTGATCATCGAGATGAGCGAGCTGAAGGCGGCAAAAGAGAGGCCCAGGAAGAAAAGCACGGCAAAGAGCTTGCCGCCGGTCATCTTGGCAAAGAGTTGCGGCATCCACCAGAACGTCAACCCGGTAGCAGCGGGGCCGCTGGCTTGCATGACGTCGAGTGTACATTCTTGCCAGGTGGCGGCGTCTGGCTCGCATTGCTCGGTGGTCTTCATCTGTTCCAGTGCGCCGGGCTGCGTCAACTCGGTGCCGAGGATGGCGAACACCGTCCCGAAGATGATGATGGCTGCCAGGATCGACACGGTGTTGTTGCCTACGCCCGTGATGAGCGCGTTTTTGACGACGCCGTGCTTGCTCTGCATGTAGGCGCCGTACGTGAGGATGAGGCCCCAGCCGGCGCCGGTGTCCCAGGCATTTTGCGTGAGTGCTTCCAACCAGATTCTCGGCTGCTTGAGCGTGGCCCAGTCCGGCGTAAAGAGAAACGCGATGCCTTCCCCCGCCCCCTCAAGCGTCAGGGTCTTTCCCAGCGCGATGAGCACGATCAACAACAGCGTGGGAATAAGCACTTTGTTGACCTTTTCAATCGACGTGATGCCCTTCCATACGGCCAGTGCGCCCAGGCCCATCGCCAGCGCGTGGAACAGAACCGGGAAGCCGCCGCCCTGAAAATCGCTCCATATCGTTTTCGACGTCTCCAGGTCGGAGGGCAGCGCGCCGGCAAGCATTTCGATGAAATAATACACACACCAGCCTGCAACGACGGAGTAGTAGAACATGATAGCTGCCGCCACAAACCCGACGAAAGCGCCCATCCAGGCAAATTTCTGCCCGGCGATTTTAATGAACGTGCCCACGACGCCCATCCGCCCTTTACGCCCCAACGCATACTCGGCGATGATCAGCGGCACGCTCCAGAGCAACAAGAAGATGACCCAGGCGATGAGAAACGCCCCGGCCCCGCCGTCGCCGCTGTTGGTGGCGGCGATGCGGGGGAAACGCCAGATGTTGCCCGTGCCCACGGCAATGCCGAGCACGCTCAAAAGCAGCCCGAGCCGAGAGGAGAAGTGTTGATCGTTGTTGTTGGTAGCCATGGGGGCTGGGGGTTGTTGACGGCTGATGAGTGCAACCGCAGATGGACACGGATAAACGCAGATGGTTGGGATGCGGGATTGGGGATGCGGGATACGAAATGCTGGATACGGGATACGAGTTTTTAGGACACTTCCGCAAGTCCCGTAGGGACGACCTGTTTGTAGAAAAAAGCTCCCCCTCAAGATGAACCCCGTAGGGGTGACCTGTTTTTTTACAGGCCGCTCCTACGGAGCTATCTTTTAGAGGGAAACGGGTATACTACAAACAGGTCGCCCCTACGGGGCTGCTCTTTAGCATCCCTAATCCCGCATTCCAAATCCCCAATCCCGCACCTCAAATCCCACATCTCAAATCCCGTATCTCGTATCCCAAATCCCGTATCCCGCATCACTCCGGGCTCAGCATCAACCGCGATGACACCTCCGCCGCATCGAGCGCCTCCGGCGTGGCGGGCTTGAGCAGGTCGTAGTGGGTAAACTGCACGTAGGCCGGCACGTGCAGGTCGTAGAAGGCGCTGAACGGGTTGCCGCTCTGACCGCCCGGATAGACGCCGTAGCCCACCGGCGGCTGCTGCGAAAAATCGACCACGACGCGCCAGCTTGCGCTATGCGTGGTGGGCCGCCCGCTCGCCGGCGAGAGCGTCGAGGCAAAACCCGGATATTCGAGCGGGCCGCGCCAGAGGGCCCGGAGCGCCGCCGTCTGCGTCAGATGGCGGATCTCTACTTTGTGATGATCGCCCCAGCGCCAGGCGGCGGTGTCCCAGCCGTAGCGAGCCTCCATCGTGTCGGCGGTGGCTTCGAGGACGAGGCGGAGCAGCCCGGCGGCGTCTTCGCGGCCTTCGGTGGCCTGCACGTCCAGCCAATCGGCGTCGGGGTCGTTGCGCAGGAGGATGTAGAGGGTCGTCTCGGAGGGCAGGCGCGCGTCGTCGAAGACCGGCTCGTCCCAGGTGAGGGCCTCCAAGATGTCGAGCAATTCATCGAGCACGAGCGGTTCGGGACGGTCGAGGGTAGTCTCGCCGGGCCAGGAGGCGAGCAGGCGGCGCAGCGTGTCGGCGTGGGCCGAGAGGCCGCCGAGGGTGTCGAGCAGCGGCACGAACAGGTCGCGCTGCACCGCGTGGACGTCGGCCTGATAGCGTTTGAGATCGTCGACGGAATGCTTCGGCTGGCCGCGCAAGAGCGTGTCGATGCGCAGCGACCGATAGGTCGAGCGCCAGTTGTGGCCGAGGTAGTGCGGATAGGTCGAATCGGCAGGCTGCTGGTTGGTCGAGGTGAGGAAACCCTGAGCCGGATTGAGCGAATGCGGGAGTTCATCGAACGGCACACGGCCCGTCCATTCGAAAGCATCCGTCGAGCCGTCGAGCAGGCCGACGCCGTGGCCGGCTTTGCGCAGCGGCAGATAGCCCGTCGAGCGGATCGCAATGTTACCCTCAACATCCGCATAAACAATATTTTGTGCAGGCGCATCCCAGTATTCAAGCGCGGTCTTGAAGTCGTCGAGCGATCGGGCGTGGTTCATCCCCCAGAGCGCCAGCAGCGTATGGCTCTCCTCGTGCGCCACCCAGCGCGTCGCCACAGCCCCATCATCCCCCAAAACGACCGGCCCCCAGTGGGCATAATAGAGCGTGTCGATCACCGGCGGGCGGCCTTTGACGGGGATCGTGTCGAGGACCGCCTCCAGGTCGCGCCAGCCGTCTTCGAAGCGATAGCGGAGACCGCCCTCGTCGAGGTCGAGGGCGTAATGGTCGATGACGTCGGCGCCGGTGTTGGTGAAGGCCCAGCCGACGTGGTCGTTGAAGGCTTCGACGGGCAGCGGCGTGCCGGGCGCCATCACGCCGTACGTGTTCATCGTGGGCGTGACCAGATGCGCCTCGTACCAGATAGCCGGCATCGTCAGGCGCAGGTGCATGTCGCCCGCCAGGATGGGCGCGCCCGTGGTCGAACGCGCGCCGCTGACGACCCAGTTGTTGGATCCTTTTCCGGGGATAAACCCTTCGGCCACTGTGCCCATAAAACGCTCTTGCATCGCCGCCAGCCGCGCCATCGCCGCGCGTCCCGCCTCCGGCGCCTCTGCCATCGAAGGTTGCGCCGCCGCGCCGGGGGCGATGCCGCCGGGCTCCGGGATGATGGGCACCGAGAGCGCGTTGTGGCGCGGATAGAGTTGGGCATAGGCCGCCGCGCCGAGCCGTTCTTGCAACGTGCTGTAATCGGCGGCATCGGTGCGGAAGGTCAGGTCGTAGGCGAAGTACTGCATCAGCCGCGCGGCGTGCAGCGCCGAATAGCGTCCGGGCCGGTAGCCGAAGAGCCGAAATTCGAAAGGGAAATCCTCGTCGTCGAGCGCGTCGATGTAGGCGTTGGCGCCGGTGGCGAACCAGTGCGAGAGGTCCTTCTCAAGTCCCCCCTCCGCCTCTATTTTGGCGGCTATTTTTTGGGCGGCCCAGTCCATCCCCGTCCGTCGCAAGAACCGATCCGCCCCCAGCGAGGCCGGGCCGAAGACCTCGGCGAGGCGCCCGGAGGCTACGCGGGGAATAAAATCGAGTTGAAAGAGCCGGTCTTGCGCCACCACGTAGCCGAGGGCGATGACCACGTCGCGGTCGCTCTGAGCAAAGATATGGGGCACGCCCCGGACGTCGCGGGCCACCGTGACGGGGGCGTCGAGGGCGTCGAGGCGCAGAGTTTGTTCGGGAGGATGCTCGGCCAAACGAGCGGTTCGGTAGAGCCCGTCGAGGGGGTCGAAGAGCACGCCCAGCGGCGCCAGACCGGCAAAAGATCCGTTCAACACAATCAGGAGAAGAATCGCCGCGCCCGCCCAGAGCCCAAGCGAAAAAAGCCGCTTGCCGGCGTGGAACGAGGGGGTCATGGCTGCATCGGTTGGATCGAAGACCGTTCGGGGGCTACGCCGTCGGTGGAGGCTGTCTGCGGCGGCTTCTGATTGGCGATGCCGAGCACGCGAATCAACTCGTCGGTGGCGTTGGCATAATCGCGGGCGCCGCGCGAATACGGGTTGTTTTCGAAGACTGTCGTGCCGTCGGAATAGGACGTGGCGAGCGCAGCGCTGGTACGAATCACATTTTTTATGACCCGGTCGCTATAACGTTTTCGCAAATACTGCCGATACCTGTGGTGCGCGCGCTTGCGGGCGTCTACCTGCGTGAACAAAAAAAGCGGTAGATCAAGCTCCGGATTGAGTCTGGTACGCACCATCGAAGCTGTTTTATAAGTCTGCTCGGCGCCGACGATGGGCTGGTATTCAGGCGTCACTGGAATGATCACATACCGGGCAGCCACGAGGGCATTGAGGCTGTAGACGGTGATCGCGGCGGCGGTATCCAACAGGACCACGTCGTAGCTATCAGCGTTTTCGAGGACCTCTTTGACCCACAGCACGTCGGTCGGTTTATTGAGCCGCCGCATTTGCTTGGTCAACACGCTCGACGCCGGGATGACATCGAAGCCGTGCAACTGCACCGCATCGATGTCACCAAGGGCGACTTCGTGTTGAAAGAGGGCTAACGACGAGGCGGTTTCGGGGGGTTCTGCAATCCCCAACGTCCGCGTCAGGAAGCTCTGGGGGTCGAGGTCGATGACCAGGACCCGATAGCCGCTCAGACCAAGCGCTGCTGCCAGGTGAATCGCTGAAGTTGTTTTACCAGTACCGCCTTTGTGGTTACAAAGCGCGAGGACAGTCATAGACCTTATCGACGGTGGGACGTACGGCGACGGGTCCAAGTTAGGTTGTGAATCAGCCGGTGTCAAATGAAAGCGAAGCTCATCACTCGCAAACGCGTACCGAGCAGGGAAGCGAAACATCAGATCTTCATTTCTTCCATGCTGGTCTTGCTGGGCGGCCTGGGTCTGGGGCTGAGCCACATTCCGCTGCCGCTCTGGGTGCTGGCCTGGATCGCGCTGGCCCCGCTGCTCATGCTCTGGGATCGCACCGAATCGCTCAGCCCCAAGTCGCTCATTCAATTTGCGGCTGAGATTTACACGGCCTTCCTGATCGCCTACGCCGTGGCGTTTTTCTGGCCGTTGTTGCACACGTTTTCGAAGCTCCACATGCTCAGCAGAACGACGGTGCTTTCGTTCGGGAGCCTGCTGCTGGTGCCGGCCATCTTCACGATCCCGTTTGTGGCGTCGCTGCCCTACCGCCGGCTTCGGGGCCGCTGGTTCGGCTTCGCGGTGCTGGTCCTGTTTTACCTGGCCATCGAATTGCTCTTTACCTTCACCGGCTTTCCGTGGCCGATGTTGGGGCATTCGCAGAGCGGTGTGGCGCCGCTGATCCAGTTTGCCGAAGTCACCGGGGTTTCGGGTATTTCGCTGTGGGTCTTGCTGCTTAACGGCCTGGCCTTCGGCTATTTCATCGCGGCCCGCCGCAAACAACGCGTCAAAGTGGCCCTCGCCGCGGTGGTGATGCTGACAGCCACGCTGGGCTTCGGCCTCTGGCGCGGGGGGCAAGTGAGCGATACCAACGAGTACGTCACCGTGGGCCTGGTGCAACCGGCGATGGATGAAAACACGTGGACCGAACGCTTCGGCGCCTCACGCGTGGGGCGCCTGATTGCGCTGTCCGACTCGCTCATCGATGCCATGAACGCGCCGCCGATCTTCATGATCTGGCCCGAAATGGCGATCCCGGCGCCGGCCACGACCTCCCGGCATCAATTCGTCCAGGAGCAGTTGCAGGCCTGGACCGACCGCCGCGAGGTAGCCTTGCTCAGCGGCGCGCTCGTGCCAGCACAGATGATGGGCCGCCCGTCCCGGTTCTATAACCGGGCGTTGCTCTACCGGCCCTATTCCGCGCCGCTGCACTACGACCAGGTGCATGCGCTGCCCTACAAGCCGCACGTCCCGATTTCCACGCAATCGCCCTGGTTTCCGCCGGCCAAACATTCGAGCTTCCTGATGGGCGCGGCGCAAGGCACCCTGCTCTTCGACGATATCCGCATCGGGGTGCTGCTGGGCTTCGAAGTGTTGCTGGGCGAGTATGCCCGGGGCTATCCCCGCCAGCAGGCCGACTTCCTGGCCGTGCTGACGCAAGACGGATGGTGGGGCGACACGCCGGGCTACCGGCAACATCTCAATTACTTACGCCTGCGCTCTATCGAGACGCGGCGGAGCATCGTGCAGGTCGCTGCGTCGGGCAGCACAGCCCTCCTGGCGCCGGACGGCTCGGTGATCTTTCGCGCCGACTCTCGCCAATCGACCGCGCGCCTGGCGGCGGTGCCCATCCAAAAAGGCCTGACGATCTACGCCCGCTTCGGCAACTGGCTGGGCCTCACCGCGCTGATCCTCTCGGTCGTGCTCGTGCTCTGGAGCTTCCTCGTCACCGGCTGGCGCTCGTGGCAATCGCTCGACAGCACCGGCCACCACGTCGAAGCGCTGCCGGGATGATTTTTTTGAGCCGGAGAGTCGGGGAGTCGGAGAATCGGGGATTTTTTCTCCGACCACCTCGCTCTTCAACTTCCAGCTTCTTTCGAAATGGAAGAGTACTACAAGATACTGGGAGTTCCGATAGACGCAGAGTTGCATCAAGTAAAAAATGCGTACAGAGATTTAGCCAAGGTATGGCATCCTGACCGATTTGAAAACGACCCGCGATTAAAAGAGAAAGCAACGGAAAAGTTAAAGGAGATTAACAAAGCTTACAAAGAAATTCGTGCGCATGTATCTGCAAATACTAAAGTTATATCAGAAATTCAATGCTCAGAGAGTGAGGTTCGAAAAAGCCCCGATCCAACTACTTTCAGGACAGGACAAAAAAGAGCATATGGGCGCTATAATAGAGAACGGGTATTTTGGCGTAACCCAGAACCTACACTGGAAGAGTATGGCCTCACAGAAGAAGAATATTTTGAGTACAAACGGCGGTTTGATTTTGAATTATTGAGAGTCTTTATGCCAGGGTCAGCGTTTTTGGGAACCCTATGGCTTTATCCGACAACACCTGACGGCGGATTGATCGCTTTTCTCATTACTGTAGGGTGGGCTATAGGTCTCGCAGTCATTGTGTACATCCCACTGAAAATATTAGATGTCAAGCTCGCAGAGCGCTACCCACAACATGAAAGAGTTCGAAAATATGAAAGGGCTAGAAAAGAGTATTTTGACATCTATTCTCTGATTCGGAAAATTTAACGTTCGTTACTTTGACCAACTCACATTTTAGATCCTCGACTCCCCACGCCTCCGATTCTCCATCCCTTCCCCTCCCCGACTCTCCGGCTCTCCGGCTCTCCGACTCAAAAAATCTTAACGCCCCCGCCCGAAACCGAGACGCCGGTGCGTGGTTCTGCCTACTTTGCGACAACGCCACACAGCAGACCCCGCCGGCATGAACCTTCAGACCGACTTGATCCTGGCTTCCCAGTCGCCGCGCCGGCGGATGCTCCTCGGGCAGATCGGGCTGGCTTTTCGGGTCGAACCCAGTCCGTTCGAAGAAGTCATTCCGGACGAAGGCCATCCCGCCGACATCGTGAAACATCTGTCGCTGGAAAAAGCCGCTCCCGTCAGCGAACGCTTTCCCTCGGCCTTGACGCTGGCCGCCGACACCATCGTCGTGCATGAAGGCACGGTGCTGGGCAAGCCCGTCGATGAGGCCGACGCCCGCGCCATGCTCCGGCGGCTCAGCGGCGTCAGCCACACCGTCTTCACCGGCCTGGCCCTGCTCCACGCCGACACCAACCGCCGCATCACCGCCTGCGAAGCCACCCGCGTCACCTTCGACACGCTCACCGACGAAGAAATCGACACCTACGTCGCCTCGGGCGCGCCGATGGATAAAGCCGGGGCCTACGGCATCCAGGGCGACCTCGGCGCCGTCTTCGTAGCCCGGATCGAAGGGGATTTCTATACGGTGATGGGCCTGCCGCTTCACCGGCTCTATCGCCTGCTGCGTGAGCATTTCTCAGACTTACTTTCGCTTTGAGCGACCTCCGACGGCAAGACCATGCAGTCTCCCTCCAAAAAACCGCTCTCCGAGATCCGCGTGCTCCTGATACAGGCACGCAACACGCTGACGATGGAACAGCAGGAACAGCAATGTTTCGTCGAACGCTGCCGGATCCGGCTGAACCAGTTCGTCCCGGTCAACCTCACCCACACAGCCCTCTCGCTCGACACACTCGACGACATCGATGCGATGATGATCGGGGGATCGGGCGAATATTCGGCGCGCAAGGACTATCCGTGGATGCAAGACCTGCTCGATCTCTGCCGCGCCGCCTACGACCGCCAACTGCCCGTCTTCGGGTCGTGCTGGGGCCATCAGGTGCTCGCCCGCGCCTTCGGCGGCACGGTGATCAACGACAGCGAACGCGCCGAATTCGGCTGCGGCGACATCGAACTGACGCAGGCCGGGCAGGAAGATTTGCTCTTGTGTGATTTCCCCATCCGCTTCAAAGCCAACCTGGGCCACCACGACCGCGTGACCGTCTTGCCGCCGGGCGCTGTCGAGCTGGCCTTCAACGAATCGCAACGCAACCAGGCTTTTCGCATCGGCGAGACGATCTACGGCACCCAGTTCCACAGCGAACTCGACGCCCGCCGCGAACGCGAACGCCTCGAAGCCTACTGGCATCTCTACGAAAAAGAACTCGGCAGCGACGAAGCCTTCCAACGCGTCCTCGACAGCCTCGCCGACACCACCGACGCCGACCACCTGCTCTACGACTTCCTCGTCAAACTCGTCGCCAACGACATCGGTGCGGCGGTGTGATCAGGCACAGCTTCACAAGAATCGATTGCTTTTCACTGAGGGTGTCGCGTTTGCGCCGAAACGGTGCGTTGAAGGGCGAAAGGCGACGAGTGAGGGGCGAAAGGAAAATCGTTCTTCGCCCCTCACTCTTCGCCCTTCAAATGCACCGTAATCCAGAGATGTATAGCCTTGAGATCCAGGGAGACGTCGCCAGAGCCTTGTGGGAGTAATCACTACTTCATCATCAGCCTTTTCCCCGCACGTCCTCTGGGAACTACCATGTCATCACGTCTGCTCTGGTTTACCCAGAATGACCTTTGAAGCCATATCTGGAGTGCGATCATCCGTGGAGGGAAAAACCATGATGGTACAATTTAATTGCCCGCGCTGTAGCGAACCCAACCATTTCATCGACGAAGCGGCGCAGGCCGGCGCGCGCGAAGTGACCTGCGACGTGTGCGCGGCCACGCTGGCCGTTACCTACACCTCCACCGGCGACATCGAGGGCATCTCGGTCGAAGCCACCGAACCGGGCAGGCAGGAATGCCCGGTCTGCATGGAAACGCTGACCTTCGACATCGCCACGAAAGACGGCGAGGTGGACCTCAAGTGCCCGGCCTGCGGCGAAACCATCGGCGTGTACTGGTCGGACTGGGGCTTTTACGTCCACCTCGATTTCTTCACCCACGAGGGTCTGATTATTGAAAATGATGACATCGACGAACCCCGCGACGTTGTCAATCAGACACCTTGACCTTACCTCAGGCCGAGGGGCGCTCTTTTTCTACCGGAAACGGCGTTGCAATAGAGGCCGAAATGTCGGACCTTAGCCCACACGACTCCGTTCCCATGAACCCCAATCCTTCTTTGAGACAACCATGGCAAACTGGTCCGTCAAATTTGTCGATTTCTCGCTCGGCACCACCTACACTGCCCAACTCACCATGACCGATCACGGCAACGGCACCGCCTCCGGAGAACTAAGCGACCTGACGGGTCCGGTGCCCGCTGCCATGATTGATTTGAGCGGATCGGTCACCGGCGGCACGTTCGTCCTCGGCGGCAGCGACGAAGCCCTCAACGTCGATATCGACGTAACCTTTAAGCCGTTTGTGGACGGTTTCGTTGGCAGTGCCCGCCTCGAAGAGCGCACCTCCGGCAATGTCACCAATCTTTACCTGTTGACGGAACAGGGCTGATAAAAGGGTGCAAATGGACAAATGAGCATTCAAGCCTTTATTTGCCATTTGCCCCATTTGCCCTTTGCCATTTTTCCTCAACGCCGGGTGCGATAGACGGCCTCGGCGCTGTCGCTCGTGCCGCCGACGGGCGGATTCGGCTTACGCACTGTCACTTCGATGGCCTCTACGAAGTCGTAGACTTCCAACACCCTCCGCGCAATCAAATAAGCCAGCCGCTCGATCAGATAAAAGCGGTTGCTGGTGACGAGTTCTTGCACCAGCCGATAGACCAGTTCGTAATCGACGGTCTTGGTCAAATCGTCTTCGCGAGCGGCTTCTTCGAAGTCGAGGTCCATCGCCACATCCACCTCATACCGCCCGCCGAGGCGATGCTCTTCTTTCATCACGCCGTGATGGGCGTAAAAGACCGCATTGACCAGTCGTACGGTGCTCAGGGGCATGGCGGGGGTTTCGAGATTGAGCGTGAAAGGATTCCTGAAGGTAGTGCCGGATGTTGAAAGAGTCATTGGTCATTAGTCACTGGTGTCTCACTAAACCAGTGACCAGTGACCAATGACCAGTGACCCAACGCCCACGTTGGTCGAGCGGGAAAACGTCCAGGCCTGCTCAGTGCTTCATCGACGGGCAGAAAGATAGACCATCTTCCCCTAGAGTCCAAGGCTTTCGAGGAGGCGGGTGTCGTCGTCGGAGAGGCGTCCGGCGCGGCGGTCTGTGCGGAGACGGGCTACGAATAAGGTGTTGTAGATGCCGAGGATGGTGTCGCTGCGTTTGCTATGCTCGTCGAAGAAGACGACGACGTCGCGGTCGCGGAGGGCTTCGTCTACGTAGAAGGCGCGGGGACCGTGCGGGCCGTCCGGCGCCGCGCCGGGGAAGCTGCGCTCCGGCTCGAAAAGTTTGACGCCGAAGTGGCAGCCCACGCACTGCGTCGGCGTCTTGAGCGAGCGCGGCAACGCCTGCGTCCGCGCGGCCAGCGCGCCGTCAGGGCCGTAGGTGAAGAAATCCCAGAATCCGTCGGCGCGTTTGCGCATCACGGTCGTCTCGACGAGTGCGCCGTCGAGGTGATGCTCGCCGACGATGGCGGCGCCCACGGGATACATAAGCCGCTCGCCCTGCTCCTTGTAATTACGGAGGGCATGGCGCAACGCCACCTCGGCGACGTAGACGTGCCGCCGCGCCGTGCTCATCACCCCGTCGAGTTCGACGCGGAACCAGGCGGCTTCGGCCTGCTGATACGGCGTCTCGGCCCGGAAGGCCGCCAGCGTCGGCGGCAACGTGCGCGCGGTGTAGTACGACGCGTTGAGGAAATCGGCCAGTTCTTCCCATTCGAGGCGACGGTCTCCGGCAGCGTCGCGCAGCGCGGCGCCCAGCCCCGGATGCTTCGCCTCCAGCGCCTCCATCTCCACGTAAAACCGACCGTCTTCGACGGCGAGCAACCCCTCGGCAAACGGATCGCCGCCGTCCTGCCCCACATACCCGCCGAAGTAATACCGCAGCAACCGCTCCGGATTCGCCTTGTCGAGATCCACCTCAAGGCGAGCAGCGGCTTGTTGGGTGCCGGACTCCGGCGTGCCGCAGGCGGCGAGGGCCAGGAGGAGTAGAATTTTGGATTTTGGATTTTGGATTTTGGATTGGGTGCTTTCTAATGCGCATGAAGAAGTTGAAAAGCCCACGTCCGTTGGGACCGGCGAGGCTTTTTCGATTGAGAAGACGGATCGAATCAGCCCAATCCAAAATCCAAAATCCAAAATCCAAAATCGCATCACGGTGATTCTTTCATGAGTTGTTGAACCTGAGCCAGCGCGGCGCGGGCGTTGGGGTCGTTCGGGCTCAGGGCGAGCACGCGTTCGAACATCGCGCGCGCGTCGTCATAGCGTCCTTGCTGCGCGTAGATCATGCCGAGGTTGCCCAGCGGCGCCACGTTGGTCGGGTCGAGTTCGGCGCCGCGTTCGAATAAGGCGATGGCGGACTCCAGATCTTGATTCAACATACGCACAGATCCCAGATTGATCAATGCCGCGGCCAGATCCGGGTCGAGCACGACGGCCCGCGAGAGCAACGAGTCGGCCTCCTGGAGTTGATTTTGCTGAATGAGGAGAAAGCCGAGGTTGTTCCACACGTCGGGATGATGGATGGGGTTCTGGGCGAGCGCCTCTTCGTAGGCCCGCAGCGCCGGTGCCCGTTGGCCGAGTGCTTCGCGCGCCTGCGCCAGCTTGATGTGCGCCTCCGTGAAAGCCGGCTGCGTCGCCAGCGCGTGTTCGAGGTGCGTAACCGCCGTCGCGGCAGAGCCGGAACGCAGCAGGACGTCGGCCAGCCAGTAGTGCAGCCGGGCATGATCGGGATACCGCGCCACGGCCTCCCGCAAGGTCTGTTCGGCCTGCGGCAGCGAGTCTATCTCGGCGAGCGCCCGGCCCAGCGCGAGACGCGCTTCGGGATGATCGGCGCCGCCGGCCAGCCCCCGCCGAGCCGCTTCGATCACGCGGGCGAGGTAGGCGGGAATGCGATGTTGCGTATCGTAGAGCGTGAAGTAGGCTACCGCTTCTTCCAGGCGAGCCGTCGCCTCATCCCCGGCCTCGCCTTCCGTGATCCGCACCAGTTCGAACGGCTCGGATCGATACAGAATCCGCTCGATGTCTTCAGGGGCGCGGGCCGGCGGCAGCGTGCGCCGGATCCAGTGATCGGTAAACGTGACGTGAGGAATGTCGCTGGTGCCGCTCTTTTGAAGATGGCAGCCAGCGCAGTTGCCCGTCATGGCTTCGGCGGCGGTGTGCGTCTCATCCCGGCTGCACATGACCTGATCTTCGCCCGAATCCGGCGTGTGGCATCCCTGGCAGACCTCGTTGAAATAGTCCCCCCCCAGATCAGCCACGGGCTCGTGGGGATCGTGGCAGGTGGTACACGTCATCACGCTGTTCTGGTAGCAGGCGCTTTTGGCCAGCCGTTCCGCGTGCGAGGCAATGCCGAAGCGTTCGGGGTCGTCGCGTTCTTCTTTGAGCGCAAACACCGTCCGGTGCGCCGAGAGCGGCTGTCCCGGCCTGTAGGTCGTCGCGTCGTGGCCGGGTTTGAAGACCGAGAAGCCGGTCAGATGACATTGCTGGCACACGGCCAGTTGCACGGCGCGGTCGAGGTGGGCGGTATTGACGATGGTGGGATCCGGCTCGCCTTCCGAGGGGCCAAGGTCGGCCAGGCGCGCATCGACGTGGGCGCTGCCCGGCCCGTGGCATCGCTCGCACGTGATGCCCTCCGGCACCTCGGTGTAGTGGCTTTGCGTGAAGGGGCTATGCGCCGGCAGCCCGTTATGACACGTCATGCATTCGAGCGAGATGGCCCGGCCAAAGCGCAGGTTTTTCTGCTCATAGCCGGGGCTGAGATCCCACCGCGCCCGCTCAACATACCACGTCAGCGGCATCTGGGTGATGTGGCCGTTGACGTTCATCAGATAACTCCGCGTGGCATTGCCCGATCCGACCACCCACGCCGCCGGATGGACCTGCTCGTGCATCACATGCCCGGCATCATCGAGCCGGAACTCGCGCTGAAAAAGCGTATCGCCCCGTACGAAGGGCTCGTAGTAAAGATCGCGTTGCGGGTTGTAGACGCGGCTGGAGGCGTCGAAGCGTTCGGGCGCGGTGTTGGGGTCGAAGCGCGAGACAGACCGCCCCATGCCGGTGCGATGATACGACCGGTACAGCTCGTCGTGGCAATCGCCGCAGGCTTCGTCGCCGACGTACTGCCCCCGGTCGTCGATCACGACAGGCTGGACCGGCGCAGGCACCTCGGCGGTCTCGTTCGACGCACAACCGACGAGGAGAGAAAAGCTCCCTATCAGGAGCAATAACCCGATTTCACGACGTACAGACATCTACAAGCTGAATCTCGGCGTAGACGATGCAGACAGCGGGAATAACCGATGGGAGCACGTCCGAAATGGACGGAAAATCGATCAGAAAGTTTTAAGGGTCACGGCGTAATACCCACCAGCGGGACGATGGTGGGAATGGTCGAGAGATCGCGGAAGGCGTCGAGGCGGGTGTTGATCTCCTCTTCCGTGAGATCCAACAACCGATCCGGGCCGAAGCGTTCGACGGAGAACGAGGCCATGGCCGAGCCGTAGATCACCGCGCGTTTGAGCGCTTCGGTATTGATGTGCTCTTCGCGCGCGATATAGCCGGCAAAACCACCCATGAAGACATCGCCGGCGCCGGTGGGATCCTGGATGTCTTCGAGCGGATAGGCTGGCGCCACGAACACCACGTCGTCGATAAACAGCATGGCGCCGTGCTCGCCTTTTTTGATGACGAGGACGCGCGGCCCCATCGCCCGAATCAGCCGGGCCGCCACGATCAGGTTGGGCTCTTCGGCCAGCTCGCGCGCCTCCGAATCGTTGATGATCAGGCAGTCGATCCGTTTGAGCAACATGCGCAGGCTCTGCGGCGTGTTCTCGATCCAGAAGTTCATCGTATCGCAGACGACGAGTTCCGGGCCGTCCATCTGATCGAGCACGCGGCGCTGGATGTCCGGGTCGAGGTTGCCCAGACAGACGACGCGGCTTTTGCGATACGCTTCGGGCACGACGGGGTCGAAGGTCTCCAACACGTTGAGGTGCGTATACAACGTGTCGCGCTGGTTGAGGTCGTAATGATAGCGCCCGCCCCAGGCAAACGTCTTGCCCTCCGCATCGACTTCGAGACCGCCGAGGTCGACACCCTGATCGCGCAGGATGTTGATGTAGGACTCCGGAAAATCGTTTCCGACGACCGCCACCAGCCGCACCGGATCGGTGAAATACCGGGCGGCCAGGGTGATGTAGGTAGCGCTCCCCCCCAACACTTGTTCAGCCGATTTGAAGGGCGTCTCGATGACGTCGAAGGCGACGGTGCCAATGGCCAGTATGCTCACGATGCTCTTGACTTACTGAGGTGTTCGGTGCAAAACAGTCTAAAATAGGACGAAATCGTGAAATGTGAAACGTGAGACGTGAGGTGTTCCGGCGATGATTCTATGAAAATAATGGAGGATATGATTCTCACGAAGAAGTGTGGGAATCCTAAATACTCAATGATCTGGTTCCCACGGTCCTCCGTGGGAACCGAGAACCAGGACGCTCCAGCGTCCGACATGCACCGCAGGAGCAACTTGTTCATTCTCAGACTCCTGCCGTGATTCTCGGACGCAGGAGCATCCGGATTTGCATTCCCACGGAGGACCGTGGGAACGAGTTGTACACGAGGAAGGCGCCAAACGGAAGAAAACTCACCCGGCGCGGCGCAGCCAATCGGTCACTTTCTTGACGACCAGCGCTGCCGTGACGGATTTGGCCGCGTTGAGGATGGAGTCGAACACATCGCGGCTATGGCCGGTTTTGCGCTGGACGGCCCCGGCCAGGTCTTCGGCGGCTTCGTGCAACGCGTGCGCGACGTCGCCAGTGTGTTCTGAGACCGATTCGCGCCAGTCCGCCGTCTGCTCCGACGCCGTCGCCACCACGTCGGTGGCGCGGCGGGTGACGTCCTGGCCCATCTCGCGGGCGCGGCGCGAGACGTCTTCGCCGAGTTCACGCGCGCGCCGGACGATCTCTTCGCCCACATCTTTAGCCCGATCTGCCACGACGTCGCCCACGTCATGGGCGTAGTGCCGGGCCTGCGAGGCCGCGGCCCGCCCTTTGGCGCGAAGCCGCTCCGAAAGCGGCGGCGGCGGGGCCGGCTTCAAGGCTTCGGAAATGAGCCGCCCCACGAGAATGCCCGCGCCGAGGGCGATAAAGACCGTCAACGTCGGGTTCTCTTCGACCCACGTCCGGGCCTGTTGCCGGGCTTTCTCCATGTCTAGCTCAGAGAGTTCGTGGCGCAGCTTCGAGACG
>JANQES010000018.1 GCA_028278205.1 Rhodothermales bacterium
AGAGCGGCGCGTCGTCCGTATGCACGGCCCAGACGCCCGGCGAGAACACCTGATTGATGCCGGTGGCCTGCTCCAACACGCCGCCCAGGCCGCCGGGGCTGCCGTCTTCGGCGATAGCTTCGAGCCCCTCATCTCGATCAGCTTCGCCGCGCGTAAACAGCGGCCCCGGCGTGGTGTGGACGGCCCAGACCCCCGGCGACATCGGGACGGCCTGCATCGACCCGTCCGACGGCGTCAGCGTCGTGCCCGTCGAGACATTTTCGATGCGCGCCGTAAAACGCGTCTCGCTCACCGGCGTGATGGTAACTTGAATAACGTCGGCCACCGCCGGATAGGTGAAGCCATCGTTGACCAGCCGGACCGTCGCGTCGGGATCGTCGGGGCCGGTGTCGGCGCCTGCCTGCCGCTGCACCTGATTCGGCCCGACGCCCGGCTCTTCGTTGGCTTCGCTGCCGGCATCCCACAACTGAACCTGCGCCGTCACGTCGCCGCTCACCTGCGTGCCGTCGGGGTTCCAGAGGGCGATGCCGTTTTCGTCGGGTCCGAAGAAGAGGTCGTTGGAGGGGACGAACATCGTGACGAAAGACAGACTGGCGCCGGGTGCGGCGTCGAAGGTGAATTCGTAGGCGCCGCCGGGACCGATGGGGGCGGGGTCGGTGGCGCCCACGGGGGTGTTAAACACGCCACTCGACTGGAAGGTGAAGGCCTCGGCGACATTATCGACGCGGACTTTAAAAAAGGTTTGCTGGGCCGTAGCCGTCGCGCTCAGGCATACCAATGCCAGCGCGGTCAGTAGTATCGTTTTCATGGTGGGTACTCCTGGGGTGGGTGAGTGTGGTGCTGGTGGGTTAGATATCCAGCTTACGGTCCAGGAGCTTGAGATCTATAACACGTCTATAACATCAGGCTCAACAATAGATAACGTTTGGTTGCTTCGCGTCATTTGCTTCGCGTCATTTTGCTTCCTTCGATCGCTGTCAATTGCGCCTTCGGCGCGTCATTCATTGTCATTGGTTGAGCTTGACAATAAATGACAGCGACCCCGCGAAGGCGGGGGGAGCATAATGACCATGAATGACAGCGACCGAAGGGAGCAAATGACAGCGATCGAAGGAAGCAAAATGACGCGAAGCTCTTTATGCCATCTCCAACTGCTGGCGTTGCGTGAACGGCGTTTTCCAGGCCGGCAGGGCGAACGAGAACGTGGTGCCCTGGCCGAGGGCGCTTTGCACGGCGAGGGTGCTGCCGTGGAGTTCGAGGATTTTTTTGGCGATAGCCAGCCCCAGGCCCGTGCCGCCTTTGTCGCGGGCGCGGCTTTTTTCGACGCGGTAGAACCGTTCGAAGACGTGCGGCAGGTCTTCCGGCGGAATCCCGTAGCCGGAGTCGATCACCTGCACGCCTACGGCATCGCCCTTGTCGGTGGGGGCGATGCGGACGAGGCCGCCGGCGGGCGTGTAGCGCAGCGCATTGTCGATCAGATTTGAGATGGCCCGTTCGACGAGGCCGATGTCGGCGTAGACCAGCGAGAGGCGTTCGGGCAGATCGGCCTCCAGCTTCACGTTAAGTTTTTCGGCTTTCGGCTTGAATTGCATCACCAGATCTTGCACCAACTCGGCGATGGAGAAGGCCTCAAATTCCGGTTCGATCTGCTGCGCGTCGAGCTTGGAGAGGTCGAATAATTCGCCGACGAGGGTGTTGAGCGAGCGCGTATTCTTGAGGACGGTTTCCATGTATTGTTGCCGCTCTTCGGGGCTGAGCGTGTCGTTTTTCATCATGATCGTCTCCAGATAGCCCTGCATGGCCGCCAGCGGGCTGCGCAGGTCGTGCGAGACGTTGGCGATGAGTTCGCGCCGCAGCCGGTCGGTGCGTTTGAGATCTTCGACGTTGGCGACGATGGTGTCCGCCATCTGGTTGAACGACGCCGCGAGTTGCCCGAATTCATCCGACGACGTGACGGGCAGACGCTGGTCGTGTTGGCCTTTTTCGAAGGAGCAGACGACCTCCTTCATCGCCCGCAAACGACGCGTCAGGAGGGCGAAGAGAAACAGGCCGATGACGCCGGCCACGAGCAGCGTCAGGCCCAGGCCCTTGAGCGTCGTCTGCATGATGTAGCTGTTCTTGATCATGCTGGCCGCCGAGTCGTAGCCTTCGCTGCCGAGGATGACGTAGAGATAGCATCCTGCCTCGCCCATAATCTCGATAGGCGCTACCGAAAACGGCTTTTTTCGACCCATCTTGACCGGATCCGGCCCCAGAATCGGGATCGGGTCGCCCGCGAGAAAGCGGTTGAGCGGTTCCAGATCCAGCGTCGGCTGCTCGATGCGCTCCTCCTCGCCGATCAGATAGTTGGCCTTCATCATGCCCTCGCTGCCGAGCAGGTAAATCTCGATGCGCGGGTTGATGCCGGTCATCTCCGCGATGGTCTCCATGATCGCGGTGTGATTGATGCTGTCGCGCACCAGCGGCTCGAACCGGACGGCCAGATCTTTGGCGAGGTCACGGTTGAGGTTCTGCTCGGCTTCGTCGGCAAACATCATCACCGTCTTCACGCACAACACGGCGATGGTCACGCCGAGGATCACGATCATCACCAGAAAAAGCGCCGAGAGCTTGGCGTAGAAGCTGTGGATGAAATGCTTCATCGATTTTGGATTTTGGATTTTGGATTGCCTGGGATTGGTAGGTTGCTCAGTAGAATAAGCCGAAGCGGTTCGTGCAGCGTGGCTTTTTCGGTTGATGAGCATCGTGGAGGATACCAATCCAAAATCCAAAATCTAAAATAGCTCAAGAGAGCAATTCTTCCGGTTCAGCAAACCGATAACCCAGGCCCCAGACCGTCTTGACGTAGCGCGGGGCCGAGGGATCGTCTTCGATCTTGCTGCGGAGGCGGTTGATGTGGGTGTTGACGGTGTGGCTGTAGCCGGCGTATTGATAGCCCCAGACCAGATCCAGCAGTTCTTGCCGGCTGTAGGCCCGGCCCGGGTGTTGGGCAAAAAGCATCAACAGGTCGAACTCTTTGGCCGTCAGTTCGAGGGTCTGGTTGCGCAGCGTCACCTTTCGTTTTTCCGGATCGACGGTCAGGTCGCCGTAGCGCAGCGGTTGCAGGGCATCGCGCTGGAGGTTTTCCTGATCGATTTCGATGCGGCGGAAGAGGGCCTTGACGCGCGCCAGGAGTTCGCGCAGGCTGAACGGTTTGGTCAGGTAATCGTCGGCGCCGAGTTCGAGGCCGAGCACTTTGTCGAGTTCTTCGGCTTTGGCCGTGAGCATGAGGATGGGCAGGTACTGGTTCTGCGCCCGTATGCGTTTGCACACTTCCAGGCCGTCGAGTTCGGGGAGCATCAGGTCGAGGATGACGAGGGCATGGTTGCCCTGGAGGGCTTTGTCCAGGCCCGTCTTGCCGTCGGCGGCCCGTTCGACGGCATAGCCGAGGTCGCTCAGATGAATCTTGAGCAGGTCGGCGATGTCGGGATCGTCTTCGATGACCAGGATGGTAGCCTCTGCCGAGGCGCTGGATCCGTTGGTTGTCATGAGGGTAGGGGCTGGTTTAAAGCGATTCCATAAAGACTCAGCAGATCCGAATTCTGGATTTTGTTTAACCGCAGAGTTCGCAAAGAAAGCGCAGAGATCGCGGAGGATCTTTGCGTCCTCTGCGCCTTCTCAGCGTCCTTTGCGGTTTCAACAATTGGATTTACCGAGATTACCATGTTTTACACCCGAAGTCATCACATAAGATTAACAGTTTTTGTTAGGGTAGGTTTTGTAGTGTTAGGGGGTTCGAGTGTTACAGGGGTTGATCGCAGCGTTCTTGGTGCTTTGTACTTTGTCCTTTGATAAAACGACGGGACTCCCGGCAAGCAAAGCACAAAGAACCAGGCACAAAGAACGACCCCCATCCGCCATCAATCAACCAGAACACTATAACACCCAAACACCAGAACACTACCAAACCCCCTTCGGAAGATGAACATCGACATCGAAAGCATCATCGATGCCATTGCGCGCTTCGGGCTTGACCTCATCGGCGCTATCGTCCTGCTCGTCGCCACCTGGATCATTTCTCGGTGGGCACGCAAGGCAACGTCGAGGAGCCTGGCTAAGAGCAACCTCGACGAGACGCTGACCAAGTTCTTCGGCAACCTGATTGGCTGGGGCATTTTGATCTTGGGCGTGATTGCCATCCTGGGCATCTTCGGCATCAGCACGGCGAGCTTTGCGGCGGTCCTTGCCGCCGCCGGGTTGGCCATAGGCCTGGCCTTTCAGGGCACACTCTCCAACTTCGCAGCCGGCGTGATGCTGCTGATCTTCCGCCCCTTCAAGGTGGGCGATGTCATCCGGGCTGCCGGCGAAACCGGCGGCGTGGTCGAACTCGACCTGCTCGTAACCAAGCTCGACACGCTCGACAACCGCCGCATCATCGTCCCCAACAGCAAGATCTTCGGCGACACTATCGAGAACGTCACGTTCCACCCTATCCGCCGCGTCGACGTCCCCGTCGGCGTCGATTATGGCGCCGACCTCGATCAGGTGCGCGCCGTGCTCGAAAAAGCCGCCGCCACCGTCGAAGGCGGTCTCTCCGACCCGCCGCCGCAGATCTTCCTCGGCAGCCTCGACGACTCCGCCGTCACCTGGGACGTGCGCGTCTGGTGCAACACGGCGGACTATTTCGACGTGCACGAGGCCACCACCCGCGCCACCAAGCAAGCCCTCGACGACGCCGGCATCGGGATTCCGTTCCCGCAGTTGGATGTGCATCATCTCGGCAGTGCGCCGGAGACGCCGTAGCGAGGGGGCTGATTCGTTAAAGTTTGGGCAATCTTCCATGACCACGATTGTCGTCACCGAAACCGAAGACATCACGCCGCGCAACCATGCCCTCATGGTGAAGTTGAAACGTGTCGTAGCTTGCGGCGTAGGTACACGGAAACAACTTTCAGAAATAATTGAAAATTGAACGATGATACCCGCCCCTGCCCCCGACTGGAGCCCTGCCTCGTGGCAGGACAAAGAGGTGTTGCAGCAGCCTGAGTACCCGGACTCGGCGATGCTCGACGCCGTACTGGCCGAACTGGCGGTGCGACCACCGCTGGTGACGTCGTGGGAGGTCGAGACGCTGCGCTCGCACCTGGCCGAGGCGTCGTACGGCCTGCGCTTCCTGCTTCAGGGCGGCGACTGCGCCGAGCGCTTCGACGAGTGCCGCGACGACATCATCAAAAACCGCCTCAAGATCCTGCTCCAGATGAGCGTGGTGCTCATCTACGGGCTCAAGACGCCCGTCGCGCGCGTCGGGCGTTTCGCCGGGCAGTACGCCAAGCCGCGCTCGGCCCCGACCGAGACGCGCGACGGCATCACGCTGCCGAGCTATCGCGGCGACAACATCAATGCGCCGGAGTTTTCGGTGGAGGCGCGCACGCCCGATCCCCGGCGCCTGCTCAAAGCCTATCATTGCTCGGCGATGATGCTCAACTTCGTCCGCGCCCTGGCCGACGGCGGCTTTGCCGACCTGCATCACCCCGAATACTGGAACCTCGATTTTGCCGAACGCTCGCCGCTGGCCGCCGAGTATCACGGCATCATCGAGACGATCAAAGAGGCGCTGCGCTTCGCCGAGACCGTGGCGCAGGGGCCGATCCTCGGGCTGGGACGGGTCGATTTTTACACGAGCCACGAGGCGTTGCACCTGCATTACGAGCAGGCCCTGACGCGCACGGTGCCGCGCCGCACCGGCATGTACAACCTCTCGACGCATTTCCCCTGGATCGGCAAGCGGACGGCCCACCTCGACGGCGCGCACGTCGAGTACATGCGCGGCATCCGCAACCCCATCGGCCTGAAGGTGGGGCCGGGCCTCTCGCCGTCCGAACTCGCCGGTCTCGTCAACAATCTCAACCCGGCGGACGAGGCGGGCCGCCTGACGCTGATCACCCGCTTCGGCGCAGGCCGCATCGAAACCGACCTGCCGCCGCTCATCGAAGCCGTCGAGGCCACGGGCAAGAACGTCCTCTGGTGCTGCGACCCTATGCACGGCAACACCGAAAAAACCGAAACCGGCCTCAAAACCCGTCCTTTCGACAAGATCCTGGCCGAACTCGAACTCGCCTTCGACATCCACGCGGCGATGCACAGTAACCTCGGCGGCGTCCACTTCGAACTCACCGGCGAGGACGTCACCGAGTGTGTCGGCGGCGCCCGCGGCCTCAGCGAAGCCGACCTCGAACGCGCCTACCACAGCCCCGTAGACCCCCGCCTCAACGCCGAGCAGGCGCTGGAGATGGCGCTGCGCATCGTGCGCAAGTATAAAGGAATGGATCGGTGAGGGGGAAAGACCTGACAGGTTTTTCGAATTGTCCTTGTTGCCCTATTTTTAGGTTGTTGCCTCGTTTGAGGCAGAAACCTGTCAGGTCTCTGCTCGCGAGGCTTCGGTCTCATCATCGAAGCGTCAGGAATTATCATGAGAGTAGTAAATCTGAACGAAATCTACCAAGAAAGCTTTGAGGAAGCCAAACGCCGCATTGAACAAGCCCGCCGAATCGGTGCTACTAAGCTTGATCTGATGAGCAGTCGTTTGGCGGTTCTTCCGGAGTCGATCGGTCAACTGGAGCATCTTCAAGAGCTTGCCCTTTCCGATAATGAGTTGAAGGTTCTTCCGGAGTCGATCGGTCAACTGGAGCATCTTCAAGAGCTTTACCTCGCTGGCAATCGTCTGACGGTTCTTCCTGAATCCATTGGTCAATTGAAACAGCTTCAAGATCTCTATCTCTCCAATAACAAGCTGGCGGTTCTTCCTGAATCCATTGGTCAATTGGAACAGCTTGAAGTGCTTTATCTCGCCGACAATGATCTGACAGCTTTGCCGGAATCAGTCGGTCGACTCACCAAGCTGAAGACGCTTTACCTCGCCAACAACAAGCTGAAGGTTCTTCCGGAGTCGATCAGTCAATTGGAGCAGCTTCAACAAATATACCTCCGTGGCAATGATGCTCTAGGGATCCCGCCAGAAATCCTGGGACCGAATCGGGAGGAAGTCATGTATGGTCGAGGTGTCAAGGCGGCCAAGCCGTCGGACATTTTCCAATACTATTTCCGAACCAGAGAGGAACCGAGGCGTCGTCTCGGCGAGGCCAAGATCCTCCTCGTCGGGCAGGGCGGTGTGGGTAAGACCTCGCTGGTCAAGCGGCTGGTAGATGATGAATTCGATCCGGACGAGGCGAAAACAGAAGGTATCAACATCTCGCAGTGGCAGGTTCCGGCTACGGAAGGGGAGGGTGGTGGCGAGATCCGGGCGAACGTCTGGGACTTCGGCGGGCAGGAGATCATGCACGCCACACACCAATTCTTTCTGACCAAGCGCAGCCTCTACCTCCTCATTCTCGACGCGCGCAAAGGTGAGAACGAGGGTAACGTCCACTACTGGCTCAAGATCATTCAGAGCTACGGCGGCGACTCGCCGGTGTTGGTGGTGACGAACAAGTGCGAGGCGCATCATCTGGAACTCAATGAAAATCGGCTGACGAAGGACTACGCGCCCAACGTGCAGGGCTTTTTCAAAGTCTCGTGCAAGGAAGGTACCGGCATTGAGGAACTACGCCGCGCCATTGAGAAACATATCAACGCGCTGCCGCACGTCTACGACGAGGTTCCAGAGAGTTATTTCAATGTAAAAACAGAACTGGAGGCGCGGGCGGAATCCGAGGATTTCATCGACGTCAGGGAATATCGGAAGCTGTGCCGTAAGCACGGCCTGACGAAGAAGCAGGACCAGCAGATCCTGATTCGCTTCTTGCACGATCTGGGCAACGTCCTCAACTTCGACGATCCTGATAGCCCGTACGATCTCAGCGACACCAACATTCTCAACCCGGAGTGGGTTACCGGCGGCGTCTACATGATCATTAACAACATCGATCTCGTGCGGGCGCAGGGCGTGCTGAAGTTGTCTCAGCTCAGCGACATCCTGGACGATCATGATCGCTACCCACCGAAACGCCACAAATTCATCATCGGGATGATGCGCAAGTTCGAATTGTGCTTCGATTTCCCCGATCCGAACCCGCCGCGCCTTCTCGTTCCCGAACTTCTTCCAGAAAATGAACCCGAACTGAACTGGGACGATGCGACGTCGCTCAATTTCCAGTATCACTACAAGGTGCTGCCGGGCGGGATCATCTCGCGCTTTATCGTGCGGACGCACCACAATCTCACCGACAAGCCCACGTACTGGCGTAGCGGCGTCGTGCTTGATATCGACGGCAACAAGGTTCTGGTACGGGGCGACACATACACAGGGAAAATTTTCTTATCTATCCTTGGCCCGGCAGGAGGGCAACGCCGCGCACTGTCCGTCGTTCGCGACGTTTTTAAGGCCATCCACGCCACGATCCCAAAAATCGACGCCAAAGAGAAAGTGCCTTTGCCGGACAACCCCGCCATCGTGGTCGATTATAAAAACCTGCTCGAACAGGAAAAGCATGGAATTGAGAGGTTTCTTCCGGAAGGGGCTAGCAAGATGTATGTCGTCCGAGAACTGCTCGAAGGCGTCGACGACCGACGGCCCTTTGACGTGTTCCTCAGCCACAACAGCAAGGACAAGCCAACAGTTCGAAGACTTGGCAATGCTTTGAAAAAGCGCGGCTTGAAGGTGTGGTTTGACGTGTGGGAATTACAACCTGGTCTATCCTGGCAAGAAGGTTTGGAAGAGGCTATTGAGACCTCCAAGACAGCCGCTGTGCTCGTGGGAAAAGATGGTCTGGGTCCCTGGGAAATCCCGGAGATGCGAGCCTGCCTAAACCAATTTGTCACACGAAGTATGCCTGTTATTCCAGTGTTGCTTCCTGGCGCTGCGAAAGAGCCTAAATTGCCCCTGTTTCTTCAGGCATTTACCTGGGTAGATCTGAGAGGTGGTCTCAAAAAAGCAGCGTTAGACAATTTGGAGTGGGGCATTACAGGCACGAAGAAACGGAGACCATGATACCGCTTGCCCTTTCAGATAAAGGATGAGGCAGGGGTGATTGCATCGACCTTGCTTTCAAGTCATTCCTGCGAAGGCAGGAACCCATCCAGGTCCAAAGGACTGCCGGCATCCCCAGAAACTTGGATAGGTTCCCGCCTTCGCGGGAATGACTTTTTTATGAGGTATGGTATCTTTCGACAAACAGTTTAACAAAGAGCGACCCCCGTAGCATGAACATCATCGGCCTTTCCGCCTTTTACCACGAATCGGCGTGTTGCCTGTTGCAGGACGGGCGGCTGGTGGCGGCGGTGGCGGAAGAGCGGTTTTCGCGGGTGAAGCATGATGCGCGGGTGCCGGTGCAGGCGTTTCGGTATTGTTTGGAGGCGGGTGGGTTGAGTTTGCCGGATGTGGATGTCGTGGCCTATTACGAGTCGCCGCAGAAGAAGCTTTCGCGGCAACTCTGGGCCGGAGTGCCGGAGGGCGATGAAGAGTTGGCGTGGCTCGATCCGCATCAGCCTGAGCGCGCTATTCGGGAGCGGCTGGGCTACGACGGGCCGATTCTCTTTTTCGATCATCATCAATCGCACGCCGCGAGTGCGTTTTATTTTTCGGGATTTCGCGACGCTGCCATCCTGACGGTCGATGGTGTGGGCGAGTGGGCTACGACGACGTACGGAAGGGGAGAGGAGGCTGCGTTGGAGGTGTTCGAGAAGGTCCACTTTCCGCACTCGCTGGGTCTGCTCTACGCGACCATCACGTCATATCTCGGCTTTCGTGTCAACAATGGCGAGTACAAAGTGATGGGGCTGGCGCCGTACGGAGAGCCGCGTTTTGTGGATCAGATCCGCCAACTCATCGCCGACGGGCCGGGCGGGCAGTACACGCTGGCGATGGATTATTTCGATTTCGCGCGGGGGCGGCGGATGTTCAGCCCGGCGTTGTGCGAGTTGTTCGACGCGCCGCCGCGTGTGCCGGAGTCGGAGATCACGCCATTTCATTGCGACGTGGCGCGGAGCGTGCAGGCGGTGTTGGAGGAGATGCTGATGGCGAAAGTTCGCTACCTCGCCGGGCGGGTGGATTCGGCCAATCTGTGCATGGCGGGCGGTGTGGCGCTCAATTGTGTGGCGAATGGGCGGATCGTCTGCGAGGGGCCGTTTGAGCGGCTGTTTGTGCAGCCGGCGGCGGGCGATGCGGGCGGTTGCCTGGGCGCGGCAGCGCTGGCGCATATCCAGAAAACCGGGCAGCGGCACAGCGACGAATCCCTGGCGCGCATCTTCCTGGGGCCGCGTTTCTCGGCAGATGACGTCGCGTCGATGTTGGCGGCGACGGGCCTGCCGGCGCATGACTTCCGCCATCGCGAAGCCGATTTGTTGGATGCTGTGGCGGATCGACTCGCGCGAAATCAGGTAGTCGGATGGTTTCACGGGGCGATGGAGTTCGGGCCGCGCGCGTTGGGCGCCCGCAGCATCCTCGCCAACCCGCTCGATCCCGGCATCCGCGACCGGCTCAACGCGATGATCAAGAAGCGCGAGGCGTTTCGTCCCTTTGCACCCAGCGTCCTCGCCGGGCACGCCGCTGAACATTTCGACCTCGACCATCCGTCGCCGTTCATGCTGGAGACGTGCCGGGTGGTCTCGCCGCTGGCCTTGCCCTGCATCACGCACGTCGATGGCTCAGCCCGGCCTCAGACGGTGGAGCGGGCGCACAATCCGCGTTTTGCGGCGCTGCTGGAGGCGTTCTACCGGCGGACGGGCTGCCCGATGCTAGTCAACACGTCATTCAACGTGCGCGGCGAGCCTATCGTCTGCACGCCCGCCGATGCGCTGCTTTGCATGGGCCGTTCGGGGCTCGACGCGCTGGTGCTCGAAGATTTCCTCATCGACCGCGCCATGCTGCCGGACACCTGGGAGCCGCTCCTGGCCGCCTGGCACAGCCGCCGCCGTTCGGCTTTTGGCCGGAGCAAAAGCGCCATCGAGGAGAATTTGTACACTTTTGTTTGATGACCTGATCGAAGAGAATAGCCCCGTAGGGGCGTCCTGTTTGTAGCATCGACCGAATTAAAAAAAGAAAGCTCCATAGGAGCGGCCTGTTGAACAGGTCGCCTCTACGAGGCTTTTTTGAAAGAGGCTGTGGAAACTACAAACAGGTCGTCCCTACGGGACTTTTTAGGTATCATTTACGCCATGAACGACCTCCATTCCGAAACACCACCCGATCCATGGTGGCAAGCCCTCGCCGCCCAACTCGGCACGCCCGGCGGGCTTCGGACGGCGCGGAGGCTGCAACGAGAGGGGTTTTTCGATCAGGAAGAACACGTGCTTTTTTCAGAAGCACCGGCGCGGGGTGGGCCGCAACCCATCAGCATCTGGCAGCCGCGCGAGATCGACGGCGAACTGGTTTTTGAACGGCCCGATCCGCTGGCGATGGGCGATCATTATGCCGCGCGCAAGCGGATTTTTGCCAGAAAAGATCCATCCAAACAGCGTCTCTGTTTTTTGGGCGAATCGGTGGCGGCGGGGTATCTCTACGCGCCGCACCTGACACCGGCGATGATCCTCCACGATCAACTCCGCGCGGCGACGGGGGGCGACGGCTACGAGGTGATCGACCTGGCGCGGACCAACGAGACGCTCGACGGGCTCGTGACCACGGCAGAATGCGCGATGCAGCTTCAGCCGGATGCGCTGGTCGTTTTCGCCGGCAACAACTGGACGCTGCTCGAAACGCCGTCCGTCTCGCCCTACGTACCCTCGGTGCGGGCGCGGCAGCAGTATGGCGCGGCGTTGCAGGAGGCGGGCATCCTCGGCCCCATCGAAAACGCGGCCCGGCAGGTGCTCCACAAAGCCGCCGCCGCCCTGGCTCGCCTCGACGAGATCGCGCGGGCGGCATCCATCCCCGTCGTGCTGGTAATTCCGGAAGTCAACCTGGCGGATTGGGAGACGCGGCAGCCGGTGGTCTGGCTTCCCGGTGAGGCGACGGCGCGCTGGTATCGGCTTTATGAAGAGGCGATGGGCCGGTTGGAGCAGGAGGACTGGACGGGCGCCGCCACGACGGCCCAGGCGATGATCGACCTCGACGGGGCGACGTGTCCGAGTTCGTTCCGCCTGATGGCGAGGGCCCACATCGGGGCGGGCGAATGGGAGCCGGCTCGCGCGGCGTGTCGCGATGAGGTGGAGGCCAACCAGTATGCCGTGTTGGCTATGCTGAGCGCGCCGCAGGCCACGCGCATGGCGCAGGCGGTGCAGCGCCGCGCCGCCCGGCATCACGGCTTCGTCGCCGTCGATCTGCCGCAGATCTTCGCGGAATACACCGGCTCGCCGCTGCCGGGACGGCGGTTGTTTCTGGATTATTGCCACCTCACCGTCGAGGCGATGCACGTGGCCATGGCGGCGGTGACAGCGGAGGTGCTGCGGCTTTTCGGCGAGGACGACCTGCGCTGGCAGACGCTGGCACGGCTGCTGCCGGCGCCGGCGGTCGCCCCGGAAGCCGATGCCACGGCGAAGTTCGGCGCGGCCATCCACAGCGCGCACCGGCTGTCGATGACCGGGTCGCGGGCGGAATTGCTGGCCTATTGGTGCCGCGCGGCCCTCGACGCCTCGCCCGGCATCGTGCAGGCGATGCTGGATTTCGTGGCCGTCCGGACGGCACGGTGCCCGGCGATGCTCACTGCCGCGCAGCAGCGCAACTACGCCTCGCCCTATCGCCTGACGTTTCAGCACGGCTGGCAGTACGACTACCTCGACGCCGATGTGATCGAGGCCGTCTATGCCGGCGTCGATCCGCCCGCGCAAGCCGAGGTCCGGCGGATGCTCCGGGCGCGCGGCCTGCCGCCGGAGGGCGTCGATCTGGTCTATCCGCCGTTCTATCTCCACGAGCCGCTCGAACAGTTTTATCCCGACGTGATGCCTTTCGAAGACCTGGCGCAGCGCGCCACGTACCGTGCGCCCTGGCCGGTGTCTCGTTTCTGCCTGATCGACGACGCCACCCGCGACGTCGATCTCACGATTACAGCCCGCCTGCCAACCGTCGAAGGTTTGCAGCCGCGCCGGGAGGGGCCGGTTGCGGTAACGATTAATGGCGAAGCAGCCGCCGTCATCACCGTTGGCGCGCGATGGAGCAAGACGACCGCGCGGCTGGGCCGGGGCGTGCTCAAGGAAGGCATCAACCATCTGGCGTTGCGCTGGCCCCTGCCCACCACGCCCGGCGAGGCCGCGCTCGAAGCAGCCATCGACCGGCTCGAACGGGGGCTGGAGGCCGATCTGCATCTGGTTTTCGGCGAGGTCTTCGCTCTGCTAGCCCGGCCTTGTTGATGGTGCCCCTGGAGGAGGCTATCTTCGAGTTCACGTTCGATTTTCAACAAAACGAGGAACGAACCCATGGCCTGGGACGACGAAGACGACAAGACCATCTATGGGGTGGTCATTAACCACGAAGAGCAATACTGGATCTGGCCGAAAGAGCGGGAAGTGCCGCTTGGCTGGAAATTCGTTGGCAAGTTCGGCACGAAGAAAGAGTGCCTGGCGTATATCGAGGAAGTGTGGACCGACATGCGCCCGCTGAGCCTGCGCAAGAAGATGGAGGAGATGGAGCGGCAGATCAGAAAAGATTCCGGCGGCTGATTCCAGGGAGCCTCGGCGCGATATCAAAAGAAAGGGATGCCTCCGGCGCAGGAGCATCCCTTTTGTGTTATCTTCAGATAGCCCCCGTCCTTTGAGCTAAAACAGCGAGGACACAATGCGCATCGCCGGTTTATGCTTGTTGATGCTGGTCTTCCTGGGGCTGGCCGGCACCCACGCCGTCGCCCAGTCGAACCCGCAGGAGCCGCTCAGCCTGGACGAGCGGGTGTCTTCACGCTGACCCTCGACGGCGGGCGAACCGTCGAGATCAATCGAAGCACCCAGCAACTCAACCCGACCACTGCGTATAGCTTCAAGCAACAGATGGTCGGAGACGGCATCCCTTACGTTTACATTCCCAACTTCAGCAATGCCGAAAACGAGCGCAAGGCCGTCGAATTTGTGAAAGAACATGCGGATGCCCAGGTGCTCATCATCGACGTGCGCAACAAGCCGGATAATCCGATCTACAAGCGTTCGGTAGAGGATCTCAAGAACGGTCGCGATACGGTGCTTGAGCGAGCCATTGAAATGGCGGGTTCGGCTGATCACTAAGCAGGCAGATACATGTTGTGCGGTGTGTATGACCTTGTCGCGCTGCACGCCCGTTGGCATTGGTCATCAGTCATCCCATGACCAGTGACCAATGCCAACGTTTCCACAGGGTGATCGGGCGAGACATACCACATCAATGCTCTTTGCCTGCTAGAAACCCGTAACCCGAAACGATGCCGAAACCGAGGCCTTTGCCCCGGCGTCTCTTCACACGCCGAATTTGAACGTCACCTCGTGCCGGCTGCGGACGGGCGTGCCGTTCTGGCGAGCGGGGCGGAAGAGCCAGCGCGCGGCGGCGTTGATGGCCGATTCTTCGAGGCCATAGCCGATCTGAGCCACCGGCTGCTTCGGGTCGTCGTCGTCGCCGAGTAGAAAGCGTTCGATGATCTTCGAATCTTCCACGCGGCCTTTTTCGTCGATGAGCACTTCGACGACCACTTCGGCCCGGATTTTTTTCCTTTTAGCGGCCCGCGTGTATTCCGGCTCGGTGATGCGGACGGGCTTGGGGCCGGTCTCGACGCGCGCGGCGGTGGCCGTCGGGGCGCCGATGGGTTCGCCCGGCGTCAGGCGTTGGTCGAGGCCCGGCGTGTCGATGGGCAGGAAGGAGTCCGTGATGTCGAGTTCGAACTCTTCTTCGATGATGGTATCGTTGGGGACGATGATGGGCGGCAGCGGCGCTGGCGGCGGCGGGGTCTGCCGCAACTGGCTGGTCTGGACGATCTCCTCGATCTGAATCGTCTCCGGCCCCTTCGTCGTGTAGACGATGTCCGTCGGGGCATAATCGCCGGGTACCGGCCAGAGCTTGACGGCGGCCACCAACACCAGCAGGCTGGCGGCCATACCGGCCAGGACGCGAATCGAATGATAGTCGCGGTAGTGCTGCTCGCGGTTGAGTTGGTCGGCAGGTTCAGGCACGGTGTCAGGCAGTTCTTTCCGGCAGGAAAGCAGACGGCGTCTTGTCGGATAATAATTAAATCCGACAGGGGCCAATCTGTTCATTCGATTGCGGGAATTTGTGGAAAGTTTCGGTTCATGTCGCAGATTTAATAGCTGTACGTACAAAAAAGAGGCCTGAATGGGCGTGGAGTTTTCCAATCTGTTACGAAAAATACGTTGAGGCTCGATTAAAGCGACGACGGCGGCTTGAGAAAGCGCCGTCTATGGCGTACCTTTAAACCTTCAGAAGGCCCTCGCGGCTTCTCGCGTACCCTCCGTCCCGGTAACCCCCGAAACACGTGAGCCCCTTCTGGAACGACATTGTCCCTGTGCCGGCCCCGGAGCGCCCCCGTTTCGGTGGATGAACCTTCCCGTGTTGCGGGAGGGTTTTTTTGTATCAGGACGTTTTTGAAAGCGCTTTTTCGAATGGCAAATAGGCAAATAGGCAAAAGGCAATCAAATCACGATTTGCATCATTTGCCCATTTGTCCAACCCCATAACGGATCCGCAACAACGTGCTTATGCATCGAACCCCTGCACCCTTGCACCCCTGTAAACTGGCTCTGGCCGACGGCACGGTCGTCTCGGGCACCGCCATTGGCGCGCGCGGCGAAGCCGGCGGCGAGTTGTGCTTCAACACCAGTATGACCGGCTATCAAGAGATCATGACCGACCCGTCTTACCACGGGCAGATCATGATGATGACCTACCCGCACATCGGCAACTACGGCGCGATGGACATCGACACCGAGGCCGCGCGCCCGATGGTGGCCGGGCTGGTCGTGCGCTCTTTTACCTTTCGCTATTCCAACCAGATGGCCGACGAGTCGTTCGAAAGCTTTATGGAACGGCACAAGCTCGTCGGCATTTCGGGCATCGATACGCGCCGGCTCGTGCGGCACATTCGGATGAAAGGCGTCATGAACGCCGTCGTCTCGTCGGTCGATCTCGATGACGAGAGCCTCATCGAAAAAGCCCGAAGCTGGCCGTCGATGGACGGGCTGGAGCTGGCCTCGAAGGTGACTGTCGCCGAGCCGTATGATTATTGCACCGGCGACGGCGCGCGCATCGCCGTGTACGACTTCGGCTGTAAGCTCAACATCTTGCGTTCGTTCCGCGAGCGCGGATGCGCCGTGCGGATCTTCCCCGGTCACACGGCCCTGACCGACGTGCTCGCCTGGAATCCCGACGGCCTGTTCTTCTCCAACGGCCCCGGCGATCCACGCGCCATGCCCGAAGCCATTGCCATGGCGCGGGAGGCCATGGGGCGGGGGCTACCGATCTTCGGCATCTGTCTGGGGCATCAGTTGATGGCGCTGGCGCAGGGCTTCGACGTCTACAAGATGTTCGTCGGGCACCGGGGGGCTAATCAGCCGGTTAAAAACCTCGTCACCGGCCATGTGGAGGTGACCACGCAGAACCACGGCTTTGCCGTCGATCCGGCGTCGGTGGAGGCGGCGCAGGCCGAGGTCACGCATCTTAACCTCAACGACCAGACCGTCGAAGGGCTGCGGTTTAAGACGTTTGCGGGCATGAGCGTGCAGTATCATCCCGAAGCCTCGCCCGGCCCGCACGACAGCCGCTACCTGTTCGATCAGTTCCTGCGTCTCATCGCCGAAAACGATGGCGTAGCCGTTCGGGAGGTCGTCGAAGTCGCCCGGTAGCGCGCCGCGCGTGCCCGGCCAGCCCTCCCGAAGCTATGGTCCGGACTGACTTTAGCCTGCCCTTTAGCATCACCTCAGCCGAGGTGTCCTGGGATGACGGCGGGCGCGTCGATACGTCCGTTTACGAAGGGCTTCCCATTTCCGGATTGCTCCGCATTGAGGAAAAAGCGCTGTGCTTTCAGTTCAGGCGTACCGTGTCTGTTTCAATGACGGGTTGGATGCGCGGGGAGCGAGACACGCAACCCCCTGAGATAGAGGATGCCTGTGTGCCGTTAGATCAGATCCGGGAAGGAGCCTTGAAACGATCGCGCTGGTACACGAGCCGCCTGACGGTGCATGCCAACGATCTGCGCGCTTTCGAACAGATCCCCGGCGGGATGGGCACCCGCATCGTCCTGCGTATCGCCAAAGAGCACGCCGATCTGGCCGAACGGTTCATCAGCCGGCTTCATCTCAAACTCTCCGAAGACACCCTTCGCCACCTGGACGACGATTTGGATTGATCCATGATCAATCCAAAAATCAAAAATCTCCAATCCCAAACCTGAATGCCCAAGCGTACCGACATCCACAAGATCCTGCTCATCGGCTCCGGGCCGATCATCATCGGGCAGGCCTGCGAGTTTGACTATTCGGGCACCCAGGCGTGCCGCTCGCTGCGCGCCGAAGGCTACGAGGTGGTCCTGGTCAACTCGAACCCGGCCACCATCATGACCGACCCGATGACCGCCGACAAGGTCTACCTGCAGGAGTTGACGCCCGCCTCCATCAAGCAGATCGTCGAAAAAGAGCGGCCCGACGCCGTGCTGCCGACGATGGGCGGGCAGACCGGCCTCAACATCGCCGACCAACTGCATCAGCAAGGGTACTGGGAAGAGCAGGGCATCGCCGTCATCGGGGTAGACATCGAGGCCATCCACATCACCGAAGACCGGCAGCTTTTCCGCGATTTGATGGAGCGCATCGGGGTGGATCAGGCGCGCAGCCGGGTGGCCAAAAGCCTGCTCGAAGCCAAAGAAGTGACGCAAGAATTGGGCGGCCTGCCGGTGGTCATCCGGCCCTCGTTTACGATGGGTGGGGCCGGCGGCGGTATCGTCTGGAGCCATGAGGAGTTCGACCGCAAGATCACGCGGGGGCTGGAGATTTCGCCCGTCCACGAAGTGCTCATCGAAGAGTCGGTCTTCGGGTGGAAGGAATTCGAACTCGAACTGCTGCGCGACTCCAACGACAACGTCATCATCATCTGTTCGATCGAAAACCTCGACCCGATGGGCGTCCATACCGGCGACTCGGTGACGGTGGCGCCGGCGCAAACGCTGACGGACAAGCAGTACCAGCACATGCGCGACACGGCCATCAAGATGATGCGCTCGATTGGCACGTTTGCCGGCGGCTGCAACGTGCAGTTCGGCGTCAACCCTGCCGACGGGCGGATGATCGCCATCGAGATCAACCCGCGCGTGTCGCGGTCGTCGGCGTTGGCTTCGAAGGCCACGGGCTATCCCATCGCCAAGGTGGCCGCCCGGCTGGCCGTCGGCTACACGCTCGACGAGTTGCCCAACGACGTCACCGGCACCACGAGCGCCTGCTTCGAGCCGGCCATCGACTACGTCGTCACCAAGATCCCCCGGTGGAATTTCGAGAAGTTCGAAGGCGTCGATGAAGAACTGACCACGCAGATGAAGGCTGTCGGCGAGGTGATGGCGATCGGGCGGACGTTCCCCGAAAGCCTCCAAAAAGCCTGGCAAAGCCTCGAAATCGGCTACGCCGGCCTCGGCGCCGACCGCGAAGACGCCGACCGCTTCGAAGTGCGCGACCGGCTCAAAAAGCCCTACTGGGACCGCACGCTCCAGATCCGCAATGCCCTCAAACTCGGCGCCTCCGTCGAAGAAGTCTACGACGTCACCAAGGTCGATCCCTGGTTTCTCTACCAGATCCACGACATCGTCAAGCTCGAAGAGAAAATCCGCAACCACCGCCTCGCCGACCTCGACGCAGCATTCCTCTTCCACGTCAAGCAATACGGCTTCTCGGACGTGCAGATTGCCTTTCTGGTGCAGGACGACGTGACCGAAGACGAGGTGCGCGCGCATCGCAAGAAGCTGGGGCTGAAGCCGGCCTTCCAACTCGTCGATACCTGCGCGGGCGAGTTTCCGGCGCAGACGCCTTACTACTACTCGGCCTACGAGACGGCCAACGAGAGCGACGTCTCGGATCGCAAAAAGATCATCATTCTCGGCAGCGGTCCCAACCGCATCGGGCAGGGCATCGAGTTCGACTATTCGTGCGTCCACGGCGTGCAGGCCACCAAAGACATGGGCTTCGAAGCCATCATGATCAACTGCAACCCCGAAACCGTCTCGACCGACTTCGACGTGGCCGACAAGCTCTACTTCGAGCCGGTTTTCTGGGAACGCGTCCTCGACATCATCGAGCACGAAAAGCCGGAGGGCATCATCGTGCAACTCGGCGGGCAGACGGCCCTCAAGCTCGCCCAACGCCTCGTCGATAACGACGTCCACATCTTCGGCACGCCGTTCGAGATGATGGATCTGGCCGAAGACCGGGGCAAGTTTTCCAACATTCTCAAAGAGCTTGAAATCCCGTTCCCGCCCTACGGCATGGCGCATAATCCTTACGACGCCGTGAATGTGGCCGAGCGCATCGGCTACCCGATTCTGGTGCGGCCCAACTATGTGCTCGGCGGCCAGGGCATGCGCATCGCCATCAACAAAGAGGAGGTCGAGATGTATGTGACCAACATCCTCAAGTTGATGCCCGGCAACAATATCCTGCTCGACCTCTTCCTCGAAGACAGTATCGAGATCGACTGCGACGCCGTGCGCGACGGCGACGAGGTGTGGATCTCCGGCATCATGCAGCACATCGAACCCGCCGGCGTCCATTCGGGCGATTCGACGGCGGTGCTGCCGCCGTATTCGCTCTCCGACACGGTGATCACGACCATCCGCCGCTATGTCACCGAGATTGCCAACCGCCTCGAAGTGATCGGGTTGATCAACGTGCAGTTGGTGGTCAAAGACGAGATCGTCTACGTCATCGAGGCCAATCCGAGGGCCTCGCGCACGGTGCCGTTCGTGGCGAAAGCCACCGGCATCCCCGTCGCCCGCATCGCCACGCAGGTGATGCTCGGCGAAAAACTCGCCACCTTCCGCGCCCGCGGCGACCTCGACTCGACGCTCGTAGGCTACGCCATCAAAGAGCCGGTCTTTTCGTGGGATAAATTCCCCGAAGTCCCCAAAGAACTCGGCCCCGAAATGCGTTCGACCGGCGAAGCCATCGCTTTCGTCGAGACGCTCACCGACGAGCACTTCCGCCGGCCTTACGAGATGCGCAACCTCTACCTGTCGCGGTGAGTTGTAGGGATACTACCACAACCGCTAAAGGTGAGCATCATGGCAAAAGGCATAGGCGACTTCATCGTAAGCACGCCGGGCACCGTGGGTGGCAGACCGCGCATCAACGGCACGCGTGTTTCTGTGAATACCATTGCGATCTGGTATAAAAAAGGCTATACCCCTGAAGAGATCGTACTTGGAATTCCACATATATCCCTTGCTCAAGTCTACGCAGCGCTGACTTATTATCACGCGAATCAGGATGAGATTGAGGCTTCAATACGAGCCGAAGAAGAACTGCATGACAGGTTGGCGAAAGAGCATTATCAGCGCCGGGAGAGTGCGTAGTGCAAGTTCGCCTCTACATAGACGAAGATGCGATGTATCATTGGGTGATTGCAGGATTGCGTGCGCGAGGTATCGATGTTACGAGTGTGACCGAAGAAGGAAGGGAGGGTCTTGAAGATGTAGACCAACTAGAGTTTGCGAAGACACAAGAGCGTGTTATTTGTACGAGCAATGCGGGAGACTTTCTTCGATTACACACCGAATACCTGCGGGAAGGAAAGACACATGCGGGAATCGTTATCATCGTTCAGCAGCGCTATGGCATTGGCGAGCAGATTCGCAGACTCTTGAGGCTGATTGCTGCGAAATCTGCCGAGGATATGCGGAATAATATTGAATTCTTGAGTGCGTGGTAGGGCAGGGATGAAACGGCAACATCAGAATCACCGAAAACACGGTTTCAACAGCTTCTCACAACAGCGACATGAACGCCGCGTCTTCCGCCGTCACCGAGCCATCTTCGGCAAACGCGCCAAGGCGCACCGTTTCAATCGTGCCGGTTCGCGCCTCGTCATGCGGGCGTTGCACCTTGACGTAGTTGTCTGTGAAGCCGTGCATCAGCCCGTTTTTCTCGGTGCTCTCCCATAAAACCGGACGCGTCGAGCCGAGGTGGCGGTTGTAGAAGGCGTGTTGCTTTTTTTGCGAAAGAATACGCAGCATTCGGTTGCGGCGGGAGCGCTCGGCCTTCGGCACCGTCGCGCCGTCCATCTTGTCGAGGTGATCGACGGCGACGGTGTTGGGGCGTTCGGAGTAGGTGAAAGCGTGGAGGTAGGCCACCGGCAAGTCGTTCAAAAACTGAACCGTGTTCTCGAACCGCGCCTCGGTCTCGGCGGGGAAGCCCACAATCACGTCTGCGCCGATGCAGGCGTCCGGCATCAGGCGCAGGATGCGGGCGACGCGGTCAGCGTAGAGGGCGCGGCGGTAGCGACGGCGCATGGTGCCGAGGACGTCGTCGTCGCCGCTTTGCAGGGGGATGTGGAAATGCGGCTGAAATTTCGCCGATTCCGCCACGAAATCGATGATCGCGTCGGTGAGCAGGTTGGGTTCGATGGAAGAGATGCGATAGCGTTCGATGCCATCGACCGTCTCCAGGGCGCGCAGCAGGTCGAGCAGCGAGGCGTCGGGTGCTTGATCGAGCGAGCCCTGCCCGTAGAGGCCGATGTTGACGCCGCTGAGCACGATCTCTTTGAAGCCGCCTGCGGCGATCTCGCGGGCCTGGTCGAGGATCTGGCCGAGCGGGGCCGAGCGGCTCCTGCCGCGCGCCAGCGGAATCGTGCAAAAAGCGCACGTATAATCACACCCGTCCTGCACTTTCAAAAAAGCCCGCGTCCGCTCGTTCGACGAGAACGCCGGGCCGAACGTCGTCACGTCGTCGATGCACGAGACGCTGACCTGCGTCTCTTCCCGCTTTTCAAAAGCCTCGACGAGTTGGAAAAGTTGGAATTTTTCGTGCGCGCCGAGCACTACGTCCACCCCTTCGATAGCCGCGATGGTCTCAGGCTGAAGCTGGGCGTAGCAGCCCGTGACGACGACGCACGTCTCCGGATTGGCCCGCAGCGCCCGACGGATCACCTGGCGGCACTTGCGGTCGGCTTCGGCAGTGACGGTGCAGGTGTTGATCACCGCCACATCGGCAGCTTCGCCGAAGGGTGTCACCTCGTAGGCCCGCTCTTCGAAAGCGCGCTGGAGGCTGCTCGTTTCGGCGAAGTTGAGCTTGCAACCCAGGGTATAAAACGCAACACGCGGCATTCTTCGCGGATTTATTGCTGGCTTGATGGATCAAGAAGACGGCAAAGGGCGTCGGAGGATCCCTGAAAAACTTGCGTAAAACGTGAAACGTGAAACGTGAGGTTGCTGATAAAACCGTTTCAGCGAGGCACCCTCACGTTTTACGTTTCACGTTTCACGCACCGTATCTCTGGGTTTCTATGGCAAAGACCATCGAGATAGCATCAAAATGATAGCAAAAGAAGGCTACACCCTTGTTGTGATCGCGTGTGTGCTGGCGCTGGCGCTCGTGTTGATCGGGTTGCGCGTGCCGATGGTGGGGCGCGTGCTGCTGTTCCTGGGAGCGGCTTTTGTGCTCAGCTTCACGCTCTATTTCTTTCGCGATCCGCAGCGGACGCCACCGCCCGGCGCCGAAACGCTGCTCCTGGCGCCCGCCGACGGCAAGGTGGTCGTCGTCGAGGAAGTCGAGGAGCCGCTTTATCTGAAGGGGCCGGCCCGGCAGGTGTCCATCTTCCTCTCGCCGCTCAACGTCCACGTCAACCGCGCTCCGGCGGACGGCGTCATCGAGTATGATGAATATGTGGCGGGGGAGTACCTCGTGGCGTGGCATCCCAAAGCGAGCGAAAAAAACGAGCGGTCGCAACTGGGCCTGCTTCATCCGAGCGGGGCTAAGATCCTGTTCAAACAGATCGCTGGCGCCGTGGCGCGACGGGTGGTGTATCACGTCACCATCGGCGACACGCTCAAGGCCGGGCAGCGCTTCGGGATCGTTAAATTCGGCTCGCGGATGGACGTGCTCGTGCCACTGGACGTATCCATCGACGTGAAGGTGGGCGACCGGGTGCGGGCCGGCGAGACGGTGCTGGGCCGCCTGCCCGCCGCCGCGCCGGTCGATGCTGAGGCCGCCTCGGAAGCCGCCACGCCAGACCTCGCTTCTTGATGACGTTGCCCCGACACACGCCCCGACGTTTCCGCCGCAGGCAACACCCTGAGCGCAAGCAGCGGCAATTCCGACGACGCCTGCGCGCCTATCGCATGGCGCGCGGGCGGCCTCGGCGGCAGATCCCGCGCGCCGCCGTGCCGTCGTTCTTCACGCTGATGAACCTCTTCAGCGGCTTCCTCGCTATCACCCAGATCCACGAGGGCCGCTTCGACTATGCCTGCTGGCTGATCGTCCTGGCCGGGTTCTTCGACCTGCTCGACGGTATGATGGCCCGCCTGACCAACGGCCAGAGCCTCTTCGGCGTTGAACTCGACTCACTCAGCGACATCGTCTCATTCGGCGTGGCGCCATCGTACCTCGTCTATGCCTTCGGCCTGAAGGAATTCGGCGTCTTCGGGGTGATCGTCTCGGCGTTGCCGGCCATCTGCGGGGCCGTCCGCCTGGCGCGTTTCAACGTCGCCTTCGACGGGGAGAAAAAAGATTATTTCGACGGGCTGCCCACCCCGGCCATGGCTATTTGCATCGTCGCGCTCATCCTCAACGTCAACGATGCCGGCTATTTCTATCGGTTCAGCCTGAGCAATCAGTCCGCGTTGTTTCCCATCGTCTTGGTGCTCTCGGCGTTGATGGTTTCGACCATCGCCTTCGATGCCATCCCGAAGCCGTCGCCGCGCTACATCCGGGCGCACCCGCGCAAATCGCTGGCCTATGGCGTGGCGCTGATCTTGCTCGCCGTGCTCCAACAGATCGGCCTGCTGATCGTGTTGGGCGGCTATATCCTTTTCAACGTCGCCCACTCCGTCTACAACGTCGTGCGGTCGGTGATGAATACGCCGCTGGAGGAAACAAAAACCAACGAAGAACTCAAATAGTGATCGTCCAAACACCCGAACACTAATCGCACAAAGTCCTATCTTTTAACAAATCCAAGGGATTTGTTAATGCGAATTCTTCAATCCCAGAACCCCAAACCGAACCGTGTCGATGTACAAAGCCAAGATCAACGTCACCCTGCGTCCTTCCATTCTCGACCCGCAAGGCAAAGCCATCCATCACGCCCTGGAAAGCCTGGGCTACGACGCCGTCGAGCATGTGCGGATGGGCAAATTTGTCGAGATGTGGATCGACGCCGAGACCGAAGCGGCGGCTCAAGCGGTGGCGCAGGCAGCCTGCGAAAAACTCCTCGCCAACCCCGTCATGGAAGATTTTTCGATTGTTTTGGAACAGGTCGAGCCGGAGGCGGCCTGAGGTTAATCAATCAAATAATTCAATGAACACGCCGTTCGAATATTACCCTGAAAAATGGCGTGCCTCGGCTCCGGCGTCTGAGCCGGACGTCGATGTACTCGTCGAAGAAGACATCGGAGAGGACCACGAAGAACGCCTCGACGATCCATGGAAAGTGATCCTCTACAACGACGAAGACCACAGCTACCAAGAGGTCACGTTTCAAATCATGAAAGCCACCGGGTATCCCTACGAAGACGCCTACCTTATCATGTTAACAGCCCACTATTTCGGAAAAGCCCTCGTCTACACCGGCACCTTCGACGAATGCTTTCGCGTCAACGGCATCCTCCGCGAAATCCAACTCGTCACGCAAATCGAAGGTTAATTTTTTCGCAAAGCGAAAAAATTAAATAATTTAAATTCTTGCGCTAGCGCAAGAATTTATAGCTCAGTTTGATCAGGAAGACGTTTGTGGGGAAGATGTCGAATGTGTCGATGAGTTGATCGGTGGAGCGTTGGCGGAAGGGCGAGCGTGTGGCGAGGTCGAAGGCGTCGAGGTCGTCGTCGCCCCGGCGCGATTGCGACCAGACGATGAAAAGGGTCGATCCGGGGCGGTATTCCCAGCGCAGCACGGTGTTGGTCTGGAAGCTGTTGATCGAGAAGTCGTGTTGTTTGGGATAGGCGTCGATGGGCGTGAGCGTGTCGCGGTCCTGGAGCAGCGAGAAGTCGTGGTACTGGCCGCGCGCGGCGAAGAGCTGGCCGTAGAGTTGGATCGAGAGGGTGGGCGAGAGCGTGATGTCGCTGCGCAGCGTCAGGTCCATGGAGCGGGTGTCGCGTTCGCCGAAGACCGGCACGTAGAAGCGTCCGAATTCGTCGTACGGCTCCATCTCGGCGAAGATCGCATCGAGGTCGCCGCCGTCGTCGAAGGCGCGGTAGGCTTCGACCTCATCGGGGGCGTCGCGGCTCGTCTCGCCGATGGCCCAGCCGTCGGCGATGGGAGCAAACGACTCGTTGGAGGCCCACTCGGTCACACCGTTTTCCCGCCCGACCCCGACATCCGCCGAGAGGTTGACGCGCGAACTGACGTTCCACTCAGCGTCGAGACCGAACGCGTATGCGCGCCCGCCATCGCCGAAGAATTCGATTTCGGTTTCGGGTTCGAGTTGCCATTTACGCCGCGTGTCGGTCGTGATCGAAAACTCGACGTTCAACTCGCGAGGCCGGGCGCGTGGGCCAAGGCCGCGCGTCTCGGTGACGTCGTAGCCGCCGAAGAGATAATCGCTCCGCGCGCCGAGTTCGATCTCATTAAAGCCGTGCGTTTGCCAGTCTGAGCGGAAGAAAAAGCCGAAGCCGTTGTCGAGCCGCTCGCGGTAGGAAACCCCGTTGCTGAAGTAGAGCCCGGCACTGCCCCTGCGGAACGGCCCAAAGGGTGCGCCGCCGTTGATCTGATGCGAGAAGCCGGCGAAGAGATTAGTGTAGTTATTCCGGCGCAGCCGTCCGAGGTCGTTCGGGTTAAAGGCGTCGCTGATGACGGTCAGGCCTGAGGCGAAATTCCAGACTCCGCGCACCTTGTCGAATCCTGTCGTCAGGGCGAAGCCGGATTCCGGGTCGATGCCGCTGCCGGGCTCCATGCGATGCGTCGCGCTGACCTGGCCGTCGAGTTTGTACTTGTTGTTTTTGAAGCGCAGATCCCAGTCCATCCCGCCGGTGACGCTTCGTCGATGATCGTCCACGGAGCGATCATAGAACGTCAGCATGCCGCCGACCGTCGAGATGTTGCCGATTTGTTGTTGAAGGCGGCCCACACCGTAATAGCGGCCCGGATCGAACTCGTCGCCGGTGGCCGCGCCGAAGAAGCCGAAGGAGAGACCGCCGCCGGTGCGCCCCGAAAGCTTCGTCGCGCCGATGATGGGGGCGTTGGCGCCGATGCGCCGGGTGTAGAGCAACGAGCCACCCCGGTCGAGTTCATAGCGAAAGATCTGGACGCCTTCGGTGAAAAACGGACGTTTTTCAGGAAAAAACGTCTCGAACGCCGACAGGTTGAGTTCCGCCGGATCGGCTTCGACCTGGCCGAAGTCGGGGTTGATCGTGGCGTCGAGCGTGACGTTGGAGGACAGGCCAATCTTGAGATCGCCACCGACGTCGACGGTGCTGTTGCGGCTGAGCTGGCCGGGGTCGCCTTCTTCGGTAAGCATGCGCGAGACGGTGTAGGGCGTCACCTGCATGTTGCGGCGCGGCGCGATGCCGGCCAGCCCTTCGAGGATACCGTATTTGGCGACCCGTCCGCCTCTGAGTTCGTGGCGGGGTATCAGCACCCACTCGTTGGTCTCGCTCAGGCGCGGGATGATGCGCTGGAAGTTGATGCCCCACCGCTGCACCTCGGCTTCGGAAAACCGCAGCATCGAATACGGAATCCGCATCTCGACGACCCAGCCCTCGCTCGTGACGCGGACCGATGAATCCCAGACGGCATCCCAGGACGTGTCGAAGCTGAAGCCGTCGTCATTACCCCCGCCTGAGGATCGCCCCGAATAAATGCCGTCAGCCTGAACCCCGGCGGCATTGACGGCGAAGTTGTAGGCCGTCTTTTTGTCGAAGTACGAATCGATAGCCGCGATGAACCAGTCGGCTTGATTGGCTTCGTCGCGGCGTCCGAGCGTCTTCATGATCTTGCCGGCCTCGGTGTCGTGGAGCATCGCGCCGATGTAGACCGCCGTGCCGCCGTAGAGGATGCGCACCTCGGTGCGTTGCGAGGGCTGGGCGCCTTCGTTCGGTTCGAATTGCTGAAAATCGGTAGCGATAGACGCAGTCTGCCAGTCCGCCTCATCGAGCCGGCCATCGACGTTGATGGCGCCCTGGATGGGTTGCGCCGTCAGGACACGCGCATCGGGACGTTCGGGATCGGGGTCGGCGGTCGGGCTGGCGAGCAGGACCGCCGAGAGCAACAGGGTGAGGATCGACATGGAGGAGGACTGAGTGAGGGCCCGGGTGATTATCTTGAATGAACGAACCGGCTAAAATCTCCGCACCAAACAGCCTTTTCACGAAATGCAAGATACGTACTACACCCTTGGCGATTACGCCCGCGCGGAGATCAAGGTCAAAGGCTCTCGCTTCATCGCTGAGGCGATACGGGTCGATAGCGTAAAGGATGCAGAAGCCGAGATCGCCGCCATCCGCAAGCGCGAGTATAACGCCACGCATCACTGCACCGCCTATCGTATCGATCCCGACGGCCACCTCTTTCGCTACAATGACGATGGTGAGCCCAACGGCACCGCCGGGGCGCCTATCCTCCGCCAGATCGACGCCCGGCAGCTTACCAACACGCTGGTGGTCGTCACCCGCTATTACGGCGGGACGAAGCTGGGCACCGGCGGCCTGCTGCGCGCCTACGGCGATGCCGCCGCCAGAGCGCTGGCCGAGGCTCCCATCGAAGAACACGTCATTCGCACTCGCCTCCGCCTGCGCTTCGGCTACAACGACACCTCGCCGGCCATGCACACCATCAACCAGTTCGACGTCCAGATTCTAGAGACCCACTACACCGAAGAGACCGAACTCATCGGCGGAGTACGGCGCTCCGAGACCGAAGCATTTATCGATGCCTTCGTTAATGCCCTCGGCGGACGCGGTTCAGCGGAAAGGGTGGATGGGGGCGTGGGGGAATAGCCAATGGGATGTGGTCAGTGGGGATTTTGGGGAAAGGGAGAGAGGGAGAAAGGGAAAAAGAGAAAAAAGAAAACAGCCGACGTTAGCCGGTGGGCCGTCTCGAAATCGAAGAGTAGCTTCGCTCAGTCACTTCGTTCGTGCCCCGAAGTAAACGGAGCGCAGGCACGCAAAAAAGGAAAATTTGCTGTTTGAGCGACGAAGCAGCGCGTTTCACCGTTGAGCGCGTGCCGTAGAGACGGTACATGTAACGTCTCTAAAACATGGAACGTCTTTACACGGCCCAGCGGGTAGCGTCTTGATCTTTTGGTCCTTTTGGCTTGATCCAAAAGGACCAACAAACGCGATCATGCCACCACGCCCAGATCAAGAGATCATGCCCCTAAAGCGCAAACTAAGTCTACATCATTAATGCCAGAGCGGCGGCTCTGAGACGGCAGAGCCGTCCAGAGGAGCGTCACGAGGCAGAGCATCGTGGCGAGCTTTAAGCACAGATAAAACCTTTATAATCAACCTATTTACGCCATGACGGCCACCAGGGTGAGCACGTGCCGGCCCAGTGTTTCGTCGCCTTCGATCAAGATCCGCGAGCGGGCGTCTTCCGGGCTCAACCCTTTAGTGAACAGGCGCCAGGCTGTGTCCTGGTTGAGCCGGACGTGCGTGGCAGCTTCGGGAGCGCGGCCTTCATAGAGCCGCCAGGCAGGTGATTCTCGGCGCAGGGTCCACGTACCGCCGGCGTCGCCGGTGATGTAGAAAACCAGGCAGGTACCGTCGTCTGCGTCCACATCCTTATATCGATGGGGAAGGCCGCGCACGAAGGTGTCGAGGACCGGGTGGAGCCACGAGCGCATCGTCAGGCCGGGCGCGCCGACGGCGTCGCGGATCTGCTGTTGGTGATGCCACTGCTCGGTGTATTCGCGGGCGATGTCGAACCAGTTGGGCGAGGCCTCGTCGCCGGCCCAGGCCACCGGAAAGCGCGCCGGAGCCGCCGGATCGAGCGTCTTGAAAAAGTCATGGATCTGCGGCCCCACGAAGGCCAGCAAATCGATGAGCAGCGGGGGACTGATCCGCCGGGCCGCTTTCACCCAGTCGGCATTCAATTGATTGAGAAACGCGACCAGATCCCGGTACGACGTGATGGGCGTCTCCGGTTCGAGCGGTGTCAGGCCGTCGCGATGCAGCGCCAGCCGCCGGATCTGCGTGTCGAGCAAGTGCGCTGCGATGTCTTTGACGGTCCACAGACGGGCTACCGTCGGCTTATGCCAGTCTTCGTCGGAGAGGGTGCCCAGGAGCGTAAGAAGGGAGGTATGAAGCGGGGGAAAGAGATCGACGGTGTCGATGGGTTTAATGGGTTTCATGCAGTGGGTTAGCAAGGGTGGAGGGGATCTCTGGTGGAATTAATGACTACTTCGACAAAGATCATTGAATTGGCTCACAACGCAGAAACTTTACAAACGCAAAGGCGCCCTGAGAAACGATTTCCCAGGGCGCCTTTAGCCTAAAATCCAACGGTGTCAGCGCTAGTCGTCGGCTTCGGCGGATTCGTCTTCATACCGCCAGTGTCTGCGCCGGCAGCAACGGCGGCGTCCGCAGCAACCGCCCCATCCCCAGAAGATCACCCAGAAGATGGCAAAGATGAGCCAGGGCGAGACGTGGCGAAGCGGTCTGAAGAAATCGATCTGAGGAACGACGAGGAGCAACACGCCAAACAGCAGGGCGAGGCCTATGAGAACACCTGTTCTATTGTTGTCTTTCATGGTCTTCGGAGGTCTATGCAGTGATGATTCGATTACGGGGCCTTGTGAAGGAAGGTTGCAGATTTTAAGCTGAAAATCGGACAGCAGTGTTATAGTGTTTGAGTGTTATGGTGTTTGAGTGCGGTGATGATCAGGGGGTAGGTATGCGCAAGATGGTGAAGCCTCAACACCGCCCTGAAGGACCGGGCTCACCAACTAAAGCCCCGATGGGGCTGAAACAGGGCGCTTCAGCGTCCTTGTGCTGCTGAGCCCGGTGATTGAGCGCCGGGCGGGCCTCTCGAAGAAACACTCAACCCCCTCCATTATACCGCCCCAACTCCATCGCTTCGACGGCCAGGGCATCGACGCGGTTGTTGATGGGGTCGTCGGCGTGGCCTTTCACTTTGATCCAGGCGACCTGATGCCGGGCGGCCTGTTCGAGGAGGCCTTGCCAGAGGTCTTTGTTTTCGACGGGTTTTTTGTTGGCCGTGCGCCAGCCTTTACGTTGCCAGTTGTCGAGCCAGCCTTCGTTGAAGGCGCGGGCGAGGTAGGCGCTGTCGGTATGCAGCGAGACGCGGCAGGGTTCTTTGAGCGCGCGTAGCGCTTCGAGCGCTGCGGTGAGTTCCATGCGGTTGTTGGTCGTCTCCGGCGCCGCGCCGCTGACGACGCGCTCGTGCGGCCCGTACTTGAGCACCGCCGCCCAGCCACCCGGACCGGGATTGCCAGAACAACTCCCATCGGTGTAGATGATGACGTGTTTCAAATTCGGTGTTTGGATGTTCGAGTTTTGAAGGCTATGGCCTGCTGTACACGACTGTTGAAATGGAACGCGGATGACGCGGATATAGCGGATTTTCGCGGATCAGGTTGACAGAAAATCCGCGACCATCCGCCCAATCTGCGTCATCCGCGTTCCATTTCAACAGTCGCATGTACTGTATTTCCAGCCTTCAACCAACAAAAGCGGTGTGCGTTGCGTTTCCCACTGTACGATTCGATTTAACTTGAAAACACTTACACGCCTTGCACGTTAGGAAGCCGGATGTCCAGGGTTTGTCGCGGATCGCATCAGCGGCACCCACAACGGACGACTGACAACGGACCCAACCATGAAATTCGTCGATTACGTCACCATCACCGTGCGCAGCGGCAAGGGCGGGCCGGGGGCTGTGGCTTTCCGGCGAGAGAAATATGTGCCGAAGGGCGGCCCGGCAGGCGGCAACGGCGGGCGCGGCAGTTCGGTGCTCATCGAAGCCGACGCCAACCTCTACACGCTGCTCGACCTCCGCTATAACCGGCATCACTTTGCGCCCAACGGCCAGCCCGGCGAAGGCAACAACCGCACGGGCAAAGACGGCGAGGATGTCATCCTGCGCGTGCCGCCCGGCACCGTCGCCCGGCTGACCGACACCGACGAGCGCCTCGGCGAGGTCGTGGAGCCGGGCGACCGGCTGGTGCTGGCACAGGGTGGGCGCGGCGGCAAAGGCAACACGTTTTTCAAGTCGCCGACGAACCAGTCGCCGCGTTTTGCGCAGCCGGGCGAGCCGGGCGAAGAGAAAAACATCACGCTCGAACTCAAACTGCTGGCCGACGTGGGGCTCGTCGGGTTTCCCAACGCGGGCAAGAGCACCCTGGTGGCCTCGGTCTCGGCAGCCCGTCCCAAAATCGCCGATTACCCGTTCACCACGCTGGCGCCGTCGCTGGGCGTTGTTTCGGTGGGGGATTATGAATCGTTTGTCATCGCAGACATTCCCGGCATCATCGAAGGGGCGCACGAAGGTAAGGGGTTGGGCATTCGGTTCCTCAAACACATCGAGCGCAACGCCGTGCTGCTATTCGTCATCCCCATCACTTCCGACGACATGGCCGCCGAATACCGGACGCTGCTCGACGAGTTGCGCGCGTTCAACCCGGAGATGCTTTACAAACCGCGCATGGTGGCCCTCTCGAAGATCGATCTCTTGCCCGAAGCAGAGCGCCCGGCGTGGTTTGCCGAAGCCCGCCAGGCTTTTCCCACCGATGTCGACGTGTATCCCATCAGTGCCGTGGCGCAGGTGGGCCTGTCACCGCTGAAGCAAGCGCTGTGGGACCGCATCCGGCACGAACGGGCGGTGGGCGAGGATCTTTAGGGGCCTTCAAGGAGAAAAAGGGGAGGGGCGCTCCCGTCTAGATTCCGGCAGATCATCTTGCGTAGTGCGTACTGCGTTTCTGAAGGCACCATGACGCCAGCGAAGTAGGCACTCAAAATGCACGTGATTGCAATTAAGGCATGACGCAGCCCCTTTTTCCTGATCCGTCGAACGTCCAGGCAGAGAACCGCGCGCTCATCGCTTTGTCGCTGGTGCCGGGGGTGGGGCCGGGGCGCATCCGGGCGTTGATGGCGCGGTTCGGCTCGGCGACGGCGGTGATGGAGGCTTCTCTGAAAGCGCTCGCAGCGGTGCCCGGCCTCGGCCCGCAGACGGCAACAGCCATCGCCGTGTTCGACGCGTACGACGCCGTGGAAGAACAACTGCGCCGCGCCGCCGGGCATGGCGTCGAGCTACTTCCAGCCTGGGATGAGCAGTTCCCGCGCCTCTTGCGCCAGATCTACGACCCGCCGGCCTTTCTCTGGATGCGCGGCACCCTCACCGCCTCCGACGCGCGCGCCGTCGCCATCGTCGGCACCCGGCGGTCGAGCGACTATGGACGGCGCATGGCCCGCGACTTCGCCTATGAACTCGGGCAGCGCGGCTTCACCGTCGTCAGCGGGTTGGCCTACGGCATCGACGCGGCGGCGCACCAGGGCGCGCTAGCAGCCGGCGGGCGGACGCTGGCCGTGCTCGGCTCCGGCGCAGATCGTATTTATCCTGCCAAACATAAAAAGCTGGCTCAAGCAATCGCCGGGCAAGGAGCGGTGCTGTCGGAATATCCGCTCGGCGCTGCCCCCGACGCGCCCAACTTTCCCCGTCGCAACCGGATCATCAGCGGGCTCTCGCTCGGCACGCTCGTGGTGGAGGCGTTCGAAAAGGGCGGTGCGCTCATCACCGCGCGGATGGCCGTCGAACAAAATCGCGAGGTGTTTGCCTTGCCCAGCCCCGTCCACAGCCGCTCCGGCGCCGGGGCCAACCGGCTCATCCAGCGCGGCCACGCCAAACTCGTCCTCACCGTCGACGACATCGTCGAAGAACTCGGCCTCCCCGAAACCGCACCGTCATCATCGCCCGAAACCAAGGCGCCGCCGCCCGATCTCCATCCCATCGAACGCCAGCTTTTCGACGCGTTAGAGGCCGAGCCGCAACACATCGACACGCTCTGCCATAAAACCGGCCACGACGCCTCTACGGCGCTGGTTTATCTGCTGGGATTGGAATTCAAAGGCCTCGCGCGGCAGATGGCGGGCAAGCAGTTCTTTCGGGTGTGATGCTGGATGGCGGATGGCAGATAGCGAGTTTCAGATTTTTTGTTCGGATTCAGACACGCGGGGTTGATAATGAAGGGAGTGCCACCGTACTTTAAAGAAAAGAGTCCGACTCCCCCACCCGGAGCCGGACCCTTTAGAGATGCTGCCACACATCACACAAGGAGGTTTCTTGTGTACACGCTTGTTGCGAGCGTGCATTACTTCTAACGGAAGACCTCCGAGTTTGTTACACTTCGGGCGGTTCGAATGACGAACCGCCTTTTCTTTTTTTCTCTAAACGATGCATCTCCTAAGTTATTGTATGCCGGCTGGAAAAAAATTTCGTCGCCATGAGCCATCTCGAAGAAAAACAAGAGACTCTCGTCGAACTGACGGTGCCGGACGGGTATCATGAGGAGGGACGGCTCGATGTTTACATCACGCGGTTTATGCAGAATGCTTCGCGGACGAAGGTGCAGCGCGGCATCAAAGAAGGACGCGTGACGATCAACGACCTCGTCGTCAAAAGACCCTCGCACGTCGTGCAGCCGGGCGACGTGATTCGGTGCCGCGTGATGCGCCCGCCGCCGCTCGAAGTGGCGCCGGAAGCGATCCCGCTCACCATTGTTTATGAGGATGATTACCTGATCATCGTCGATAAGGCGGTGGGGATGGTGGTGCATCCGGCCTACGGCAACCGGACGGGCACGCTTGTCAATGCCTTGCTCCACCACGTCGGCGGCGGCCCGCTGCGCCTGGGTCAGGACGACGACACCTCAGACGCCGGCGTCGGCCTTTCGACGATCAACGCTGCCCCGGCGCGTCCCGGCGATCCGGCCATACGACCCGGCATCGTACACCGGCTCGACAAAGACACCTCCGGCCTGATGGTCGTCGCCAAAGACGACGTGACGCATCGGGCGCTGGCGCGGCAGTTCGAAGAGCGGACCATCGAGCGCAGCTATCTCGGCCTCGTCTGGGGCGTGCCCGATCCGCCGGAGGGCCTCATCGACGCCGCCATCGGGCGGGATCCGCGCGACCGGAAGAAGGTGGCCGTCGTCGCGCCGAATCGAGGCAAACACGCCGTCACCGAATACGAGACCGCCGAGGCGATGGCGTTCACGGCGCTCCTGCGGTTTCGGTTGCAGACGGGGCGGACGCACCAGATCCGCGTTCACGCCCGCCACCTCGGCCATCCCATTCTCGGCGATCCAACCTACGACGGGCGTTCGATCCGCTACGGCCCTGCCACGGCTCGCCGCCGGGCGTTCTTCAACAATCTCTTCAAAGCGATGCCGCGCCAGGGGTTGCATGCGCAAACGCTCGGCTTCGTCCACCCGCCTTCCGGCGAAACCGTCCATTTCACCAGCGATCTGCCCGCCGACATGCAACACGTCCTCGACCGGCTCAGGGCGGTAGAAGGTTGATGATTTTGGATTTTAGATTTTGGATTGTCTTCATCTGGAATCCAGTCCAGTAAACGAAGAAGCTGCGCCGGTTGGATAAGGCGTGGCTTCTTCGTTTGTTAAAAAGGGATCGGAATCCTCCCAATCCAAAATCCAAAATCATTAGCCTCAATCGTTTTGAAGCATCGCTTCGATAAACGGGGCGGCGGCTTCGGCGAAGGTGCGGGTGCCTTTGGGGCCGTGGTGCGGATCGTGGAGGCCGTCGCGGCGCAGGGCGGCGTAGGAGAGGGGGGCGTCGGTGAAGGCGGGGCGCGCGTCGATGAAAGGCAGGCCGGCGCGGTCGGCGAGGGCCTGGACGTCGTCGTACCACGTGGCCGGTTCGCCGCGGGTGAAGGCGGTGACGGCGAAGTGGATGCCGCGTTGCCGGCAGGTGGCGTGGCCCTGTTCGAGGAGGCGCTGCATGGCATCGAGGGCGCCGTTTTGGAGCGCCCAGGCGCGTTGTTCGTCCCACGCCGGCATCCCGTCATCGACAGGGCCGGTGGCGCCGGTTTCGAGGGTGATTTGCTTGCGGAACGCAGCGGGTGTGCCGAAGAGTCTACGCAGGCGCAGCGCAACGTGATGGGCCAGCGCCGAATGCTCGCGGAGCCACCGGGTGAATCGAACCAGGGTGTTGGGTGCGTCGGGCGTAAACGATTGGCCGTCGGGCGCGGCCAGGGTATCGACTTCTTGTTGAGTCAGATGACGGCGGGCGGCATCCCACGCGACCGTGGGCGCGCGCAGCGGATAGCGGGTTATCGGGTTGAGGTTTTCGACCAGATCGTTCGGCGAACTGATGTAGATGACCATCGCCACGGTGGGAAAACGGTCGAGTGTTTGTTCCATCCATCGCAGGGATTGTACGGTGTTGTAGCCCCGTACGCCGCCGTTTAGAACGTGTATGTTCATCTTTCGCTTTAACTTTTTGGCTACTTCCGAGGGGAGGGTGGCGTCGTCGTTTACTTCGCCGGAAAACACCGCCGAGTCGCCGATGAAGAGGAGGATCGGGGTTTGTGCTGACGGCGCGACGCCGTAGCCGTTGCGATAGCCAAGCGAATCGGTCGTGTTGAAGGGCGCGCTGTCGATCAATTCGTAGCGATAGCGACCGTGGGCTCGGTTTCGCCAGCCGAGCCGGGCATCGCTCACGAAAAAATAGGCCTGGGGCGAGGTACTGAACTCGGACGCCGGCTGAAGACCGGCCAGACGAAAGATGATTTCCAATGCGATAAAAAGGAGCGCAAAGGGGATGGTTAAAAAGAGGAGCTTTTTCCAGAGAGGCAGGCGCATCGTCTTCGCGCTGGTTTCGAATACGTGGTCGTAAAGGTAAAGTCCCGGATAACAAATTGATAATCATTCAAAAAAGTTAATTCTTCGCGTAGCGCCCCTGACAGAAAGTGCCGGAAGGCGTATCTTGCGCGGTCGCAGGCCTTTGTTGCCACATTCGTTTCATCCCGTCGTGAACAACGACCTCGGCTGAGACGTTCTGCTTACTTGCCCCTGTGTTGTCGCTTCCAGAGACGGTTTGGTAAATCAGTCTCTCAGACCTCTGTGATGGTGCCATGCCGAACAATAACGTACCCCAGCCGCACCAACTCCTTTCGGCGGACACTGTCCGTGTGGGGTTGCCAGGCCAGACCAAAGACGAGGTAATCAATGCGCTCCTGGATGTGGTGGCGACCCACCCCGCCGTCAACGATCCGGAGGCGATGCGCCAGGCCGTCTTCGCGCGTGAGCGGATGATGTCCACCGGGGTGGGCAAGGGCCTGGGGTTGCCGCATGCCAAGACCGAAGCCGTCAACGAGACCGTGGCCGCTTTCGCCATCACCGCCGAGCCTGTTGATTTCGGCGCCATCGACGATCAGAAAGTGCGGCTGCTCTTTTTGCTCGTCGGGACCGAGGCGGCCAAGTCGGAGCATATCAAGATTCTCAGCCGCATCTCTCGCCTGCTGAACCGCGATGCGTTCCGCAAACGCCTGCTTAAAGCCCGGAATGCCGGCCAGGTGCTGGCCCTGCTCGAAGAAGGGGAGATGGAGTTGGAGGCCCGCTGAGCGGATTTTGGATTCTTGAAAAAAACCTTTCAAAACATAGAAGGCACTTTCGATATCCTGCCTGAGGCGGTAGACGGCGCGGCCATGCGCCGGTCGGAGGCCTGGCAATACGTCGAGGAGACGATCCGGGCAGTGATGCGCCGGTTTGCCTACGAGGAGATCCGCACTCCGATTCTCGAACCAACCGAGTTGATTGCGCGGGGGGTCGGGCAGTTGACCGACATCGTCTCGAAAGAGATGTTTGCCTTCGAACGCGGAGACACCAACTACGTGCTGCGGCCTGAGGTGACCGCGCCGGTCATGCGGGCCTATTTGCAGCATCATCTGGGCCAGCGCGGCGGCGTGCAGAAACTCTATTACATGGGGCCGTGCTTCCGCGCGGAAAGGCCGCAAAAAGGCCGGTATCGCCAGTTTCACCAGTTCGGCGCCGAGGTCATCGGGGCCGACGACGCCCGCGCCGACGCCGAAGTGATTGCGCTGATGGTGGTCGTCTATCGGGCGCTCGGACTCGAAGACACGGTGCTGCGCATCAACACGCTGGGCGATGAGCACAGCCGCCCGCGCTACAAAGAAGCGCTCCAGGCCTATTTTGAACCGCATCAGGAGGCGCTTTCGGATACCAGCCGCGAGCGCCTGACGCGTAACCCGCTGCGCATCCTCGACACCAAAGATGAAAAAGAACGACGCCTGCTCGACGGCGCCCCGCGCTTGATCGACTTCATCGACGAGGAGAGCCGAAACCATTACGAAGCCCTGAAAGCCTGGCTGGGTAGCCTCGACCTGGATTTCGTCGAGGATCCGTTTCTCGTGCGCGGCCTCGACTACTACTCGCGCACGGCTTTCGAGTTGGAAAGCCCGCACATCGGCGCGCAGAGTTCGCTGGCTGGTGGCGGTCGCTACGACCTGCTGGCCGAAGAGGTCGGGAGCAAACAGCGGGTTCCTGCCGTTGGATTTGCAGCAGGCCTCGAACGGCTGTTTCTGGCGCTCGACGCCCAGGGTATCGACCTGCCGGCAACGCCGCCGCTCGATGCGTTCCTGATTGCCCTCGGCGACGAGGCGGTGCAATGGGTCTTTCCGGCAGCGCATCGCCTGCGCGAGGCCGGCTTGCGCGTCGGGTATGACCTGCGCGGGCGGTCGATGAAAGCGCAGATGCGCGCGGCCAACCGTCAGAACGCCCGCTACGTCGTCATTGTCGCGCAGGACGAACTGGAGGCCGGGCAGGCGCAGGTCAAAAATATGGGCACCAGCGAGCAAGTGCCCGTAGCCTTCGACGCGCTCACTGCCTATTTGAACGAGCGTAAAGCGTGAAACCCATCGAGCACTTCCACCGCAGCATCCCAGCAACTCCGATCTAACCGCCACCTATGTATCCACGTCTCATCGAAATACCGTTGCCTTTTGAGGTGTTCGGTATCGACACGATCACCATCTATTCATTCGGCGCGATGATGGCCGTGGCGTTTTTGACGGCGGCCTGGCTCTCGCGGATCGAACTGGACCGGCTGTATAAGGCCGGGCGGATCAAAGGGGTACAGGTGCCGGTGACGGAAGACGAGCAGAAGAAGGGCAAAGACGAACAGAAGAAGGCAAAGAAATCAAAAAAAGCCAGGAAAGCCAGGAAACGCCCCGCCATGCGGGAAGTCAGCCCGTCGCATCTCGTCGGCACGTTGACCATCGTCGCGGTGGTCGGGGGCATCGCGGGGGCCAAGCTCTTTCACATTCTCGAAAACCTGGGGGCCTTCTTCGAAGATCCGCTGGGGATGATCTTTTCCGTCGGCGGCCTGACGTTTTACGGAGGGTTGATCGTCGCGGCGGTGAGCATCGCGTGGTATTTGCGCAAGAGGAGCATCTCGGCGCCCACGTTTGCCGACGCCGTGCTGCCGACGGTCTTGCTCGCCTACGGCATCGGGCGCATCGGCTGCCACCTCGCGGGCGACGGCGACTGGGGCATCGAGGCTAACCCCGCCGCCCGGCCTTCGTGGTTGCCCACCTGGCTATGGGCCGAGACCTATCCCAACAATATCCTCGACACGCAACTCCCGGCAGCCGGCGTCTATCCGACCTCGCTCTACGAATTCGGGATGTGTCTCGTGCTCTTCGGCATCCTCTGGGTCTTGCGCAAGCATCCGTTCAAGGCCGGCTGGCTTCTCTCGCTGACGCTCATCTTCTTCGGTATCGAACGCTTTCTGATCGAACAAATCCGCGTCAACAACACCTTCGACCTCTTCGGGCTGACGTTCACGCAGGCGGAGATGATTTCGGTCATTTTGGTGACGTTGGGCATCGTCGGGCTGGTGCGGACGACGAAGAAACGCAGCGTCGAAGCGCCCACAGACCCCCGGCCCAAGGTGGCCTCGACGGCGGCGTGAAGGGGGATGCTGATTTTGGATTTTAGATTTTGGATTGGGAGGATTCCGATCCCTTTTTAACAAACGAAGAAGCCACGCCTTATCCAACCGGCGCGGCTTCTTCGTTTACTGGACTGGGTTCCAGATAAAGACAATCTAAAATCCAAAATAGACTACTTCATACCAAAACCGCCTTTCTGCGCGTTTATACGACATAATTCGTACAGCGCGGATGCCCCCGCCTTGCCCCGGCGTACGCACTTCGAATTACCCTGGAAACTTTTAGGGAGTTTCTGCATCTTGATTGAGATACTATCTAGATAATAGTTGAAATGATGCGTCGTTTCAGTTGCTTGTTCGCCTTGTTCATTGGGGCTGGAAGTTATCAGGCCGGGGCACAGACCGTCGTTTCGGGCCGGGTGCTGGGCGCCGATGGCGAGGTTATGCCGGCCACGCACGTCGAACTGCGCTCCTTTTACGGAGGCCGGCAGGCGCTCCGGGTGATACCGGCGCCCGGCGGTCGCTATCAGGTGGACATTGCCGACCGCGGGCTGGTGCGCCTGACGTTCATGGGGCCGTTGCACAAGGCGCATACCGTCGTCGTGCTGGCCGAAGACGAGCCTGTAGAACTCGACGTGCAGTTGCAGCGGGCGTGGATGGATACTGACCAGTCTTATACCCGCATCGCCACAGACCATACCCGTTTTGAATACGACCTGGGTGTGCCGCTCGAAGAACAGGCCGACGGCTCATTCGCAGCGATGGTGGAGGCGCCGGATGATACGTTGATCTACGAGATGCCGGCTGCCACGTCGCAGGTGTATGCGGGCTGGGTCTTCGGAGAGATCAGCGCCGACCGCTTTGTCTATACCCCGAAAGGCTACCGCGCCGCGGTGGCAAGCCCGGAGGCCCAGGTGCGCGTGACGGTGCGTCCGAGGCGTCTCGGCACGGAGGAAGCGCCAAAACCTGTGATCATCTTCGGTGCGGCCAACCGACGCGCCGGTATCCTCTGGGAATTCTATCAAGAGCTTCAGAAGGCCGGGCGGTTCCAGTTTACCCGCGCGGTCCAGGCAAGCCGGGCGAGCTTTTCGTCGGCGCTTTCGGAAGAGCGTGAACGCGCAGCGCGAGATCGCGAAAACGTTTTGCGGCAGGAGATCCTCGCCCTGGAGATCGACATCGAACGCGAGACTGATCCGTTCCGGCGAGAGTTGCTGTTGATGCGGTATCTGAGCCAGACGTCGGGGATTCCTTTCTTCAGGCAAAGCGTCTATCGATTCGGCGTCCGGTTCGGGTTAGAAGCGATCATCGAGCCGAATCCGATCTACCTCAAGCGGGCGATCGAGGTGATTGATCCTGCGTCGATGGGGTGGGCGGTGCATCCGGCGTTGCTTCAAGTGCTGGTCGAGCAGACGAAGGCGTCGGCGGCGGCAGTGGCGTACGTCGAAGCTGTCAAGGCCGGGCATCCTGTGGCGGCGGTGCAGCGGTTTGCCTTTTTCAACCTCATCGACGGCCTCTTCGCTCGCCATGGGCTCACACCGGAGGTGGTGGCGTATCTGGAGCAATACCAGCAGCGCTACGGCGAGGACGATGAACTCCTGGAGGATAATCTGCCGCTGGGAAGGCCGTTGAAGGTTGCTGCCGGGCGCCGGGCGCCGGGCTTCCTTGCGTCGTCGCGAGGGCGCAGGCGGGGCGTGCTGTCCGATTCGCTCGAAGACCGGGTCGTATTGCTCGATTTCTGGGCTTCCTGGTGCGATGCATGTGCACGCGACGAAGACGCGCTCCGCCAGGCTCGCGCCGCCTACGGCCACGGAGACTTCCAGATCATGCGCGCCGTGCTCGATTTGGAGGAGAGGCCCGAAGAAGCCCCCGGCGAGATGCCCTGGTTGCTGTATCAGGGCGCCGATGGGTTTAAAAGCCCCATCGCTGCCGGCTACGAAGTGATGACGCTGCCGCATCGCGTGCTTATAGATCGCGACGGCGTAGTTCTGGCCGTCGGAGGCGAACTCTTCGGCGAGCGTCTGATGCAGACACTCGAACGCGTTTTTCTTGAATGACCGCCTGCCGCTTTGGGGAGAAAATGTCAGGTGGAATCGTCATGCGAAGAGGCCCCGGTCTTCGTATCTAACAAGATTGCATGTAAACCATGGCGCTTTACGCTTTTAGCAAGGGCAAGCGCTATCTAGGGGGAGGGATCATCAAAGTAATGCCACTCAACGTGACGGAGGTACAGCTCTTATGAAAAGGTTCTGGCTCATCATTCCCATGCTATTGCTCGTCGCGCCGGTGCTGGCGCAGGAACCGGCGCAAGAAGACGAGCAAGAGCCCGCGCCCGTCGTCACCCGGATCAGCGGTACGCTTCTGGGGGCTGATGGAGAGCCCATGGAATTTGCACATGTTCATCTCCAACCCTTATCGCCGGGGAAGACCATAGCAAGCATGGAGGTGGCGCCCGACGGGAGTTACGAACTGGAGACCGATACCACGGGGGTCTTCCGGTTGCGCTTCACAGGGGCCCATCATCTTGAAAAATTGGGCACGCTTCTGCTCACCGGCGCGGGTAATCCCCTCGAAATCGACGCGCAACTGAGCACGCATACCTACAAAGAGGATTTCTCCGAGGTGGCGGTCACGGGAGATTTTAACGACTTCTCTTTTCGCAACGATGTCCGCGCGATGGAACCCCAGGCCGATGGCACCTACGCCGTCGAGATCGAGGTCGAGGCCGATTCGCTGGCCTATCAGATCATCAACGTCCTGGAGCGCCAGCGCAGCATCAACGGCACCATGAGCGACCGCTACGTCTACGACGGCGGCGGCGACTACCGGTCCGTCGTCCCGGTTGAAGACGGCAAAGTGCGCATCGTCTTCGACCCCGAAAAACTGAAGGTCGTCGAGGGCGAAGCGATGGTTCGGTTCCGCGACGAGGACTGCATCGAAGCCGGCTATGCGGCCTTTCATCAAGATCTGACGGACCAGCGGACCGCCTACTTCGAGCAGTTGACGAAGATGCGCGAAGAAGAGACGCCCGACTCCGTGATGAAGGCTTTCAGCAAGGACTACGACTGGTCTGAAACGCACGCGTTGATCGAAAAGGCGCTGGACGAGACCAACGACGTAGAGATGCGCCACACCCTGTTGATGACCTACCTCTCCAACGCGGGTCGGGTCGATTCGGTCTATGCCCAGATGGCCCTGGCCGAGATCGAACCGGCTTCGTCGAAGTGGTCGATGGGGCGTTTTAATGTGATGAAGGCCGTGAATGCGTCGGGGCAGAAAGAGGTGTATAACGACTTTATCTACGCCGTGCTGCGCGAAAACGAGGATAAGACGCTCAAAGCCAGTCTTTTGCAGTACCTCGTCGGCATGGCCGACTACGAGGAGCGCGATGCCGAAAAGCAGATTCTCTACGCCTGGCTCGTGGCGGAATATCCCGACACGTTCGAAGCGAAGTGGGCCAAGAATCAGTACGACCCGGCCCGCGCCATCCGGGAAGGCGCGCCCGTGCCGGAATTTGAGATCGCCTCGATGGAAGACTCGACGGTCGTCTTTTCGAGCGAGAACATGAAAGGCCAGGTTTATCTGATCGATTTCTGGGCGGTCTGGTGCGGCCCGTGCATCGCCGAGATGCCCAACCTGCACGAGGTCTACGAGAAATACAAGGACGACGGCTTCACCATCTTAAGCCTCTCGTTCGACGGCTCGCCCGACGAGGTGACGGAATACCGCGAAGGCGAATGGAAGATGCCCTGGCTGCACGCCTTCGCCGACGGCGGCTTTTCGTCGGACATGGCCAAGAGCTTTCAGGTTCTGGGCATCCCCAAACCGATTCTCATCGGCAACGACGGCATGATCCTCAAAACCGAGCGCGACCTGCGCGGCGACAAGCTCGACAAAACCCTCGCCGAGGTCTTCGGCTACGAAACCGAGGAAGCCGAGGAGATGGAGAAAAAGTAGGGGGAATGAAACGTAAAACGTGACACGAGCCGAAGGCGACTGATGAAATAAACGTGAGGGTGCTTGCGCCAACCGGGGTGCGGGCACCCTTACGTTTTGCATTTTACGAATCTTCTATTGCGATGATTAGTTTGGGGAGGGCGATATCCTTAGAATTTAGATCGATCCTTCCAAACGCATGGATCTACAAGCTTATCTGCAAGAAGCTGTCGAACGCATTCGAGATTGGGAAGCTGGCTGGGGCGCCTACGACCGACATCCGTCGCTGGCGGTGGATGACGAGGCGTTGCGCGAGGCCTTCGCGGCCTATACCGGGCGGCTTGGTGGCAACTATCCGTTTTTCCATCCGCGGTATGCCGGGCAGATGCTCAAGCCGCCGCATCCGGTGGCTGTGCTGGGCTACCTCGCGGCGATGCTCATCAACCCCAACAACCACGCCCTCGACGGCGGGCCGCCGACAGCACAGATGGAGAAAGAGGTCGTGCGCGCGCTCGCGGCGATGTTCGGCCTGCCGGATCAGACGCTCGGCCATCTGACCAGCAGCGGCACCATCGCCAACCTCGAAGCGCTCTGGGTAGCGCGCGAGTTGCATCCGGACAAAGCCGTCGGCTTCAGCGAAGAGGCGCACTACACCCACAGCCGAATGGGCCGGGTGCTCGGCCTCGACACCATCGCCCTGCCTGCCGACGCGCAGGGGCGGCTGCGGCTCGATGCGCTCGAAGAACACCTGCGCGCAGGAAATCTAGGCACGGTCGTCTTGACTGCCGGCACCACCGGCCTCGGCGCCGTCGATCCCATCGCCGATGCGGTGGCGCTGTGCCGGCGCTACGGCTGCCGCGCGCACGTCGATGCGGCCTACGGCGGTTTCTTCGTGCTCCACGCCGGCGACGACGCCGAACCCGGCCTGCTCTCCGACACCGCCAAACGCCACTACCGCGCCATCGCCGACTGCGACTCGGTCGTCGTCGATCCGCACAAACACGGCCTGCAACCCTACGGCTGCGGCTGCATCCTCTTCCGCGACCCCTCCGCCGGGCGTTTCTACAAGCACGACTCGCCCTACACCTACTTCACCTCGGACGAACTGCATCTGGGCGAGATCAGCCTGGAATGCTCGCGGGCCGGGGCCTCTGCCGGCGCGTTGTGGCTGACCCTGCAACTGTTGCCGCTTCGCGCTAATGAAGGCCTGGGGCCGGTGCTGGCCGCCTGCCTGCGCGCCGCCCGTGCCTGGTCCGAGCGCATCGCCGGTTCCGGCGCGTTGCGGCCCTACCTGACGCCTGAACTCGACATCGTCACCTATTTCCCCGTGCCGGAGCCGCCGACAGCCTCGGCGCTCGATGCGGCCAGCCAACACCTCTTCGAACGCGCCATGGACGATGCCGAGAACCCCATCTTCCTCAGCGTGCTCCGCGCCGAAAGCGCCGCCCTCAAAACCCGGCTTCCGGATCTCGACGTCGATCAGCCGCAAGCGCGCATCCTGCGCAGCGTACTGATGCGCCCCGAACACGAGCACTACGTCGATCACCTGTTTCCCCGAATCGAACAGTGGGCGCGGGATTTATTAATGGTGAATTGCGAATAGCGAATCACTATTCGCAATTAGACGATTTTATGTCTCCCAAAAAACAGCCCGAAACCTTACTCATCGTGGGGCGCAATCCGGTGCGGGAGGCGCTTGAGCGCGAGCCGGACCGGATCGAAAAGGTGATGATCCAGCGAGGCGGCGGGCGCGGGCTCGATGCGTTCCGCCGGGCGGCATCGGAGGCGGGTGTGCCGGTGCAATTCGTGCCCCCCAGGCGCATCAATCAGGTGGCGCCGGGGCTGCATCATCAAGGCGTCGTGGCCTTCACCGCCCCGATTGCCTATCACGATGTGGATGACATGCTGGCGGCGATAGCGCCCGATTTGGAGACAGTCCAGCGCGAGAAACCCATCCTGCTCGTGCTCGACCGGATCGAAGATCCGCACAATTTCGGCGCGATGGTGCGGACGGCGGTGGCAGCGGGGGTGGCGGGCGTCATCGTGCCGAAGCAGCACATGGCGCCGTTGAACGCGACGGTGATCAAAGCCAGCGCCGGGACCGCGCCACGCATTCCCGTCGCCCGCGTAGATCGTCTGGCGGAGGTCCTCGGGCAACTGAAAGAGCGCGGCTACTGGGTGATGGGCGCCGCCGAAGGCGGGGCGCTGTCGGTGTGGAATGCCGATTGGGACCGCCCGCTGGCGCTCGTGATGGGCAGCGAAGGCCGGGGTCTACACCCGCGCCTTGCCGAGGCCTGCGACTACCTCGTTTCGATCCCCATGCGCGGCGATGCCGACTCGCTCAACGTATCGGTGGCGGCGGGGATTCTGCTTTTTGCGGCAGCACGCGCCAGAGATTCGAAATAAAAAAGCGCGGGCCAAAGCTCACGGCTACGTGCTTTGTTTCCAAAAGCATAGCCGCAGACTTCAGCCTGCGCTGTATGGGGGGGAATCGGACCGGGTTTTCTTTTTCTTGAAAGGATGCAGGGGCAAGACGCGCGCGGCGTCCTCATCCCAAAAAGAAGAAAGGCAAACGCTGCGACTTAGCGCTTGCCGTTGAGTTTATACACGATCTTGCGAATCGTGTCGAACTGTAAATAGGGATATTCATCCCGTAAGGATTCGATAGCGTCGTACGCCGGCACGTCCTCGGATCGCATTTCGCGGAACCGTTTGCGAATCTGATAATCGCGGACGCCTTTTTCGTTGAGCAGGTTGTGGGTTTCGAGCAACTCGTACACATCGTCGCCGATAAGGCCGGAGAGCGGGTTGTGTACGGTCCCGTTGGCGACTTCCATGATTTCCATGAGTTCCATGGTTTCCTTTACTGATAAGTTAGTGGGAGCGTCGCACAGCGTATCCCGAAGCGAGGGGGTGGACGGCTATGCACTCAAGGAAGCAAGGCTAGCCTAAGAGTAGGGCAACGAGAACTGCCTACCCATAGAAATACCCTGAACGGTAAAGGCCGGGGAGCGAGCCGTGGTAATTAAGCATTGAGTTGTTCACGGACTCTTCATCCTCAGGGAAATGAATTTTGACCGGGAAATCCGTTGGTGGGCTTCGGGCCTCAACATACCGATGCCCACTACCGAATTTGAGCGTCAAAATTCATTAGGCGCAGGGCACGGCGTACGGCTTCTTGCAGCCGGGGTTGCGGTTCGGCAGGCTGATGGGCGCGCAGGGCCTTGAGCGCCTGTTCCGTAGCGACGAGGCTGAGGCTTTCGATAGCAGCGGCTCGCACGCGCGCGTCTTCATCATCCAGCGACTCGATCAGACGGTTGAGCGCGGCGCGTGATTCGGGTGCGTAAATATGTAAATAATCGATGGCAGCTAACCGGACGCCGGTGGGTTGATCGGCGGTGCTGTGTTTGAGGCCGAGGGCTACGCCTTCGCGCGCGGGCAGGTCGAGCAAGGGGAGGGCTTCGAAGGCGGCTCGGCGGATGATGTCGCGGTGCGACGGTGTGATCAGGGCCGAGCGTACCACGTCGAGCGCCGTCGGGGCGGCGGTGCGGGCCAGCGTCTTCACCGCTGCGGCCTGCACGTGATAGCTCCGGTCGTTCTGCGCCGTCTGAAAAGCCAGTTCGTGGACGTCCGGCTCGTTTTCGTACGAAGCCAGGGCATCGAGGACGGCAGCGCGCACCCGCGCGTCTTCGTCCTGCATCATGCCCATCAGGAGCCGCTTCGTAGCCGTCGTGGCCGGCAGGTGCCCCAACGTCCCGGCGATGGCCTGCCGCGCGGCTGCCGAGGATTCATCGCGCAAGGCACTGCGCAGCCCTACGAGCAGCGACGGGTCGTCGGCAAAGGCGGTGAGCGCGCGGGCAGCGTGAATGCGGCTGACGGGATCGGGTCCCTGGCGCAGTTGCCTCATCCAGGCCCGCGCCGGCTGGTTCACCCGTGTCTCGGCCAGCACGTCGTGATCCGGATCGATCAAGAGAAACCGGGGCCGCCCCGGTAGCGGAAACGTAAAAACCTGCGAGTCGGCTTCTAGATCGACTTCGAAGCGCAACACCTCGGAGAGGGTATGCACTTCGAGGGTGAGCGTCGTCCGGAAGACGTCAGGAACCTGCGCGCCTTCCTGCTCCTGCGTCACGATGACGGCGAGTTGGCCGGCCTCGGTGTCGTAGGTGTAGCGCGCGGCGAGGAGGGGATGGCCGGCGGCTTCGACCCACTGGGCAAAAAACGTATCGAAATTCTCTCCGGTGACGCGTTCGAGGACTCGTTTGAAATCGGCGGTATCGACGGATTGGAAGGCGAAGGTCGTCAGGTAGTTTTCCAGCACGTTCCAGAACAAGGCATCCCCGATCTTGCGGCGGATCATATGCAGCACCCATGCGCCTTTCTGCGCGCTGTGCGCATCGAGGACGTCTGAGGGGTCGATCCATCGGTTCCAGACCAGCGGGCGGCGGTAGTGCCGGGCTTCGGCCTGATAGCGCTCGGCGTGATCCATCATCGTCAGGGCGAAGGCGCCGGCGTCTTGATGATGTTCCGTAAAGAGCGCGCTCAGGTACGTGGCAAACCCTTCATCGAGCCAGGCATCGGCCCAGGAGCCTGCCGTGACGCCGCCGCCGAACCATTGATGAGCCAGCATCCGGGCAAGCAGCGGATCGACGTTTTCGCTGAGGGCGGCGCGTTCGTCGAGCATAATATCATCCGAGAACGCCGCTGCGCCGGCCAGCGCCTGTCCTTCTTGATGAACCTGCCGCAAGATTACCTGATCGTATGATCTGCGCGGAAAGGGCACGTTCAGGTTTTCGGCGAAGAACGTCATCATCTCCGGCGTCCGCCCGAAGGTGCGCGCTACGTCGCCGATGTGCTCAGGATAGACCCGGTACGAGAGCGAGATCGATTGAGCCGGCGAGGCCACACGGGCCGTATTTTGATGCGCCTCGTAATCGCCCACGGCCAGCATGAGATGGCGCGGCGTATGCGGATTATCCTGCCGAAAATACGTGGTGACGGTCCCGTCTTCATTGTCAATCTCCTCGACCCGCCGCCCATTCGAAAACACCCCCCGTGACGAGTCGGCAGTGATCAGCACCTCGGAGGTCATCATGTCGGTGGGCGCATCGAGGACCGGGATCCAGTGGCGGGTGGCGCCGGGCGCGTTGAGGGTCCAGATCTGCCGTTTTTGCGCCGAGTTTTGACGGCTCGGCGCGACGAAAAAGAGCCCCCGGCGCGGCTGCGTGTTGTAGAAGACCCGCACTTCGAACCCCTCAAACGGCAGGAAAAGCGAGTCGGGCGCGGTGAAAAGCGAGTCCAGGGGAATCTGAAGCGAATCGCCGCTGCTGCGAAACGCGGTATGCGTCATCGCCGGGACGCTGGCGCCGATGAGCACACTGTCGATAGCCATGCCGGCGGTCCGGAGCAGCAGCGGCGCGGCGGTGCTGTCGAACTGTTCCGGATCGAGCGGCGCCAGCCGCAGCGTGGCATCGCCGAAGACCCGGCGCGTGTCGTCGAAGCGCAGGGCCAGGCGCAGGTGTTCCTGGTCGAAGCGCGCAGCGGGGGCCTCGTGGACCGGGCCGGTAAAGAGGGGGTGATCGGAGGCCCGTTCCGTCGTCTGTGCCCAGGCCGGCGCCGCCGCCACGAGCAGCACCAGGAAGGGGGCGATATATCGGAGTAAACGCGCCATGGGAGAATTTTGGATTTTAGATTTTGGATTGGTCAGATTGGGCACCATCATCTCAATCGAAAAAACCGCAGCGGTTCCAACCGTCCCGGCTTTTTCGATTATTGAATCCCATCGAGAATAACAATCCAAAATCCAAAATCTAAAATCCAAAATCAGAACCCTGTTCACTCGTCCGCTTGCCGGGCTGCTTGCGCACGGCGGCGCAGCGTGCCGAGGCTTGATCCTTGAAGCATCAAGCAGAGAAACCCGACGACGATGTAGAGCAACATCTGACCGCCGTGCACGAAGGCCGCATACGTCAGGGCCAGCGACGTCTCGACTCCGTACAGGTTGACGAGCGTTACGCGTGTAATATAATGAAACGCCCCCATGCCGCCCGGCGCGATTGCTACGCCGATGGCTCCCAGCATCATGATACACAGGGTGTCGAGCAGCGACAGGTTGTAGGGGCCGGCCATATCGAACATCAGCAGAGGGATGTAGGCCATCATCAAATAGAGAAACCACATCACCAGGGTGCTGACGATGAGCGCCAGGCGGCGCGGCGAGCGCAGCACCGTAGCCAGTCCGTCTTTGAACGAGGTCAGGCTGGGCCGGATGCGCCGGTTCCAGAGGCGGCGCAGGGGCGCCTCTTCGGCACGGATGCCGAAGCTGTAAATCAGCGCGAAAAGGATGGTTACGCCCAGCATCAGCACCAACACCGTCAGCATCGGTATCTGGCTGATCTGCGCTTTCATCGGGGTGAGGAAATGCTCCTGCAGGAAATCCGATTGATCGAGCAGTAAGAAAAACGTGGCGACAAGGCCCAGCAGGAGCACCAGCGCGTCGAGGATGCGTTCGATGACAACGGTGCCCAGCACCCCGCTGAAGGAGAGCTTTTCGTGCGCGGCCAGGTCGGCAGTACGCACGACCTCACCCACGCGCGGCAGGGCGTAGTTGACCATGTAGCCGACCATGGTCGCGAAGAACGCTGTTTTCAGCGAAACGCGCCGGGGGCCGGCCTCCGGCGCGTCGGCGGGCAGGGCTTCGAGCAAGATTTGCCAGCGCCACGCCCGAATCAGATGGCTCACCATCGTCACCGCGCCCAGCGGCACGATCCAGCGGTAGTCTGCCTGGCGCAGGGCCTCGCCCATCTCGTTGAAATCAACTCCCTGGAGCGCCAGGTAGAGCAGGACGCCCGCAAGCACAAAGAATCCGCCTTGAATCAGAATGCGGCGCGCGCGAGGAGTCACGAGTAAGAGGAAAGTGGTTGAAGAGAGGGATCAGGATCGCAAATCGATGATTTCGACGCCCTCGGGTGGGGTGAATGAGAAGGTGTCCGGAGCGAGGGTCGGGTTGAGTTCGATATTATCGAGCGTGAAGGCCATGCGCGTTTCGTTGACGTCGAGCATCGTCAGCTTCGTGATGATGTCGTCGTGGTCGCGCATCCAGATGGTGGCTTCGCGGAAGAAAGAGTCGGGGCTTTTGGGTTCGAGGTTGAGCCGGTAGTGCCTGGCGCCGTTGTAGGTGACCACGGCCACGTCGCGGACGTCGAAGCGTTGGTCATAGTTGAGCAGAAACGAACTCGGCGTAAAAGAAGCCTCATCTTCGACGACGTCGTTGATGAGCACCTGCTGCTCCTGAGGCCGGTAGACATAGGTCTCCTGCCCATTGACCACCAACACCTCGGTGCCGGTTTCGACGCGGTATTTGTCGCCTTGCAGGATCAACCGGCCTGTGAAGGAATCCTCCTGCTCCGAGAACGCCGACGACATCGTCTGTGTGAACTCGGCGCTCAAGGCTTCGATAGAATTGTACTTATCCAGGAGGCGCTTGAAGACGGTTTCGGCATCCTGCGCATGAGCCGCCGGGTGTCCAGCGGTCAGGACAATGGCTGCAAAAAGCACCAGGCCGGCTATCATACTACGGGTGAACATCGGGTTTCGAGGTCTTAATGGAAGAAAACGATTGGTTGATCCTGTACCGTTGCAAAGCGCGTGCCCTGTTACCCCTTACTGTCTCAGTTGTTCGTTATGCAACACAAAGTGAGCACGCCGCTCGTGCAGCGCGCCTTCGGGGCGAAGGGTGCTGGCGTAGAGGTAATACCGGGTTACGTCGAAGGGGGAGAGCGTGAACGATTGGTAGGTGTCGAGAAAAGCGCGAACCGTCTGCGCTTTAGCATGGCGCAGCCGCGCCAGCGTTATGTGCGGGTGGAACGGCTTCGGCTCGGCTTCCAGGCTGAGGGCGCGGAGGGCCTGCTTGGTCTGAGCCTGAAGATCCATCAGAGCCGGCGCCGGGTCGAGCGCAGCAAACAAAACGCGGGGTTTGCGCTTCGACGGAAAGACGCCCAGGCCCCGGCCTTGTAGCGAAAACGCCTCGGCCTCGATGGCGCGCAGGGCTTGCTCAATCATCGACGCCTGCTCGTCATCCACCTCGCCGATAAAGCGTAACGTCAGGTGATATTGCGCAGGTCGCGTCCACCGGCACGGCAACGCCTCGGTGCGCAGACCGGCGAGTTGGGCTTTGTGCGTTTCAGGAAGATCGACGGCGATGAAGAGGCGGGGCATGGCGGGCTGGTGTATTTTAGGGATATTTCGACTTTGCGAAGCCTATGAACGAGACATCCTCAGAAAGCATCCTCCGAATCGTCAGCGGTGGGCAAACCGGCGTAGACCGCGCGGCGCTCGATGTCGCCCTGGCGCTCGGCCTCCCTGCCGGCGGTTGGTGCCCGCAAGGCCGCCGCGCCGAAGACGGCGTCATCGACCCTCGCTATCCCCTGACCCAGACGCCGCTGGCCAAGTACGCCCAGCGCACCGCCTGGAACGTCCGCGACAGCGACGGCACGCTCGTGCTGCGCTTCGACGATCCCTCGCCCGGCACCAATTTAACAATTGAAAAAGCCCACGCGCTAGAAAAAGCCCTCTTGCTCATCGACCTCACTCGCAACCCGAACCCCATCGACATCGTGCGGTGGATTGCGGACAGCAAGATCCACGTGCTCAACGTCGCCGGTCCTCGCGAGAGCGAAGCGCCGGGCGTGTACGAAGCGGCGCGTGTGTTTCTGGAGGAGGTGTTCAGGCACCTGCGTTAACGCTGCGAGAAAGGATCTCGATTTTGGATTTTAGATTTTGGATTGGGTGGCTCCCGATCCGTTTTGAATAACCGAATAAGACGCGCCCGCATCAACCGGCGCGGCTTATTCGGTTGTTGGATGGGGATCGGTTATTTCCCAATCCAAAATCCAAAATCTAAAATCCAAAATTGGTTTACGCTTCAAACCAGGCTCACGACGGCATGAAGCGCATCGCGTAGTGCCTCGATGTCGGCGTCGTCGTTGTAGACGTGGGGCGAGATGCGGATGGCGTCGCCGCGTACGGAGGCCGAGACGTTGCGTCGCGCCAACTCATCGCGTAATCGACCTGCCGACAGATGTTCGGGCACGCGTATGCCGAAGAGATGCGCGCTGCGCAAGGCCTCCTTTTCGATCACAAAACCGAGGTCCTGTGCTTCCTGCAACAGGTCGCGTGTGAGGGCTTCGCAATAGGTCTGGATGGCGGATGGCCTCCATTCGAGCACCAATTCCAGGCCCGCTACCATCATCGGCATCAGGGCGAAGTTGCTGCGTTCGCCTACGTCGTAGCGGAGCGCGCCCGGCTGATAGGCCTCCTGGTAGTTGACCAGCTCACCAAAGCGCTCGCTGCCCAGCCGCCCGATCCAGTTTTCTTCGAGCGGCACGCCGTCGTCGAAGCGGGGGCCGAGGTAGGCGGCGCCGAGGCTGTAGGGGCCCATCAGCCACTTGTAGACCGCGCAGATGAGCGCATCCGGCTCAACACGATGCACATCGAAAGGCAAGGCGCCCACCGATTGCGTGCCGTCGATGACGAAGGCGGCGCCTACTTCGCGCGCGCGCCGGCCAATAGCTTCGAGGTCGAACCGCGTGCCGTCGGCCCAGTGAACATTCGCCAGGGTCACGAGCGCGGTGTCCGCGTCGATGGCGTCGATGAAGCGTTCGTTCCACCGCGTGCCTCGGTTGGGGCCGTCCGGCGGAGGCACGGTGCGCAGCGTCGCGCCCGTCTCCGTTGCCAGCCGATGCCAGGTGTAGACGTTGCTCGGAAACTGCTCGTGCATCACCACGAGGTTTTGCCCGCGTTGCACCTCCAGGTTGCGCGCCACTATCGCAATGCCGTACGACGCCGCCGGGATCAACGCAATACGCCGGGCATTGGCGTTGATCAATTCAGCAAAAAGCCGCCGGGCTGTGTCGCTCTCGTCAAAAAACATCGCGGGCGTGATCGTCGACGGGTTGCGTTTGCGTTGCATCCCAACGATCCCCGCCGCTTCTACGCGGCGCGCGAGCGGCGACATATACGCGCAGTTGAGATAATGCACGTCGTCCGGCAGCGAAAACAGGTGTTTCTGGCAGGTGAGCATACACAAGAAGGCTGAATGTCGAAGAAAGATGCCTTCATGATACGCAAATTGGACAAGAGCTTCCTGTTTTGAATAGAACGCGGATGACGCGGATCGGACGGATTGTCGCGGATCGGGCTGTCAATAAATCCGCGACCATCCGCTCAATCTGCGTCATCCGCGTTCTATTTCGACCGTTATCGGTTTTTTGGCGTGTACTATGGTTCCGCATACAAAAAAAGGAGCGCCCTCGATGGACGCTCCCTGTAAAGTGGGAAGGCTTGCGATTATCGCATGATGGGAATGTGCTTCATCTCCGGGTCGAACGCCAGGCGGTGAATTAATTGCTCGTCTACTTCGGGATTCTGCATGGCGCGGAGCTTGAGTTCTTGCTGTACCGTCAACTCGTGTTGCCGTTGGTGTTTCAAGTTCAGCAAATGAATCCGTGCCCGCTCCAACGCTACCTGCGCCTCCTGGTAGCGGTTAAAAATCGGATCGGTTCCACAAAATGCGCCTCGCCTCCGCCGCTCGATCTCTTCCAACTGACGAAGCGCGCGATCCATCTCTCGTTCTGCCTCCCGGATCTCCGGGTCGGCAGCCATCACGATGTCAATGACGGTGACCTCAGGCGCCGGGCGCGGCGATTCGTCCGCAAACGTCAACGTCACGAATCGCAGGAAAACCAGGCTGAAGAGCACCAGGGCCACAGCGACCAGTACCTGAACGGTACCACTTCTCGAGGAAAAGGGAACTCCAGACATAACAACTCCTCCGGTAAACGCTCAGCAGAGGGCACTCAGTGATGTTTGCGAATGCGGACCTCTACGTCGTCGCCAAAATGAAACTCTCGAATGATTTCGTCTTCGGTGCGATGTTCTCGCGTAACCACGTGGTTCTCAAGCCGTTGCTTGATGCGTTCGAGCGCCCTCACGTTCATCGCCTTAATCCGAATTTCTGTTTCCAGGCGTTCGCGATTGGCTTCCGAGGTGGCGTCCCACTCCATGCGTTCGTGCAGGCGGTCGAGTTCGCGCAAGGCCCGTTCCAGGTTTTGTTGGAGCTTGCGTTCGGCGTCTTGCAAGCGCTCGCGTTTGCGTTCGGCGTCGAGTTCGAGGATAATCGTGTGACGGTCTTCTACCTCGTGGCGATGCGGGCGATGTTTACGATGCTTGTGATGTTTGCGGTGCTTGCGACGCTCCAGTTCCACCTCATGCCGATGACAGTCCACGTTTTCGATCGGGCAGGTGAAATCCCAGCCCCACCATTTCTTAAAATTCTTTTGCAGGAACTGATAAAAATTGGCGCTAAAGAGCAGCGCGGCGATGCAAGCCAGCACCGGAACCATTGAGGTCTGCGCAATGAACGGCTTTTTTTCCATAAGAAACCTCCTCCGGGAGCAATCAAACGGGTTCAGCGGATGGTCCGACCTGGGGGGATACCGCACAACAAATTCGTTTACGCGTCAGGCGAGAAAAGATTCAAAGGGATCCATCTTTCCCCAACCTCCTAACGATTACACGCGGTTGCTGTGTTACAACGAACCGTTGTTTAGAAAACGATCCCGGCGCCGGATTATTGCGCGATTAAACTTTTTGTGCCCGTCGGCACAAAAAGTTTAAATCATTCGCACGGTGACGCCAGCGTCGAGGAGGAAGCGTTTGGCTTCATCGACGGTATATTCGCGGAAGTGGAAGATGGAGGCGGCCAGCACGGCATCGGCGTGGCCGTGGGTGAGGCCGTCGCGGAGGTGGTCGAGCGTGCCGGCGCCGCCCGAGGCGATGACAGGAATCGAGACGCGCTCGGCCAGGGCCTGAAGCAGCGCCAGGTCGTAGCCGTCCTTGGTGCCGTCGCGGTCCATCGAGGTCACGAGCAACTCGCCGGCGCCGCGTTCTTCGGCTTCGACGGCCCAGGCCAGCGCGTCGAGGCCCGTCGATTTACGCCCGCCGTGGACGTAGACCTCCCAGCGCAGCGGATCGGCGGCGCCGCGTTTGGCATCGATAGCCACGACGATGCACTGCGAGCCGAAGGCCTCGGCGCCCCGCGTAATCAGCCCCGGATCTTTGATAGCCGCCGAGTTGATGGACACCTTGTCGGCGCCGGCATGGAGCATCGCCCGCATGTCTTCGATGGTGCGCAAGCCGCCGCCGACGGTGAGTGGGATGAAGACCTCGTCCGCCGTCCGCCGCACCACGTCATGCATGATGCCGCGCTCTTCGTGCGTCGCCGTGATATCGAGGAAGACGAGTTCGTCGGCCCCGGCGGCGTCGTAAAAACGCGCCTGCTCCACCGGATCGCCGGCATCGATCAGATCGACAAAATTAATCCCTTTGACTACCCGTCCCCGGTCTACGTCGAGGCAGGGGATGATGCGTTTGGCTACAGACATGGTGTTTCTTTATTGGAAAGGGAGAAAGGGGGAGAGGGAGAAAGGGAGATTTTGAAGGTTGAATTTCGAATGACGAATGGCGAGTGTAAAACCAGATCATTTCGACACGCGTCATTCGATATTCGTCGTTCCTAATCTCCCTTTCCCCCTCTCTCCCTTTCTCCCTCTCGTTGATCACGGTGCGCAGAACGTAGCGCGTATGGAGGCCTCCGGCAGTTGGAAACGAAGGGCGAGGCACGCCTTGACGTTGACGACGTTTCCATCCTGGCGGCCCGGTTCGAAGCGGGCTGTCTGCACCGCGCGGAGGGCTTCCTCATCGCAGCCCCCGCCGATGCCTTGCACCACCGCCGCCCGTTCTACGACACCCGCCGTGTTGACGATGAAATGCACCCGCACGGTGCCTTCGATGCCTGCATCTTTGGCCGTCTGCGGATAGTGGATCGATCTCTCAAAACCGTCGAGGCCGCCCTTGATCTGCGGTTTTTGATCGACCATGCCATAATCGACAGGCGCGGCGGGCGAACTCGGCGGTCTTTCAATCGTCGTCGGTCCCGACGGGTTTAGCGGAGGCCGGTCATCGCCCTGGTTTACGGTGACTACGGCGTTGGCACAGCCGAAAAAGCTGAAAACGAAGACCGCTAAAAACGTGAAAAAGATTGGCCGTTTCAAAACGTTGAGGATAGGGTTAGCGGGGTTGGCAAAATTGGGCCGAGAAAGAACCACCTCACCTCGCTCGCTCCCACGGTCCTCCGTGGGAGTGTAGGGCTGCGACGCTCCTGCGTTGCCCTTTCGAGGTGTTTTTGCATCGATTCTCGGACGCAGGAGCGTCCGGTTCTGCATTCCCACGCAGGAGCGTGGGAACGAGTAATCCGGAAGTAATATTTAGACGCGCTCTTAGCACTCATCGGAGAGGCGGGCCGTAGAATACTGGTTCAGGTTGAGTTGCTCCTTGTAGTGCCAGCACCAGAGCTTCTGGCAGGGAAACGTGTTCTCGTAAAGCGCCCGCCCGATGATGATAGAATCGACGCGATAAGGCTTGAGGGTGTTGACTTGCTGGAGGTCTTCGAAGCCGCCGACGCCGCCCGAGGCGGTGATACGGGCTTGCGTAAGGTGCTGGCCGAGCGTCTGATAAGCTTCGATGTTCGGCCCCTGCATCGTTCCATCGCGGCTGATGTCGGTGTAGACAATCCGGCGGATGCCGCGCTTTTCCATGTCGAGCGCCAGGTCGATGGCGTCGAGGCCGCTGCCTTCGGTCCAGCCTTCGACGCGCACCTCGCCGTCTTTGGCATCGATGCCCACGACGACCTTGCTGCACGAGAAGCGTTCGACGGCTTCGGAGACGAGGTCCGGGTTGCGCACCGCCGCCGTGCCCAGCACCACGCGGTAGACGCCCAGGTCGAGCGCCGCCTCGATGTCTTCGAGGGTCCGGATGCCGCCGCCGACCTGAACGGGGATGTCGAGCGCCTCGCAGATCCGGCCTATTTCGTTTTTGTTGTCGGCCCGGTCTTCGGAGCCGCCCCGCGCGGCATCGAGATCGACCACGTGGAGGACGCGGGCATTCTGAATGCGCCACAGCTTTGCCATCTTGACCGGGTCGTCGTAGTAGACCGTCTCGTGCTCGTACGAGCCTTGCAAGAGGCGAACACACTGGCCGCCCAGCAGGTCGATGGCGGGGATTACGAGTATCATGATACCAGCAAAAAAAGGGCGGAAAATAGGCTAACTTTCTGCCTCCCAAAGGGGTCCCTCTGTTTCTACAATCGGGCGAAATTTCTCAAAAGTCGAAGGCCGTTTTGCTGGCTTTTCTCCGGGTGAAACTGGACGCCGAAGACGTTATTTCGGGCGACGATAGCCGGGAAATCGAGGCCGTACGACGTCGTGGCCAGCACGTCTTCCGGGGTGGCCGGCACGGCGTAGTAGGAATGGACGAAGTAGCAATACGCCCCCGGCTCGATGCCGTCGAGCAGCGGCGATTCGTAGCGCGGCGCCAGGGTGTTCCAGCCCATGTGGGGCACCTTGAGCGGGCGCGGATCGGTCTCTACCTCGCCGGTCTCGGCGGCCACGGCTTCACGCGCATAGACACCCTCGAAACGAACCACGCGGCCCGGCAGGATTCCCAACCCCCGGTGCAAACCCATCTCTTCGCTGACGTCGAACAACATCTGCATGCCCACGCAGACACCCAGAAACGGGATGCCGCGCGTCACGGCGTCCAGAATCGGCTGTTCGAGGTTGCGGCGGCGCACTTCGTCGATGCACGAACCGAAGGCGCCCACGCCGGGCAGCACCAGATGATCGGCCCGCGCCAGATCATCGGCCCGGTCCGTTCGCAACACCTCAGCCCCGACGTGCTGAAACGCTTTCTCGATAGACCGGAGATTTCCGATGCCGTAATCGATGATGGTGATCATAGGGGTGCCTGGGGGCTGTGATGGAAAGAGTTTTAGGCCTTTTCCCGGTTGGCAGGTTTGGCGAAGGTCATGGGTCATTGGTCATGAGTGTTTTTAAGAACCCATGACCCGTGACTCATGACCCATGACATTTCATAAAAAGCAAAACGCTTCGGCCTGAAACAAGGCCATCCACCAAACCAAACCACGCGGCCTACTTCTTAATCTCACTCAGTTCTTTAGAGCGCTTCGTGGCGGTGGCGACGGCGTTGATGAGCATCGTACGCAGCCCATGCGATTCGAGTTCGGCGATGGCGGCGATGGCGGTGCCGCCGGGTGTCGTCACCTCGTCGCGCAGGATAGCCGGGTGCTTGCCGGTCTCCAGGACGAGCTTGGCAGCGCCGAAGACCGTCTGCCCCGCCAGCCGAAACGCCGTAGGCCGGGGCAACCCCTGCTTGACGCCGGCATCGGTGAGCGCTTCGACGAACATGTAGACGTAGGCCGGGCCGCTGCCCGAAAGGCCCGTCACCGCATCCATCAAATACTCCGGCACCTCTTCGACCTTGCCGACGGCCTCGAACATATGCCGGGCGATGGTCATGTGCTCCTCGGTCGTAAACCGGCCCCCGGCGATGGCCGTGGCGCCTTCATCGACGAGCATCGGCGTGTTGGGCATCGTGCGCACCACGGCCAGATGATGCGCAAACGACGCCTGCAAAGCCTCCGTCGTGATACCGGCCAGCACCGAAACGATCAGCGCATCCTTGCGCACGTGATCCCGGATCTCTTCGATGATTTGACCCGCGTTCTGCGGTTTGATAGCCAGCACCACCACCGAGGCTTCGTCGACGGCGGCCACGTTGTCTGTGCCGGTATGAATGCCGGGGAAGGACGCCTGCAATTCATCCAGCGCCAGCGGGTTGCGCCGCGTGGCGCGCACCTGATCCGCACCCAGATACCCGCCTTTGAGCAACCCCCCGATGAGCGCCCGCCCGATATTGCCCGCGCCGATAACAGCAACGGTCTGTCTACTCAGTACCATGATTCCTTTGCGATTTTAGATTTTGGATTTTGGATTTTGGATTGGTTTTGTTTAGCACCGTCATCTTTTCAGGAGAAGTTGCAGCGGATGGCAAAATCGCGGCTTCCTCGATTATTCGATTCGGTTGTGCCAAACAATCCAAAATCCAAAATCTAAAATCCAAAATTACAAACTACCTTTCGTCGAAGGCATTTGTGCGTGGGTGATGTCGCGGCGCACCGCCATGCGCAGGGCGCGGGCGACGGCTTTGAAGACGGCCTCCACCTTGTGATGGGTGTTTTCGCCGTAGAGCACGCTGATATGGAGGTTGCACGCGGTGTGTTCCGCGAAGCTGTACCAGAAGTGCCGCACGATCTCTGTCGAGAGATCACCCACCGACGGGCGGGCGAAGGCGGCGTCGAAATGGAGGTAGAAGCGTCCTGAGAGGTCGATCACGGCGCGGGCGAGCGTCTCGTCCATCGGCACGTAGGCGTGGCCGTAGCGGGCGATGTGCGCCTTGTCGCCGAGCGCCTCGGCCAGCGCCTGCCCCAGCGTAATGCCGATGTCTTCGACCGTGTGGTGGTCGTCGATGTGCAGGTCGCCCTCGCAGGAGACTGCCAGGTCGAAGCCACCGTGTTTGGCGAACAGGTCGAGCATGTGATCGAGGAAGCCGATGCCGGTGTGGTTGTCGTACCGGCCCTCGCCGTCGAGGTTGAGGCGGACCGTGACGTCGGTTTCCTTCGTCTTGCGCGAGACATTTGCTTGTCGTTCTTTGAAGGCAGGGTCAGCCATGGGCCTATCCGTTTGTTCGAAACTCAATAATAGGGAAAACGAGGCAGGCGGAGTGGTCAAGAAAGGATGAAAGCCGTTGATCCATCTCCAGTGCTTTTCAGCACCAACCCCGACGGCCAACACTTTAAGTGAACACGTCTCTCGTAACGGATCCCTTCCCACGCCACACGGTACAACATCCCCTTTTTCTTCCTCCATATTCACAAACCAAAATGTCAGAAAAAACCTTCAAACGCATCCTCGTCACCTCTGCGCTGCCGTATGCCAACGGGCCGATCCACATCGGTCATCTCGCCGGCGCGTATATCCCGGCGGACCTCTACTGCCGCTATCAACGCCTCAAAGGGCGCGACCTCGTCTACGTCTGCGGATCGGACGAATTCGGCGTCGCTATCGTGATGAAGGCGCTCAAAGAGGGCGTCACGCCGCAAGAAATCGTCGATAAATACCACCCGATCATCCGCGACAGCTTCGAAGCCATCGGCATGAGCTTCGACCATTACGGACGCACCACGACGCCGACGCACGAAGACACCAGCCAGGATTTCTTCCGTCGCCTCGCTTCGAAAGACGTTTTCAACCTCAAGACCGACGAACAACTCTACGACGCCGAAGCCGGTGTCTTCCTGGCTGACCGCTTCGTGCGCGGCACCTGCCCCGTCTGCGGCTACGAAGACGCCTACGGCGATCAATGCGAGAACTGCGGCACGTCGCTGAGCCCGGCGGAACTCATCAACCCGCGCAGCGCCCTCACCGACGCCACGCCCGAACTGCGCGAGACCACCCACTGGTACATCCCTCTGGGCGACTGGCAGCCGAAGCTGGAGGCCTACATCGGCTCGCATCCGGAGTGGAAGCCCAACGTGCTCGGGCAGATCGGCGCGTGGTTCAAAGACGGCCTGCGCGACCGCGCCATCACCCGCGATGTGCCCTGGGGCGTGCCGGTGCCCAGAGACGTCGCCGAAGCAGCCGGCGTCGAGGCCGAGGGGAAGGTCATCTACGTCTGGTTCGACGCGCCCATCGGCTACGTCTCGGCCACCCGCGAATGGGCTGCCGCCCAGGGCGATCCCGAACGCTGGCGCCTCTACTGGCAAGACGACGAGAGCATGCTGATCCATTTCATCGGCAAAGACAACATCGTCTTTCACACCCTCATGTTTCCGGCTATGCTGATGGCCTACGGCGACTACGTCGTGCCCGAAAACGTGCCGGCCAACGAATTTCTCAACATCGAGGGCAAGAAGCTCTCGACCAGCCGGGGCTGGGCCGTCTGGCTGCACGAGCATCTGGAGGATTTTCCGCCGGATCTGCTCCGCTATGCCCTCGCCGCGACGCTGCCGGAGACCAAAGACGCCGATTTTAGCTGGAAGGATTTCCAGACCCGCGCCAACTCCGAACTGGCCGACATCCTGGGCAACTTCGTCCACCGCGCGCTGACGTTTGCCGCGCGCGAGTTCGACGGGCAGGTGCCGCCGCTGGTCAACCCCGGCGACTTCGACCGCGAAACGCTGGCTAAACTGGCTGAATTTCCAGCGCGCATCGGGCAATCGTACGAGCGTTTCCGCATCCGCGAGGCGGTCTTCGAGACGATGAACCTGGCGCGGCTGGGCAACAAATATTTCAACGACAGCGAGCCCTGGAAGACGCGCAAGACCGACCGCGAGGCGTGCGCCAACACGATCCACGTTTCGCTCCAGCTTTGCGCCGCGCTCAGCGTGTTGATGGAGCCGGTGCTGCCGTTCTCGGCGGCGAAGCTGCGCGCGATGCTGGGTCTCGACGGCATCCGCGCCAGCGCCCCCGGCGGCGACCCCGGCGCGACGACGGGCTGGGACGAGGCCGGACAGCCGTTATTGCAAGAAAACCACGCCCTGGGCAACCCCGAAATCCTGTTCAGAAAAGTCGAAGACGACGCCATCGACGCGCAGATCGCCAAACTCAGCGCTGCCGATGCCGCCGAAGAGGCCGAGCCGGAGACACCCTACGAACCCAAAAAAGACTTCATCGAATACGACGACTTCGCCAGACTCGACCTGCGCATGGGCACCGTGACCGCTGCCGAGCGCGTGCCCAAGTCGAAAAAATTATTGCGATTGGAAGTTGATTTGGGCTTCGAACAACGGCAGATCCTGGCCGGCGCCGCACAACATTTCGACCCGGCAGACCTCGTCGGGCGGCGCGTGATTGCCGTGGCGAACCTGAAGCCGCGCAAGATGATGGGCCTGGAGAGCCAGGGCATGCTCCTGATGTCCGAAGACCGCGACGGGCGCCTGACGCTCCTGAGCGCCGAGGGAGAGAATGGGGCGGTGGTGCGTTGATTTAAAATTGCTCCGCAATTTTAAATTATCGGTTCGGCAGCCAGCTTGCGCCGGTGGTGAAGAGGCCCAGGCCGAGGCTGAAGGCACAAAAGACATCGTCGCCGATGCCGAGGCTGACGTCTTTGATGAGCAGAAACGCCGAAAGCGCGATCACCAGCACGCCTCCGATGCGCATCATCCAGGGGAGCCCATCCTTCGACTTCGCCGGGTGATTGTCGGTCGATTTCATGGGTTCAAAAGGTGTAATTATAACAAGTTGGGTGTATGGGTGCTCGTATGGTAACGGAGTCTGAGGGCGGCTGCGTTACAGGATCTACGAAGGCTTCGCTCTTTCTCTCTATACACGCAGGACGCACGCTGCTAATGAATCCCTCTTTATTTAAGTATGCGAAAAAGCAGGGCAAAACATATCACTCCGCACCCGGCACAACGAAAAAGCCCCGGCCTCATCCCAAGAGGCCGGGGCAACCCTTTTTAGAAATCGCGCCAGCGATTTCTAAATGTTGATGGACTCGCCGATGGCGGCCCGCGTCGCCTCCATCACCGCCTCCGAAAGCGTCGGGTGGGGGTGGACGGCTTCGAGGATCTCGTGGTAGGTCGTCTCTAGCTCACGGGCGGTGACGGCTTCGGCGATGAGTTCGGTGGCGTCGTGGCCGATGACGTGGCAGCCGAGGAATTCGCCGTACTGGGCGTCGTAGATCACTTTGACGAAGCCCTCGTTATGGCCCGACGCCGAGGCCTTGCCGGAGGCCGTAAACGGGAATTTACCCACTTTGACCTCGAACCCGGCTTCTTTGGCCTTCTCTTCGGTATACCCCACCGAGGCGATCTGCGGCTGGCAGTAGGTGCAACCGGGGATGTTGTTTTTATTCAGCGGGCGCACGTTGTGCCCGGCGATTTTTTCGACGCAAATGATACCCTCGTGGCTCGCTTTGTGCGCCAGCCACGGCGGCCCGGCCACGTCGCCGATGGCATAGACGCCCTCGACGTTCGTCCGCCCGAACTCGTCGGTGACGATAGAGCCCCGGTCAGTCTCGATGCCGAGGTCTTCGAGCCCCAGGTTCTCGACGTTGCCCACCACGCCGACCGCCGAGAGTACCTGATCGCATTCGATTTCTTCCTCGCCCTTCTTCGTCTTGACCGTCACCTTCAACACGTCGCCGCTGGTATCGACGCCCTGCACCGACGCACTGGTCATCACTTTGATGCCGGTTTTTTTGAACGACCGCGCCAACTCCCGCGACACATCCTTGTCCTCGATAGGCACGATGCGGTCGAGCAGTTCGATAATCGTTACCTCGGCGCCCATGTGGTGGTAGAAATACGCAAACTCGACCCCGATGGCCCCGGCGCCGGCAATGACGAGGCGTCCCGGCGGCGTCGTTTGCAACATGGCAGCCTTGTAATCGATGATCTTCTCGCCGTCGATGGGCAGCGGCGGGATCTCGCGGGCGCGGGCGCCGGTGGCCAGGATGATATGTTTGGCTTCGACCGTCTGCGCTTCGCCAATCGTCTCGCCGTCCATGTTTTCCGACGGCTGCACGTCGATCTTGCCGCCGCCGAGGAGTTTAGCATGGCCGAAGATGACGTCGATCTTGTTCTTTTTCATCAAGAACTGGACGCCCTTGTTCATCTTGTTGGCCACGCCGCGGCTGCGGGCGATGACCTTCGGGAAGTCGGGCGAGACCGTGCCGTCGAGCGTGAGGCCGTAGTCGGCGAAGTGGTTGGCGTAGGCCATCAATTCGGCGCTCTTGAGCAGGGCTTTGGTGGGGATGCAGCCGATGTTAAGACAGACGCCGCCGAGCTTGTTTTTCTCGATGACGGCGGTTTTGAAACCGAGCTGCGTGGCCCGGATGGCGGTCTCATACCCGCCCGGTCCGGTCCCAACGACGACGACGTCATAGCTGGCGTTGTTGGCCATGATCAATCCTACGATTGGGTGATAAAACGTCAGAAAAAGCGGTGGAAGATACGTTCGTCACCGGCTCGGTATCCCGCAGGCGCGAAAAGCTTGTGTGAAATTGCGAAATCGGGGATTTCGCAAAAGGGGGGACGATTTTTTTCTGAGGGCGTGAGGGGATTCGGTTTTAATTACGCTAACTAATAGAAGGGGGTAGGATCTGAGCACCTTGCCAGGCGGGTATTAACACCTTTCAATCCCAATCACTTTTAACCATCAGTTTCCACGCAATGCGGTAGAGCTTTCCCTGATCAGAAGAACCCCATCGCTCTACCGTTTTATCCAACCGTATCATCCATCAAAAACAGAGGTAACACAATGAACACGCGTTTCACACCATCCATTATTCTGTTGATGCTGGCCGTGTTGGCCCTGCCCTCGATCTCGGTAGCAGGAGCGCATGACGGGGCGCCTCACCCAACGGCGAGTAGCTACAGCCCCGGCATGAATGGCGATCTATCAGGCGCATACGGCCTGATTAACGGGAAAAGGGCCGTGCTGAAAATGAGCCAAAAAGGGGACGCAGCCAAGGGCACTCTGGAGGCGTATCTCGACGGCTTTCTCCTGGAGGATCATCGTCTTTTTCTGAAAAAGATGCGCCTTACCGGCAGCTATACTTTCAACCAGGAAACCAGCAGGAGCGAAGGTAAATATTTGTTTGTTCTCTATGGTCGGACGGTAGCAAGTCATGATGAAAGCATGGACTGTAATAGAACAAAATGCTATCCCGTCTTCTTTGCCCTGACAGGGTTTAGAAGTGCCCATGGAGGCGATGAGGTTCGGTTGACTACCCAGTGGGCCGCTGCTTTCGAGTTTGAGGGAGAGGCTGAGAGTGTATCCGGGCAGCTAGCTGCCTGGGCCTATTTTCACGATCCGGTGGCATCCATCGATATTACTCCGTCTAAATTGAACTTAGTCTTCAATCCTGTCTCGCCCAACCCACATCAAAACACGGGGCATCTTGTAGCGACGCTGAGGGACAACGACGGGTTTGTGCTTTCCGGGCGGAAGGTGACCTGGACAAGCAGCAACGAAAAGGTTGCCCAGGTTAACGACAACGGCGTGGTGACGGGCCTGTCGAAAGGGAATGCGGTCATTACAGCCAGGAGCGAAGGCGTGACGAGGACCGTATCGGTGCAAGTCACCCCGAGGGTCGTCCCCGACAGATACATTTATTTGGAAGGGGGCGCGGACCGGATCAAACTGGTATCCGTGTATGACGAAGAGGTGGCTAAGAATTATCCGGGACAGGTGGAAGTGTGCCTGCAAGTTGCCACCAGTTCAGGATGGTGGAAGGGTATTGGCATCAGCACGTCCACCACTGACCCGACCATTGAGGGCGAAAAAAGTGACGGCATCCAGTGCATAAAGACCAACCGGAGCAATAAGCACGTCTATTACTGGAAGGCGAAGTTTCTCGGAGTTCATACCTATGTGGGGGCGGATTACGTCGATATGACCAATCTGGGGGGCTATAAGGTAACATTTGTGTGGGAAACGGACTGATGCGAAAAGCGCCATTCGTCCGTCACGTTTAGCCTTCGTGCCGGGATCTCCAGGTCTTGCAAGCCTGTGAGGTCCCGGCGCGGGGGGCGGGCTGACATCCTTCCTATCCTTACAGGACGCTGCTCACGAAGGGGCACCCGGCAAAAAGCGTGCTTCAACGTCGGAGATTTTATCGACGCGGCGGCCATGGCGTCCGCCTTCGAAGGCGGTTTCGAGGAAGCGTTTGAGGATGCTTTTGCACACTTCGATGCCGAGCGTGCGGCTGCCGAGGGTGAGGACGTTGGCGTCGTTGTGGGCGCGGGCGTTCCAGGCGGTGAACTCGTTGTAGGCGCAGGCAGCGCGGATGCCCGGCACCTTGTTGCAAACCATCGCCGAGCCGATACCGGCGCCGTCGATCATCACGCCGAAGTCGGCTTTGCCCAGGGCCACGGCGCGGGCTACGGCGAAGGCAAAGTCGGGGTAGTCGCAGCTTTTTTCGGAATCGGTGCCCACGTCGAGCACCTGCCAGCCCAGTTCGGCGATGAACGGCTTGAGCGTCTCTTTATACCCAAAACCGCCATGATCGCTGCCGATAGCGACGACGTGTGTCCGGGGCCGCGCCGCCGGTAGAGGCGAAGACGCCGGCGGCGGATCGACGAACGCGAGGCCGCGCTCGCGCGCGGTGTCGCGGGCCAGCGGTGTGATGAGCGTCTTCGGCGTCACGATGAGCGTTGTCCGGCCCGCCTCTAACGCCTCGACGACGTGTTTCTCGGTGATGAGCGGTCGCTTTCCCATGCGGGGAAAACTACGAGAAAGGAGGAAAGAGTGAAAGCGAAAAGGTACTTGGTTCTTGGTTCTTTGTGCTTTGGGGTGGTGATAGCAGACGGTAGCCCCTCATTCAACAAAGAACCAAGAACAAAGAACGAAGCACCAAGAACAATCACTGCGCCTTGAGCCACGGTTTGGGATCGAAGGGGGTGCCGTCTTTGAAGAGGCCGAAGAAGATACCAGCTTCTTTCGGCTCGGCGTCGGTGCCGGCCCGGCCGATGACCTGGCCCATCTTCACCTCCATGCCTTCCGAGACGTAGAGCATCGAGAAGTTGCTGTAAACGCTCTGGTATTCGCCGTGTTGGATGGCGACGTACCGGCCAAATTCGGGGATGACCGAGACGCTCAAGACGGTGCCGTCGAAGACCGCGCGGACTTCAGCCTGCGGTTTCGTGGCGATGAGCATGCCGGGGTTGGGCGTGGTGGTGCCGTGGACCGGGTTGACGAGGTCGCCGAAGGGCTCGACGACGACGCCGCTGACGGGCCAGGGCAAGATGCTCTTGTTGCTCTTGAACGAGCCGGTGATCCAGGCATAATCCACCTCGGCCTCCGGGTTGGCCTCGGCGCGGCGACGCGTGTTTTCGGTCGTGATGACGTTGCGGATGGTTTTTTCGAATTCCGTGGCCGCGACCTTTTTCTGGGTCAGTTCCTCGGAGATATTCGTCTTTTGGGTGCGCAGATTATGGATGACGCCTTGCCGGTTATGCTGGAGGCGTTGCATCGTTTGCTGCTCTTTCTGGGCTTCTTGCAGCAGCAGTTGCGTCTGCACGCGCGCCTCCACCAGCTTCGTCCGTCGATCTTCGAGCGCCGTCGTGGCTGCCTCGATGTTGTAGAGTTTTTTCTTGCGTTGATCGGTGAAGCGGTTGAGATACCGCGCCCGGATCAGCATCTGGTTGATCGACGTAGCCGAGAGGATTAAGGCGAGGTCGTGCATGCGGCCATACTTATAGGCGTGCGTGGCGCGTCCCCGGTATTGTTCTTTGAGGGCGTTGAGATCCTTTTCCAGTTGTTCGAGCGAAGCGCGGAGCGAATCGCTTTCCAGGGCCAGTTCGGTCAGGCGCGACTGGTAGTTGGTGGTCAGTTCGCGCCGGATGGCGAGTTCGCGGTCGAGGCTCTGGAGGGTCTGGAGCGAGGATTTTTCGGCCTGTTCCGTCGCCGAGAGGCGTTGTTCGTCGGCAGCGATCTGCTGGCGCAACTCGCGCAGGCGTTGCTCCGAAGAGGCGCGTTCGTCGGGCGTCTGCGCCCAGGCATTCATGACAAGAAGCAGCCCCAGCAGCAGGCTGCTGCCGAGGGCTTTAATCGTTTGTGTTCCCTGTGTTTTCATCGATTAGCACCCATTCGACGGAATCCCCGACACGCAGCGTCATGGAGAGCGCCGGTGGATTGAGCGTCAATTCTCGGTAATACATCGAAATACTGGTATCGTCCAAAGGGCGCTGAAGTATAATCCGGCGGGGTATAAAAACGCCGTCGAAGAGATCATATTCGGAAAAGTTGAGCGCCTCGATGAGATCGCCCCGCGTGGTGCGTTCTTCATAGCGCACCACGCGCCAGACCGTCGGATCGACGATGAAGTGGCGTCGTCCGGCGTCGTCGCGCAGGTGATAGTAGGCCGTGTCGGCATCGAGGTGCCAGTCGATGCCGGATTCGGGAGAGGTCAGGCCCAGCAGGTTGAGGAACACATCGTCGCCGGTGAGCAGGGGCGGCAGAAAGGTCGAGGCATAATCCATCGACCCGTAATTGAGTTTTTTGTTGATGCGGTCGTAGACGAAAAAGCTATCAGGCGTGACGAGCATGCGCGCCGCCTCGATGCCCAGCGTAGCCGTGACCGACATATAGAGCGAATCGCTGCGGCGATGCTTCAGGCGGGCCGTCACGTTGCCCTTGAGTTCGGGCGTGCGAATCGCGAGGTTGGCTTTGCCCTGAAGCGACACCAGCGTATCGGCGCCGGCCAGACGGATTTGCTGCTGGATCTGGTCCAGCGTGTGATTCGGAAAGGCATCCGGCAAATCGGGCCGAATATCCACCACAGGCCGCGGCCCGCTGCACCCGACCACCCAGAGCATGAGCACCACGACGCCCGAAAGGCCGAAGCAGCGTACTTTTTTGTCTACATTCATGGATCGTATGGTGAAAACGTGAAATGTGATGCGTAAAACGTGAAACGTAAGGATGCTTCGCTGAATCGTTCTGCTAAAGGCACCCTTATGTTTTACGTTTCACATTTTAAAATGAGTACAAAAGATAAGCCAAAAAGCACACCGGCTGCGTCAGCGATACCCCTTCTTAGCGAGCCTAATGAATTTTGACCGGGAAAGTCGTTGGCGGTCTTCGGCCTGTAGGAGACCGATGCCGTAGTACCGAAGTCGAACGTCAAAATTCATTAGAACTGCTGCCGTTCCAGTTTTTCCTGTAGCGCCTGGTTGTTGGGAGCCAGTTCGAGGGCTTTGCGCCAGTAGCGCCGGGCGGCGTCCCAGTCGTCGAGGCGGGCATGAACGTCGCCGTAGTGATCGAAGACGGTGGCGGTGTTGAGGCCGGCGTCGAGGGCGTTGCCGATCCAGGTCTTCGCGTCGGTATAGTTGCCCTGTTTGAAGAAGGTCCATCCCAGCGCGGCCATGATTTCGGCGTGTTCGGTGGTTTGTGTGGCGTTGTCTTCTTCGGCGAGGGCCAGGGCTTCCTCGAAGCGGGTCTGGGCTTCGTCGTAGCGTTCGGCGTCGAGCAGGCTCTGGCCGGCTACATGCATCAGCGGAAGCTGTCCGGGAAACAGCAGCAAGCCGTCGTCGGCCATACGTAAGGCGTCGAGCGGCTGGCCGGCTTCGCGGTAGGCGGCGGCGGCGAGGCGCCACTGTTGCGGATCGCGCGGGTTTTGCGCCAGGGCTTGTTCCAGCAAGGTCGCGGCGTCAGCGAAGGCGCCTGCCTGATATCGCAGGGCGCCGAGCATCTGCAACGCCTCCGGGTTGTCCGGCTCCATGGCGACGGCTTTTTCGAGCAGGTTCGTGGCGTTTTGAGCCGCCTCCGCGTCCTCAGAGGCGCGTTCGAAGAGCGGCGTGGCGCGGGCTATCAGCTCGTCTACCGATGCTGTTTCGACGTTCAGGGCCTGATTAGAAAGGCGCTCGGCGTCGGCTTCCCGGTTAAGCTGGCGATAGAGGTCGGTCAGGGCGAGGGTGGTTTCGAGGTCGGTCGGGTCTACCTCGTAGGCTTTTTCGAAGGCTTCGAGGGCTTCTTGCTGCTTTTGCTGTTGCAGGTAAAGCTGGCCCAGGAGCCGGTAGGGGGCGGGATTGGCCGGTTCGAGCGCCGTCAGAGCTTCGAGGGAACGGCGGGTGCCGTCTTCATCGCCGAGCCGAAAGTAGAGTTGCAGGATCTGGCGCCGCACCTGCGCGTGGTCGCCGGCTTGCTCGATGAGGCGTTCGTAGGTGGCGATGGCCTCGGCAGCGTGGCCCATCTCGGCCTGTAGGGCGGCCAGCTTACGAAGCGCTTCGGTGTCGTCCGGGAAGCCTAAAAGGAGTGTTTCGTAGGTTCGCGCAGCGGCGTTGAGGTCGCCCGCGCGTTGATGCACCCCGGCCAGTTGATGGTGATAATAGGCGTTTTCGGGTGCATTTTGGCGGGCCTGCTCGGCGTAGAACAGCGCCATCGTCATATTGTCGAGCGCTTCCTCCGAAGCCGCTATCGCCGAGAGGATGGCCGATTCGTTGGGCTTGAACGTGAGCGCCTGCTGATAGTCTCGCAGCGCGGCTTCGTGATCGTCCAGATAGGCTTTGGTCATGCCGCGCACGAAGAGCCGCTCGGCCTTCATCGCCTCGGTGACGTCGCCCTGTTGCGCCGCCGCTGCGTCGGCCCCCAGGCTCATCAGCCCGATCCATCCGATCAAAAAAATCCAACCCGATTTCGCCCGCAGACGCATGCTTTTCCTGTACTTCGTGAAGAAAACGCTCGTCTGAAAACGAAGGGGTAGGAGGGGAGGTTTCATGGCGTGAAACGTGAGGGTGCTTACCCCAAGGTTTTCTCAGGGCACCCTCACGTTTCACGTTTCACGCCACCCGCTAATTCAACATCGGATTGCTAATCACCAGGCCGCGTTGTTCGGCCAGGATGCGGTTCATGTTGTGAAGGATGGTGACCTCCGTGGCGATCAGCGCGCCGTCCTGATAGAGAATCAGCGGGTTGTAGAGATCCAATTCATTCTGCGGCGGGATGTAGCCCGGCACCGACACCTGTGTCACCGGGTCGCCCTCGTTGATGGTGGCGTTGGTGTCGAGTTCGTCGAGCATCACCGGAAGGCGGATGCCCAGATCGTGCAGCCGGCGGCCTTCGACGAAGAGGATCTCCTGCCGCATCAGGTAGAGCAACTCGACCAGCACCGTGCCCGTGGCGCCGTTGATGTCGGCGTCGGTGACCGACGTGCCGGAGATCGACGGGGTGTCTACCGGGCCGGGGCGGTCGAGGACGAGGCCGGTCTTGAACGGCGCGCCCGCCTCGGCAGCCACGGTGATGCTCGACGTGTGCGGGCGTTCGTTGAGGTCGTTGTCGAGTCGTTCGTCCGGGTCGTCGAGGAACTCCGTCGGACGGCCTTGCGTCACGGCCAGGGCGCTCAGCAACTGTGCCTTGGCCTCGGTTTCGTTGCCGCCGGCCAGCGCCACCTCGGCCAGGATCAGGTGCATCTCTTCGGCCTTGGCAATCGGGATGCCCGATTCATCGCCGACGTATTTGGGATCGAGGAAATCGAGGCGCGGCAGCGGCTGCATCTCTTGCAACGACCGCTGCACCAGGTAGTCGTTCGGGCCGTTATCGACCGACGTCTCGTCATATTCCTGGAGGAAGACAAAGTCGGCGCCGCCGGAGGCCAGGGCGCTTTCGGCGTTGGATCTGGCATTGCCGCCGTCGCCGAGGGCGCGGTAGGCGCGGGCCTGGGCGGCCACGGCGCGCGTGGCAAATTCACCGCCGCCCGCCAGCGTGGCAGCCTGCTGGAGATCCGTCAGCGCGCGTTGCAGCAACTCGCTGGGCGACAGAGGTGCGCCGTCCGGCTCCACCGGCACGCCGATGAAATTCTCGCCCTGCATCAGGTAGGCCATGCCCCGGTAGTAATGCCCTTCGGCGCGTTGTTCATTGCTGGCGTTGGCGTCGTTGGGCGCGATGTCGTCGAGGACGAAGTCGGCCAGGGCGCGTAGCTCCTGCAAGTGCCAGTAGACGCCGATCTGGCCGGTCGAATTCATGATGGCCGTGTTGGGCACGATGTCGCGGGGGAAGTCCATCTCATTGCCCCCGAGGCCGGTGCCGTTGATCGAGAAGTTGTCGCTGGCGTTTTCGGTGCCGATGACGACGCCGCCGACGGCGCGGGCGAACTGCGCGCGCAGGCCGGGCAGCAGCGCCGCCGTCGGTTCGGGTGCCTCGGCGAGGTCCTCGTCCGTCGTCCGGGGGTTTTCGACGCCGGTCGGATCGAGGAAGTCGCAGCTTGCCAGGGTGGTGAGCAGCACGCCCAGCAACACCCAACGGCTCAGTCGCGCGAGGTGGTTTTGATAGTCTTTCATGATATCAAATACGGTGTTGATTTCGGGAAGCTTTTTGTTCGATCTGTTTCAGATCGAACAATGTCATTTGAACTGCACTTCGAGGCCGATGCGGAACGAGCGCGGCGGCGAAAGGGTGATGCTCTGCTCGCCGCCGAGTTGTAAGCCGCCACCCGACGTCAACCCGGCCAATTCCGGATCGACCAGATCCTGCCGTGAGAACGTCAGCAGGTTCCGGCCCGTCACAAAGACCGAAGCCGACAGCAGCCCCAGCCGGTTCGTGAATTGCCGGGGCAGGCCGTAGCGCACCGAGACTTCGCGCAGCTTCAAGAAATCGCCGTCTTGCAACAGCGCCACGCCGGCTTGCGTCGTCGAGAATTTGACCTCTTCGCCGTCCGAGTTGAGAATCGGATTGCCGTCGAGGTCGTATCGCGTGGGCCGGGGTGCCCGTTCCAGGCCGTTGAACTGCGCCCAGTGGCTTCCCCAATCAAACACTCGCGAGCCGGCCTGCCAGTCGGCCAGCGCGAAGAACGTCAGGTTGCGGAAGAGCGACAGCGAGACGTTGAACGAGCCGGTCTGGGTGGGATACGGCGTCTCGTCGAGAAACTGGAATTCCGAGTCGTCGAGGAAGCCGTCGCCGTTAGAGTCGAACGGGATGGTAGGCCGCCAGACGCCCACGGGCATGCCTTCGGAGACGCGCTGCTGGGCGCGGACGCTGCTGCCGCCGACGTTGAAATCGGCAGCGCCGCCCATGTCGGTCACTTCATTTTCGACCCATCCATAGGTGGCGCCCAGCGAGAGGTCGAGGCCGGGCCGGTTGATCACGCGCGCATTGATCGCCAGCTCGATGCCCTTGTTATCGATCTGCCCGATGTTGCGCAACTGCGTCCCGCGCCCCGTCGAAGGTTGTTCGGGCACGCTGAAGAGCGCGTCTTTGGTCGTAGCGGTGTAATAGGTGAAGTTAATCGAGAAACGGTTGTCGAAGAGCGCGCTTTCGAAGCCGCCTTCGATGGTCGTCGTTTTTTCGGGTTTGAGGTCGAGGTTGCCTGGATTGTCGAAGCGGGGGGCGCTCTCGCCCCGGAACGAGACGGCCTGGAACGTCACGTCGCGGGCGAAGGCCGTCGGGAATTTACCCGTTTGCCCGTAGGCCACGCGCAGTTTCAGGTCGTTGACGATGGTGCGGATGCCCTGGAAGAAGTTTTCTTCCGAAATCGAATAGGCCGCGCCGACGCTCGGATAGGCTTGCAAGCCCACGTCCTCGCCGAAAGCGCTGTTGCCGTCGAGGCGCAGCCCGCCGTTGATGAAGAGCCGGTCGCCGATGCCCAGTTGTTCTTTGAAGAAGATGCCGCCGTTGAAGATCTGGCTGCGCGCCTCAGACGCCGTGATCGTGCCGGCTTCGTCGAAGTCTTCGGTGCCCGGCAGGGCGAACGTCTCGCCGTTGGCCGTGATGATGCTCGTCTCTTCGCGGAACCCCTGCGCGCCGAACGTGAAATCAGACGTAATCGACCCCTCGCGCGGATAGCTGATCGTGCCGACGGCCTCCAGCGTGACGACCACGAAGTTGCGGTCGTAGCGGTTGAGGCTGCCGCTGTCATCGCCCGAAATGATGTCGAATTCGGAGGGATTGAGCACGCGCTGTTCGTTGTCGCGGCTATCGACCCCGGCGGTGAGGCTCGAACTGAACAGCGCCGACGGCCTGTACTGAAGCTGCGTGGAGAAGATGTAGCGGTTGACGTTTTCTTTGATCGACGGCAACAAGAACAGGCGCAGCGCTTCGTCGAACGAGTCGGCGCCGCTGAAGAAATACGCATCGCCCACCTCAAACGTCGTCAACGGGTCGGCGATAGCGGTGCCGTTGTTGAGGCGCTCGAAGTTGGAGTGGGTGTAAGCGCCGGAGAAACTCGCCGTGAGCTTTTCCGAGACCGACGCCTGGATGTTGCCGCGCAGGGCATAAATCGAATTTTCATTCGACGGCTGGACGCCCGTGCCGTTTTGCAGCCGCCCGCTCATGTTATACGTCAGCGCGGCGTTGCCGCCCGAAATGCCGCCGTAGTAGTTCTGATAATGACCGCTCTTCAGGATCTCATCCTCGATGAACGAGGTCTTGTCGAAGTCCGGATGGCTCGAATCGGTGGTGGTTTCGGGGAAGGCAAAGCCGGTGTCGAGGAGAAATTTGGAGACCGGGAGATCGACGCCCTGTTCGGTACGCAACGTGACGGTGGGCGAGCCGGCGATGCCGCGTTTGGTGAAGATCTGGATGACGCCGTTGGCCGCGTCGGAGCCGTAGAGCGTGCTGGCGGCGCCGCCCTTGGTCACCTCGATGCGCTCGATGTCGCTCGTCAAGAGTTCAGACAGCGCCGAGGTGGTCTCGCCGCCGAGGCTCTGGCTCGTGCCCGTGCTGTTATCGACCCGCACGCCGTCGATGTAGATAACCGGCGTCTGTGAGGCAAAAACGCTCGTGACGCCCCGGAAGTTGACCAGCGCGCCCTGCCCCGGCTGCGCCGACTGCAAGCGCACGGAAGAACCCGCAATGCGCCCTTGCAACAACTGATCGACCGACGTCACCGGCGCTTCCTCGATGTCGCGGACGTTGAGCACTTCGACGTTGGCCGAGAGCTTGCGCTTTTCGGTGCTGGCGGCCTGCCCGGTCACGACGACCTCGTCGAGTTGCAAGAGGTCTTCGTCCATCTGGAAGTTCAGCACCGTCTCCTGACCCGCCGAAATCGTCGCGGTTTGGTGGTTGTCTTTAAACCCGACAAACTGCGCGACCACATCGTACGTGCCCGCCGGCAGGCCCTGGATGTCGTAATCGCCGTCGATGTTCGTGGCGGCGCCTCGGGTTAGCGAGGTAATGATCACGTTGACGCCCGGCATCGCCTCGCCGGTGCGTGCTTCCGTCACCTTCCCGGCGAGCGAGCCCGTGGCCTGAGCCAGCGCCGTTGCAGGGAGCAGGAGCAAGAAGAGCAACGCGTAATAGACGTATCGCATAAATCACCTCTTCGGAGTGGGATGAGGGTTTTCGTCGATAGTGCCGCTCAGAAAGAAGTCGTGGGTGAAGTTTCTGAGCTTGTTTAATCAATTAATCTTGATTCTTTTTGTAAGAAGCAATCTATTCTTTGTGAGGGATCAAAGTAATTTGGCTATTCCGCCCTGTTTCGCGGCTGAGGTGTAGAAGGGCGGGGGTTAATGGCAGGTACTTTTTTATGGATGGACGGGAGAATATCTGGCCGTGTAAGCAGTGTTTATCGATCAATTTAACGACGCACCTGGAATTCCAGGGACACCGCCGCCTTGCCCGGCTCGAACCGGACGATCCCCGGATTTTCCTTGTCGCTGGCCTGAATAGCGCGTCTGATGCGCGCGTCGTAACCTTGCGCCACCGGCAGATCGGCGCGATCAAAAAAGACATCGTGTCCTTCGCTGTTCAACGCCAGATTAATCCGCTCGGCGGTGGCGCGGTGCTCGGAGGCGTAGGAGAGAAAGATCTTCACAGCCGGTCTATCAGAATGAGCGTGGCGTGGTCTTGATAACACGCGCGCATGGTGCGTTGGTTCGAAACAACGTTTCTTACCTGCTTATTCACCATTAGCAGCTCCGCCTTGCGGGCCGCCGCCCCAGGAGAGCTTAGTGCGCAGCGTCTGGAAGTAATGTTGATCGGTGAACTTGACGAGGTTGATGCGATGCGGCGCCCGGCTGATGGTGATGGTGACGGTGTCGTCGCGGGGCGGCGTGCTTTGCCCGTCGATGGCGAGCACGTAGGGCAGGCGGCTGCCGGGCACGCGCGCTTCGATGACGCAGCCGGAGGGCAACACCACAGGCCGAACCGTCAGGCTGTGCGGGGCGATGGGGCTCAGCAGGATCACGTCGCTGCCCGGCGCTACGATGGGGCCGCCGACGGCCAGCGAGTAGGCCGTTGAGCCGGTCGGCGTGGCGATGATCAGCCCGTCGGCCCAGTAGCGGTTCAACGGCGTGCCGTCGATCACCACGTCGATGGCCATCAGCCCGGCCGGCCCGGCGCGGGCGATGACTACGTCGTTCAAGGCCCACCGGTGCCCCGCCCCGTCGCCTTCGATCTCGACCGATAAGACCAGGCGCGCGTCGATGGAATAATCGCCGGCTTCAAGGCGCTCGATGGTTTGTTTGACCTGCCCCACATCGACATCGGCCAGAAACCCCAGCCGGCCCATATTGACACCCAGGATCGGGGTGCCGAGTGTGCTCGTCTCGTGGGCGCTGCGCAAGAGCGTCCCATCGCCCCCGAACGACAGGATGACGTCTACGGCTTCGGCCAGGTTCGTCACGCTCTGCCTGCGGCAGACGACCGCCGGGATGAGGTCGCGTTCCAGCAGTCCCTGGGCGATGTTGGTATGTAGACAAAAAGACACCCCCTGCGCATCCATCCACGTCACCACCTCGGCCAAAAGCGGCCAGAGCGTCTTCTTGATCGTATTGCCGGTGATGCCGTAGGTCATAGAACCGAAGTAAATAAACCAAAATCAGAACATCGACTCAGAAATGTAAGAAAACAGGAACGCGGGAGGAAGTTGTTAACGGAAAGTTAGATATGTTGTTAAAGGATTGTTATACATACCGTGCCAGGAACGTTTAGCTTGCTTTCGATTGCAATAAACAGGATGCTGTGCAGGCGGCCTTTGTAACGAGAAGACCTGCTCGGCTACACAAGGGCCGAGATGCGGAAAGAGAGGGAGAGAGGGCGAAAGGGGGAGAGGGAGAAGAAAATCAGCATCTCCCATTCGCCCTCTCTCCCTTTTCCCCTTTCGATACCCGAAGCTTGCCTCCCACTGAAAACCGATCCTGCGCACCCTCACGTTTCACGTTTCACGCATCACGCCCCCATGTCCAAACACGTTGTCATCATCGGGAACGGCATCGCCGGGGTCACGGCGGCGCGGTTTATTCGCAAGCTCAGCGACTACCGCATCACCATGATTTCTGCCGAAACCGATCATTTTTACGCCCGCACGGCGCTCATGTACATCTACATGGGGCACCTCCGCTACGAAGATACCAAGCCCTACGCCGACGGCTTCTGGCAGCAGAACGGCATCGATCTCGTGCGCGGCTACGTCACAACCATCGACACCGAGGCTCGCGCCGTGCATGTCGGCGGTGGGCGGGCCATCGGCTACGACGTGCTTGTGATCGCCACGGGCTCGCAGTCGAACAAGTTCGGCTGGCCGGGGCAGGATCTCGATGCGGTGCAGGGTCTCTACGGCATTCCCGACCTCGCCACCATGGAGCGGTGGACCGCCGGGATCGACCGGGCGGTGGTCATCGGCGGCGGGCTCATCGGCATCGAGATGGCCGAGATGCTCCACACCCGCCACATCCCGGTGACGTTCCTCGTGCGCGAGCAAGGCTACATGGATTACCTGCTGCCGCCCGAAGAATCCGCGATGATCAACGCCGAGATCCGCGACCACCACATCGACCTGCGCCTGGCGACCGAACTCAAGGAAATCCGTCCCGATGACCAGGGCCGCGCGCGGGCCGTCGTCACGAACACCGGCGAGGAGATCCCGTGCCAGTTCGTCGGGCTCACGGTGGGCGTGCATCCAAACATCGACGTCGTCAAACCCTCGAACGTCGAGACGAATCGCGGGGTGCTGGTCAACGAGTTTTTCGAGACGAGCGTCCCCGGCGTCTATGCCATCGGCGACTGCGCTGAGTTCCGGCGAGACGGCATCGGCATCCGGCGGATCGAACAACTCTGGTACACGGGCCGCCACCACGGCAAAACCGTCGCCCAGACCATCTGCGGGCGCCGCGCGGCCTACGACCGGGGCGTTTTCTTCAACTCCGCCAAGTTTTTCACGGTCGAATATCAAACCTACGGCGACATCAAACCGAAGCCGGAGGACGGCACCGAGACCATCTTCTGGCAGGACGAAGCCGCCAAAAAGCTCGTCCGCATCAACTACGCCGCCGATGACGGGCGGGTGCTGGGTTTCAACCTGCTCGGCATCCGCTTTCGGCAGGACGTGTGCGAGCGCTGGATCCTCGAACGCCGCAGCACCGATTACGTCCTGAAACACCTGCGCCAGGCTAACTTCGATCCGGAGTTTTATCACAGTTTCAAAATCACAGATTTTGAAAATCGGACACGCCCGTGAGACCAGCGAGGCGGTCTCTCCGAAACCTAATAATTTTTCAAAACCGGAGGTTTTGAAATGGACGTAAGCTTTCAACTGACCACGCCCACGAGCCGGTTCGGCAGGGATGAGAAGATTGCCATGGCGCTTATCGGCGTGGGCATTCTGGGGTTGATTGTGGCGCTTTTCGGCGCGGGCAGTACGTTTCCGGTGGCCTCGTTCTGGGTCAGCATCGGCGGGCTGAGCCTCGGCGGGGCGCTCTACATCCGGACGTATTTGAAGCGGCCTGCCGGCATCGACAACGACGGGATCATGTTCTCTTCGGCCACCGCGCGCGGCATGCTGGGGTGGATCTTCGGCATCGTCTTTACGGGGTTTTACGTCCTGCTTTACTGGGCGCCGTCGAACCTGGAGCACCTGATTCGGATGACCGATCCGCTAAGTTGGATGATGCGCGGGCAGCCGGCAGATCGGTGGTTTCTCTACGGCTTCCTCTACACGCTGGCCGTGCTGGTGATGGGCGCGCGGATGATCGTCAAATACCGGCACAACCGCTACCAGATCCTCCGCACCATCTCGGTGATGTTTTTCCAACTCGGCTTCGCGTTCATCATCCCGTATCTGCTGGTGCTGTTCAACCAGCCGGAATTTTATTTTCATTACTTCTGGCCACTCAAATACGATTACCTCTGGCCCGGCGGTGTCGATTGGCTCAGCGGGGCCGGGCAGGTGGGTCTTTTCATGATCGTCTTCGGCGCGGTGATGTTTTTCCTGGCGACACCCATCCTGACCTATTTCTTCGGCAAACGCTGGTATTGCTCGTGGGTGTGCGGCTGCGGCGGCCTGGCCGAAACCGCCGGCGATCCGTTCCGCCATCTCTCCGACAAGTCGCTCAAAGCCTGGAAGATCGAGCGGTGGATGGTGCATTCGGTGCTGGTCTTCGTCGTGCTGACGACGGTCGTCCTGTGGATCAACTCCGCCACCGAGGGCGCCGTGCTGGGCAGCCTCTCGACGCCCTTCTCGAAGGCGTACGGCTTCTACATCGGGCTGGTCTTTGCGGGCGTCGTCGGGGTCGGTTTTTATCCGATCATGGGGTCGCGGGTGTGGTGTCGGTTCGGGTGTCCGATGGCGGCCACGCTGGGGCTGTTGCAGAAGTTTTACTCGCGGTTTCGCATTACCACCAACGGCGGCCAGTGCATCTCGTGCGGCAACTGCTCGACGTATTGCGAGATGGGTATCGACGTGCGGTGGTACGCGCAGCGCGGGCAGAACATCATCCGCGCCTCGTGCGTCGGGTGCGGCGTATGCGCGGCGGTGTGCCCGCGCGGCGTGCTCAAGTTAGAGAACGGACCCCGCGAAGGTCGCTACAACGGTCCCATCCTCATCCACCACGACACCGTCTCCGTCCAACTCGACGACGCCTGGAAGGCCAGCCGCCCGCTGATGCCGCCGGCGCAGGAAGACATTCCCGTTTTGACCGATGCCGACTGGGCGCAGATGAGCGGCAACGGCCAGGGCGTCGTGACATCTTCTACATAAAAAATAAGCAGATTCATGCTGGAATTATATCGAACCACAGACTGCCCGCGCTGTGACGAGGTCGAAGAATACCTGCGCGAGCTGGTCGTGGCGCACCGCGTGATCTACGTCGATCAGTCCGGAGACGGAGGCCCTGCCTCGTGGGGCGAGCCGCCCGTGCTCAAAGAGGGCGATGCGGTCTACACCGCCGCCGCGATTGATCCATTTCTGGAAACGTTTGCCGCAGAATTGCACATAAACCGCATGGTTCAGTCGGATGCGTGCTTTCTCGATCCGGTAGATGGGAAAACGTGTTTGTGAAAAAAAAGTAATATGGATGGCCTGCTGCGCTGGACAAGGGCGCGAGAATGCGCGCTATGGGGGGATCCCGATATTTGGCATGATTTTTCCAAGCTTCATCTTTAATTCTTGGCTCTTTGCCTGGGAAGTTGAGTAGAAACATCGCCATACTTGAGAAAGAGCCATGCCGCTGCCAACCACACCCCCTATAGATTCGATGAAAGAGAAGCTGATCAAGCTGCTCGTCGATTACGCTTTCGCCCCCGGAAGTCTCCGGGCTTTTACCTTTGCACAAGATCGCGTAGCCATCGGGCGCTCGCACACCAACGATGTCAAACTGACGAACCCGTTGCGGCTCGTCAGCCGTCAACACGCCGAAATTCGCCACGAAGCCGGCGCTTTCTGGCTCGTCGATTTAGGAAGCAAAAACGCCACGTGGCTCAACGGACGCCGCCTGGAAGCCGAACGCCCCTACACCATCCACAACGGCGACCAATTCCGCGTCGGCGATTTTCAGATTCAGTTCGTCGTGTCGGATTAAGCACCATTCCACAAAAACGCCCTTCGGAGGCTGATGATCGGTGATCGTCGGCCTCTTTTTGTTGCTGGCCGGGCTGTTTTATTTCAGGATCGAGACGTTTTATTTCGGGATCTCAGTGTTTTATTTCGGGAGGACACGATATCACGCCGCGTATGGTGTGTAAAGGCGCTACCTTTCAAGCAAGCAAGTAAGGGAAGGAGGCATTTCTGAAAGCCTCACTTCGCATGCAGGTTAGCATCGGTCATGGGTCACGAGTCATGGGTCATGGGGTTCTTTCTACCATCCCATGACTCATGACCTGTGCCAACGTTGGTGCGGAGTGAAAACATCGGAACTACCACACCTTCTGCCTGCATAGAAGTTTTCCCATCATCCCGCGCCCCATCATGGTATCGAAGGTTTGGAGCAGCGCCACCCTGGGCGTAGACGCCCTGCCCGTCGAGATCGAGACGAACATTGTGCCGGGGGTGCCGAAGTACACCGTCGTGGGGTTGCCTGCCGGTGCCGTTCGCGAAAGCCTCGACCGTATTTTTGCCGCGTCGCGCAACACCGGCTTGTTTTTCCCGCGTGGCAAGACCACCATCAACCTCGCCCCGGCAGACGTGCGCAAAGAAAGCGCTTCGTTCGATCTGCCGATGGCGATGGGGTTGCTGACCGTCGGCCACGAGGGCTTCACGCCGGAGCGGCTCAGCAGCTTCTTCATCACCGGCGAGCTGGCTCTCGACGGCAAGGTGCGCCCGGTGCGCGGCGTGCTCTCGATGGCGATGCGGGCGCGCGACGAAGGCAAGCGCGGCGTGCTCGTCCCCGCTGCTAACGCTGCCGAGGCTGTTGTGGTAGAGGGCGTGACAGTCTACCCGATCAAGACGCTCGAAGACGCCTATCACGTGCTCGCCGGGGGGCGAGGGGCGCCGCCGCCTTACGTGCAAGATTTCAAGACGCTCTTCGACGAAGCACGGCATTATGAAATCGATTTTGCCGATGTGCGGGGGCAGGAAAACGTCAAACGCGCGCTCGAAGTGGCTGCCGCCGGCGGGCACAACGCGCTGATGGTCGGGCCGCCGGGCTCAGGCAAGACGATGCTGGCCCGCCGCCTCCCAACCATCCTGCCGCCGCTGACGCCCGACGAAGCCCTGGAGACCACCAAGATCCACTCGATCGACGGCAAGCTCGACGGGCGTGGGCTGGTGGCTACGCGTCCGTTCCGCGCGCCGCACCATACCATCTCCGACGCCGGTCTGTGCGGTGGCGGCGCCCACCCCATGCCGGGCGAGATCTCGCTGGCCCACAACGGCGTGCTCTTCCTCGACGAGTTGCCCGAATTCAAACGGCAGGTGCTCGAAGTCCTCAGACAGCCGCTAGAAGAGGGAAGAATAACGATCAGCCGCGCACGGTTCAGCGTCGAATATCCGGCGCGATTCATGTTGATGGCGAGCATGAACCCCTGCCCCTGCGGCTACCTCACCGATCCCATGCGCGAGTGCGTCTGCGCCCCGCCTCACGTACAACGATACCTCTCCAAAATCTCCGGCCCCCTGCTCGACCGCATCGACCTGCACATCGAAGTGACCCCCGTCTCCTTCGACGAACTCAACCAGCGCGCCGACGGCGAACCCTCCGAGGCCGTCCGCGCCCGTGTGGTCGAAGGACGACGGGTGCAGGCCGCGCGGTTTGCCGGGGTGCCGGGTGTCTACAGCAACGCGCAGATGGGCTCGAAGTTGGTGCGCCGGTATTGCCAGTTAGACGAAGAGGGGCAGAAGCTGATGAAGATGGCGATACACCGGTTGGGCTTGAGCGCGCGGGCGTATGATCGGATTTTGAAAGTGGGGCGTACGATAGCGGATCTGGCTGGTTCTGCGTCGATTCGTCCGGAGCATTTGTCGGAGGCGATCCAGTATCGGTCGTTGGATCGGGATTGGTGGATCGGGTGAGGGCCACTACTTTCTAGCGATAAGAGTGTAGAGCACGGGCACGATGAGCAGCGTCAGCAGCGTCGCACTCGTTAAATTGTCCATTCTGAACCACCTCTTCGATGACACGGGTTCGCGTGGATAAAGGTGTTTGGATCATGTGCTCATCCTCCGTACGGGACGTAACATCGCAAATCAGTTAGGCGTGCGATTCCTCATCTTCTAATTCTACATTCATCACGCCGTGTTGCCAGGCCCAGGCTACCAGGGCCGGACGCCAGCGAACACCGACGAGTTCTTTCAGCCTGTCTACCTGATTTCGCACGGTATGCTCGGAGCGATATACTCTTTCGGCTATCTGCTTATTGTTGTGACCATCAGCGACGTATTTGAGTATGCGCAGGAGGGTTGGCGTCACGCCCAATCCCTCCAGATACCTCTTCAGTTTCTCCGTCTCCGATACCGCTTTCGTTTTCCTTCGCTGTTTATCGACGATTTCTATCGCGACGCGCGAGCTGATGTGAACACCTCCTGTTGCGACTTTACGGATCGCTTCGACGATGTCTTGCAGCGATTCATCTTTTGTCATGTATCCGGCGGCTCCGTTTTCGAGCACGCCGAAGACATATTCGGGGTCGCGGAATCCGCTCAGCGGCAGGACGAGCACCGAGGCGTCATCGGCATGAAGCCGCTGCGCTACCTCCAACCCGGATAGGCCGGGCATTTCCATATCCAGGAGCAGGATGTCGGGCGCTATTGCTTTGACCAGGCGCAAGGCTTCGACGCCGTTTGGGGCCTCGCCTACCACAATCATATCGCCCGCTTTCTCGATTTCCGCGCGAATGCCGGCGGTGAAAGCCGGGTGATCGTCGGCTAGTATGATGCGTATCGGATCCATGGTATACCTAATTTTGGGGGACTGTTAGCTACGTTTTTCTTTTGAATGGCAAGAGCTTGCTACATCGATCCATGATCCGTTTAAGAAGGCTCGGTGGGTGTCTGTGTGAACGCGGTACTACGACGTGTACCAGGGTACCCTGCCCCGGTGCGGATTGCACCGTCAGATGACCGCCGGCTGCCTCGGCCCACTCTGCAATGCCGAGCAGGCCATAGTGCTGTTGCCGGGCCAGAAGGAGCCAACTCTTGGGGATCGTGAAGCCACGCCCGTCATCTCGAATGGCAAGCGTAACGTGGGCGTTATCAAGAGCCAGCGTGATCTCGACGTGGCGGGCCTGAGCGTGGCGCGCCACATTGCTGAGCGCACCCTGGTAAATGCGAAAGAGCGCCAGACGCAACTGTTCCGGCAAGGCCTGCGCGTCCGGCACCAGATCGGTCGTGATTTCCAGGTTCGGATGGACCCGCTCGAAGGTGCGAACGTGGGCAAGGATGGCCTTTTCGAGGCCGAACGGTCCCAGCGTAGGCGGACGCAGTTCGCCACAAATGCGCCGTAAGTCCTCGGCGGTTTGATCGAGCAGGGCCTGTGCTTCCTGCAAGGTGGGCGCATTGCTCTCAGCATCTGGTGTTCTCGATACCAATTCTAGTTTGTGGCGCACACTATAGAGGTTTTGCAGGGGGACGTCGTGGATTTCTCGCGTCAGGTAGAGGCGTTCTTGTTCGCGGCTCTCTGAGAGCATACGTTGCGTTTCTGCCTGCTCATCTCGCTTCGCTCGATACCAGTAGAGGCCAAACGTGGTACCGAGGAAGAGCACGCCAAACAAAATGGAAGCCTGGAACCAGGTCGTGCGCCACCATGGGGGCGTAATCCTGACCAGGATCGAGGTTTCGCTCCAGTCTCCTCGTCCTCTAAATCCGCGAACGATAAACCGGAAAGTGCCTCCTCGTTCTTCTAGATTGACGTACGTGGCGCGTCCATTGAGGCCGTTGGCGTCATGCCAGGTTTCCTCGAAGCCCTCCAGCAGGTATTGATACTGATGGGTGGTGGGGGCGGCGTAGTCCAACAGGGCAAATTCGAAAGAGAACAGGCCGTCCTTGTAGGAGAGTTCGATCCGCTCTTCTGAATCGAGATCCGTCGCAACGACCTCGTCCTGTTTTTCGAAGGACGTGATCACGATAGGCGGCTTGTAAGATGCATCCGGAAGGTTCTCAGGTTGAAACGTAGTAAATCCATTGAGGCCCCCGAAGACAAGGGCCCCATCCCCGTTTTTGGCGAAGGCGCCAGGGCTGAATTGAATGCCTGGCAACCCACTGGTAGCATCGTAGTTTGTGAAGGCCTCGGTCTGTGGATCGAACCGCGTCAGGCCGTTGCTCGTGCTAATCCAGAGCCTTCCCGCTTCATCGCCGACCACGCCGTAGATCGTATTACGAAGCAGGCCGTCTTGCTCCGTGTAAAGAGTGAACCGCTGGGTGGCCCGATCAAACTTGTTAAGGCCGCCGTAGGTGCCTATCCAAAGCGTACCCGGGGGATCTTCATAAATGGAGACCACGCGGTCGTGACTCAAGCTGTGCGGGGCATTCGGATCGGGCTGATATCTTGTGAATCGCCCGGTAGCGCGGTCGAGCTTATTGAGGCCGCCTGAAAAAGTACCCACCCAAAGCGTTCCTTGAAGGTCTTCGTAGATGGTCTCAACGCTGATGTTACTGAGGCTGGTCGTATCCTGCGGATCGTGTAGGTAGCGGATAAAGGTGCCATTGGCCGCGTCAAACCGGTTGAGGCCGCCACCATCGGTTCCTACCCAGAGTGTCCCGGAGCGGTCCACATAAAGGGCATAGACGGCATCCTGGCTCAGGCTGGTCGAGTCTGCCGGATCATGTTGATAGCGGGTAACACGGCCTGATATAGGGTCAAGCTTGTTGAGGCCGCCGCCTATCGTGCCTATCCAGAATGCGCCTGAGGTGTCGGCTACGATGCTGGAGACCGCATTATGGCTCAAACTGTTAGGATTCGAGGGATCGTGCGTGTGAGTAGTAATGCGGCCTTGCGTGCCCTCAAACCGGTTGAGGCCGCCTCCGTTGGTCCCGATCCACAGCGTTTCCGGCCAATCAGGGGCCACGTAGAGGGCCAGCACGTTTGGATGGTTCAGGCTGTTGGGGTTCGTCGGATCGTGCGTATAATGGGCAAATCGTTCATTAGCCAGGTTATATTTTTGAACACCATGGGCCGAGCCAAGCCATAGGATGCCTGATCGATCCTCGTAAATGGTGTTGATGATGTCGCTGGTGAGGCTGTTCGGATCGGAGGCATCTGGCAGGAAACGCTGGAAGCGATTGCGGTGCGGGTCAAATCGGTTCAAGCCGCCGTCGAAGGTGCCTACCCAGAGTATCCCGCTGCGATCTTCGTGGATCGCCCAGACCTTGTTATCGCTCAAGCTGTGCGGGTCGCCCGGTATATTTTTATAGACGGTGATCTCGCCTGTCTGGCGATCCCATCGATTGAGTCCACCGCCGGACGTGCCGATCCACAAGATGCCGTTGCGATCCTCATAGATAGCCCGGATCCGATTGCTGCTGAGCGATGAGCGAGCGGAAGGAACGCGCCGGTATTGCGCGAAAGCGTTCGTAGCCTGGTCGAACGCATTAAGCCCCTCGGCCCACGTGCCGATCCACAGCATCCCGGTTCGGTCTTCAAAGAGGCAGTACACATTGTTACTGCTGAGGCTGTGCGGGTCTGAGGGATCGTGTTCATAGTGGGTAAAGGTGCCCGAGGCTCTATCTATTTTACTGAGCCCCTTTTGCGTGCCGATCCAGAGCGTCCCAGAGTTATCCTCATGGAGCACTCTCACATTGTGGCTTTTCAAGCCCTCTTTGGGGTCCGAGGTATCATAGGGGTATCGGGTAAAACGGTCCGTTTTTCTGTCAAGGGCAGCAAGCCCCCCGTAGCGGGTCCCGACCCACAGGGTGCCGGATTGATCTTCTTGAATTGCTGTTACCCAGCTGTCGGGAAGGGAGGTGGAATCGCGCGGATCGTGCTTATAGAGGGTCATCCGGGAGCCGTCATATTTGACGAGTCCGTCCTCCGTCCCAAGCCACATAAAACCCTTCTGATCTTGCAGGATCGCATAGACGGTATTGTGGGGAAGTTCTAGCTCCGTCGTCAGGTGCTCAAAACGAGGGGTCGTCCCCTGAGCATAGAGCGAAGAGGCTGTCAACCAGGCGCCCAGCACGAACAGGAAAAAGGGACACAACGTTCTCTGCCAGCCTGTGCCTACTGGCTTTGCACAGTGGTAAAATGTGACAAGAAAACCGACCCTATGTATGGCGTGGTTCAGCAAGGTAATCGCGCGAGCGTGTTCGAAACTATCCCTTTATCAACAATATAAACAATATAGAGAATCCCTTTGCTCTCATCATGAGGTCTAACACACACGAGGGCTAGTCATTTCACCTTATTCTGCACCGCCCAGGGCTTCGGTAACGGCGCATCCAGCAACTGGTTTTTCTTGAAAGCCCTCTGGTTTGGCGTAAACACCCTATCGCCATAAGCTCAAAATGCCTCATCGCTAAGAAAGATTCCACCCCATGAATGAGCGAAAAACGCCCTGAAATCGGCTCTTTCGACTTATATCGGCGAATGGCTCACTCTTTTTCTTGCTCTCGCGAACGGACAGCGCGGCCTGTCGGCTGCGCAATCAATCATCTAATTAGCGAGGTGTGTTATGAAGAAAGGTATAGGTATGCTGCTCGTCTTACTGCTCCCTGTTGTATGGATAAGCGGTTGTGATGTCGTCGGTGAGAATGAGCCGGAATCAACCGATGTCATTGAAGGCGTCTACTCAAATATCAAAGATCTCCCGCCCGCCCAGGGGAATCTCATAGGGGCCCTTACAGACTCCACGGGCTATGAGACGAACTCAACGGATACTACAGCACAAGGTGGTGGGTAGGCCAGATTGTGGCAAGGGATAGGCGTCCTTCATGATTACAAATAATGATTACAAATAAGGTAAGGTCGTCTATCCCACTGTTTTTATTGAACGATCGGGTTGGGCTCGAACAATGCCAGCAACCCGAAGAGGTGAAGATGTACCAGGTTGTTCAGCGGAACGGTTTTTCTCCTTTTGCGTGATGTTACGCAGGTTGGAGCCGTCGGCATCCACGGCATACAATTCGGCAACGTGACCGGTGTGTTGCCAGAGCAAAAACGTAGACCCATCCGGCGACCAGGCCATTCCATTTATCTGGATTTACGGGACGAATAGGCGCGTGACGTTAGCGCCGTCGGCAGCCATGGCATAAATACCGCCCGCTCGCATAAACGCGATCCTGCGGCCCTTCGGAGATCAGGATGCTTTGCTCTTCCTCCACTGCCGTGTCGCAGGCCATCAGCAAGGCTGTCGCGAGCAGGCTAAGTGCAATAATCCCTCTTTTCATCTGATTCCTCGATTAGAAAGGCCGGGAAATACTCTTTGGCCTGCCGCCCGGAGTACCGAGGTAGCGTTGGGATTGGCGCGTTGGATGAATGGAAAAATACGCAGAGGGGGATTTGCACTGTTTGAGGACAATCTTTATTTATTAGGGTGGAATCTTTATGGGCGATTCCGAGGGCCGGATCCAGACATAAAAAGGGGGCGCTGTCATGAAAGGTACCTTGCTGGCGATACTCCTCATCGGGCTGCTCGGCGGCACACTCGGCTGTGACCGATTCGCGGAGGAACAGGGACTGCTCGACGAACCGGTCGTCGAGGAAAGAATACCGGCGGAGGGCCTGTTTGTAGCGACGGTCATCGGAGACAAAAAGGTGAGCATTGCCGGGGCGGCCTCTTTCCGGATTCCCGTGATCAGCCGCAATCGGCTTTCTCTGGATTTTACGACGGAGGCGGCAGTCTCGGAGGGCGGCGGGCCTACCGGCGTTTTCTTATCGACGACCTGGCACCGGCAAGCCGAGGAGAAATTGCCTTCGACCGGCTACGCCAACCTGTTGCTATCGGAGGCGAGCGGCGCTGAGGGCAGCCCCACATCATGGGTTGTGACGGCGGGGAGCATCACGCTTTCGGGGGTGACGGAGCAACGCATCGAGGGCACCTTCAGGGTGAGCGCGCAAGGAGTGGCCGGCTCGCAGGAGGCGGATCAGATTACCATCGTCGGATCGTTCATCGCCATTCGATGATCCCTTCGCAGCCAGTACGCAGTACAAATCTCTTTTCCAGGGCACAATAGCAACGTCATCGCTGATTAGACGAGGAGCATCCTCATGGCTATCGCTTTTGACCTCAACGGAGAGCGCGTCTCCACCGATGCCGCGCCCGATACCCCGCTTATCTGGGTTCTGCGGGAGCATCTGCGCTTGACCGGAACCAAGTTTAGTTGTGGATCCGGCGTATGCGGCGCCTGCACCGTCCACCTCGATGGCGCAACCCTGCGGTCGTGCATCGCGCCGGTGGCCACGGTCGAAGGAAGATCGGTGACGACCATCGAGGGCTTATCTGCGGATCGGTCTCATCCGCTTCAGAAGGCGTGGATTGCAGAGCAGGTGCCGCAGTGCGGCTACTGCCAGTCCGGCCAGATCATGCAGGCGGCGACGCTGCTCAAACAGAATCCATCACCGACGCGCGATGAGATCATCCAGCATATGGATGGCATTCTCTGCCGTTGTGGCACCTACGGACGCATCCTGCGCGCCATCGAACGCGCAGCCGAGGAGGGCTAAACCATGAAAACGAGCGAACAAATAGATCCCGGCGCGTCGACGCTTTCGCGGCGGCGTTTCCTCAAAATCGCCGGCACGGGGATCTCCTTCGGCGTTGTCCTCGGCGCTACGGGGGTGCAGGTGTTCGGCGCGGCGGAGACCAACCCGGCGTTGGAGAAAGTCATCGGCGCCTGGGTGCGCATCGATACCCAGGGCGGCATTCTGATCTATAACCCCGCCGCCGAGATGGGCCAGGGCTCCATGACGGCTTTGCCTCTGATCATCGCGGAGGAAATGGATGCCGATTGGTCGAAAGTTCGCATCGAGCATTCGCCTATCGAACCGGATATCTACGGGCGAAGCTGGAGGCCGGGCGGGCGCGGCACGATGCTCACGGTGGGCAGCCAGGCTGTGCGGGGCTATTTTACGAAGCTTCGGCTGGCAGGCGCGCAGATACGCCGGGTCTTGCTCGACAACGTCGCGCGCCAGTGGCAGGTGCCCGTCGCCGAACTGACTACCGAGCCGAGCACCGTCGTGCATGCGGCCAGTGGCCGGCGCATCTCGTATGGCGAGATCGCGGCCTTCGCCGAGGTGCCGCCGGAGCTTCCGGCGGTTGGTGAATCGCAACTAAAGGCGCCCGGCGATTTTCGGCTCATCGGCCATTCCGTGCCGCGTCATGACATTCCTGCAAAAACCGATGGAAGCGCCCAATTTGCGATTGACGTGCATCTGCCGGGCATGCTCTATGGCATGATCGCGCGGTCGCCGGTGCATGGCGGGCGGCTGGCCGCCTACAACGAAGCCGAGATTCGAGCCATGCCGGGCATTACGACGACGGTACAGCTAGAGCACGGCATCGGGGTGATCGGCGAATCGATGGAAGCGGTGATCAAGGCGCGGGAGGCACTGGACGTCGAATGGACGAAGGATGCGCCTGCCGAGACTTTTGACAGCGAGGCGAGCCTCACGGGCTATTCCGAGATTCCAGGCAGTGACCAGATGCAGGCGCGCAAACTCTCCGGGCAGGGCGATGCGACGGCAGCGCTCCAACAGGCCGCCAAACGCTACGAGGCCGACTTCCTCGCGGACCACATCTATCACGCGCAGATGGAGCCGCTCAACGCCGTGGTCTCCGTCAATGAAGCCGCCGCCGGAGCCGACGTCTGGGTGGGCACGCAGTCAACGTCGGGTGCCCGGTCTGCGGCAGCCCAGGCCTTAGGCGTCGATTTCGACCGCATCACTCTGCATCCCTGTTACCTCGGCGGCGGTTTTGGACGGCGGTCTAATTCGGATTACGTGGTCGAAGCCGTGCACCTCTCCAACGCCGTCAAACGGCCTGTCAAGTTGATGTGGACGCGCGAAGACGACTTGCAGTACGGCCAGTTTCGCCCGATGTGCCTGCAACGCCTGGCCGCCGGTGTCGACGAACAGGGAGCCGTCACCGCGTGGACACATTGCGTGGTGGGCGACGGCGGCGGCCTGCTCGCTTCGGGTATCCAGATTCCTTTTTACGACATCCCCCATCAGCACATCGAGATGTGCTCGGTCAGCCACGGCCTCCGGCTCAAGCACTGGCGGGCCGTCGGGCATGGCTTTAACAAGTTCGCCATCGAAGCTTTTATCGACGAAATTGCGGCGGACCAGGGCCTCGATCCCTACCAGTTCCGCCGTCGATTAATGCACAACGCCCCGCGCGCGCTCAACGTGCTCGACACCGTCGCCGAGATGGCCGATTGGGGCGGGGCCGTGCCGGAAGGGCGCGCTCGCGGCATCGCCTTCGGCGAGCGGAGCGGGTCGTTGGCCGCCGGCGTGGCCGAAATTTCGGTGGATGCGTCGAGCGGGAAGATCCGCGCGCATCGCTTCTGGTGCGCCATCGATGCAGGGATCATCGTTCAACCACACAACGCTGTAGCGCAATCGGAAGGCGGCATCATCAACGGCTTGAGCAGTGTGCTTTTCGAGCGCATCACGGTCAAAGACGGCAAGGTTCAGCAGTCGAATTATCACGATTATCCGCTGTTGCGCATGTCCGACATGCCGGAGGTTGCGGTGCAGTTCGTCGCCTCGGAAGAGCCCCCCATGGGGCTTGGCGAGGCCAGCCTGCCGGTAACGGGCGGCGCCGTCGCCAACGCCTTCGCCGCGCTCACCGGCAAACGGCTTCGGCACCTTCCCTTCACCGCAGACCGCGTCCGCGCGCTTTTGGGCTAGTCGGTGTAGAGGGGTTTTTAGGGTTACAGCACTCGAAAATCCCGGGTTTCCTCCACGGATGCAGCGCTGTTAAGTTTTGCTCAACGTAGCGGTTCAAGTTCCCCTCCTGGTTCCCGCCTGCGCGGGAATGACCGGGGGGGACAGGGGTGGTTGATCGACAAATTCACGGAAAATCGCAGCGTTTGGAGGTTTTTTATAGTTTCTCAATCAATCACTCCGTACTCGCCTCCTACGAAAGAAGAAACGTGTGACGCGATTTCGGAGCCACCTCCTTACGGAGCATAGCGATGTCGATTTTTATTGCCCGGCTGAGAAACTGGCTGTAGAGTTGGATGGGGAGGTGCATAATGATCCGGGACGGCAGGAATATGATGCTGAGCGTGAGGTGTTCTTGCGGAAGCAAGGCATTCGGATCGTACGGTTTGAAAACACAGAGGTGTTTGCTGACGTGGAGGTCGTTCTCGAAGGGATTGTGTTATACTTCCGAGAATGACCGGCTGTCCTGTCTTCGTACAGGGCTGTGAAGTTTTATGCCCGCCGTTGTTCGGAGGTGCCAAGCAGTTTCCCCTCGTGGACAGGAGGGGATTAAGGGGTGGTCGATCTCAATCCTCGAAAAACACCCAAACACTGCGATTTAAAGCAACGTAGGAGATCAACCACCCCTGTCCCCCCGGTCATTCCCGCGCAGGCGGGAACCAGGAGGAGAACTTGTACTGCTACGCCCAGCAGAACTTAAAAACTCTGCATTCTGGAAAGCACCGGGGTGAAACTGCGCTGGCGATGGCTCGTTGGATGCAGCCCTGGGAGCTTCCAGCAACCTTGCAATCCATCTAACGACGCGCGTTTTGCCATGAACAAACTCACCCCCCGGCGTTCTTTCCTGATGGCGTTTTTGCCATCGCTCGTCTTGCTCAGCGCCTGTGCGCGCACCGGGGCCACGCAGAGCGGCGCCCCGCCCGATATCCAGACCGTCGCCAACATCGATGCTTCGGGCGACGCCTACGTCTACTACAGCCTGCGCGAAAACCGCCCGGTCGAAACCGAAGACGGCGCGTGGGACATCGCTTTCCAAAATACCAACATCCGCGTCAACGGCAGCGTGCAACTCGTCGAGACACCCTTCGAAGCCGTCGTCACAGCGCCGGAAGACGGCTACCAGCGCGATGAGGCTGCGCGCGCGGCCATTCCGGGCGGCAGCGGCAACGGCTGGTATTTATACGACTCCGGCTCGCACAAAATCATGCCCATCCCAGGCCGCACCCTCATCCTGAAAACAGCGGCGGAGACCTACGCCAAGCTCGAAATCCTGAGCTACTATTTCATGGATCTGCCCTCCGGTTCCGACGAAGGCGGCGACCCCCGGTATTACACCTTCCGATTTGCCCACCAGACCGATGGCTCGCGGGTGTTGGGGGGTGCCGAGATGAAGTGAAGTGGTATTTTGCTACGTCGTGCTCGAAGTGCCGTTGGCGTGGGTCATGAGTCATTACGCTCGCCTTCGGCTCGCTGTCATGGGCCATGAGTGTTTTTCTTTTTCACCCATGACTCATGACTCGTGACCCATGACCGGCGCAAAACGCCATTCTGCCTGCTAAATCATCTCTACCGTGGTCGTAAATCCTCTCGATCTGTTGCCATCAACACGCGCAGGCCGACGGCTTTGGCGACAGCGGCTACCGCTGTGAACTGGTCGATGGTGGCCTCTTTATCGGCGCGGATGACGAGGGCCGTCTTGGTGCCCTGCGCCTCGGTGACGGCATCGAGCAGGTTCTCGCGCGCCACCTGGCTGCCGTCCACATAAAAACGACCCTCATTGGTGATCGCCACCGAGACGTGGTTGGGTTCGTTGGGCGCGGCGGCGTCGGCCTGCGGCAGGTTAACCTGGATGCCGAACTGGGGGATGAAGTTGGACGTGAGCAGGAAGAAGATCAGGAGCAACAGCACAATATCGGCCAGCCCGGCCATGCCGAAGACCTTAAGCGGCTTTCTTCCAGATGAAAAATCGAATGCCATTTCCGTGGGGATCCTGATGACCGATGACTGATGACCAGCGCTAACCGATGCAAGGGGCAAGACCGAGCCAGATGCCGGATCCTTTTCCCCTGATTACCTAATACATCGGCTGCTCGTAGCGTGGCGGCGGGGGCGCCGGTTCTTGCAAAAGGTCGATGAACTCGGTGGCCGAGCGTTCGAGGTCGTTGACGAGGCGGTTGATGCGGTTGAGCAGAAAGTTGAAGAAAAACAGCGCGATGATGCCCACGGTCAGGCCTGCCGCCGTCGTGAGCAGGGCTTCCCAGATGCCGCCGGCCAGCACGCTCGGATTGACGTTGCCCGCCAGCCGCTGGATTTCCTGAAAAGCGTCGATCATGCCGGTGACGGTGCCCAGGAAGCCGAGCATCGGCGCGATGCCGGCGAAACTGGCCAGCAGATCCGTGCGCTTTTCGAGTTCGAACGCCTCGTACTTGCCGGCGGCGTGGACGGCGTCTTGAATCTCGGAGATAGGCCGGCCCAGCCGTTCGAGGCCGTGCGAGAGCAGCCGCGTGAGCGGTTTCTCCTGGCTCTCGCAAAACGCCATGGCGCCGTGAATGTCGCCGGCCTGGACGTAATCGCGCACCCGGTCCATGATCTTGTCGCGGTCGGTTTTAGCGCGCCGCAACGTCATCATGCGCTCGACGAAGAGGTAGATGGTAAAGATCGAGAGCAGGACGATAGGGATCATCACCCAGCCGCCCAGGAGCAACGTGTCGAGGATCGTCGTGGTGTCTTGAGAGGCCGTCAGGGCAAGCGAATCGGCTACGGCTTGCGAAGTATCGGCGGGGGCCTCTTGTAGCAACAACAGCTTCATATCGGGTCGTCAAGGGTTGGCTTGGTGATGAAGGCGCGAAGGGCATAGGGACGATACCCTCGTATAACGGGTGGGGGATGGGATATCGTTACACGGGCGGTCATCATCAACTGTCCGGCGTGATGCGTGTGACCCAGGTGCCGTCCGGCAGGTCGGAGGCCAGCCGGCTGAGCAGAGCTTTGGCCTCTTCAATCGTAGGCACCTGACCGATAGCCACCCGATATCGGACCCGCCCCCCGCTTTCGCCGCGAAGCACGTCGGCGGGGATGGATTGACTGCTGAAGAGTTGCCGGTATCGTTCGGCTTCGGCTTCGGCGGCGCTTTGGGGTAAGGAGGCCGCTATCAGCGTGTAGCCGCCCACGCTCCGGTCGATGCGTCCGGAAGCCGGCGGGGTCGCGGCAGGTGTTTCTTCAGTCGGCGCGGGTGTTTCTTCGGTTGGAGCGGGCGTTTCTTCAGCCGGCGCGGGCGTTTCTTCAGTTGGCGGGGGCGTCACAACAGGCGGCGTATCCGTGGCGACAGGCGGCGTCGGGTCGGGCGCGGAGGGGCCGAAGAAGCCTAACTGCCATAGCACCCCCGCCCCGATGACAATGACGGCAGCGGCGACGAAAATCCAGGGCAACATCGACCGGCGCCGGGGTTCTTCTTGTGCCGGCTGCGGGGGCCGGTCTTCATCGCCGCCGGCCAGGACCGCTTCGGCTTCTTCAACTTCTTCTTTGATCTCTTCTTCAGCCTCTTCGATCAAAGCGTCGGTCTCTGCGACGGCTGCTTCTTCTTCGGCGGTTTCCTCTTCGGCAGACTCTTGAAGCAGGGCTTCGAGGTCTTCCTTAGACCACGTCGAGCCGGGCGGCGCCATGTCCGGATGCGTGGCCTCGGCGGTCTCCCCGGCTTCCTCTTCAAGTTGTTCGTAGGCAGCGGCTTCGGAAACGTCCGGGTCGTCAAAGTCAGCCGGTTCTGCGGGTGCGTTGTAGAGCGGAAGCGCCTCCTCGGCGAGGTCTGCCGTGGCGGCTTCTTCCTGTTCATCCTCGACCAATTCTTCTTCGGCGACGGGTTTGTCCTCGAAGAAAGAATCCTCTTCTTCGCTTTCGGCTTCCGCCACGGCAGGCTCTTCTTCGGCGACGGGTTCGTCTTCGAAGAAAGAATCCTCTTCGTCCTCTGCCAATTCTTCTTTGGCGGCAGGCTCTTCCTCGAAGAAAGACGCGGCCTCTTCTTCCGCCTCAGCGGGTTCTTCCACGGCCTCGTCCGGCGCCGTTTCTTCCGCAACGTCCTCGACGACATCTTCCGGCGGCGCGGCGCTTTCTTCGACGGCGGCCCCCGGCGCCTTCATAGGGGCCTCTTCTGTCTCAGCCTCTGGGGCTTCCAGTTCGGCCTCCGGCGAGAGTGCCAGCGGAACCGTCTCAAGGCTGGCGTAGCGCACGTTGACGGCTTCGGCCAGGGCGGCGTCTGGTTCGAAGACCAACGCCTCGGCAGATTGTTCGAAGACGCCCAGGCCGGGCACGCGTACCCGGCCTTCGCGGGCACTCTGCTTTTTGATTAGCTGCGCCAGCGTCCGGAGCACCCGGTCTGTTTGTTCAGGCTGGATCTCAAGACGATCTGCAACACGCGCGACGACCGAGTCAGACATACTTCTGCAGGGGGATAAGGCGTGCTGCCCCGGCCATGCACGCCGTGTTTTTCAGGGGCTGCCGAGGGTCAAGCGGGTGGACAGCCTGATGTTTCAAGCCGTCCCTCGTGCAAAGTGACTTCGAGCTACGTTGCATTCGGAGGGCGAAGGGCGAGGGGCGAAGAGCGATTGTCGAACTGCGCCCCTCGCTCTTCGCCCCTCGCGCTCCGGGGCGACACCGTTTTGTGAGGCTATCTCTCATCGGGATGACACAACGGATCGCTTGAAGCTGCACTAGGGTTCGTCGTGTGGGGAAAAGATGATTTCGTTGCGCGGTGGCCGCATGACCACTTCTCCGGTAGGCAATTCTTCGGCAGCGCTCGGATGATACTCCACACGGAACGTACCCAATCCGGGGATGTCGGCTTCCTCGCCGCGTTCGAGGGCTTCGCGAACGACCGCGACCAGCGCAGACACCGCCTGGTCTCTCGTTATTTTCGCCATCGTTGATCGGGACAGAAAAGGCAGGGGATGGTCCGGAACCCAACGCCGGCATCGGCCTGTGGCGACGCCGGATACCAGGGTAAGATATAGTAAGCTCCATCCTTTGTAAAGGTTGCCTTTTTTAAAACGTGAACGCGTTCACGTTTTAAAAATTACCAGCTCATCCGCAAGCCGGCGCCAAACAACACCGGCGACTCCGGGTAGTTCTCCCAGCGCGCGTTATCCGAGCCGCTGATATTTTCTACACGAAAGACCACCCCGATGAGCGGCGTGATCTTGTACGAGGCTTCGACGTCCAGGTCGATGTAAGCGCCTACTTCGCGGGAGGCCAGCCGGTCTACGGGGCGAGCGTTTTCGTAGTGGCCTGTAAGCTGGAGCAAGCCCCGGCTCTCGGCAAACGAATACGACAGCGTCGCCTCGCCGACGACGGGGGCGAAGTAGGGGATGTCGGTGTCTTCTTCCGGCAGTCGCCCGTCGCGGAAGGCGAGGCCGGCCATGGCGTGCAGCCCGCCGGGCAAGACCACCGAGACGCTGCCGCCGAGGTGCAGCACGTCGGCTTCGCCGTAGCGGAGCGTGGTGATGCCCCGGCTGCCGGCGGGCGAGGCGTCTTCGAAGTACAGGTATTGCGGCATGTGCTGAAAGCCTGCTCGCGCGGCAAGCTGGACCGGCCCGGCGAAGTAGCTGCCGCCCACCTCGGCGTCGATGGGGCGGAGGGTAGGCCGGAGTTCGGGCTGCGGCGCCAGATACGGGTTCGCGCGGTAGACGTCGGCGATGGCGTTGGCGTCGGTACCGGGGCGGTTGTGGGCGTAGAGCCGCACCCCCGGCGCCGGCAGATATTCAGCCCGTACGTCCGGCGCGATCCAGCCGACGCGGGTGTCGTCGTCGCTGAGGGGATCGGTGTCGCTGAAGACGCTCAGGAAGCGGAGGCCCGCACGCAGGCTCAGCAGGGGACTTACCTCAAAGTTCAACCCGCCGCCGGCCTCGAACGTCGAATACGATCCCAGATCGTCCCCGAGGCTGGCTGTCGAGAGAGCGCCTTCGAACCAGCCGTCGCCTGTGGGCAAGGGGAAGCGGGCGTCGGTCTCGACCTCGAAGCGTTGTTCAGAGAGGTCGGCAGGCGTCGTATCGAGGATCGCGTCCCGGGTTTCGTACTGCGTCGTGCCGTAGCTCAGGGCGAGCCGTGCATCGATCGGCGCCCCTGCCAGGGTGGAGAGGTGGATAGCCCCCACACCGCCTTGCCCTTCGCGTTCGGTGCGACTCAGGAGGCTCAGATCGTTGGGGAGGGATAGAGGCTGGAGGCCGAAAAGCTCATACGATTCGTAAAAGCCGCTGAGCGAAAAGCCTGCCGCCCACTGCCGCCCGGACGTATTAATGCCGATCAACCCTTCGAGCGCATCGAACGGCGTCTGGACGTCCGGCAGCGCGTCGAACGGTTCGTGCCCCTCGCTGCCGCGATAGTCCGCCCGGAGCAAAAACGAAGCTTGATCCGAAATCGGCGCCTGAAGCCGCGCATTAACGGACCGGCTGAAATACCGCCCGATCAACGACTCTACCTGCCCCAGCGCAGGCGGATAGGCCGCGCCCAACGCCGACGGCGGCTGCGGGCGGCCTAGCGGGCTTTCCGGCAGATCGGAGCTGGCCTGCTTGTAGCGCTCGATGAACGGCCTGCGCCCGGCAGGCACACGCGGCACCTCCGGCGGCGGGTTGAACCCCATCAGCGGCTGCCGCTGCAACGACGGCAACCGGACCTCAAGCGTCCCTCGAATCTCGACTTCGCGCGGGGCGATATTGGGCAAATCCACGCGGCTCGTGTCTTGCGCCAGCGCGCCCCACGGAACGGCAAGCCCCAGCAAGAAGCCGAGCAGGAGCCCTCGATGAAGTCGGTTTGTTGTCATGATGTTTTTAGCTTTGATATCGGCCTGCAAAGGTGTGGGAGGCTCTCAATTTTGGATTTTAGATTTTGGATTTTGGATTGATTTCTAGAGGCACCCAATCCAAAATCCAAAATCTAAAATCCTACAGTGACGCCTTTTCCCGGGCCGCTTCGTTGGCGTACGGGGTGCCGTTGAAATCCTGGATGACCTTGTCGTAGAGCCGCGAGGCGTCGCCGGTTTGGCCGAGGCTGCGGAAGGCGCGGGCCTGGAGCAGATAGCCCCGCGCCAGCCAGTTCAAGAAGCCGCTGTAGAGCACCGGCATCCGGCTTAGTTCTTCGACGGCGCTGCGGGCTTCGCCTTCGCGGAGCAACAGCGCGCCGAGGTGGTAGAGCGCTTCGGCGCCGGCCTCATCCCGGCTCAGGCTCACCACGCGGCGATAGTAGCGCAGGGCATCGCCGGAGCGGCCTTGTTGTTCGTAGACGCGTGCCAGCCCCAGCATAGCCGGCGCCGTCTCCGACGATTCCGGGGCGGCCTCCACGGCGTCGCGCAGCAGCGTCTCGGCTTCGGAGGTGCGTCCGAGGCCGAGCAGGGCCTGCCCCTGGCCGTAGTTCGCCTCGGCGGCTAAAAACGCGTCGCCGGAGGCCATCCGCCCCAGGCGCCGGTACACGTCGAGGGCGTCTTGATGGCGGTCTTGATCCAGCAGCAACCGTCCGAGTTGCCGCGCGGCATCCGGGCTGCGCACATGCTGCGAATACGACGTCACCACGCGGTTCAGGGCCGATTCGGCATCCGCCACCCGGCCCTGCTCGGCATAGATCACCCCCAGATAGTAATAGGCGTCGGGAAGCTGCGGCGCGTTGCTGTACGTGCGAACGTAGCGCCGGAAGCCGTCCACGGCTTCATCGAGTTGCCCGCTCTGATATTTCACCTCTGCTTGCCGGAAGCGTAGCTCAGGCACCACCGGCGAGTTCGGAAATCGGTTGGCAAAATCGTCGATAAGCCGGTCTGCGCGGGCTTCGTCATTCAAGCCGATGAGCGCATACTGAATGCCCGCCGCCGCATCGCCGACGAACGGGCTGTTGGGATACCGCTCCAACACGCGCGTGTAGGCCTGCACCGACTCTTCCAACCGCTCGTCGTTAAAAAGCGCATCGCCGATGCCATACTGGGCCTTGGCCGCAATCGGGTCGTTGGGATACTGCCGGATGAGCGTCTGGTATTCGTTGATGGCCTGATCGTAATCCTGGTTCTGAAAATACAGATAGCCCAGCGTGTAGCGTGCCTCCTCACGCCATTCGCTGTCGGGCTGTTCGTCGAGCAACTCCTGGAAGGCGCTGATGGCCTCGAAGTCGTCGCCGGCGTTGGTGAAGGCCTGCCCGATCTGGTAGAGCGCATAATCTTCGCCGGCGTCGGCAGCGCGCTGGTAGTAGCGGACGGCCTCGCTGTAGCGTTTGAGCGCGTAATAGCTGTCGGCCAGCCGGAGCCGGGCGTCGGTCAGATACGGCACCCCGCTGTCTTCGCGATAGCGGCGCACGAAGGTCTCGAACTCGCGGATGGCCTCGTCGTAGCGTTTCTGTTTGAAATATGTCCAGCCGAGGGCATAGTGCGCCGCATCGACGTGCGGCCCGCCGGCGAAGTTGCTCAAATATTTACGGAAGAGAGGGGTGGCGCGGTCGTATTGATCCAGTTGATAGTAGCTTTCGGCAGCCCAGAACAACGACTCGCCGGCCTTGGGCGCGCCGGGGTCTCGCTGGTAGAGGTTGGAAAAAGCCGGCGCCGCCGCCGCGAAATTATCCGAGCGATAGAGGAGCCAGGCTTTCTGAAAGAGCACCTCGTCTTTCAAGGCCTGCGGCGCTGCATCGAGCGCCACGGCGCGGTCGAAGTCGTCGTAGGCGGCGTCGAAATCGTTCAGGGCGATGGCCGTGTATCCGCGCTGGCGCAGCGCTTCGCCAACGAGCGGAGAAGAACGATACGCGTCGAGGAGGCGGCTGAAAGTGTCATTGGCATCGCGCCAGAGCCGCCGTTCATACTCGATCATCCCTTTCTCGTAGAGCGCCTTATCGGCCAGTTCGCTGCGCGGCCACTCATCGGCGACGGCTTCGAACAGGCCGATGGCTTCGACGTGTTGCTGGGCCAGGTAGCGGTTGGCGGCTTCGTAATAGACGGCCTGCATCGCCAGGTCGTCGTCGAAGCCTTCATGGACTTGCAGGAAATGGTCGGCGGCCCATTGATAGACGCCTTCGTGGTGATAATTCCATCCCAGGCCGTAGAGCGCGCGGCGGAAATACAGATTGAGCGTATCGCCCTCGGTGATTTGCCGGTAGTGGTAGATGGCGTTTTCGCTGTCGCGGAGCTGGTTGTACGACTCCGCCGTCAGAAACGTCGCCCGGTCCTGCGCCTCCGGGTCCAGCGCATTGCGCCGTTGTTTGATTTCTTCGATGACCCGATCAAACTCGTCCAATTCATAATAAATCTCGGCCAGCGCCAGCCCGATGTTGCGGGCATAGGGCGAGTTAGGATACCGCGTGCCGAGGCGTTCGAAAGCCGCCGCCGCCTCGCTGTACTCGTTTTGCTCGACGTGCGTGAGCGCCACGGCATAAAGCGCGATAGGCGCCGTTTCGGTATATCGATAATTATCCGCCGCCTGCTGGTAATAGCGGAGCGCCTGATCGATGCGTCCGAGGTGGCGCGACGACTCGCCCATCCAGTAAAGTGATCGCGCGCCGATCTCGGGGGGCGGATCGTCGGTCAGGACGGCGGCCAGCGTCTCGATAGCCCGCGCATAGCGTTTCGATTCGAAGAAATATTGACCGAGGGCGAGGCTGGCCTGAAAGGCGAGCGGATGCGTCGGGTAGCGTTGCCGGAATTGCGTGAAGAGCGTCACAGCCTGCTCTACGTGGCCGGCAGCCAGCGAGGCCTCGGCCTGATAATACAGCGCCTCGGCGGCGTTGATGTGCTCCGGATAGGCCCGGCGAAACGCGTCGAAGCGGACGATGGCTTGCTCGTAGAACTCGTCGGCGTAGAGCTTGTAAGCGTCGGAGAACACCTGTTCGGGCCGTTCGGGCACGCGCTGGGCTGCGCTGGGTGCGGCCATCAGCGCCACAAGCAAAAAGGCCGGCGCCCATAACACGGCACGCCAGGGCAGGGGGGATACACGGCGGGTTGGCACAGTCATAAAATGAAGGATTTTCTGACTCGGCGAGCCGGGGAGTCGGGGAGCCGGTGATTTTTTCCCCGACTCCCCGACTCTTAGACTCTCCGGCTCATCTTCTCCGGCTCACAAAAAGGGCTGGTCTATCCTTTATAACGTAAGGTTCACGCCAAGAGTAACACCGCGCCCCCTGTAGAGACGATTCAAGGCACGTTCTTAGTATCCATCCGGCGGAAAGCGCGTGCCTTTTTACTCCGCATAGCCGTTGAATCTCCGTTATTGAAAAGATCAAAACCGAGATTAATATAACATCCTCGTTGCGTTTTGATCCCAGAGAAGCACCGCTTTTTTGGCGCTTCGAGAGATCGTCACGATTTTGGAGCCGGTCAATAGCTGTTATTGCAATTCAAAAAAAGGCCGCCTCGCGTACCCAGGATTTTAAGATTCATCATAACTCTTTTTGCGGATGAACCCTGGAACGTTATTATTAGGTTATGATGCACGTTGTTTGGGCCTCGCTCTTTGTGCTTTATTTCCCGGCAGCATTGCCTCTTCTGAAAAACGCAAAGAACCAGGCCCCAGGCACAAAGAACTATCCCCGAGGTTGTTATGGCGAAAAAACAAGCGGCTTCTTCCGAAGCTGAACCCGAAGCCGCCCCTCCCACCGATGCAGGCCCCGACGGCGCAGACTTGCAAGACCGGCTTCAGCAACTCCAGTTTGCAGCGGCGGAGTCGTACGATAAGCTGGCTGAGACGGCGACCCAACTCACGGAGCAGGCGCGCGCGGTCTACGCCACGAGCCAGGACACCGTGCGCCAGAACCCGTTCGGCTTTGTGGTGGGCGCCTTTGCCCTGGGCTGCGTCATCGGCGTGCTCCTCGGACAGGATTAATCCAAGCCCCTGATCAGAACAATGAACGGAAACCCGGAGACCGCAGACCCCCAGGTGGGCGTCCATGACAACTTCACCCATCGTGATGATGGCCTCGCCGAGGCGCCCGATCCGGCGGCGGTGATGGCGGCAGCGCTGGAGTGGGTAGAGCAGAACCAGACGCTCGCCATGCTGGGCGCCTTCGCGCTGGGCGTCTTCATCGGCGCGATGATGCGGGATTGAGTAGTCACTGGTCATTAGTCACTGGTCACTGGTGTTTCATCATGAACCAGTGACCAATGACCAGTGACCAATGACCCCTACCAGGGCCGCGCATCCGCAAGACTGAGCAAAATTCTCACCGTCAATAGAAGGCACAACCATGGCAGATAACGAGAAAAACGAACAGGCTGAAGAAGCCGAGGCGATGGAGCAAGAGGCTGCGCAAGAGGCCGCCAACGGCACCGCGCCCGAAGCAGCGACCCCCGAAGCGGCAAGCCCCGAAGCTGCCGCCCCGGAAGCAACCGCAGACAAGACCGACGAGATCGCGGCGACCTATGAACGGGCCAAGAACGAACTCAACGAGGCCGTCTCGAAGCTGCGCCACGAACTCTCTGAGCTAGACATGGAGAAAGCCCGGCAACAGGCCCGGACGTGGGTCGAAGAGAACCCGACGTTGACGGTCTT
>JANQES010000036.1 GCA_028278205.1 Rhodothermales bacterium
GTAAAAGGGCTCAAAGATTTTCTTTCGAAAATCTTTAGGGATACCCGGCCCGTTATCGCCAATCCGGATCTCCACGGCCTCCTCCGCACGCCGCGTCGAAACAGAAACAGTGGGCGCGTAGGAGCCGTCGAGGGCGGCGGCTTTCTGATGGACGGCGTAGAAGGCATTGTTCAAGAGGTTGATGAAAACTCGCCCGATCTCCTGCGGCGTCATCTCGACTAAACCGGCAGCCTCGTCGAAGTCGCGTTCAATCGTCACGTTGAAATTGGGCATCGAGGCGCGCATGCCGTGGTAGGCCAGGTTGACGTACTCCTCGACGAACGCGTTGACATCGACGGCGCGGCGCTCGCCCTCGCCCCCGCGCGAGTGTTCCAGCATGCTCTGGACGATGCCGTCGGCGCGCTTGCCGTGCTCGCGGATCTTGGCCGCGTTTTGCTTGAGATGTTCCAGGATCTCGGCCAGGTCTTCCCGGATTTCCGAGACCGGCCTGTCCTCGCGGGCGCCGATCTCCTCTTCGAGTTCGTCGGCCAGTTCGATGGAGAGTTGGGCGAAGTTGTTGACGAAGTTGAGCGGGTTTTTGATTTCGTGGGCGATGCCGGCGGTCAGTTGTCCGAGCGAGGCCATTTTTTCGGCGAGGATGAGTTGATCTTGCGCTTCGGTGAGATGATGGAGGGCCTGCTGGAGATCTTTCGTACGCTCGGCGACTTTTTCTTCGAGGCCTTCGGCGTAGGCCCGCAGTTGTTCTTCGGCGGTTTTGAGCGAGGTGGTCATCTCATTAAAACTGCGGGCGAGCGTGCCCAACTCGTCGTTGACACGCGCGGGCACGCGGGCCTCGCGGTCGCCTTCATCGACGCGGCGGACGCCCTGAAGAAGCGCCTGCAGGGGCTTGATGAGGCTGGTGCGGAAGAAGAGCGGAAAAACACCCAGGATAAAAAAGGTGCTCACGATCACCATATAAGCCAGCGGAACGATCTTCGCATGGACGAACCGACGGTACACGAGATTAAAATCCTCGACCAGCGTTGCGCCGGCGGGCGTTGGGTAGGCGTTGAGGTCGAACAGATAATCGGCCACATCGGCACGCGGGCGGGCATCCCCCGGATACAAGCCCCAGTACGCCGCCCCGTACAACGGCACCCCGACCCGCTCATAGACAAAGTCGATAGCACCGCGCTGATGCAGCACCAGTTGTACGGTGCTGATAAAGGGTGTACCCAACAGCGGAACCCGATGCCACGTAATCGTGGTCTTGCCGGCCTCGCGCTTGTGGAAGACGCCGCCGCCCTGCATCGGATTCAGATCCACAAAAAACGGCGCGATCTTCGGCTGCGCGTTAAAGAAATCCCGCAGGGGCCTGAAGAACACGGAATCCGGTGGATTGATAGGCCCCCCGAAGGCTACCGCCCCGTTGGCGCTGACGTGGGCCTCCCGCCACTGGTTCTCATAGAAGGGAAATGAAAAATCGAGCGTGATTTCGGCATTGGTGTCATCGCCCAGGCGGAGGTCATCGCCCAGATCCGGATCGAACTCGAAGGGGATCGGCGTGCGCCGGTAGTCGCCGTCGCCGGTGGGTTCAAACCGGAGGGAGCGCCCGGCTTGCAGGCCGGAGAGGGTCACGGCTTCGGGGGGTAATTCGGTAAAACGAACCGGCTCCACCGGCGGCATCGCACCGCCGGGGCGCAGGCCACGCAACCCATCGCCGCGGCCATCGAAGGGCGCATCCACCCGTTCATATACAAAATCGATGGCGCCGCGCTCGTACAGCACCAGTTGAACCGTATTGCGATTGGGGCCGCCGCTGAGGGTCTCCCAGACGAGAAACCACGTCACCGTCACTTTGCCGGCCTCGCGCTTGTAGAAGACGCCGCTACGACGCGTCGCCAGGGGAACGAGCGACCGGTAATACGGAGCGATCTTCGGCTGTTCATCCCGATAGAAATCATCAATTTGACGACTCAGGTAAGGCGCCCCGAAGCTGACCAGACCGTTCGAGTCGACGTACATCTCCTGCCACTGCGTCCCAGAGAAGGGGAAGGCAAAGCCCAGCGACACGCGGGTTTCCGTCTCCGGGCCCAGGCGCAGGTTGTCGCCCAGGTCCGGGTCGAAGCGGAAGGGGACGTGTGCCACGCGATAGCCTCCTTGCCCGTCGGGTTCGAACCGGAGGGTTTGCTGATGGGGGAGCAAGGCCGTAGCCTCGTGTTGGAGAGCCGCCTCCGAAAAGAGCGCCACGTCGGCAATGCCCAACACGGCCAGCAGTGTCGCCAGCGACAGGCCGATGATCTTGGCCTGCACCGTGGTGGGTTCGGGCATGTGATTGATGTAGACCACCACGAACACAAGGAAAAACAACACGGTGCCGGGGAGATTGACGATCGCCATGAAGGGCGACGGCGTACCCAGTGCCGGCCATATCACAGTGGCTGTTACCCACACCCCGCGCAAGCTAAATAGCAACAGGCCTACCGACAAAAGGGCAAAAGCACGGACGGCCTTCCTTGCTTTGTCCTTCTGCTTTGCCGGATCCGTGCCGGGGCGCTCGTGCCGATCCAGATCGATGCCCCTGGCGAGACGCGCCCACTTGCGCAGGTAGATGATCAGGCTTCCCAGGATCAACAAGAAATTCGCCACTTCGACACCCAACATGCCGCTCTCCGGTACGGGCGCGAACGTGATCATCCGGTAGATCTGATACACGGCGTTGGCTCCCACCAGAAACCCGGCCCCTGTCAGCACGATGCGCGATTCACGCGGAAAGGGGTTATAGACAAACGCATAGGCAAAATGAAGAAGGACGTATAAAAGAAGCGGGATGGCGAAGTCGTCGAAGGGATCTATCTCGAAGCCCAAAGAGACCGTTACCGTAAGCCCCAGCAGGAGTTGCACCCACGCCAGGCCGAGAAGCCCGAAGGCGAGGGCCAGCAACCACGTGCCCCGTGTCTTACGCTTGATACTCAACAGGTAGAGCGCGACGATGAAGAGCAACACCACCTGCGTTAAGGCCAGGACGGAGAAGGGCTGAAGCAGAAACCAATCCATGATCTCATCTCCTGAGGATGCGCATACTCGATGCCGCTAAGTGCAATCAAGGGAGTTTTTGTGACTTGACGGGATCGCTTACTGCGTATTTCCTCCTTGATTGCACTTAGGACGCCGGAGAACCAGGCAAACTTACGACAAACGTCGCGCCTTCGCCCTCTTCACTGTCTACCGTCATCGTCCCGCCGTGGCCCTGCGTGATGATGTCGTAGCTCAACGACAGGCCCAGCCCTGTGCCCTCACCCGTCGGCTTGGTCGTGTAAAAGGGCTCAAAGATTTTCTTTCGAAAATCTTTAGGGATACCCGGCCCGTTATCGCCAATCCGGATCTCC